>NZ_JBHUPY010000009.1:0-63489 GCF_042688385.1 Herpetosiphon sp. NSE202 | reverse complement strand
GAAATGGTGATGCCAGGCGACAACATCCAAATGACGGTGGAGTTGATCGTTCCGGTTGCTATCGAACAAGGCTTGAAGTTTGCGATTCGTGAAGGTGGCCGCACCGTGGGTGCTGGTATCGTGACCGAAATCATCGCATAAGCTAATGCTTTGAAAAAGCACAAACGCGATCAGCCGCTTGGTCTGGTCGCGTTTGTGCCTCAACCTGCGTCAGCAGCAGGCTAAGCATAACAAGACGGGGGCAACCCCGCATTATTATGTTTGGCACTGATTCACATCTACAGAGGTTTTATCATGGCAAAGAAAGAAAACCGGATTGTGATCACCTTGGCTTGTACCGAGTGTGGCGATCGCAATTACACAACGACCAAGAATCGCAAAAACGACACAAATCGTTTAGAATTGGTGAAGTACTGCCCACGTTTGCGCAAACGCACTCTGCACCGCGAAACGAAGTAGTACCAGAAATTGCGCAAACGCGGTCGCGCCTAGCGCCCCGCAGCATTTCTATTTCATCAGGAGGTTGTGGTGGCCGTGGCAACAGAAGACAAAGAAGATTACAAACCGAATCCAATCGCCCAATTTTTCCGCGATGCGTTTTCGGAAATGCGCAAGGTCGTTTGGCCAAGCCGCGAGGAAACTCAACGCTTGACGCTAGTCGTGATTGGCATTTCGTTGTTGGTCGGGTCGATTCTAGCAGTCTTCGACTTGCTATTTGAAACGCTGGTGCGGATCATCCAATAAATACCGCCAAATGCGAGGCTCAGTATGTCTGACAACGAAAACGAAGCAGAAACAACGCTTGATCCCGAGGGTGTCCATTGGTATGTTATTCATACCTACTCAGGCTATGAAAACAAAGTGATGCAAAATCTCCGACATCGGATTGAATCGATGGATATGCGGAACCAAATTTTCCGCGTCGTCGTGCCAACCGAAGAAGAGATTGAAATCAAAAATGGCCAGCGTCGGACTGTTCAAAAAAAGGTGTTTCCTGGCTATGTGCTGGTTCAGATGGCCATGACTGACGATTCGTGGTATGTGGTGCGTAATACACCAGGTGTCACCTCGTTTGTGGGCATGGGAACCAAGCCATCACCATTGGCCGATGAAGAAGTTCGCTTTATTCTGAAGCAAATGGAAGAAGAAGCACCCAAAGTCAAGGTCAACTACGAAATTGGCCAAACTGTCAAAATTACCGACGGCCCCTTCACCGACTTTGAAGGTGTGGTCGATGAGATTGACGAAGAACGAGGCCGCGTGCGCGTGCTTGTTTCGTTCTTTGGTCGCGAAGCACCAGTTGAGCTTGATTTCTTACAAGTTATCCGGGTTATCGAATAAACACCCGCGACACCTAGTTCGCGAAGGAGTCCCTTGTGGCAAAGAAAGTAACCGCAGTCGTAAAGTTGCAATTGCCTGCTGGTAAAGCAACGCCTGCACCACCCGTTGGTCCTGCACTTGGTGCAACTGGTATCAACATTATGGCGTTTTGTAAAGATTACAACGAAAAAACGTCAGCTCAAGTTGGCACGATTATTCCCGTTGAAATTACGGTTTACTCAGACCGCTCGTTTACCTACATTCTGAAAACCCCACCTGCTGCCGACTTGTTGCGCAAAGCTGCTGGGATTCAACGTGGGAGCGGCAAAACTGGGACTCAAGGTGCTGGCTCAATTACCCGCGCTCAATTGCGCCAATTGGCCGAAACCAAAATGCCTGATTTGAACGCCAACGATGTTGAAGCCGCCGAAAAAATTATCGCCGGTACCGCCCGCTCAATGGGGATTACAATCAAAGACTAAGTGAAAATATGAAGGATGAGTTATGAATTATGAAATAGCTTGCATCCTTTAGATTTTTACCGAGTCCGTCGATTAATATATTGAAACCAAGCTGAAGTGACGGCTGAACGATATTTATCCTTCATCCCTCATCCTTCATCCTTAATACATGTTGTGGCAGAAGCTTTGGCTTCGCTTAAGACCACAAGGAGCTAATTGTTCATGGCAAAGCAACACGGTAAAAAGTACCAAGCTGCTGCGGCAAAAGTAGAAGCTGATCGCTTGTACACGCCCGAAGAAGCTGCGGCTTTGGTCAAAGAAACCTCGTTCACCAATTTTGATGCAACCGTTGAAGTTCACTTGCGCTTGGGTATCGACCCTCGCCACGCCGACCAAACGGTTCGGAGCACCGCTTCATTGCCCCACGGTACCGGTAAAAACGTGCGCGTGTTGGTGTTCGCTCAAGGCGATACCGAAAACGTCGCTCGCAATGCTGGCGCTGATATTGTCGGCGGCGATGAGCTGATCCAACGCATCGAAAAAGAAAACTTCATCGATTTCGACGTAGCCGTTGCCACCCCCGACATGATGGGTAAGGTCGGTCGCTTGGGCCGGATTCTTGGCCGCCGCGGCTTGATGCCAAACCCCAAGAGCGGTACGGTTGTGCCACCAAGCGATTTGCCCCAAGCTATCAAGGCTTTGCAAGGCGGTCGCGTCGAATTCCGCAACGATAAAACTGGTTTGTTGCACGTTGCCATCGGCAAGGTTAGCTTCAGCGCTGAGCAAATTCAAGAAAACTTGTTAGTTTTGTTGGATGCGATCAAAGCTGCTAAACCAAGCGGTTCAAAAGGTGTTTACATTCGTAGCATTACCCTGACCAGCACCATGGGCCCTGGGATTCCGCTCGATGTGAACGTTGCGCAAGCAACCGCCTAATTGAATTCGATCAACCAGCGGGAATGGCTGCTGCCGTTCCCGCTGGTTTTGTTTTAGCCCTCAATCAACTAACACACTGCAACAGGTCAACGCACCCTCGGCTTTGGCTAGCTCGCTATTATCCAGCAAAATTAATTGATAACCCTGCTGGCGCAAACGTTCAGCAGTTGCCGGATAGGCTTGTTCGTAGAGCAAACGCCCATCGTGCAGCTGCACCACATTCGCCGCATACTCCTCGCGTGGGTCTACCTCGATCACCTGATATTCAGCAAATAGCTGCCGATCAACCCATTGTGGGTTGAGCAAGACTGTGGTTTGATCAACGGCACAAACAGCGCTTTTGAGATGCAGGCATTGGCCCAATTCCACGCCTTGGACGCGATAGCCAAATGGCTCGGTTAACGTCTGCATTTGCTCAACCGCAGCTAGATTGCTACGGCTCGACAGTCCAATCCAGATGCTTTTGCCTAAAACGACCACATCGCCACCATCAAGCGTCGCTGGCTCGCTGAGCCATGCCAATTGACGGTAGTTTTGCAGCACGGCGGCCATGGCTGCCAACTCTGGGCGACGCGATTCAGCGCCAGGTCTGGTAATAATCGCTAATTCGGGCAACACGACGGCGGTATCTTCAACAAATACCGAATCGGCCAAATCTTCGGCTAAAGTGAGTTCGACCACCTGATAGCCATGAGCCGCAAGCGTGGTACAGTAGCGATTATGCTGGCTCTGAGCATTGCTCAAATCAATCGGCAGCCGTTCGATGTGGGTTAGCTCACATGCTTGAATTGCCGGACTAACCGGACGGACAATTGCGGTTGGCATAAAAATTGCTATCCTTTTTGGCTACTTCAAAAGTCCACGTATGTACCACAGAAAGCCTTCACCTTGTGGTTTACCGTATAATAGCAATAGAATTACCTTGTTTGCCAGCACATGTGTTGGCAAAGCACCAAACCTATGGAGGAATTGCGCCATGGAATTTCGCATGGGCATGTCGCCTGAGGCGCTAGCACAACAAGCCATGTCAACCAAAGCGTCGCCAGCTTTGATTGCATTAAACAATATGCTGGTGCTTTCAACCCACGAATTGCAACAATTGATCCAGCAAGAACTAGAGGACAATCCAGCGCTTGAGAATGTTGATCTGGAGCCAGATGAAACATGCTCACGCTGTGGTCGGCCTTTAATTGAAATGCTGTGTTTATATTGCGTTCACGAAGACCAACGCTTGGCCGAGGCTGAACGCAGCGATTACACCGCTGCTGGCGAGGAAGATGAATTTGATCCTTTGATGATGGTGGCCACGCCAGCCCAACTCAGCGAAGTATTGTTGCGCGATTTGCGGGCCTCGCTGCCAGAACAAGATTATTTTATTGCTGAATATTTGGTTGGCTGCTTGGATGAGCAGGGCTTTCTCGATGCCAATACCGCCGATATTGCCGCAACCCTCACAATTGACGAAGATCGGGTAATTGCGGTGTTGCTCAAGCTACAAGATATTGCTCCAGTCGGTGTGGGCGCGCGCACGGTGCAAGAATGTTTGTTGTTGCAATTGCGCCGCCTCGAAGAAGAAGATGTACGGCATCCGTATGTTGAGCGCGTGATCACTGAGTTTTGGAACGATTTGGCTGAGCACCGCTACGGCGCAATTGCCCAAGCCTTAAACGCCGAATACGATGATGTGGTCGAGGTGCGCGAGTTTATTCGCGAACATTTGCGGCCTTATCCCTTGGCGCTCAGTGGCGAAGGCTCGGCCCGCACCAACTACATTATGCCCGATGTAATTATTCGCGAGAACGAAGGCAAGCTCGAAGCCGAAGTGCTGATGTCGGATCGCAGCTTCCTGCGGATCAATCCGCTGTATCAATCGTTGGCCAAACGTGGCCGCGAAGCCGAAGCAGAAATGTCTTCAGAAGAGCGCGATCACCTTAGTCAATATGTTGCGCGTGCTCAAATGTTCCTGACCAATATTCGCCAACGCCGCGAAACCATTCGCCGAATTAGCGAATTTTTGATTGAAACCCAAGAAGATTTCTTGCGTCAAGGCGTGCGCTTCCTGCGTCCAATGACACGGGCTGAGGTTGCCGATGGTATTAGCGTCCACGAATCGACGGTAAGCCGTGCAACCGCCAATAAATATGTGCAATTGCCCAATCGCTCGGTGATTCCATTTAGCCATTTCTTCACCGCCTCGTTGAACGTCAAAGATGTGCTGTTGGAATTGGTGCAAAACGAAACCCGCCCACTGACCGACCAAGAATTGGTTGAATTGCTCTCGGAGCGTGGTTTTGATGTGGCGCGCCGCACGATTGCCAAATATCGCAATCAACTGAATATTTTGCCTTCGACCTTGCGCTAAACCTTCAAGAAAGGCTGTTGTGATGCGACGTTGGCGAATTTGGCTCGAATGGTTGCTCGCTGCTGGGTTAAGTCTCTTAATTGCGCGCTTGGTATTGCTCCTATTTGCTGCAAACCCCGCCCAGCCGTTTACCCAACTGATTCTTTGGTTGAGCCAAGCCTTGGTTTGGCCCTTGGCATGGCTCGACGCAGCGCAGCCGCAAACGGGCGTGCGCTTTGAGCGTGGCACATTCTTGCTTATAGTGCTGGGAATGCTTGGAATCGGCATCTGGCAATTGAGGCAAGCACGGAGAACCACCCATGGATTGGAGTAACTTTTTCAGGGCTGTTGGTTGGACGATTGCAATTGCTGGGGGATTGGGCTTGCTTGGTCTAGCCCTCATTTGGTATCGGCTCAAACGCCTGAATGTGCCCGAAGGCGCATCGTATCGGGAAACCATGATGCGCGTTCCCTTGAGCTTGGTGATTGTGCTCGATTTGCTTGATTTGGCCTTTGACGTGTTTGCCGCGCCAATTTCGTGGCTGGTGCTTAGTCACTTCAACTTGCAAGGCTTGCGCCGCGTCAGCGTGGTCGAGGCCCTAATTCCAGGTACTCAGGTGATTCCTTGGATGACGGTTAGTTGGTTTGCAGTGCGGTTATTTGATCGCCATTCGCAACCAGATGAAAGTATTGAGCCATGAGCGACGAGGCCACTTTGAAGATTAGCCTAATCATGAATCCGGCTTCGGGCACGTCTGAGCAAGGCGCTTTGCTGCGCGAAACGCTGGCCCCAATGAGCGGTGTCACAATTCTCACGACCGATGCTGCTGGCGATGGCGAGCGTTTGGCCCGCCAAGCAGTGGCCGCTGGAGCCGAATTGGTGGTGGCTGCTGGCGGCGATGGCACGATCAACGAGATCGTCAAAGGCCTGCTAGAAGCTGAACGGCGCGTGCCACTGGGCGTAATTCCGCTCGGCACGGGCAACGATCTGGCCCGCACCTTGGCCTTGCCCACCGATCCGCTCGAAGCTTGGAAATTGATTTTGGTTGGTGAGCGGCGCAAGCTCGATGTGATTGAGATTCGCACGCCACGCGAATTGCATTATGCCCTGAATGTCTCAGCTGGTGGCTTTAGCGGCCAGCTCAACGAAGCCTTATCGGGCGATGTCAAGGCGACGTGGGGGCCATTGGCCTACTTGCGCGGAGCTTTGGGCGTTTTGCCCGATCTAACCACCTATCGCACCACAATTCAATACGATGATGAAGCGCCTGAGCAGGTCGATGCGCTGAACATTATTATTGCCAATGGTCGAACGGCGGCAGCTGGTGTGCAAGTTGCGCCCTTGGCCAACCCCGAAGATGGCTTGCTCGATGTGGTGATTGTGCATTATGGCTCGATTTTAAGCTTAGCTGGAGCGGCGGCACGCTTATTGGTCAATGGTAATTATCTGAATAGCGAGTTGGTCGAATTGCGCCGCGCTAAGAAAGTTCAAGTCGTCTCTGAGCCAGAAATTTGGTTCAACGCCGATGGCGAATTAATTACCAATGAGCCAATTGTGTTTACTGTGCAGCCCAAAGCCTTGGAAGTGGTCGTGGGCGCTGAGTATCAGGCCGAGATCCAGCCAGAAGGATGAAGTATGAGGGATGAAGAGCATAGAACATAGAACATAGAACATAGGTGTAGTGGTTCATTGGATTAACGACGGTTTGTCCCCTCACCCCCTAGCCCCCTCTCCCGCCCGCGGGCGAGGGGGAACCACCAGACCAGCGCTCCCCTCGCCCACGTGCAGTGGGCGAGGGGCTGGGGGTGAGGGAATGAACCATGGTTGTCAACCGAATGAACTATTACACATAGAACATAGGCTTTTGGCTAGCGGAATAGTGGGGCAATCGACGGATGACTCGAACTACCAATCCCCAGCCCTGACCCCTGATCCCTCAATAATAAGGAGATTCTGATGAGTGATGATTTACGTGATGAACTACGCGAATTAGCTGGCTATCGCAATGAAGAAAGCGATGTTTTGGGCGTGTTCAACGCCGATGAAGTTGAAAATCTGCAAGATTTTACGATTACTGATATTGAGCAGGGCGAAACTGAAGCCTACAGTGATTTGAACGAGCCGCTCGAATCATATGATGAATTGACTGGCGAGAACTTGCGCGAAGGCGAAACCGACGATCCCATGGAAGCAATCCAAGAAGGGCTAAGTTATGTGCCGCCAGTCGATGATCCCTTAGATTTCGACGACGCTGAATAAGAACAAGGCTATTGGCTATTTGCAATGGTTCATTGGATTGGCAACCGTGTGCCCTCACCCCCAGCCCCTCGCCCACTGAACGCGGGCGAGGGGAGCACTGATTCAGCGGTTCCCCCTCTCCCGCGGGCGGGAGAGGGGGCTAGGGGGTGAGGGGAACAAGCCATAGTTAACCCAATAAACCATTATAAGTAGCCTAGAGCAGCTGCGGCTTTGGATTAAAAACTCACTTCCTCATCCCCAATTCCCCATCCTTCAGCATTGATTATTCATCCTTCTGGTTTATTCGTGCGTAGTCTCAAGCGGCATAACTTGCTAAGATCATGCTTAAAAAGCATTGAGAGCCTAGAGTTTCAATGGCATAATAAAAAGACATGATCGATAGCTGGGGGATTGGTCGTTAACATAAGGATGAATTGCACATGGATGTTTTTGCAACTAGGCGCTTTAATTTTTCCGCTTCGCACCGCTATTGGCGCGAGGAATGGAGCCAAGAGCAAAATGAGGCGGTCTTTGGCAAATGCACCAATCGCTATGGTCATGGCCATAACTACGAGTTGTTTGTGACCGTCGCTGGTGCTGTTGATCCGATCACTGGTATGGTTATGAATATGGTTGAGTTGAAGCGCTTGGTCACAACGGTATTAGACCAATTTGATCATAAACATCTCAATGAAGATACCCCCTACTTTCGTGAGATAATCCCTACAACCGAAAATTTGGTGCAAGTCTTGTGGGGCCAGATCGAGCCGCAATTACCCAAAGGAGTCCGTTTAGCCAAATTACGTTTATACGAAAATAACGATTTGTATGCTGAATATTTTGGTCAGCAACAGCGCGCCACGTTTAATCGGCGCTATGAGTTTTCGGCGGCGCATCGCTTGCATGCGCAAAATTTATCCGATGAAGCCAACCGCGATTTATATGGTAAGTGCAATAATCCCAATGGCCATGGCCATAATTATCAACTGGAAGTGACCGTTGATGGCCTGATCGATGCCCAAACTGGCATGGTGATCGATTTGGTCGATATGGATCGACGCGTACAGAGTGTGCTTAACGACTGGGATCATCGCCATCTTGATTATCAGGTTGCTGAATTTGCCGAACAGCCTTCGACCGCCGAAAATATTGTGGTCGTGCGGTGGCAACGGCTCGAAGCCTTGTTTGGCTCGCAATTAAAACATTTGCGGCTGTGGGAAACTGCCAATAATGTGTTTGATTACCCGTTGAGCCACAACTAAGCCTAGGCCTGAATGATGGACGAGGTTCTGGAACTACTACTAATTAAAGGATTAATCAGATGACGCTTATTTACTCTGGCAATGGACTCAATAGCAACTCAGCCCCAGCTGTGCGCGAAGATATGGAAGCCGCAGTCAAAACAATTATCGAGGGTCTCGGCGAAGATGTTGAACGCGAGGGCTTGCAACGCACTCCGCATCGGGTTGCCAAGATGTTTACCGAGCTTACCGCTGGCTATCACACTGATCCTGTGGCCTTGATTAACGACGCAATCTTTACGGTTGATTATAACGAGATGGTTTTGGTGCGCGATATTGAGTTCTCGTCGCTTTGCGAGCATCATATGTTGCCATTTTGGGGCAAAGCTCACGTTGCCTACATTCCCAATGGCAAGGTAATTGGGCTTTCGAAAATTCCCCGCATTGTCGATATGTTTGCCAAACGCTTACAAGTGCAAGAGCGGCTTACTCGCGAGGTTGCCGATTTTGTGGCTGAAGCAATCGGTGCCAGCGGCGTAGCGGTTGTGGTACACGGCGCGCATATGTGTTCGATGATTCGTGGCGTTAAAAAAGCCAATGCCCGCATGGTCACTCAATCGTTGCAAGGCGTGTTTAAAACCGATCCCCAAATTCGCGCTGAATTCATGGGTCATATTACGGCGAATTATTCCGATGAGTAAAACAATTGTAATTACTGGCGCAGGGCGTGGCATTGGGCGGGCGATTGCCTTGGCGTGCGCTGCGCAGAATCAGCTAATTTTGCTGGCTCGCACTGAAACCGAGTTGCAAGCAGTTGCCGCCGAAATTGAGTGGGCTGGCGGGAAGGCGCAGGTTGTGGTTGGCAATGCCAGCGATCCGGCAATTGTGCAGCAAGCGATTGAGCTGGCTCGGCAAGCAGGCCAAGGCCAGATCGATGCCCTGATTTTGGCTGCTGGCGTGGCTCATGTGGCCGATGTTGGCGCGTTGAGTTTGCAGCAATGGCAGCAATCGTTGGATGTGAACTTGACTGCTAGCTTTTTGGCTTGCCAAACTGCCTTGCCCTATCTCAAGCCTGGCAGCCAGATCATTGCAATTTCGTCGATTGCTGGCAAGAGTGGCTTTCCTGGTTGGTCGGCCTATTCAGCCAGCAAATTTGGCTTGATGGGCTTTTTGCAGGCCTTGCGCGAGGAGCTGCGTCCGCAATCAGTGCGGGTTACGGCAGTCGTTTCGGCGGCAGTTGATACGGCGCTGTGGAACGATGTGGCTGGCAGCTGGAACCGCCAAAATATGCTGCAAGCCAGCGAAGTTGCCAACACCGTCGCGCATATTTTGAGCCAACCAAGCCATGTGTTGATCGATGAGATCAGCATTGGCCATGTGGTTGGCAAATTGTAGCCAACAAAAAACCGAGGCGGTAAATGCCGCCTCGGCTTACTCTGGAAGCCCCAGATTGAGAATGGTCGAGCATCAAACTGAAAGGCTGCGATGTGCGATGGTAGTGCGATGTCGAGTGCAATGAGCTAGAATGGTGCGACAACGTGCTAGAATGTCGTGCTGCAATGGAGTAGTGCGATGAGTGCTGCAACGAGTTTGGTTGGTGCGACGATGTGCAATGATGTGTACTACGACGATGTTAGATTGCTTGGCGACTACGATGTTCAGTTCGATTACTCTGGATGTATCATACCAAGCTTATTCCACTGATTCAATCAAGCGACAGTCCATAGCTTGATAGCACCTCGCTTCCCCCATATGTGTCATCAAAAATTTTTAAGAAATCACCCGTTTAAGCTGTAATTCAAACACTTCGATTAATATACTGCCTAATTTCGTCATTTTAGTGCCTCATAAAGCGTAATTTCGTCATTCGGCTTGCGATTGGGCCTCAACAAAGGGGTGATGATGCCAATAGCTACTAATATGCCTCGTAGAAATTGGCATTTATTCGTGATCCACGAAGCGCACAAAGCGCACGAAGGATCGAAACCGCGAAGCGCACGAAGAACACGAAGGATGGGCTATTGGCTAGGTGTACTGGTTGATTGGATTGGCAACCAGGTGCATGCCCTCACCCCCAGCCCCTCTCCCACTGAACGCGGGCGAGGGGAGCACGGGTTGCGTGGTTCCCCCTCGCCTCGCGGGCGGGCGAGGGGGAGCACCCATTTTGTACCCCACACATTGCGCAGAACCACAGGATTAAAGCCCCTCGCCCGCGCCACGGGAGAGGGGTTGGGGTGAGGGGACTATACCTAATGAACCAGTACACCTAGAGCCTAGAGCCATCTCTTCTTTGCGCTAAATCCTAACTTCCAACCCCTGATCCTCGACCTCTATGTTCTATGCTCTCTGTTCTATGCTCTGCTTAGCACTTTGACAGTAGTGGCACAGACTTGTATCCTTAGGTGAACTTTGTTTATTTTCAAAACGATCGATACGATAAGGAGTTAAGTTAAATGAGTAAGCCAACGATTGTTGTCCTTGAGGGCGATCAAACGGGGCAAGAACTGCTTGAAGAAGGTCTGCGCGTGCTTGACCCTGCGGTAACCGGGGTTGAAGTCGAATTGAAGCGCTACGATCTGAGCCTCGAATCGCGCCGAGCGACCAATAATCAAATTGTGTTGGAAGCAGCTCAAGCGATGAAAGAAGCTGGCTTTGGCTTGAAAGCCGCAACCATCACCCCAGAAAAAGCTGGCGATGTTGGTAGCCCGAATGCAATTCTGCGCGAACAAATCAATGGCACGGTGATTGTACGGACTGGCCGCCGGATTCCAGGAGTGCGCCCAGTTGGCGGTGCCTATGCGCCAATCTCGGTCATTCGCATGGCCGTTGACGATGCCTATGGTGCTAAGGAATGGCGCGAAGGCGAAGGCGATAACGAAATTGCCTATCGCACCGAAAAAATTACCCGTGGCACGTGCCGCGCTGTCTCAGAATATGCCTTTATGCATGCCAGCCGCATGAAAGCCAAAGTTTTTGGCGGCCCCAAATATACCGTTAGCCCAGTCTACGAAGGCATGCTCAAAGAAGAAATGGACGCAGCTGCCAAGCGCTATGCTGATGTGCGCTACGAGCCACAATTGATCGATGCAACCTATGCCTTGCTCTTGACCAACTCAGGTGATCCAATGGTTATCCCAGCGCTCAACCGCGACGGCGATTGCTTGAGCGACTTGGTTTTGCAAATGTTCGGCACGATTGCTGGCGCTGAATCGTTGTTGTTGGCCTTCGACAAAGACTTCAAGGTTAATGTTGTGATGGCCGAAGCGCCACACGGCACAGCTCCCAGCTTGGAAGGCAAAAATGTTGCCAATCCAATGGCTATGATTTTGGCCTCGGCTGCCTTGCTCGATTACATTGACACCCCACAAGCCAACATGGCTGCCCGCGCAATCAGCGAAGCCACCTTGGAAGCTGTGTACGATGGCGTGCGCACCGCCGATTTGGGTGGCCACACCACCACCACCGATTTCACCGACGAAGTGATTCGCCGGGTCAAAACCAAGCTTGAAGTTTGGCCTTCACTCGGTAACTAAGCTGCTGATTGCCAGTAATTGATCAATTCGAAAGCACACTGCAACGACGGAGTGTGCTTTTATGGTATTTGGGGGGTCGGTTTTGATCCACGAAGGGCACGAAGAGCACGAAGCACGGAACCGCGAAGGACGCGAAGATCGCGAAGGTTAAGTTTTTAGCCACGAATTCCACGAATTGCACGAACAATGTTCCGCTAGCCAAAAGCCCATAGCCATGCGTTCTCTGCGCATCTGCGTTAATCGTTGAGCCACGAATTAAACGAAACTGTGCTGCTAGCCAATAGATCTCATTTTGCTTTCTGACTTTTGACTTGTGATTTTTGATTTTTGACTTTCAGAGGATTGCCATGAGCAATAGCATTAGTGATTTTATGGGGTCAAACAATAGTTTTGGTGATGTAACTATTGATACAGTGATTGCAGGCAACAACAATCAAATTAACCAATATTTGCAATTACCAGCTCAAACCGATCCCCTGCCTGCTGCATTAGCCAAGTTGGCAACCCTGCCCCAAACCTCCTTACCCGAGCGTAGCCAATTACCAGCATATTCGGTTATGCCCCATCAGCCGCTGAGCGATTTTGTGGGTCGCGAACAGCAGCTTTATCAACTAGCACAAGCAATGTTACGCTCTGACCCAACCATGATTACGCCAACTGCTTTTGCCACTGGCATGGGTGGAATTGGCAAAAGTAGCCTAGCCTTAGAATTTGCCCATCGTTATGGCAGCTACTTTGCTGGTGGCGTATTTTGGGTGTACGCTGCAACTAATGAAACCTTGCAAGCTAGTTTTGAGCGCTGTTGGTCTAGCCTGAAACCAGACGAATGGCGTTATGAAGTCAAACCTGAAACACGACTACAAGTGGTACGCGAATTGTTTAATCAGCCTATGCCACGCTTGTTGATCTTCGATAATTGTGAAGATCCCACGTTATTCAATCGCTATCGACCAAATGCGGCGAGTGGCTGTCACGTACTGGTCACAAGTCGGCGGAGCCAATGGCCAGGCGCGATTCATCTAATCACCTTAGATAGCTTGACTCCAGCTGAAAGCCGCCAATTGCTGCAACAACTAGCTGCGCACCCAACCAACCAACAATATCTTAATGACACAGATGCTGACCAATTGGCTGATTTAGTTGGGCATGTACCGTTGGCATTGCATCTGATTGGTTCGGCTTTAAAGTTCTATTTTCGCAAGCCTGCCGCCGACTATATTGCGGCCCTGCAACAGCATCGGCTTGCCAGCTTGCAAACCATGGTCAAACCAATCGACAAACAAGCTCAAAACGTGGTTAACCATTTTTGGAGCGTACGCGATACGGTTGCGCTAAGTTATGGCTTGTTGCCTGCCGCACTATACCATCCATGTCGGCGGTTATTGCTGCTGATGGCCTATTGTGCGCCAAATATGGTTATTCCATGGGCGTTATTGCAAGCGGCCAGCGGGTATTCAGACGATCAGCTGACGGAATACTTGTGGGAGCTAGCCCAGGCTGGCTTTTGTAACGACCCAACCCAGCCGCGATTACATCCGTTGATTGCCGATGTGGCGCTCGATCTTGATGCGCGCAACTATCCTCAATATTACGTTGATGTTGAGCAAGCCCTAACCGAACTCAGCGATACATATGTGGAAGCATGGGCCATGAACGACATTGAGCAACTGTTACCACACCTTGAATATAGCCATCAACGTGCATGCCAGCGTACAGATTACGATGGGCGCTTGGTCTACCAACAAGGGTTGTGTTTCCAGAAGCAAAGAAACTATGTTCAGGCGCAGCGTGCCTATCAAGCAGCAATCAACATTTACGACCAAGCAAGTGAAAGAACGTCGCCTGAGGGATTGAGGGTCAAATATACGTTCAATTTGGCCAGCATTCTGGCGCATCAAGCCCACTATGGCGAGGCTGAAGCTCTCTATCGCGAAATATTGCTGCTCTCTGAACAAAAATATGGGAGCACGCATGCTGATGTTTTAGTGATCAAGCATAATTTGGCCGGAATTCTTGGTGAGCAAGGTGATTATACGCAAACTGAGCAGCTTACCCGCGAGATATTGGCGGTTCAGGAGCAAACGCTTGGGCCAAACGATCCTCAGACGTTAGCCACAAAACACTCATTAGCATGGGCAGTGGGCTATCAAGCGCGCTATGCAGAGGCCGAGCAACTTTATCGCGAAGTGTTACTGGCCCGTAATACGCTGCTTGGCGACGAGCATCAGGATACGCTCATTAGCAAATTTGGCTTAGCATGGGTTTTAGCAAGCCAAGTACGCCATAGCGAAGCTGAAAAGCTCTATCGCGAAGTGCTGATTGCACGTGAACAAAGCCTTGGCGTGTTGCATCCTGATACTATTACTACAAAATATCATTTAGCCGATACGCTGGTTGAACAAGCACGCTTGAGCGAAGCTGAGATGTTATTGCAACAGCTTTTGCTTGCATATACCCAAACCTTTGGCCTACAGCATCCCTCTAGTCAAGCAACCAAAGCATGGCTTGAGCAGGTGCGAAGTGCTTTGGAGTGAGGCTATAGGCTTTTGTAGCCACGAAACCGCGAAGAACGCGAAGACCACGAAGAACTATTTTTTTAGCCACGAATTGCACGAATTACCCGAACAATCTTCCGCTAGCCAAAAGCCCATAGCCATGTGTTCTCTGCGTCGCTGCGTTAGAAGCCCGATCCCTGATCCCCGCCCTCGCCACTAACCCCCATTTTGATTTTTGACCTTTGCCTTTTGACTTTCATCCTTCATCCTTTCCCTTTTCCCTATGTTCTATGTTCTTTGCTCGTATCAAAACAATTCCAACCCAGAAAAACCAGCCAATCATGCCTACACCGAAGATCGAGCCAGCCTCGTAGAATGCTGGAAAGACGGTTGCAATGCCCGCAACACCGACCAGCAAGCCAAGATAATTGAGCGCTTTGGGTAAGTGTTTGGTTTGTAGTCCTGCAAGGCTGATTAAGCTGACCCACACCCCACCAGGCAATTCGATTGCCCCACCCAACCCACTGGCAATTGCCGAGATTGCGACCCACACAGCGCCCGTCTGGGCAGGATCATTGTGCTGAAGATCGGCAATGATTTTGAGATTATTGATCAACAACATCCCGCTTGAAAGAATTGTGGTTGCCCAAATAATGGCCATGGCTGTGGCAACGCGCAGCAAGTTTGGCGCAGCTTGTTGCAGCCGCTGCTGCAAGCCAAGCGCTAGCGGAACCATCCAAACCCCTGCGACCAAGTAGATAATCAGATACCAGAGGGCCATCAAGGTTTGATGTGCGAGCAAAAAGCTGATTTTTTCGGCTTGGCTGGCCGCAAGGAAGGGCGCTAAAATGGTCACGACCATGCCAATCCCAATCAGATAGGCAACCCCATTGATCACGGCGGCAATGCCACCCCATGTTTGTAGCTTGTGCACGCTATCCTCCAAAAACTGTTTGCTTTCTGGGCATGAGCATACAAAAATGGTAGCTGTTGGCAGAGACACCAAAGTGTTGTTGATGGGTGTTTATCGTTAGTGAGGGTTCAGGCGGCAGGATTCAGGGGCCAGTTCCGGCAATTTCATGATCAAAAGAAACAAAGCACTACGAAGCTTGAAACCGCGAAGATCACGAAGAACGCGAAGCACTATTTTTAGCCACGAATTGCTCGAACAATCTTCCGATAGCCGATAGTCAAAAGCCTCATCCTCTCTGCGCCTATGCGCTAAATCGTGATCCACGAAGGATACGAAGAGCACGAAGCACTATTTTTTAGCCACGAATTGCTCGAACCGTATTCTGCTAGCCCAAAGCCATTAATCCTCTGCGCCGCTGCGTTAAAGCCTAGCCCCTTTAACCCATAAAAATCCCCTCGCCCGCAATTGGACGAGGGGGTAACGTGAGTGAAAATAGGTTTTTTTACTTTGCACCGAGGGCTTGCAGGGTATCGTTCAACAAATTGATGCCTTCATCAACTTGGTCTTTGGTGAGCACCAACGGCGGGCAGAAGCGGATGGTCGATTTACCACAGGTCAACAGCAACATGCCACGGCGGAACGATTCTTCCATCACAGCGTTGGAAAGCTCGCCATGGGGATCTTTGTTGACATTATCTTTGATGAATTCCATGCCAATCATCAAGCCACGGCCACGTACATCGCCGATGCACTCGTAGCGATCTTCGAGTTCGTGCAGGCGTTGCTTGAAGTAGCCACCAACCTCGTTGGCATTGGCCATCAATTCTTCTTCGGCAAGGCACAAGGTTTCGTAGACGGCGCGCATTGCCAAGGCGTTGCCACCATAGGTATTGCCGTGTGCGCCTGGTTTCCAAACGCTGCTAATTTCTTTGCGGGCGATCATCGCGCCGACTGGTACACCTGAGCCAATGCCTTTGGCGCTGGTGATGATGTCGGGCACAACGCCTTCGTATTCAACTGCCCACATTTTGCCCGTGCGGCCAACGCCACTTTGCACTTCATCGGCGATCAACAAAATGCCGTGGCGATCGCAGAGTTCGCGCAAGCCTTGCCAGAAGCCTGGGGCTGGCACGACGTAACCGCCTTCGCCTTGAATTGGCTCGACGATAATCGCTGCCACATCTTCTGCTGGTGTGGTGGTGGTAAACAAGGTTTTTTCGATAAAATCCAAACAGATTTCGGCGACCCGCTCTGGTTCAACGCCCCATGGCGTGCGATAGGGGTTGGGATAGAACGCGTGGAATACGCCAGGCATCAAGGGGAAGAAGCCTTTGCGTTGATACGGCTTCGAGGCGGTTACCGACAAGCTGCCATACGAGCGACCATGGAACGAGCTATAGAAGCCAATAATATTTTGGCGTTTGGTGTAATAACGCGCCAATTTGATTGCTGCTTCGACTGATTCGGTGCCGCTATTCGCAAAAAAGACTTGCCACTCGCCTGAGCCAGGCATCAATGAGGTTAATTTTTCGGCGGCCTTAACCATTGGCTCGTTATAAAAATCCGTCCCAGCCATATGGATAAATTTTGCCACCTGATCTTGCAGGGCGCTTACGAGGCGAGGGTGACTGTGGCCCGTTGAAACCACCGCAATCCCTGCGTTTAAATCGAGGTAGCGATTACCATCAACATCCCACACTTCAGAACCAAGGCCACGTTCCATCACAAAAGGATAGACACGCCCACTACATGGGGCCATTACCGCCGTATCGCGATCAACTAGGGCAGTTGCGCGGGGGCCAGGAATCGTCGTCAGCAGATCAGTCACGGGGAACTCCTTAAACAGGTTGATAGGCGACATTGCCAAAATACCCATCCTTGGCACAGTGATCGGTATTATGCTCATTCTATCCGAGCCATTCTAGCCCGTCAAAGGTGAAGCAAAAGTCAAAATGGAGAAAGAGCATAGAGCATAGAACAGAGAACAGAGGAGTTGGAGGTCGGGCATTGGGAGTGAGGATCACGAATTGAAACCGCGAAGAACGCTAAGCGCGCTAAGATTTAGATGAGAGTACCTTGCTTGGATTGCCACCGAATTTATAAAATGGCTGAATCTACACTTCGTGTTCTTCGCGATCTTCGCGGTTTCGTACCTTACTTATGTTCTATGCTCTCTGTTCTATGTTCTGGCTACTTTTGACGAAAATGACAAAGCCTGCTATAATCTCGCTTCGGTACAAGAAATACCACCGTAGACAGCAGGTGCGTTCGCGCTTAATGATGCCAAGCATCGCCCGCCGAGGTAGCTGATAGATTCTTTGCAATCTTCCACACATTTGTGTGCTCCTGCCTCTGCGTGTCTTGACACTCAGGGCTTTTTTATTTGCCTGTGAAAGGAGGTGAACGGAATGCCAACACAAGCTAAGGTTGCAACCGTTGCCGAATTAACCGAACGCCTGAACCGCGCTCAAATGCTTTTAGTTGCCAACTATCGCGGCTTGACAGTTGCCGAATTGAGCGAGCTTCGCAAGAAAGTTCGTGAAAAAGGCGGCGAGGTGATTATTGCTAAAAACACCTTGACCCGCTTGGCAGCACGCGAAGCAGGTAAAACTGACATTGAAGAATTTTTGGGTGGCCCAACCGCGCTGGCATTTTCATACGATGATATTCCAGGCGTTGCCAAGGCAATTGACGATTTCTTCAAAGCTTCGAAGAAAGACATCAAGATCAAAGGCGGGCTCGTCGGTACCTCAAAAATCACTGGCGCAGATGTCGAACGGGTGGCCAAAATGCCAACCCGCGACGATAGCTTGGCCAAGATCTTGGGCGGTATCAACGCTCCAGCAAGCCGCATTGTCGGTGGCTTGAAGGGTGTTATGCGCAATATTGCCTACATCCTCGGCGCACACGCACAAAAGGGTGCTGAAGGCTAAATCGCATTCGTTCGGCGAATCGCCTAGCCTTTTCGCCAATCAACCTTGAAATTCGTATTTTATTGCTTTGGAGGCAATTACACTCATGGCTTCAGAAAAAGTAACTGCATTGTTGGAAGAACTCAAAGGCTTGACCTTGGTCGAAGCTGCTGAATTGGCCAAAGAAATGGAAGAAGTATTCGGCGTTTCAGCTGCTGCTCCTGTGATGGTTGCTGGTGGCGCTGCTGCTGGTGGCGATGCTCCAGCCGCTGCTGCTGAAGAACAAACCGAATTCACCGTTATCTTGAAAGGCGCTCCAGCCGACAAGAAAATCGCGATCATCAAAGCCGTTCGCGAAGTTGTCGCTGGCTTGGGCTTGAAAGAAGCCAAAGATTTGGTCGAAGGCGCACCAAAACCAATCAAAGAAGGTGTCAGCAAAGAAGAAGCCGAAGCTGCCAAAGCTGCTTTGGCCGCTGCTGGCGCAGAAATCGAAATCAAGTAAGTTTTTTACTTGGCTTTCAGCCGACGTTTGGGGGTTTCTCCCCTCAAACGTCGGTTTTTTTGTTAATTGCCGCCAGTTCGCCTGCTATTCTGCCAAAATTGGATTAAACTGAGGAGAAGAGTTTTTTCAGCTGTGAGTTGACATGCTTGTTGTTGTCCAACTAATCAAAACGCGCTGGACTGTGCCCCACGGCCAACGTCCACCGCAGTTGTGTCAAGGTACACCTGAACGGTTAAGTGTGATGCCCCTGCCACCTCATGGTTTTGTGCAAGGCGCTGTGCTGCATCATACCGAGTTTGATGAGACCAATGCCTACACCCGCCCAACCAGGGCCAATCTGCGTACCTATAGCGATTTGCGCCACCTGTATCATAATGGCTTAGGTTTGCGCCTCAATCCGCTGCCGCAACTTGAGGTGCTGTTGCGCTTGCCCGAACAAACCACCTCAACCACGATTATGCAGTTGGCAATAGGGGAATGGGGCCAACTGAGCTATAAAACCCGCTTTGGCTTGGAACGCGAGGCGACTTACACCAAATATACCTTCAATATCACCTACCGCGCCTACCTCGACCCCTTTGTGTTTATGCGTGGCAATCCAACCTACACGATTCACATGCCTTTGGAGCATAGCCCATGAGCCTTGAGTATCTGTTAATTGGCGCATTAACCCGCGATCTGACCGCAACCGGCTGGCAACAAGGTGGCACTGGCACGTTTGCCGCGCGGGCATTAGCCTCGTGGGGCGTGGCAACTACAATCATCACGCCAGCTCAAACCAAGATTGTGTTTGATTTGCCAAGCAACTGCAGCTTGTTGCGTTTGCCAAGCAGCGCCACCGCGACCTTTGAAAATCGTTATCAGGGCGATGCCCGCACCCAATGGCTGCATGCAGCTCCAACCACTTTGGATTGGGCGAGTCTTGGGCCATATTGGCGCACAGCCCACTTGGTGCATCTTGCACCCTTAGCCCAAGAACTAACTGCGATTCCGCCACGCACGCTTTTTCCCCACGCCTTGATTGGCTTGACGGCTCAGGGTTGGCTGCGCACGTGGGATAGCACTGGTCGAATTCAACCGAAACGTTGGCAACCGACCCCAATCGAGCTAGCCCAAATCGATGCTTTGGTGGTCAGCGATGAAGATGTTGGTGGCAATTTTGAGCTGGTTGCCAGCTGGGCCAAGGCTTGTGGCTTGGTGGCGATGACCCAAGGCTCACGCGGTGCAACCATCTGGATCAATGCTGAGGCCCAGCATGTGGCGGCTTATCCAGTGCAGGTGAGTGACCCAACTGGGGCTGGTGATGTTTGGGCGGCGGCATGGTTTTGGCGGATGCAGCAAGGCGCTGCGCCATTGCAAGCAGCCGCTTGGGCCTGCCAACAAGCAGCCTTGCAGATCAGTGGCCAATTGGGCTGATGTAGCGTATTATCCCCTCACCCCCCAGCCCCCTCTCCCACTGAACGCGGGCGAGGGGGAGCCGATCATGTTTCCCAACGAATTGTCCAAGCACCACACCATGAAAAGCCCCTCGCCCATCGGATGGGAGAGGGGTTGGGGTGAGGGAATGGGCGCTTCAGCCAACAAAAGTCGCTGTTTCACCACAATTTACCATTGAACCACGCAATTAAAAAGCCCCTCGCCCATCCGATGGGAGAGGGGTTGGGGTGAGGGAAATCTATCCTTAGCGCAATACAATCACTTCGACTTCAACTTGCACATCGCGGGGCAAGCGTGCCACTTGCACGGTTGAGCGCGCTGGTGGATTTTCAGGGAAGTATTCGCCATAAATTGCATTGACGGTGGCAAAGTCGTTCATATCGGCCAAGAAAATCGTGGTTTTGACCACTTTTTCCAGGCTCGTGCCAGCTGCCGTGAGCAAGGCGCGAATATTTTCCATCACTTGGCGGGTTTGAGCGCTCACATCGCCTTCGATAACTTGACCAGTCGCGGGGTCAAGCGGAATTTGGCCTGAGCAGAACAATAATCCATCAATGGCAATTGCTTGTGAGTATGGGCCAATTGCGGCAGGTGCGTTGGGCGTGCTAATAACTTCACGGGTCATGCAAAACTCCTTGATCGCTACTTATTCAATCGAAATTGCCTGAAAATGTTCAAGTTGGGGCTGACCACGGGCGAGGGTGATGGCGATGGCATCGATGCGATACTCGCCAAGCCATGGGGTTTGGGCTTGCTCAAGCGCTTGCAGATAGGCCTGCATCAATTGGGCTAAACGCTGGCGTTTCTTGAGGGTCAATGATTCTGCTGCACTGCCATGCGCTGCGCCGCGGCGGGTGCGAACTTCAATAATCACCAAGGTTGCTTGATCGTAGGCGATCAAATCGATTTCGCCCCAACGACAGCGCCAACCGCTGGTAATTAATTGATAGCCTAATTGCTGAAGGTAGGCGGCAGCGTAGTGTTCGCCCCACTGCCCAAGTGCTTTACGATCATCGGCCATGCTTGCTCCCCCTAAAATAGCAAGCGGACACGCGCCGTTGCGTGTCCTGAATGGTCAGTGTCGATTAGTCGCGTTTGACGACGAAGGCATTCCAGCCAGCATATTTTGCTTGGCTATCGAGTTCTTCTTCGATGCGCAGCAATTGGTTGTATTTGGCAACCCGATCGGTACGGGCTGGCGCGCCAGTTTTGATTTGGCCAGCGTTAGTTGCAACGACCAAATCGGCGACGGTTACATCTTCGCTTTCGCCTGAGCGGTGGCTAACAATAGCTGTCCAGCCAGCGCGCTGCGCGGTTTGAATCGCGTCGAGCGTTTCGGTCAAAGTCCCAATTTGGTTGAGCTTGATCAAAATGCTGTTCGCTGAATTTTCTTTGATTGCGCGGTTGAGGCGTTCGACGTTGGTCACCAACAAATCGTCGCCGACCAACTGCACCCGATCGCCGATGCGTTGGCGCAACAACGACCATGCGCCCCAATCGTCTTCGTGCAAGCCATCTTCGATTGAAATGATGGGATATTTGTTGACCAAGGTTTCCCAGTAGCCAACCATTTCTTCTGAGCTAAGCTTGCGGCCTTCGCGGGCCAAGTTATAGATGCCGTTTTCGTAGATTTCGCTACATGCTGGGTCAAGCGCCAACATAACATCTTTGCCTGGGGTGTAGCCAGCTTTTTGAATCGCTTCGACGATCACTTCAAGCGCAGCTTCGTTTGATGGCAATGATGGGGCAAAACCGCCTTCATCGCCAGTGTTGGTGCCTAGTTTACGGTCATGCAGCACACCTTTGAGTGTGTGATAAATTTCTGCACCCCAGCGCAAGCCTTCGCGGAATGATGGTGCACCAACTGGCATCACCATAAATTCTTGGAAGTCGGTGCTGTCTTGGGCATGCTTGCCACCGTTCAAGATGTTCATCATTGGAACTGGCAAGGTATGGCCGAAAACGCCACCAAGGTAGCGATAGAGTGGCAAACCAATTGATAATGCGCCAGCTTTGGCGGTAGCCAATGAAACCCCTAAGATTGCATTAGCGCCAAGTTTGCCTTTATTGTTAGTGCCATCAAGCTCAATCAAGGTCTTGTCAAGGGTAATTTGATCAAGCGCCTCTAAGCCTTCGATGGCTTCAGCAATATCTTCATTGACATGCTTTACAGCTTTGAGCACGCCTTTACCGCCGTAGCGTTTTTTGTCGCCGTCGCGCAGTTCAACTGCTTCGTGTGCGCCAGTTGAAGCGCCCGAAGGAACAATTGCGCGGGCAAGCGTGCCATCTTCCAAACCGATTTCAACTTCAACGGTCGGGTTACCTCGGCTATCGAGAACTTCGCGACCGCGAACATGCGTAATGAGTGCCATATTGAGAAGCCTCCTCAAGGGACACGAATCTTTATGGCCCCATCATACCACGCTCTGTCCATTCGCTGGGTAGCGGTTTCGCGACCTATCGAGATAAATTCAAAAGGCAAAAGGCAGAAATCAAAATGGGGATCAGGGGCGCGGAGAAGAACAGAGAGCAAGGATGAAGGATGAGGGATGAAGGATGAAGACTTATAGACAAAAGGCAAAATGGGGAGAAGAGCATAGAGCAAAGAACAAAGATGTAATGGTTCATTGCGTTAACCACCGCATGATCCCCTCACCCCAACCCCTCTCCCATCCGATGGGCGAGGGGCTTTAACCGCATGGTTCTGCCGTAATGCGTCGATAAAAAAGGGTCTGCTCCCCTCGCCCGCGTTCAGTGGGAGAGGGGCTGGAGGTGAGGGCATGAACCATGGTTGCCAACCTAATGAACCATTACATATAGCCACCAGCCTATAGCCTTATCTTCGTGTCCTTCGTGCTCTTCGTGGATCAAAACTGACCCCTGAATCCTAACCCCTTGTCCCTTCGTGCTCTTCGCGTTCTTCGTGGTTTCAGTTGTGCTCTTCCTACGCCACAACCACCGTCTCGACTCCATCCAAGAAGCCATTTAGATCGGTGATGCGGACGCGCCCAACATGCGGTGCTGCCAGCGAGGCTGCTTTGACCACCGAGGTATAGCTTGGATCGAATGCCCCTTGTTTGATGTAGCGATCACATTGCCGCCCAGAAATGCCACTGATTCGTCGCCCCGCAGCATACACGCCCGGGGTTTGCACAATATAGGTTAATTGATCAGCGGCTAAGGCCGAGGCAATCATCTGGGCTGCGGTATCGGCGTTGAGCAATTTCACCGCGCCAGTTGCGCTTTCCATGGCGAGTGGAGCTAGCACTGGCAACCACGCCTGCTCCAATAAATAGTGCAACACCTCGAAGCGCACAATCGGCTCATCGCTTTTGGGCAGCAAATACATCAATTCCAAATCTGAGCCACATAAGCCAATTGCTTGTAAATGATGTTGGGTGAGCGCCGCAACCAAGCGTGGATTGATGCCGCCACGGAGTGCCATGGTAGCAATTTCAGCTGCCGCCGGATGATTCGTGCCGCCGATAGCGTTCAGGACGCGCGGCAAAATGCTGCCACCACCATGAATTAAAACCACTTGATCGTTGATGCTGCTTAAGGCGCTAATTAATGTTTGCAGTGAATCAGCATGATCCACTTCGTAGCCGCTAATTTTGATTACATGCGTCATTTCTGGTTGTCCCCATCTGTGTTGTGCTCAATTGTAACGAGGGGGACTAGCAAACAATAGGATTAAAGATGACGAAGTGCTGACAGTTTATCAAACTGCTTAGCGCGGATGGGCGATAATCCATGGTGCATCATACCAGCCAACTTCGTTTGTGGGCTGCTCGCGCCATTGTTGCAAAATATGCAGGTGGAATGGGGCTAAAGCTGGGTATTGATCGGGCGCAAACCAGCCCATTTGGTCAACTTCACGCGAAGCTTGAAATGTGCCACCGATCAGCGTGCCACAAACCACAAATTCAAATTTGGGGCGGTCGCGGGTTACGCCAATTAATGCTAGGCGGTCGGCCCGCACCTGCAAGCCCGATTCTTCGCGCACCTCGCGTTCGAGGGTTTCGAGCGGCGATTCTGCTTTGCTCATCCAACCGCCGGGCATGCCCCACGGATGCGAGCGGCGATAGGTATGATGAAACAACAACAAGCGCCCTTGCTCATCGGTAATAATCCCAGCCACGCCCAGCAAAAAATGCGGATTAATCGCATTTGCCGCCAGCCAATGTAAACGTGGTGGCAAGCGAAAGCGTTTTAATAAAGGAAAAATAAAGCTCGGTAATTCCATAATCGCCTTTTATCATCAATTTACAAAATTAGGATATTGAATAACTTATCGTTATGATAATCGATATTGTCAGGATCAATTTGATGACTTGGATGGGATCTTAATTCAGAAAAATTGATCCTAATTGCTCTATAGTCTAATAATGCATGATGATTAGGACAAACGCATAATACATTTTCTACAATATCTTCACCTTGATGAATCCCTCCCAATGGTCTAATATGGTGACCTTCAGCATAGAATTTATTCTGTCCAATCTGGAGTTTGATGCCGCAAATTTGGCAAGTATAGTCATAAAGATACTTTACCCATAAACTAACCTTTGTATCTCTCTGTATGCGATCAGTAATATTAATTGTTCGTCTGGTTAACCGATTTCCTACTGGTTTTTCCGTGACGAAGATAGTGCTTATTGTCTCAATTGGTAAATTTTTGCTTAATTTAATATATCCTTCTATTGATGAAATCCCTTGCGGTACTCTAACATCTTTACGAATACGAAGAGATGGGCAATTGAAATATTCATCAGCTGTTTTGAAGAGAATATATCCGTAGGTATCAAATAGAACTCCAGGGAATTTTTTCAGTTGATGATACCAATTTCCATCCTTATGATAGAGGGCATGTTCAGCACCAATACACCAAAAATCGTTGAGATAGCTGCCAGTAATCGCTTTCGGTATTTCTTTATCCATATAAATCTCCATCAGAATATTGATCTGCTAGAACTATGAATATACATTAAAGATAATGCCAGAATAGCTCGGATTTTAATCAAATTTGTAAAAAGTAGAACATCCTAGTTGACAGAACATATGTATTTTTCTATAATAAGAAGTAGAACGTCTATTCGTGTATGGCTGAATACCCACAGCTACGTCGGCCCAGAAAGGAAGCGCTTCAATGAGCGGATTATCGCAACGCCAACAACGGATCTATGATTACATCAAGCAATTTATTCGCACAAATGGCTATGCTCCGGCGATTCGCGATATTCAACGCGAGTTAAGTATTTCATCAACCTCAGTGGTTGCTTATAACTTACGCGCCCTCGAAAGCAAAGGCCAAATTCGCCGCGAAGGCAATATCTCGCGCGCAATCGAATTGATTAATGTTGAACAACCATTGCCCACCGTGCTTGGTGGCCAACGCGTGCCAGTGCTGGGCGTAATTGCCGCTGGTCAGCCAATTCCAGGCCCCAACGAATCAACCAACTCCGAAGATTCGGTCTTGGTGCCCGAAGAAATCGTTGGCAGCGATAAGCTGGGCGATGTCTATGCCTTGCGGGTCAAAGGCTACTCGATGGTCGATGCCTTGATTGCTGATGGCGATATTGTTTTGTTGCGCTATCAGGAAACCGCCGAAAATGGCGAGATGGTCGCAGCCCGCATTCGCGATGAAAATGAAGTTACTTTGAAGCGGATTTATTGGGAAGGCGACCGCGTGCGGTTACAGCCAGCCAACGTCACCATGGACGCGATGTACTATCCATCGACTAATGTCGAAGTGCAAGGCCGCGTGGTTGGAGTTATCCGCAACCTCGGCTAAAATCCCAATCGAAACATAAACAGCATAGCCAAAGGGACGGAATTAATTCCGTCCCTTTTTGGTTTTTTGGTTAATTTTGGCTTGGGTTTCGATCAGCTTGGTTTGTTGTTGCTCAAGTTTGTGCTGTTCTTGGGCTTTTTTCAAGGCAGCTTCGCCTAGTTTTACCCCAACCGCTTTGAGCTCGCGATCATAGGCTCGCTTGCCCCGCCACAACAAAAATGGAATCAAAACCGGCCACCATGGCTTGAGATCTTGAAATCGCTGACGATACCCATCAACTTGGGCGCGAACACTGGTGATGTTGCTGAGGGTAGCTAAGATTTTTTGCTTGACCATCGCGCATACTCCCTACTAAGGCTAGCTGCATTATAGCTGAGATTGCCAAGCTATGGCCGTGATGTTGAGCTAGGCCATAGCTTGGGCTTGCAGGTTCGATGCCAAGCCTTGGGATTTAGCTTGCTTCGCCGCGCCCTTCGTAGGCAGCAACGGCCAAACCTGCACCAACGCTGGTGAAGGGATCTTGCTCACGCAGCCGATCTTCGGTGAAGCGATCGGCTAATAATTTGATGAAGCGCGGAATCCGCGAGGAGCCGCCAGTACGCAACACCACATCAATTTGGTCGTGGCTGAGGCCAGCAGCCTTGATCGTGCGATCAACACAAGCGCCAATTGAGCGCGCTTCGGGGCCAATCAGGCGCTCAAATTCAAAGCGTGGCAACAAATGGTCAAAATCGATGCCATCGACATGCATGCTAATTTCAACTTGGCGCTCGCTGGAAAGCTGGCGTTTGGCTTCCTCGGCGTGTTCGTATAACACCAAACCGTAGTTCTCGCGCACGAGGGTGCGCAATGCCTTGAGTTCGGTTGGTTTATCGCTGGTGCGCACCGCTTCTTCAATAATCTCAAGCATTTTTGGTGTATGCATTTCGAGAATATTTTGCCAGTTGTCGAGGTGCTCCAAAAGGGTTGCGGGCAAGGGCAATTTGCGTGGGCCAAGCCGCGCGCCATCGCCAAAATATTGGCGTAACGCCCCAGTCACGATTTTGCTATCGAGTACATCACCGCCAATCGGCACGCCATCGGTGGCCAGTACGTGACGCTCATCGCCGTCAATCGCCATCACGGTTACGTCGAGCGTCCCGCCGCCAAAGTCGAACACCACAATATTGCGGCGTTCGTGTTGGCTGGCAGCAAAAGCGTGGGCGGCAGCAACTGGCTCAGGCATAAAACTTACATTCGGCAAATCGGCCAATTCGCAGGCTTCGCGCATGCGCCGAATTGCCAAGGCATCGCCTTCGGGTGTATCGGCGTAGTGCACAGGCCGCCCGACCGTAATGGCGCTAATTTTTTCGCCAGTAAAGCGCTCGATTTCGCGGCGAATGGCCCGCAGAATTTTGGCAATCAGTTCTTCGAGCGGGGTTTCTTGGCCAAACACGTTAGTTTTAATGTAGGATGGATCGCGAAGCATGGTTTTGATCGATTGAAACAAGCGGCCTGGTGGATTGCTATCGACCATGCCTTCAACCGATTGGACGATTGTGCCAACTCCAGAATAGGTGTTGGTGACCGTGCCAACATAGCGCCGTTCGTAGATAATTTCGCGGCCAACATTGCCCTCAGTAAAGGCATTGATTGCTGCGCGGCCAAACAGTTGCTGGCCTTCTGGCGTAATAAAGAGCGCAGTGCGTAACACATTGGGGTTCGCCGCTACGGAGTCTAGCGGAACCAAGGTTACCTTTGCACCATCGTAAATTGCTGCGGTCGTATTAGTTGTTCCGAAATCTAAGCCTACCCGCATCGCAAAGCCTCCTTAAAATGTATGGGTTGCACGGCGAAATGCCGCCCGAACCCAAAACTGGGGGGCGGCTTGTGCAGAACATGGATTGTAACAAAGCATTTTGCTTCCTATGATCAGTCTTAAGACGGATGTTTTATGCGCAATGCTGTATTTTAGCCAGCGTGGGCGAGGGACGGCAAAAAACGTCAAGCATGGAATGTCCATCGTTGGTTGGTTGCAGCCAAGCCAAGCCTCGATTAAGCTAGCGCTAGTATTGTTCGCTGAGGAGCTTTTGCGTATGAGCCTCGCCCTAATTTCACACGATCACTACCTTGACCACGACCAGCCTGAACACCCCGAAAATGCCAATCGTTTGCGGGCGATTCATGCGCTGCTCGCTGCTGATTACGATTTACAACAGCATTTGACGAAGCTTGAACCACGCCATGCCAGCGCCGCCGAGATTGAGGCTGTGCATGTGGCAAGCCATTTGCCAAGCCTACAACGAATGGGCCAATTTGGCGATTGGGCTGATCCTGAGACCTATATTTTGCCAGATTCGGTCGAGATTGCTCAACTTGCTGCTGGTGGTTCGATTGTAGCCACCGATGCGGTTTTGAGCGGTCGCCACCCCAATGCTTTTGCCTTGGTGCGCCCGCCGGGCCACCACGCCACTGCTGATAAGGCGATGGGCTTTTGTTTATTCAATAATGCTGCAATTGCCGCCGCCTTTGCTCAACGCGAATATGGCCTTAAACGGGTGGCAATTTTGGATTGGGATGTGCATCATGGCAATGGCACCCAAGATATTTTCTATACCAACCCCGATGTGCTGTATATTTCGACCCATGGCTGGCCGCTTTGGCCTGGCTCAGGCCATTGGAAGGAGATGGGCGAAAAAGCTGGCTTGGGCACGACGCTCAATCTACCCTTGCGCCCATTGACTGGCGATATGGGCTTTAATCTGATTTTTGAGCACACAATTGCCCCAGCAATTCGACGCTTTGAGCCAGAGTTATTGATCATCTCAGCAGGCTATGATGCCCATGTGTACGACCCGCTAGGTAACTTGGCGCTCTCGACTGGGGGTTATGCCCAGCTCGCTGCCATCGTGTATAATTTAGCCGCCGAGTGTTGCGACGGACGCTTGGTGGGCTTGCTTGAGGGTGGGTACAACCTCGAAGCCCTTGCTCAAAGCCTCAATGCAACGCTGCAAACCTGGGTTTCTGGTCGGCCTGCCCCTGCGTTTAATCAAGAAGTCAGTCATACCCCAGAACCAGATGTTATGTGGCTGATCGAGCATTTGCGCCGCGAACATCCGCTGTTAAAAGGATGAAGTATGAGGGATGAGCGATGAAGAGCATAGAACATAGATGTACTGGTTCATTGGATTAACAACATGTTTCATGCCCTCACCCCCAGCCCCTCTCCCACTGAACGCGGGCGAGGGGAGCACGTGTCTCGTGGTTCCTCCTCGCCTCGCGGGCGGGAGAGGGGGCTAGGGGGTGAGGGGGCAAACCGTCGTTAACGCAATGAATCAGTACACATAGAGCATAGAACATAGCTTCAGGGGGTCAGGTGTTAGTTGTCAGGGGTCAGTTTTAGTACAGCAAATTATTCATGCAATGCTCTAAAGGATTTATAGCTCAAGCGATTAAAACTGGCCCCTTGCCCCTGACCTCTGATCCCTAACCATACAAGGACAATCAATGATTGCAGTGATAAATTATGGAGCTGGCAATTTGCCAAACGCTGTGCGCGCCTTGGAATATGTGCAAGCTCCGATCGATGTTGTGACCGATCCTGCGGCGGTGTTGGCAGCTGATGCTGTTGTGTTGCCCGGGGTTGGCGCAACCGCCGATACTATGCGCTCGTTGCGCGAAATGGGCATGGATGCGGCGATTCGCGCGGTAATAGCTCGGGGCACGCCATTTTTGGGTATTTGTGTTGGCATGCAAGTGCTGGCTGAGCAAAGCGAAGAATTTGGTTTGCACGATTGTCTTGGCTTAGTGCCAGGCACGATTCGCCGTTTCGACCAAGGCTTGAAAGTGCCGCAAATTGGCTGGAATAGCGTCCAACACGATGGCAGCGCCTTGTGGGATGGCATTCCCAACGGTGCTGAATTCTATTTTGTGCATTCCTACTACTTGGCAACCAATGACCCTACTTTAGTTTCTGGTCGAACCGAGTATGGGCTGAATTTTCCAGCGGCGATTGCCCGCGATAATATTACTGCCGTGCAATTCCACCCCGAAAAAAGCGGCCAATGGGGTCTCAAATTATTGGGGAATTGGGTGCAGGGGGCAGTAGTCAGGGGTCAGGGATCAGCACAGTATTAAAGATACGTATGGTTAAGTCAGTGAAATAATACTATGGCAGGGGTTCCTGATCCCTTATCCCCAACCCCTGGCCCCTACTTTAGGAGCACTATGCAACTTATACCAGCAATCGATTTGCGCGATGGCCGCTGTGTGCGCCTCGTGCAAGGTGATTTTGAGCAAACAACAGTTTATGGCGACGATCCGGTGGCGGTCGCGCAACAATGGGAAGCAGCAGGCGCAAGCCGGATTCATATTGTCGATCTTGATGGAGCCAAGGCTGGCCGCCCAACCCAAACAAGCACGATTGCCGCAATTACCAAAGCGGTTGGTGTGCCAGTGCAGCTTGGCGGCGGCTTGCGCGATGCAGCCAGCGTTGCGGCGGCCTTTGAGCTTGGCATAAGCGATGTGATTTTGGGCACAGTCGCGGTGCGCAACCCAGAATTGGTCGCCGAATTGGTTGGCCAATATGGCAAGGCAATTACAATTGGCATCGATGCCCGCAATGGCGTGGTTGCGACCGAAGGTTGGCTGGCAAGCAGCCGCCAGCGCGCCACCGAGCTAGCCGAACAAATGGCCCAACTCGGAGTTGCGCGGATCATCTATACTGATATTAGCCGTGATGGCACCTTGAGCGAACCAAATTACGCGCAAACTGCCGCGTTGGTAACGCCCGCTGGCCCAGCAATTGTGGCTTCTGGCGGCATTGCTCGCGTTGAACATTTGGCGCGCTTGGCTGAGCTTGGCATTAGCGGGGCAATTATCGGCACGGCACTTTATACAGGCCATATCGATTTGGCCTCGGCAATTCAAACGATTGAACACGGAGGCTAAACGTGTCATCATCGAAACAAGATATTACCGCTCGCTATGAAGAGGAGCGTTTACGCGCCCAAGAGCAATCGCAATTGCTCTATTTACAGAATCAAATCGATGAATTGCGTCGTCAAATCAAAGACGTAAATGGCAAATACGCTTGGTCAACCGAGCAATCGCGCAAATCTGAAGCGGTGGTTGCCCAATTGCAAGGCATGATCGAGCGCCAAGCCCAAGAGCAAGCCCAAACCCTCGAAAGCTATCGGCGTGAATTAACCACCTTGCGCAAGGAAATTGCCAATAGTACCGTGCGTATGGACGATGGAGTTAAGCCAATTCGCGATATTCAGCTTTCGTTGGCCCAACAGCAAGAACATCGCAAACAAGATTTGCAAACATCACAAAGCTGGTTTGCGCGCATTGAATTGCTCGAACAACGCATGAGCGATTTTGAAGCCCGCATCCGCGAGCAAAACGATCAGTATCGCTCGCTCGGTGGCCAGCTTGAACAGTTGCGCGCTGTCGATGCCGAAACTGTGCAAGATATGCGCAAACTCAGCGAAGATGTGCAGATCGAAAAGCAACAAATGCGTCGCCAAGCAGTCGAAACCCAACAGATGGTGATCGACATTGGCGAAGGGATTCGCGAGTTGCGTTCGCGCTTCGAGCGGCTTGAGGATTTGCAAAAAGGTGTCGAAGCGCAAATTGAGCCGCTGCCTGAGCAAATTGAGGTTGTACGCGCCCAATTGCCCGATATGATTGCCGAAATTAAGCGCATCGAGCGCGTCAGCACCGAACGCTTCTTGATGAACCAAGAGCGCTTGGAAGAGTTGCGTGGTCAACATAACGAGCAGCTTGATGAATTGCGTTCGGTTGATGAAATTCATCTGCGCCAAATTATGGGTTCGTTGGAGCGGATTGATACTTGGTGTCATGAGTACGAATCGAAGCTCAGCCGCACCCAAAATCGGCTTGAAGATGTGCAAATTGCCAACTTGAGCCGCATGCAAGATTTGGAACGGCGCGAAGTGCAAGCGCTCAGCGATGTTGTTTCGGCGATTCAAGGCCGTTTGCAAATTGCCCAAAGCGAAATCTTGGAACGCGGAAGCGAGATTTAAGCATGTTGACCCGTCGAATTATTCCCTGTTTGGATGTGAAGGCTGGCCGCGTGGTCAAAGGCATTAGCTTTCTCAACCATCGCGATGCTGGCGACCCAGTGCAATTGGCGGCCTTCTACAACGAATCGGGTGCTGATGAATTGGTGTTTTACGATATTACCGCCTCGTCCGATGAGCGCAATATTATGGTCGAAGTCGTCGAGCAGGTTGCACGCCAAGTGTTTATTCCCTTGACCGTTGGTGGCGGCATTCGCACGGTCGATGATATGTATCGCATGCTGCGGGCTGGCGCTGATAAAGTTTCGATTAATACCGCTGCTGTGCTCAACCCGCAATTAATTGAAGATGGAGCCAAACGTTTTGGCTCGCAGTGCATTGTGCTTTCAATGGATGCTCGGCGGATCAACGAGCCAGGCCAGCCCAGCCAATGGAATGTGTTCACTCATACTGGCCGCGATCCACGGCCAACAGGCTTGGATGCAATTGAATGGGCCAAACGAGTGGTCGATTTGGGCGCAGGCGAGTTGGTGATCAACAGCATGGATGCTGATGGCACTGGCGCTGGCTACGATAACGAATTGCTAGCGGCGATTAGTGCTCAAGTTGGCGTGCCAGTAATTGCCTCTGGTGGCGCTGGCAAGCCCGAACATTTGCTGGCTGCGCTGCACGAAGGCCAAGCAGATGCAGTGCTGGCAGCCTCTATCTTTCACTTTGGCACCTATACTGTTGAGGCGGTCAAGGAATATCTGGCGGCCCAAGGAATTCCGATGCGCCGCACCCCGAGGCCAGTATGATGATCACGATTCGTTTTTTTGCTGGCTTGCGCGAAGCGCTCAACCAAAGCAGCTTAAGCTTGGATTTGGCTGAAAATGCCACGGTTGGCACGGTGCTGCAACAGTTGGCCGAGCTGCATCCCAACTTGCCCTTGACTGGCTTGGCCTATGCGATCAATCGCCAGTATGTAACACTTGAGGCAACCCTGAAGCCCAACGATGAATTGGCCTTGATTCCGCCAGTTAGTGGAGGCTAAGGTGCAAGCATTTTTGGTAACCGAAATCGTGTTGCAAGCCGAGCCGTTGCGGGCCTTGGTCGCCGATGCTGGGCATGGCGCGATTGTGCTGTTTGAAGGCGTGGCGCGCAACAATTTTGGCGGGCGTGCCACCGCCTTTTTGGAGTACGAAGCCTATCCCGAAATGGCCGAACAGCAATTAGCCTTGTTGGGCCAACAAGCCCAAGCCCAGTTTGGCATCGGCAAAGTGGCAATCCATCATCGGGTTGGCAAGTTGCAGATTGGCGAAACAGCGGTGCTGATTGCGATTGGCTCAGCTCATCGTGGCGCAGCATTTGCTGCGGTGGCTTGGCTGATGGATCAAATCAAATTGGTGGTGCCAATTTGGAAATGTGAACACTGGGCCGATGGTTCGCAAGAATGGGTGGGTCAGCGTTGAAGCACTAAGGTGAACTATGCGATTGCTCGAAAAACTCGCACGATGGTGGTGGCGTTGGTTGCTCACAATACTAACCTTGTTGGGCACGGCGCTGCTTGGCGTGATTGTGGCGAGTATCGCTGGTTGGGTGCCGCAACCAACTGTTCTGCGCTTAACGCCGTTGGCTGGTAGCCGTGAATTGCCGCCAGCCACGGCCTTGGAATTTAATTTCAACCTGCCGATGGATCGATCGAGCGTTGAATCCGCACTCGTAATTACGCCGCCAGTGCGGGGCCGTTGGCTGTGGGAAGGTCGCACCCGAGCACGCTGGCAGCCAGAATTTGGCTGGACTCCTGGCACAACCGTCACTGTTCAATTGCGGCCAAGCGCGCAATCGATGTTGCGCCAAAGTTTACCAACCACGGTTACAACCCAGTTTGCCGCTGCCCCAGCGCCATTGTTGGTCTTTCGCTCGCCCTTACCCAATGCCACAATCGCCCCAAATATGCCCATCTTGCTGCGTTTCAATCGAGCGATGATTGACTACTCCAGCCAAGCCCAGCGCGATTTAGCTGAATTAAACATCGAGCCAAACGTTGCGCGCCAAGTGCGCTGGCTTGATGATCGTAGCGTGTTGGTGCAGGCAGAATGGCAGCTTGGCCAGCGCTATCAACTAAGCTTGCACAATCTCAACGATTTGCTGGGAATTCCGGTGCAAACCAGCGAATGGCAACTCAACGTTAGCGAGCCAAGCCTGATCTCGCCACCAACGACGCAAAATATTGAAGCCAATCAAGCGTTGGAGTGGGCTTTTGAAGGCTTGCTTGATTCAGCCACAAGCCAGCAATTAATTGATCGGATTCAATTCACGCCAGCTCTGAGCACAACATGGCACGTGCAGTATCGAGCAGAGCCGTTGCCGCAAACTGTCTTGCTTTCTAGGCCAGCTGTGGCTTGGCCAGCAGGCCAAACCGTGACTACCAGCCTCCAACTGAGCCAGCCAATCAGCCAAGTGTGGCAGGTACAATCCAAGCTGCAACTGATTGGCTCGGTGCCTGGGCGCGGCGGTAGTTTGGCGCTTGCCGATTCGTTACGCCTCTTGTTTAACCAAACGCCTGAGCGCGAGCAGATTGCTGCTCAATTATTTATCGAGCCTGAAGTGGCCGATTTGGCGATTAGTATCGTCAATCAACAAGCCTTGATTAGCGCCGCTTGGCAACCAAGCACAAGTTATACGCTGACCTTGGCTGGCTCTGCGCCGCTGAATTTTCGCACCCAAACCCAAGCCCAGCCGTTGCAAATCGAAGGCGCTAGCTATTCGTTGTTGTTGCCCGCAACGCAGGCCGAATTGCGCTTGAATGGCCGCGAAACCAGTCGCCTCACCGCCACCTTGTATCCAATGGATCGGGCGGTATTGGCAGCAGCTTTGCAACAACCGCAAACGCCGCTCAATCCACAGCGCTATAATCTGCAACCGCAACAGCAATGGCAAATTGGCGCTGCGCCTGATCGAACATTAACCATCACGCCAACCCAAGGTGCGTTATTGTTGCAAATTCAAGCTCCCAATGCAGAGCTTGTGCAACACGTTTTAATTTGGACTCCCTACCGCGCGCAACTGTTGGCCAGCGCCGAGCAAGCCCAAGCCTGGGTTGTTGATTTGGCGAATCGCCAGCCAGCCGCCGTCGAAAATTTAAGCATTCTGGCTGGAGCGAGCCAACTAGCTACGGGGGCAAGCGATCAGCAAGGGCTTTGGCAAACACCAATTCGCGCCAGCAGTGGGCGCTTGGTCTTGCTAGGGGGCGCGCAACAAGCGCCGATTGTGGCCGAAACAATTATTCAGCCACAGCGCCAAGCGCCAAGTTTGAGCAGCCAACTGATGCTCGAACGCCATAATTATCAAGCCAACCAACAATTAACGATTATTGGTAGCAGCCAATTTGCTGCTGGATTGGCAACCACGCCAAGTTTGACCCTCGCAGTGCTCGATCTGAGTGGCCAAGCGATTGCGCCCGAGCAAACCTTTAACTTGACCCAAACCCTGTGGCTGCGCCAAGTGCAGCTTGCTGCCGAAGTCCCACCTGGCTTGTATCAGGTTCGGCTGCGCTACGCCAATCAGGTGTTGGCCAGCCAAACCTTTGTAGTCAACGATCCTGCGCCTAGCTATCAGGTTATTTTGCCCGAATTTCAGGCAACCAACGCGATTGTGCCTGCTGAAATTATCAGCGCGCTGCCGCATCAACAGGGTTCGTGGCGCTTGCTCGATCAAAATAATCGTCAAATTTCGGCGGGAGTTTGGCAAAGCAACGCCGCTGGGATTGCCCAATTCGATTATCAACGCAGCCAAGCCTTGCTTGGTGATTATGTGTTGGCAATTCAGCTTGGCGCGCAAACCAGCTATCACTATCTGCACATTCGTTATGCTGCCGATTTACAAGCCAGCACCAGCCAACAATTGCTCAACCAGAATCAAGCAGCCAGCATCAGCTTCCAATTGCGTGATCAACAAGGCATGGCGTTGGCCAATCGCAATCTCCAAATCGAAGTGACTGGTGCGACTTCGAGCACTCAAAGCTTGCGTACCAACGCTGCTGGCGAGGCGATTTGGCGCTCAACTGGTTTGCGGTCTGGCCAATGGCTGATTCGGGCAAGTAGCCCAGATGCTGCAAGCGTGGAAGTGCCATTATGGGTGCTTGGCGCAGCCAGCGAACAGCCGATTGGCCGCAGCCAAAGCAGCTTAGTTGCCGCGACCGATTTAGATCTCGCGCCGCTGACCAATCAAACTGCAACCAGCGTGCTTGTGAGTTGGTTTGAAGGCAGCACCATTCGCCAGCAGCTTCAGCCGTGGGTCGCAGGCCAGCGCATCGCAATTTCACCCAGTTTGAGCAATACCCAGCAATTAGATGTTGCCTTGGCTTGGCTTGATGGCCAACAACTACGCAGCAGCAGCAGCCAAATTCCCTTCCAAAGCGTTGCCCCGCTTGAGTTGACAATGGTTGTCAGTGGCTCGCAATTGGTGCTAGCTACGCAACGCGCTGGTCAGCCAGTCGCCAGTATGGTTGGCTTGAGTTTTCAATCAAGCTTCACCACCAGCCTAACCAGCCAGCATCGCCTGCTTCGCACTGCGAGCAATGGTCAAGCTTTGCTCGATTTGACGGGTTTTGATGCATGCCAGATTGAGGCCTTAGCCAGTGATGGCCTGAGCAGCGCCGCAGCCACAACTGTTTTTGGCACAAGCCCGCCGATTGCTGCCCAATTGCTGCTGCCTGAGCGGTTGCTGCTAGGCGATCAATTAAGTGTCACTGCCCGCTTGAATTTGCTGGCAACGCGCGGCGGAATTCCAAGCATCGCGCTTAATTATGATCAAGCCCAATTTACGGCGCTGGCTGAGCCAACAACTGGTAATAGCAGCCGCATTTATACCACGACCCAAGGACTCATTGCCAGCAAATTGGGCACAACCACCCTGACCGCGACCTTTGAAGTCAATCAACAAACTCAAATCATCACCAAAAGTTTGGTAATTGAGCCGCCAAGCCAAGTGTTGTTGCAGCAAAGTCGCTTGATCACTGAGCCAACCGATATTACGTGGCAAGTGCCAACCACCAACCAAACTGCCTCAATCGAGCTGGCGATTGCTAGTTTGGCCCAAGCAACCCAAGCCTTGCCCAGCCAGTTCAATGGCTCTGATCCACTGAGTTTGGCCGGACAAATTGCCATGGCGCGCTATGCTACGCAGCCCGCCAACGCAGCGATTGCGCAATTGGCCCAGCAGCAACTAGCCAATGGCAGTTGGAGTTGGGATGGCCAAAGTGGCGATGTTCAATTAACCGCCTTGATTGTGCAGCTAATCGCCAGCGAACAACGCTCGCCCAAGCTTAGCCAACTGATCGATCAGGCAACTCGTTGGCTGGCCTTAGCGAGCCCGCTTGATCCCGATTTGCGTAGCGAAATGTTGCTGGCCTTGGCCCAAAGCAACAAAACGGTCGAAGCCCAAATAACCACTTTGCTCAAAAATAACCAACTGACTGCGCCCCAACGCTTGCGCCTGATCTATGCCTTAGTTTTGCTCGATTCACCCCAAGCTGATCAATATTTGGCTGAAGTGCGCCAAATGCTGAATCAACCATTGGAGCCAAGTCCTTGGATGAGCCGCACCCGTCAAGCAGCCATGATTGGCATGATTTTTGAGCGTAGCCAGCCAAGCTCGGCGTTGCGAGCGCAGGTGCTGAGCCTGCTTGCTGAGGGCTGGAATGGCACAACCTGGGAAGATTTGCCGAGTAGCATTGCGGTTTTTCAGCTTAGCCAACAGGATTTTCCGACCCGCGCTAGCTATGCGTTTGGCTTGAATCAAGCAGGCTTGGATGGTTATGCTCAGGCTACGCGCCTGAGCTTGCCAATTACCAACCAATTAAACCTCCAGATCGAGCCAAATGGGCCGATTTTGTTGGCCAGCCAAGCCAGTTGGCAAACTCCTGCACCCCAAGCCCAATTGCTGCACGCCACGCCAATTGAGCAGTTGGTGTATGGCCAGCAATGGCTTTGGCAAGGCTATTTGGTGCTTGAACGCGATGTCGAGTTGTTGCAACTGCGCTTAGCTGCACCCAACGGGGTGACGTGGCAATTGGGCGCAGCGCCAGGCTTAATCTGGCATGATGGGCAATTCAGTGCGCCACAGTTACGGGCTGGCATTTATCCTATTCAGCTGTTGGGGGTTGCGCGCCAAACTGGCCAATTTACTTGGCCTGCCGCCCAATTGACGAGCGCTGGCCAAACGCTAGAGCTTGCGCAAACTGCGCCGCCAGTGCGTATTCGCTGATGGTACAATAGCGCTATCTTTATTTTCAGAATTAAGGCACAGCAATGCGTATTCCAGAAGCAATTCAATGGATTGAACAATCGGGTAATGTTTTAGCCCAAGCCAAAATAACCCACATGCTTGAGGCCACGCCCGCCGATGAAGAATTACTTGATCAATTAGCGGCCTTGCAAAACGACGATGGCGGTTTTCCGCTGAATGGCGTTGCAGGGCGACCGAGCACGCTCAACGATAGCTGCAACATTATTCGCCATTTTGTTGAACTTGAGGCTAGCGACCATCCAGCGGTTGTTGCTGCCAGTCGCTTTATCCTCGATGCCCAATCGCCGCGCGGTTGGTGGCGCGAAAGCAGCAATTTGGCCATGTATAGCCCACCCTTGTGGATGGATAGCGAGTCGGATGCAGCGTTGATCTTTACCACCGCTGTTTGTTCTGCCAGCCTCGCCTTGTTGGATAACCCAGAGGTGAATGTGGCTGCCGATAAAGCCAATACGTGGTTGCTTGGCCAAATTGCCAATAATGGCTTATTGCCGGGCTTTCGGGTTGAAGCAACTGGTTGGGCGATGTTGGCCGCAGTCTTGTTGGGCCATCGCGAAAGTCGGCCAGTTAAGCGCATGTTGGGCGGCTTAGGCGATCTTATTTCCAACGATTGGGATGCACCAAGCCTTGCCGTGATGTTGAATGCCGCTGGAATTGCCCGCATTCCCCGTATGACGCGCGCAGTTACGCAGGCAATCAACGTTTTGCGCAACCTGCAACAACCAAATGGCGCATGGCTCAACGAAGATGGCCTGCCCGACCCATTACTGACCGCATGGATTGTGCGGATCGTGCGGCGCTTCGGCTTACGTTAAAACTCGCCAAGTTCCCTCACCCCAACCCCTCTCCCACGCTGCGGGCGAGGGGCTTTAACATGGTTGTTCTGGCGCAATTTGTCGGTACAAACGGCTGCTCCCCCTCGCCCGCGTTCAGTGGGAGAGGGGTCTGGGGGGCGAGGGAATACTGTGATCGGCCAAAAGGACTAGCGCTGACAGATCGAAAGATCATTTTGCAATTTTTGCAATTTTGGCAGAATAGTGATCAATCGCTGCAATTGCTGCAACTATTTTTTGCGGGTCAGCGTCTGAAGCAATAGAAGCCACGCTGATGGCAAGGAGTTGTAACTGTGGCCGAACCAACTGCTGAAATTCTCAATCGCGCTCAACGCAATGATCCCGAAGCAATGGGAGCATTGATTGTTAGCCAACAACATTATATTTACAACATCGCCATGAGCGTGATGCGCCAGCCCGAAGATGCCGCTGACCTAACCCAAGATGCTTGTATCAAGCTGTTGCGGGTAATCGGCCAGTATAATGGCGAAAGTCGGTTTACAACATGGCTCTATCGTTTGGTTATCAACCTCGGGCGTGACGAGTTGCGCAAGCGCGGTCGGCGTGCCCCAGAGATGCCAGCCATGACCGATGACGATGGCGAAACCGTCGATCCATTATCGAGCATTGCCGATGATAATCGTTGGGCCGACCCCCAAGAAGTGGCCTCAAACCACGAATTGCGGGCCGAAGTTTCCCAAGCTTTAGATAAGCTTGAAGATCATTATCGCTTGGCATTAACCCTCTACTATTTTGACGATTTGCGGTACAATGATATTGCAGAAATTTTAGAAGTACCACTGAATACAGTCAAAAGCTATATTCGTCGTGGTAAAGAGCGCCTCGCTTTGCTCTTAGCCGCCAATCAATCGGAAGCACTCTTGCCCGCAAAGCGCGAGCCTGTTGCCGATGAACGGCCAAACCGTGGTCGCTTTGCATTTGCCCTAGGATGGCGCTGAGGTGTGTCATGAAGCGTTGTGAACATCGAACCAATTATGATCTGCGCGAAGAAGCGCTAGATCCACAACTAACAGACCATCTTGATACATGTGAAAGCTGTGCTACCCGCGCACGGCGTGCTGAAGCCTTCGATACGGTTGTGCGCTCAGCGATGATCACATCGGTTCCTGATGATCTGACGGCCAAGCTTCTGGCCTTGGTCCCTGGCTTGATGCCACCATTGATGGTGCGCAGCAAACATTGGAAGTTGCAACGCCGCGCCTTTGTTGGCTTAAGTGGGGTTGCAAGCATTTTGGCAATCGGTTTGCTGGTCTATGGCTTGTTTCTCTTGGCTGGGGCCGTTGGCCTAGAACAATGGCTGGCGAGCGCAAGCACATGGCCCGGGGTCGCAATCGATTGGCTCTATCGCCACATTCCATCATCACGCTCGGTTGTGGCAGCACTGATCACGGTGCACCAACCGCTGCAATGGATTATTCTTTTGATCTTGATTTGGCAAGTTTGGGAACGCATGCCGCTCCCGAATAAGCAACAAACCGCCTAAAAAAGCAACCCGCAAGTCGTCTGGCTTGCGGGTTTGGTTTGGGGGTACGATGATCAACCGTTTGTGGAATAGCTTGCTTGATCTCGTTTACCCGCCGCGCTGTTATAGCTGTGGCAAGGCTGGAACCCAATTTTGCCCAAGCTGCCTCGCCGAATGTATCCCTCTCGCTCCCAATCAACGCCCACAGCCTTTAGCCGCCGATTCGCCGCTTGAACGCGCGTTGGGCATTTATCCATTTCAGGGCAGTTTGCGGGCTGCAATCCACGCATTTAAATATCAAAATGCCTACCCCTTAGCCCAGATTTTGGCTCCGTTGCTGTTTGAATTTTGTGCTTGGCAAGACGTTGTGCTGATGCCCGTGCCGCTCCATGGCGTGCGCAAACGTGAGCGGGGCTATAATCAAGCTGAATTATTGGCCCGCAATTTGGCAAAAGCTTGGCAAATGCCGCTCAGCATCGAGCTTAAACGGGTGCGCGCCACCGAGCATCAAGTAGGCCAGCAAGCCCAAGCCCGCGCAACCAATGTCGCTGGCGCGTTTGCATGGCATGGCCAACAGCCTGCGCCAGCCCATATTCTCTTAATTGACGATGTGCTGACAACTGGCTCGACCTTTGAAGCCTGTGCCAGTGCTTTGCTTGCCGCTGGGAGCAAGGTCGTTGAAGGCTTGGCCTTGGCCAAAGCGATTGTTAAGCCTGCGCCCCCACTTGAGAGGCCTGAATAATTCTGGCCCAACGAAAAAGTCGCTCGACCGCACCCTCAGGTTTATCAGGCAGATAGACATCGGCAATTGTCATTGACCAACGCTGCAATTGCGGTTGGCGTTCAGCCTCGGGCCGCAAAACCCGCGTCGCTCCTGCATAGCGTTTGGCTGCTTGTTGGCGTAATGTTGCGGTACTTACCCCATGATAAAGATAATCGTTGAAGCCAACCCACAATTCTGCCAGCGCTGCCTTGGTAAATTGGGCTGGGTGTTGCAAATTGTAGCAGGCCACCACCAAAAAATGCTGGGCATGCAAGGCTGGGTCGTTATATTCCCACGCAATCAACCCGCCTAGTTGCTCCCAACAGCTTAAACCTTCGACCTGCGGCGCGCCACATTCGGCGCACATATCACTAGTTGGCATGGCTCACCTCGTTCGGTATAATCAAGCGATAGCATAATCGACAGCACATTCAGCACCATCTGCCAAATGATTGATTAGCAATAGAGGAAATGGTTGCCTATGCAGCGCGACGTTACTACCACCTATCTGCAAATGCTGGCCGCGAGCGAGCTTAAACCAAGCTTGCGCCAAGATCCAGCCTTTTGTTTTGCGCAAGTTCAGCGCATCAGCCCTGAGCTTAATCGATTTTTCTATACTGCTGTTGGTGGCGAGTGGTTTTGGCTCGATCGGCTTAGCTGGTCGTATCAGCAATGGCTTGATTATCTCAGCCAGCCGACGGTTCAAACCTGGCTTGGCACGTATCACGGGATTCCGATTGGCTATTGTGAATTGGTGCAAGAGCCTGATGGCTCGGCCCAAATTGGCTATTTTGGCTTATTGGCGCAATGGTATGGCCAAGGCTTCGGTGGCATGTTGCTCACAGCCGTTATTCAACAGGCCTGGCAATTAACCACCTCGCGGGTTTGGGTGCATACCTGCACGCTCGATGGCCCAACCGCTTTGGCCAATTATCAAGCGCGTGGCTTTACGATCTATGCTCAAAAAACTGAGCTAGTGGAGTTGCCAAACCAAGCGCCAGGCCCATGGCTTGGTGCGTTTCCACAGTCGGTTTAACCATTGAGAGGAGAGTTTTATGAGATTATTGCATTGGCTGAGCATCGGTGGGCTATGTGTTAGCTTGTTGGGTTGTGTCGCAACCGTGCAACCAAGTGCTACTCCAACCGCAATTAATAGTTCGCAAGAAGCATGGCAGCAATGGCCGGTGGTCTTGACCGATTCGTTTCGCGATAATCGGAATAAATGGATGGTTGGGCCTTTTCAATATGATAATGCTACTGGGAGGATGGATGTTGGCCCAGAATTATATCGAATGGAGATGAAAGGAGGTGATTCGTTAATTTATTCATCAGTGGCCGCAGAATATCTTGTTGACAGAGAAAAAGGTTTTTACGCAAGTATTGATGCAAAATCTTTTGAGAAAGTACGTGATACTTATGGGCTATTATTTTTATCTCAAGCTATAGATAATAGTGTCACGATAAATAAAGCTACAAATTTTTATTATTTTGAAATTACTGAAGATCATTATCGCTTGCTCTATACTAATGAGACCGAATGGAAAGAAATTATCACCCTAACAATTTTACCCAAAAATTCGCAAAAAGAGTTTAATCGTTTAGCTGTTGTTGTCAAAGACAAAACGATTACGTTGCTTTTTAATGGTATCTATCTTACCGATATTGAGGTTGACGATTCGCTTAAATTGGGAACTATCGGCGTAATTTGCGGCGCTTATGGTGCTAATGTAACTCAAGTTTGCGAGTTTGATAACCTTGAAGTGCGCAAGCCTGAATAGTTGACAGCTGTGCTAGAGTAACGGGGATTTTGTTTGGAGGATGCGGTTATGGCTGATCAAGCTGGGTTGATGATTCTGATTGCGGGTCCCTATCGTTCGGGCACTGGCGATGATCCGGCTAAAATTGCAGCCAATGTGCATCTGATGGAATCGTATGTGTTGCCGTTGTTCAATGCTGGCCATTTGCCAGTGCTTGGCGAGTGGCTGGCCTTGCCAATGGTCGATTTGGCTGGCTCCAAGCGGATTGGCGATGCAGCGTTCAACGCCATCTTTCACCCCATTGCTGAGCGCTTGGTAATTCGTTGCGATGCAGTGTTGCGGGTTGGTGGCCCCTCACAGGGCGCAGATCAAATGGTTGAGTTGGCAAAAAGCCATGGTCGCCAAACCTTCGCACGCTTGCAGGATATTCCAAACTGTGGCGAATTGATTGATCCGCAAGAATATTAGGAATCTAGCAATGAGCGCAAACACCGAATGGCCTGAATTGAACGCCCAATCGAATGCTGCTTGGGAAACCAACGCCGAATATTGGGATAGCTCGATGGGCCAAGCTGGCAATCGCTTTCATTTGCAATTGGTGCGGCCTGCGATGCTGCAATTGTTGGAGCTACAAGCAGGCCAGCACATGCTTGATGTTGGTTGTGGGAACGGTCTATTTGCGCGCCATTTGACCGAATTGGGAGCAACGGTGCTAGCAGTCGATGCCAGCGCCAGCCTAATCGAACGTGCCAAGCAGTATCCCGTCGCTAGTTCGCTTGAATATCAAGTTGTCGATGCGACCAGTTCTGAGCAATTGCTCAGCTTGGGTGTTGCCAGCTTCGATGCACTGGTTTCGACGATGGTGCTGATGGATTTGCCAACGCTTGAACCACTATTTCAAGCAGCAGCCAAATTGCTCAAGCCGCAAGGCCGTTTTGTGCTGGCAAGCGTCCATCCATGTTTTCAAGCGCCGCAGAGTCGCAAAATTGTCGAGCAATTTGAAAATGAACAGGGCGAGGTTGAAACTCGTGCCCACATTCAAATTGGCAGCTATCTCACGCCTGCCACTCATCAAGGCGTTGGGGTCGTTGGCCAACCAATGGCTCAATGGTTTTTTCATCGCTCGCTGGCCAGCTTGCTAGGGGTGGCGTTTGCCGCAGGCTTTGTGCTTGATGGCTTGTTAGAGCCAAGCTTTCCGCCAGATACGCCCAGCACGCATCCATTTTCGTGGGCCAATTTTAGCGAAATTCCCCCAGTTTTGGTGCTGCGTTTACGCCGAAGTTAACTGACTACCAAATTCTAATGAGGGTCGAATATCCAAAATCGCATTACAATAATGCTAGTCTATTGGGTAAAAGGAGCCAAATAATGATGAATATTGAAGATTTTTTTGAATTTCGTGAGGATGGTGCAATTCGGATTCGTGGTCATCGGATTGATCTTGCCCATATTTTGCCCTATTACCATGATGGATACAGCCCTGAAATGATTGGACTGGAGTTTCCATCATTACCTTTAACAACAATTTATGCTGCAATTTTGTATTATCTTAGTAACCAAGCGCAGATGGAAATCTATCTGGAACGATATTTAAGCGCTGCTCAAGCGGCGATAGCTGCCCATGAAGCACAGCCTCGTTCGCCATTTATTCAACAATTAAAGGCCTTAGGTGTGGCAACGCGCCATGATCAGCGACTATGAGCATTCGTTATCTGGTTGATGAACATATTTCAGCTCGCTTTACCCCAGCCTTGTTTCTCATGAACCCGGCGATTGAAATCGTGCCCATTGCTGAGCATCCTCAGTTTGTGGCTGGACTTAGCGATCAGCAGATTCTACACTTGAGCCAACAAGCACAAGCACTGTTTGTAACCCAAGCTGCGAGTATCTTTCTCCATACAGTAGCGCTTTGTGCTCAAGGCCAGCAGCATTGCGGGGTTTAAGTTGTGCGCCCATTAACTCCAATTCGGATTATTGCGAGCGCGCTGTATGAAATTTGGTATTGTACAGATTTGGAAGATTGGAATAGTGTTATCGAGTGGATTCCACTTTAAAGAGTACTGAAAGATGGTATCTCGCCCAAAGCATTATGAGCGAGATTTTCCCAACATTAAACCAACGCCAATAAATCGCGCAAATCGTGCAGAATTGGGCAATCGGCTTTGGCAACCCGTTTATGACGATCGATCAAGGCTGCCTGCATGCCAACCGCACGCGCTCCCAAGACATCTGCATAATAACTATCGCCAATATGAATAATCTGCTCGGCTGCAACTCCGGCGCGTTTTATCGCTAGCTGATAGAGGTCGGTCATGGGTTTGGCATAGCCTGCATCTGCTGAAATCACCGCAAAATCAAAATAGGGCAAGAGTTTATTGTAGGTCAAAATTGGGCGCAAACTACTGGCCCAATCCGAGACGATGCCAATCCGAATGCCTTGCGCGTGCAAGCTATCGAGGGTTTCGCGCACATCGGCAAAGAGAACCCAATTTTCTGGCTGCTCGTAGTGTGCGATCAAACGATCGCCAAGCGCAGCATGATCAAGGCTAGGATCGATTTGATCGAACAAGTGTTGATAAAATTCGAGCCAGAGCGTGCGAATCGTGGCATCGGAACTCCAATCGTTATTATCGAGCGAGTGATAGCGCTGATGATACCAACGATTGGTGGCGCGACGGGCATCGCGAATTAAACTTGGCTCTGCTTGCAAGCCAAATTCCTGCAAAACCTCGCCAATTAAATCGTGAGCATCAACCCGTTCGTCAAGCAAGGTAAAGCCAACATCAAAACAAACTACTGGAAAACGCAACATTACACCCTCGGCTAAATAAAGAAGAGGGACACGGAAATTTCCGTGTCCCTGTGCTTCGATTGGCTACGTTTGGAACTAACCGAAGAAATCGACGTTCTTTTGAGTGAATGAAGCCCATTGTTCTGGCACGCTGTCGCCTGAGAAGATTGCGCTAACTGGGCATTCTGGTTCGCAAGCGCCACAATCAATACATTCGTCTGGGTTGATGTAGTATTGGTCTTCACCTTCGTAGATACAGTCAACTGGACAAACTTTGACACAGGCTGAATCTTTGGTGCCGATACATGGTTCTGCAATTACGTATGCCATTGTTGATTCTCCTTCGCGCTGCGGCGATAACTTCATACTTGTTTTCTGAATGTAGTGTAGCAAGCTCCTAGCCATGCTTCTGTAACTTTAGTCACATAATGAGAATGATTCTAATAAAGACGGTAAAATCAGGGTTTTTAGTCTAAATTAGGTGCTAATGATCGCATTTTTGTTCGCCACCTTCCGTCCCGCCGCCTGCGGGAGACGCAGGGGTTTTTCAGCCCCCTGCACCCCCAAATAGCTATTTTGTGGATTGTTTCTGCTTTGTCTATTCCCACATAGTTTTCTTCGTGCACTTTGTAGTTAGGGGTTGGAAATTGGGATTCGGTGCCATGCCAAATTTCTGTTTTAAACCCTAATGCTTCCGCTAGCCAATAGCTGTAATGGTTCATTGTGTTAACGGCGACTCCCCCTCACCCCAACCCCTCTCCCACGTGGCGGGCGAGGGGCTTTAACGCCGTGGTTCTTGCGCAATACGTCGGTAAAACCAGTGCTCCCCCTCGCCCGCGTTCAGTGGGAGAGGGGGTTGGGGGGTGAGGGAACATGGTTGCCAATGCAATGAACTAATACAGCTATGCTCTATACTCTATGTTCTATGCTCTTCATCCCTACTAACTAGCCTCGTATCTATAGAAGTTGCTTGCCTCACTATGCTACAATAACGCTATGGAAATTAGTCCTGCAATGAGGGTAGTCCATGTCAACCTATGTGATCGACGGTCAGGAACTGCATATCCGCGATAACCGTCGCAATGCCCCTGTTGCCTTGTTAATTCATGGCTGGTCAAGCTCGTGGTTTACTTGGACTCCGCTGCTGCAAGCCTTAGGCACGCGCTATTCGTATATGGCGGTCGATTTGCCTGGCTATGGACGTTCGCCTGCACCAAAGCACCCAATTACGATTGAATGGTATGCAGATTTGATGGCCAAACTGATCGAAGAGGCAAGTGATCGGCCTGTGGTGGTGCTTGGCCACTCGATGGGCGGCCAAATTGCCATGACCTTGGCGCTACGCCACCCGATGTTGGTCGAACGCTTGATTTTGCTCAATCCTGTGGTCAGTGGCCGCTTATCGACCTTTATTAATTTATTTGTGGCTCCGCATATTTTGCTTGAACGCACCCGCTTGGGCGGCAAAATATTAAGCTACCTCGAAAATACCCCCTTGAGCTATATTAATCAGTTGATGAAGCCAATTTTATTTGCCGAACGCGCCGCAATTTCGCAACAAGATTACGATCGGATTCGGGCTGATGCTCGTCGGCCTGGCCAAGGTGCTGTGCGCGCTGCCTGTTACGAAGCTATGAAAATGGGCGATTTGCGCGGTAAACTGAAGCAAATTCAGCCGCCAGCTCAAGTTATTTGGGGCGCTGAAGATAACACTGTGCCCTTGCGCGATGCTGGTGCAGTTGCCGACGAATGGACGGAAGCCGATTTGCGCTTGATTCCGAATGCTGGCCATTGGCCGCATTTTGAGCAATATGAAACGACCATGCGCTATATCGCTTCGTTTTTGGGCTTGCCAATTTTGCCCAGCCTGCCCAATGCCCAAGTACAGCAACAACGCGACCTTGATGTGGGCGAAATTGCGCAGTTTCTCTCCAATACCGAGTTGGGCCAAGATCTCAGCGAAGCGCAACGCATGCGGGTGGCTGGCTTGTGTCATCAACATCATTTTGCGCCCCAAGATGTGCTGGCGCTCGAAGATTCGAGCGGCGACGAGCTGTTTATCGTGCAAGATGGCCAAGTCGATGTCCTAGTTCGCATCAGCAACGAACTGGGTATTGAGGAATCGCGACGGGTTAATGTGTTGATGGCGGGCCAAATTGCTGGCGAAATGGCCTTAATTCAAGGCAAAGGTGGTCGCCGCACCGCCGATTTACGCGCTGGCAAATCGGGAGCAACCGTGCTTTCGATCGATAGCCGCTATCTGTTTGCCTTGTTTGAAGATGATGCCTCGCTTGGCTTGAAGTTGATGCAGAATTTGGCTCGTTCGTTGGTGCAGCGGCTGCGAGTGCAAAATTGGCAATTACAGCTGGCTGAACAACGCGCCGAAGTTCATCGCTAACCAACAAGCTGCTTTGGGTTTGCAACGTCACTGTTTTACCAGTGGCGTTTTTCGTGTACCATTTGGCATGAACCTCAGATTGCATGGTGCTGTATGAATCGTCAACGAATAATTGGGCTTGCTGGATTGCTTGGGCTAGCGGTGTTGATCTTAATCTTGCCGCACAGCCGTTTTTGGTTTGCGGCGCTGGTTTGTACGCTGGCCCCAGGCTACCTGCTCGAACGCTGGTTGGATTTGGAGCTAGCGCCATTGGTGCGCCCAAGCCTCTGGATCGGCCTAAGTTTGGCGGTTTGGCCACTGGGCTATGTCTGGTTAACCACGTTTGGCCTAGCGCTCAGCGTTGGCATGATTACCTTTATCGCCTTTGGCTTAGTTGGTGGAGTCGTTTGGCGCATCTGGCGCGAGGGCGAACAGCCTTGGGCCTTGCCAGCGCCGGTGCCAATTCTTGGCTTGGCGTTGTTGATTGTAAGCTTTGCGATTAGCACCAGAATTAGCCATATTCGCAACGTCGCGTTTCCGCCGTGGGTTGATTCAATTCACCATGCCACGATTATGCGGGTGATTGCTGAGATTGGCCAAGTGCCCTATTCGTTGCGGCCTTATCTGCCAGTTGATAATTTTGGTTATCACTGGGGTTTTCATTCGACTGCTGCCACAATCTATAACCTCAGCGGCATGAGCATTCCGCAATTTATGCTGTGGTATGGCCAATTTTTAGGTGTGTTGATTGTAATTTCGGTTGGCAGCGCGACGATTGGCCTCACCAAAAGCCCAATTGCTGGTTTAGCTGCTGCGACGATGACGGGCTTTATCTCGATTATGCCCGCCTATTATCTGAGTTGGGGTCGTTATACCTTGCTTGCTGGCTTGGCGATAGTTCCAGTTGTCTTGCTGTTGGCGTGGGTTGCGATGGATCGCAGCGATCGTAAAGGCCTGATTTTATTAACGATTAGCGTTGGTGGGCTGTTGCCAACCCACTTTGTGGCTGCTGGCTTTGCTTTGTTATGGTGTGTTGCGGTCTGGTTGGGTCGCGATGTTTGGTACGAGCAACGCTGGCGGGTGCTGGGCAATCAAGCGGCAGCAGTTGGCATGGCAATTTTGTTGATGTCGCCATGGCTGGCCTTATTGATTAGCGAAATTCAACCTGTTGGCAGTGGCACGCCCAAACAACTGGTTGGCGGCGGCTACAACACCTACGAAGCCGCTAAAGGCTTATATTGGACATGGAATAACCTTCAGATCTTCTTGGTAAGTTTGTTGGCGGCTTGGGTTGGCTTGTTGAAACAATGGCGTTTGGTATTGATTAACAGCCTTTGGGCGCTGTTGGTGATGTTATTTGCCAATCCAGTTGTGCTTGGTTTGCCGTATCTCTCGTTTTTCAACAACAACATTGTGGCCTTGGCAATTTTTCTGCCGATTAGTTTGTGGTTTGGCTTTGGGGTTGCTTCATTGGACCAAGGCTTGAGCCAACATCTCAAAGTGGGCGTGGCCCGAGGTTGGCGCGCGATTCGCACTGCAATCTTGGCAATAACTGTGCTGATTTCGGCTAGCAAAATGCATAACGTGATCAACGATGGCACAATTATCGCCAAAGCCGATGATTTAACCGCCCTGAATTGGATTGTGCAGCGCATTCCCAAAAATGCTCGTTTTGCGATTAACACTGAGGGCTGGCTCTACAACGTAGCTCGCGGGAGCGATGGCGGCTGGTGGATTTTGCCCTATGCTGGCTTGCAGCTGAGCACGCCGCCGGTGGTTTATAACCAAGGAACCTTTGAGTATATCGATGCAGTTGAGGCAGAGACAGGCTGGTTGCGCAGTGCCAGCGATAAAACTGCGAGTGAGCTAGCCCAGTGGATGCGTGAACATAAGTACGATTACGCCTATGCGACGATTGATGGCAAAATCTTTAATCAAGCCAAATTAGCCAATACGCCGGAATTTGAGTTGGTCTATGAAAATGCGAGTGTGGCAATTTATCTGCGGAAATAAGCGAGGCTAAGTGTTGCCTAGCCTCGCTGAGGAAGCTTAGGCAGCAGTCGTTGCTGCGTAGGGCAATAAATCGTAGCGCTCTTGTAAGCGATCGATATACATCATTTGATAGAGCACCGCATCTTCGACATGATCATGGCGTTGGCGCAGATGCTCCAATTCTTGATGTTTGTTTGTATCGTGAGTAGCGTCTAATTGTTGTTCCAAATCGACGACAGCATGTTCAAGATCATCGAGTTCCCATACGAGATCTTGCAGTTTGCTGCGCTCATCTTTGAGTTGACGCAAAAGCTGAGTATGGGCAGCAGGCAATCGCATATGCATTGGGAAAACCCTCTTGGTAAGTAGAGAAAGTGCCACTAGCTAAAGCTTAGAAAGTGCAATAGGTTACTTAACAACCTTGCTGCTTCTATCATATCATGTTCCAACAAGAGACTTTGGTATGATTCGGTTAACTCCAAATGGGTAAGCAAGCGCTTATCCAACGGGTGATAGCGGCATGAAGCGCGTTAAACCAAACCCAAGCCGCTTGAGTATTGGCCTGGGTTGTTGATAGATGTTCATTTTTTAGCGCTCTATACTTAATAATTAAAGCCCAAAGCGTGCATGGCGCTGCTTATTTGGCCATTTCGCCTTCGCCAATGCGGCCACCATAACGGCGTTCGCGATTGCCAAAATTGCTCACGGCCTCGCGAAATTGGTCGGGGCCAAAATCGGGCCACAGCAACGGAGTCATGTAATATTCGCTATAGGCTGCCTGCCAAATCAAAAAGTTGCTTAGGCGTTGCTCGCCGCTGGTGCGCACAATTAAATCGGGGTCGGGAATGCCCGAGGTATACAAGTGGCCGGCAATCATCTCGTCGCTAATTTCGTCGGGATTGATGCCTTTGGCGACAATTTCGCGCACTGCATTGACAATATCGGCCCGTCCGCCATAGTTGAAGGCGACCGAAAGGGTCAAGGCTGTATTTTTTGCAGTCATGGTAATGGCATTTTGAATTTTTTTGGCTAGCGCTGAATCAACGCCATCGAGCGTGCCAAGTAAGTGCAAGCGCACCCCTTCGGCGTGCAACTCGCGCAACTCGCGGTCGAGATATTCGGCCATAATCCGCATCAATCCGCGCACTTCCCACGATGGGCGCTTCCAATTTTCGGTTGAAAAAGCATAAATCGTGAGGTAAGGAATGCCCAAGGCAATCGCCTCGCGCACAATCCGTTTGATATTGCCTGTGCCAGCATGATGCCCTGCCAGACGGGGGAGGCCACGGCCTTGTGCCCAACGGCCATTGCCATCCATAATTATTGCCACATGGCGGGGAGCGATAGCAGTTTCAAGTTGTTGTACGGTCATAGATCTAAAGACCTCATCAATTTAAGCGTTTGTCTAGCATTCGTTGTAGGGTAACGAATATACTACCATTGTTGCAAGCACTCGCGTGCAATCCATGCGAAACTAGGCTGATCGACTCTTTTTCGCAAGTGAGGGCATGGCGATGTTACTCAAAGGGCTTATTTTAGGCTTTTCGATTGCCGCACCAGTTGGGCCAATTGGGGTCTTGTGCATTCGACGCAGCTTGGTTCATGGTCGCTTGGCTGGCTTTTTATCGGGCTTGGGTGCGGCGACTGCCGATGGATTGTATGGTTTGCTGGCGGCGTTTGGCTTGGCGGCAGCGCTTAATAACGTCAATCAAGATTCAGGTTGGTTGGTTGGGCTGCGAATTGTGGGCGGGCTATTTCTGGGCTATCTGGCGATTAAAACTATGCTCAGTCGGCCTGCAAGCGCTGCGGCAACTGCCCAAGCAGATAATTTGTGGGCGATGTATGCCTCGACGCTCTTTTTGACCCTGACCAATCCCATGACAATTTTATCGTTTGCGACGGTGTTTGCAGGCTTGGGGGTTACGGCCTACGGCTGGGAGAGTGTTTGGTTGGTGGTTGGGGTAACGCTTGGCTCGGCCTTGTGGTGGCTGCTGTTGAGTGGCGGCGTGAGCCTCTTGCGTGAGCGAGTGCAAGGCTACACGATCTGGATTAATCGGATTTCAGGTGTGATTATTTTGGGCTTTGCGCTGGTGGTGTTGCTTGGCTGATGCTTAAATACAAAGCGGGTGTTGGTTCAAAACCAACACCCGCAATTTCAAAAACTATTGTTTGCCCATTTTTGCTTTGAGGGCAGCCAATTCATCTTCGACAGCGGTATCGCGTTCGAGGTCGGCAAAGCGAGCTTCGAGCGAGCCACCTTCGAGTTTTGACATCGCATCGGCTTGAGCCAAGCGATCATCGACCCGTTCTTCCATTTGGGACAATTTATCCATCGCATTGAGGTTGCCCAAACCTTGAACGGTGCGTTGAATCGCTTCTTGAGTTTCGGCGCGATTCTTCTTGGCGATAATCAATTCTTTCTTGGCTTTGGCTTCTGACAAGCGTGATTCAAGACTGACCAAGGCTTTTTGGAGTTGTTCCACTTGCTCGTCTTGTTGTTCGTATTGTTGGCGATAGGTATCGGCCATTTTTTGAGCATTGGTTTTGCGGCCTAAGGCAGCTTTTGCCAATTCATCGTCGCTTGCACGAACCGCAGCTTCAGCCTTGGATTGCCATTGATCAGCTTCGGTTTGGAATGTCACCATCTTGTTGTGCAATTTGGTTTCATCGGCCATGGCGGATGCAACAGCGGTTTTGGCTTCGTACAGTTGTTCTTGCAATTGCCGCATGTACTCGTTGACCATTTTTTCAGGGTCTTCGGCCTTATCCAACATCGTATTGAGATTAGCGCTAACCAGATCGCGAACTCGACTCAACAACGACATAGGAATTCCTCCTTAGCTAAACACAAAGACTGTGTGAATTTCATTCTAGCACACCGCGCTGGCGGTTCTCAAGTAGTACGCGCCTTTTTCCAAAAAGTTACAAGGGTTTTTTGGATGGTGTGCCAACCGTGCGTGGATAGGTCAATGGGGTTGTAGCTATTTTGTCGACGACGACAAGTGAACGGACAGGCTCGGCTGGAATGTTGACATTATAGACCGCCCGTAATTGACCTCCAAGAATGGTTATGGCCTGTTCTGCATCTTGCACTTCAGGCTCAATTTCAAAGCCTTTTGGTGCAAGCCACATGCCACCGATTTTGCACAAGGGCAAACAGTATTCGGCGAGCGTTGCCAAATTGGCCACCGCGCGGGCGGTAACAACCTCAAAATGCTCGCGCCAACGCCGTTCGCGGCCAACAACTTCAGCGCGTTCGACCTCAACCAGGACATGGGCAAGCTGCAATTCTTGGGCCACATGGCGCAAAAATTCGGCCTTCTTGCCAATTGATTCAATTAATAAGACTTCGGTTTCGGGCCACAAGATTGCCAAGGGAATACCCGGTAAGCCTGCGCCAGAGCCAATATCGGCCAAGCTTGCTGGCGCTTGTTGGCAGGTTGTCGCCAGCGAAAATGAATCCAACAGGTGACGCTTCGTTACTTCGGGTAAGGTCGAGGGCGCAACCAAATTCATGCGCTCGCTCCATTGGGTCAGTAACGTCACATACTGTTCAAGGCGGTCGATTTGGCTGGCGGAAAGGGTTAGTTCCCACTCAGCCAAGGTGGTTTGCAGTAGCTCACGATCAATCATTTTTGTTTTGATAACCTATAGTGCATTTCGGCTTGCTCGAATAAGCCTAGATTATCATAAACCCGACCGATTGCTGCATGGAGCAGTTGCGGGCGACGGCTGGTTGGCAGTGCTGCCTTCCATTGCTTCACCGCAGCGGCGGGAAAATCGCGGTCGCTATACATTTGGGCCAGTCGTTCGCGATCAAGCTTGCGTTCAGGCGTAAGAAAATTCTCGAAGGAATGGCCGCACTCGCAAATCCAATTTTCGCGCACATCGAGCACATGGCCACAATTGGGGCAATCGAAGGTTTGTTCGGTGCCACAATTGCTACATTCGCCAGTGCTTTGGGTTGGCGTGCCACAAAATGCACAGGGCGCTTCGAGATTTTGCGGCGGCTTAGGCACATTGCTGGTTGGGCTGCTCGCGACCGCGCTTGGCTCGGGGCTAACATCAGCGACCATTGGCGCAAACCCAAAGCCTGGTAGCGGCTGATCAAGCTCGATTGGCAGGGGTTGAAACATTTCCGCAGGTGGCTCATCGAAACTTACTGGATTGTTGATCACCGGAGCTGGCGCTGAAGCAATTGGTGCTGGTGCTAGTGGCGGATTTGGCTCGGCTGGTGGCCGGTGTGGCTCGAAGGTCGAAAGAAAATCGGCTGCTTCGCTTTGGGCTAGCTCTTCAAGGCCACGCCGAGCAGCAATATTATCGGGATTGATTGAAAGCACAATTTGCAGACAGTCGCGTTTTTGGGTGCGCGTTTCGACAACACCGCTGAGCCACAGCCAAGCGGACTCGTTTTTGGAATCTGTCAGGAGGACTTTTTGCAGATGCTGGCGAGCAAGCTCACGTTGGCCTGCGCGCACAGCAGCGATGCCTTTGGCAAGTTCATCATCGATTGTCATAACGGTAATCCATCGCTAAAAAGACATTCATTGGCTATTTTTAAGGATACACCGATTTTGACATAGATTTGGCTTGATGCAAGTAAAGATTGGCTAAGGAATTAGGATTGGGCCACTTGGCGATGAAATTCGGCCTCTTGGTTGCGGCCAATCTTGTCGTAGGCTTGGGCCAACTTTCGGTGCAACATCACCACATGCGAGCCATCTTTGAGCGCGCGATCCCATTGGCGGGCGGCTGGTTCCCAGCGCTCCATCAAGGCATAGCGTTGGCCTAAGCCTTCGTGATCGATGCCATCGGGAAAGAAAATGTAGTGGCGTAAACCCTCGCCGCATGGGCAGCGGGTGGTTTCCCATAAGTTAATTGTACTATCACATGAGGGGCAGGTGAGAATCGTATTTTCGCCACAGACTTGGCAATCGAGCTTGCTACTATCGGTATCCGAATGACAAAATGGGCATTGAATCAATGTGCCATTACTGCTAGCAGCCATTGAGATGGGAGGAGTTGGCTCTGGCATGGGCGCAGGTTTATTTTGCACTTCGAGCGCTGCGATGCCGCGTTGGGCTGCTTCGTTGCTGGGATTGATCAACAAAACCCGCACGAGGCAATCGCGGCGTTGCTCAGGCGTATCAACAATTGCGCTCATCCAGAGCCACGCTAGTTCGTTTCGTGCATTGAGTGCTATCACTTGGGTCAGAAAATCACGGGCTGTTGCGCGTTGGCCTGCTTTGGCGGCAGTAATCCCTTCAGCCAATAAATGCGTTTCATGCACGGACGACATAGGAACTCCTTCTATCGATAATCTAGCGTGGTTCGAGTGCGATCCATTCTTGCACTGGACTAGCCACGTCATTGCTTAATTGCTGGTGGTGTAACTCCCCTGCGTGAAATGACGAGCGGATGAACGGCCCGGCAAAGGTGGCACGAAAGCCCAATTGCTGGCCATAGCTGCGATACAAATCATAACGCTCAGGGGGAATATATTCGCTGACCGCGACATGGGTCAACGATGGTTGTAAATATTGGCCAATCGTGACCAGCTCTACCCCAACCTGTTTGAGATCGTCCATGGTTTGGTAGATTTCGCTGGTTGTTTCGCCCAAACCCACCATAAACCCCGATTTGGTGCTGATTTGGGGGGCGAATTCACGACTGCGAGCCAATAAGGCTAATGATCGATCGTAATCGCCTTGCGCGCGGACACTTTTAAAGACGCTGCGCACGGTTTCGATATTATGATTGAGCACGTGTGGTTCAGCATCCAAAACTGTTTTGAGGGCATCGGCATCGCCCTTGAAATCGGGAATCAAGACCTCGATTTCGGCCTCAGGCAAGCGTTGGCGAATGGCACTGATCGTGCGGGCGAAGTGGCGTGCGCCACCATCCTTCACATCATCGCGCGCGACGGCGGTTACCACCACATATTTTAAGCCCAAGCGTGCCGCAGCTTCAGCCACGTTATTTGGCTCACGTGGGTCAAGCGGAAAGGGCTTGGCGGTGGTTACGTCACAATAATGACAACGCCGCGTACAGCGATCGCCGCCGATCATAAATGTGGCAGTGCCTTGGCCAAAACATTCGGCGATATTAGGACACGAAGCTTCTTCACACACAGTATTGAGATTGAGATCACGCAGCAGTTGGCGGACATTGCGCAACTCTGGTGAAAGCACGGGTTTGCGTAACCACTCTGGTTTACGCTGACGATGCGGTGTTGATGGCATACCAACCTCACGTTAAGCAGCACATGCAGCAGTGCAAGTGACGGCAGACGAATGTGGTTCCAGCTTGCCTAAGCCAGCGATAACCCTCACTCGCTATTGTAAAAAATTATTTAAGCGATTGCGATAACCCAAAAGCACCACTTTGGCCTAACGGCAATCCTGCCCATATGGGGGACATCGGAGCGATTTTTAGCGCAGGCGAAAGCCAAAAAGCTCAAGGATCGGCTTGGTAATCTGCGCCAAGTATAGCACGAACTTAGTTCATTGAACCAAGCGGCTGTGCTATAATTTAACGAGATGTGGCAAGCAAGGAACTGGTGTTTTTATGGCCAAACAACGTACAATTTTCGTGTGTCAACAATGTGATGCACAGTTTCCCCGTTGGATGGGCCGCTGTACCGAATGTGGCGCTTGGGATAGTTTGGTTGAACAAATTGTCACGAAGTCAGCAGGTACGACAGGCGGTAGTACCCGTTCACCTATAGGAGTGAGCGAGCCATTACGCTTGCCGGATATTCAACTTGGTGATGTGCAACGCTTGCCAGTTCGTGGCAGTGAATTTGCGCGTGTGCTTGGCGGCGGGATTGTGCCCGGCTCGTTGGTGCTGATTGGCGGCGACCCTGGCATTGGTAAATCGACTTTGCTGCTCGAACAAAGTGCTGCTTTGGCCGAAATGGCGGGCGATGTGCTGTATATTTCTGCTGAAGAATCGCAGCAACAAATTAAGTTGCGGGCTACGCGGCTTGGTTTAGCTGCTGAGCGTTTATATATTTTGGCTGAAACCAGCCTTGATACGGCGATTGCCACCATCGAACGCATGAAACCAGTCTTGGTGATTGTCGACTCGATTCAAACCGTGTATAGCGAAGATGTGACTTCGGCGGCGGGCAGCGTTTCGCAAGTGCGCGAAGGCGCGTTGCGGCTCCAGCGGGTGGCCAAGCAACACAATATTTCCATTATGCTGGTTGGCCACGTCACCAAAGAAGGCGCAATTGCTGGGCCACGGGTGCTTGAGCACATTGTTGATGTCGTGTTGTATCTTGAAGGTGAGCGCTTTCATCAATATCGTTTGTTGCGCAGCGTCAAAAATCGCTTTGGCTCCACCAATGAAGTTGGGGTTTTCGAGATGAATCAAGGTGGGATGGTCGAAGTTACCAATCCATCGCAGATTTTCTTGGCTGAGCGCAGCACCAACTCGCCTGGTTCGGCGGTGGCAGTGATGTTGGAGGGCACACGTCCATTGTTATTAGAAGTGCAAGCCCTGACAAGTCACACCGCCAATGCGCAACCGCGGCGTACCGCAAATGGCTTTGATCAAAACCGATTGGCGATGATTATTGCCGTGCTCTCAAAGCGGGTTGGTGTGCCATTGTTCAATCAGGATATTTATGTTAATGTGGTAGGCGGTTTGAAAGTGACCGAGCCAGCGATCGATTTAGCGGTAGCTACGGCGATTACTTCATCATTTCGTAACCAGCGCGTTGAACCAAATACCGTCTTAATTGGTGAAATTGGGCTTTCGGGCGAATTGCGTTCGGTAAGCCAGCTTGATCGGCGCTTGAACGAAGCTGCCAAGCTTGGATTTCATAATGCAATTGTGCCGCAGATCGATGCCTTACCGCAGATCGACGCGTTTCAGGTTACTGGCATTCGTTCATTAGTTGAAGCAGTTCGCGCTGCTTTAATTGGTGCGCCGCGACCATCACCTGGTGAGCCGCCAACCGCGAAGGCAGCAACTGACCATGATGATTAAGCGTGAATTGTGGATGTGCTCACGAGGAGATTTATGACGATTTCGGAAAAAAAGCCTGTCAACAGAAATCGCTTACTTAGCATTGATTTTTGGGTTCGAATTTTAGGCATGATCTTGCTGGGCTATGTTGGTTGGTATTTTAGCTCACGTTCAGCGAGCAATCCTCCTACTGAAGATGAAATTTTAGCAATGCAATTGCTCACCCTTTCTGGTGCGGGCTTGGGCTTGTTAATTACCCATCGCATGATCTTATACCCAATTCGCAATGTAAATCAACGTTTGCGTAAGAGCAGCGCTCAAGAATTGATCGCTTTGGGCTTGGGCACGCTCTTGGGCGTAGTAATTGGCGCACTGTTAGCGGTTCCACTGAGCAATTTGCCTGGGTTACTCGGCAATTATTTGCCAGCAATTGCTAGTTTTTTGGCAATCTACTTTTGTGTGCTGGGTTTTGAATATCAAAAGAAAAACTTGGCTAACTTTAGCGTTTCGTTGCAAACTGCCAAAGCGCGTCCAGTTAAAGAAGCTGTGCCAATGCGCCGAACCTGTTTGGTTGATACAAGCGCGATTATCGATGGACGGGTCTTGGCAGTTGTGCGCAGTGGCTTTCTTGATGGCGTGTTAGTGGTGCCGCGCTTTGTCTTGAACGAATTGCAGCTGTTGGCTGATTCGAGCGATGATATGAAGCGCATGCGTGGCCGGCGTGGCCTCGATATGCTCGAAGAAATTCGCAAAGACGACCAACTGCGACTTGAAATGCCCAACGAAGATATTGCCAATGCACGTGGAGTTGACCAAAAATTGGTCACCTTGGCCTTACAAGATGGCCATGCCTTGATTACCAACGATAAGAACTTGAGCCAAGTGGCTGAATTGCAAGGCGTGCAAGTGCTCAATTTAAATGTGCTTTCCGATGCTGTGCGACCACCAGTGGGCGCTGGCGAAATGTTGGTGGTGAAAGTGCGTGAAGAGGGCCGCGAGCGCGAACAAGGCATTGGCTATCTCGAAGATGGCACGATGGTTGTGGTCGAAGATGCCCGCGAACGAATTGGCGACGAAGTTCGGGTGATCGTCAGTCGGGTTTGGACCAACGATCGGGGCCGTATGGTCTTTGGCCGAATTATGGGTAGTGCTGGGGCATTTTACGGGGGCAAAAACGATGCGGGCAATTATCCAGCGCGTAGCTAGTGCCAGCGTCACCGTTGCTGAGCAGATCGTTGGCCAGATTAACGCTGGACTCTTAGTGCTGCTGGCAGTTAGCCCCAGCGATAGCACTGACGATTTGCGCAAACTTGCCGATAAAATCCTCAATTTGCGCATCTTCCCCGATGACCAAGATCGCTTTGATCGTTCGTTAATCGATTGTCACGGCGAATTATTGGTGGTTTCGCAATTTACGCTCTATGCCGATACCCGCAAAGGCCGTCGGCCATCGTTTGTTGGTGCGGCAGCGCCAGCCTTGGCCGAGCCAATGGTCGAGCAGTTTATTGCCTATTGTCGTGAGCAAGGCGTTACGACTGCTAGCGGTCAATTTGGCGCAGCAATGCAGGTGCAACTGATCAACGACGGGCCTGTGACGATTATTTTGGATACAGCGGAGTGGCAACATGGCCGAGGCTGATGAGGCAGAGCAGGTTTTAGTTCAATTGGCGCAAAGCCTGCATCGCCATCGGCTGAACGGCGTAGCCCAATTGTTTCTGCGATCGGGCCATGTTGCCAGCATTGTTTTGAGCCAGCTGTGTTTATTTGGCCAAGCGTTTGTGCCAAGCCCGCTACGACAGCGGCTCGCAAGCTATGCCAATGCCTTAGAAACCGAGGCTAGTTGGCAGCGCTTAATTGAGCATCTGAATGCCCTAGAAAGTTGACAAAGCATTAACGATGGGCTACACTCAGCGCAATTACGCCTAGTAGCCTACTTGCTGCAATCTGTGTCTGTTGTGAGGGCCAACCCGTGTCTCCTTTTGAGATTCTTGTCGTGTCACTCATCTTAACCCTAGCAATTGCCTTGCCCTTTGTGTATGCACGGCTAGTTACTGGTGGACGTAAGATCAACCGCCGCCCTCTTCCCCCAATTGACCTGATCAATAGCGCTTTGGCGCGGGCTGCTGAAACCGGCCAGCCAATTCACGTTTCGCCTGGCAGTGGCTCGCTTGATGGCTCAACAATCAATCCAGAAACTTTAGCTGGTTTGGTTTTGGCCCAGCGCATCACCGACATTGCGGCACGACGTGGGGCAGGAATTTCGGCCTCAAGTGGCGATCCAATTGCCCATTTGGCGTTACGCGGCACGGTTCGGCGTGCCTATCGCGATGCTGGCTACAGCGAAGATTATCGGCCCGAACTGATTCAAATGCTCGCCGCAAATGATCCAATTGCCTTTTCAGTTGGCTTAAGTAATCGCGTTACCAGCGAACCAATGGAGGCCAGCATTACAGTTGGCTCATTTGAACAAGGCTACTTGTTGTTTGCCGAGCCAGGCCGCGCCAATAATATTTTGCAAATTGCTGGCACGACTGATCAGCAAGCCCTAACCGCAGCCTTGCTGACTGCCAATGGCACGTTGTTAGGCGAAGAAATCTATGCCGCCGAGGCCTATATTGCCCCAACACCGTTGGGCTTTGCTCGCATCTTAACCCATGATGTCCTGCGTTCGGTCATTATTGGGATCATTATTTTTGGAATCATTTTGGTTTCTTTAGGCCAATTAGCAATCTTGCCACAAGATTTTCCATTGCTGCCTAGATAAAGGATGGGTGGGATGCGTCGAATTGACCTGCTCCGCAATCCAAAGCGCTTAATTCCTATTTTGATCGGCAGCGTTGCCGGTATTTTCGTTTTAATTGATCGGCTTTTTCCTGGGATTGGCAGCATTGCCAATGGCAGTCAAATTTTGCTCAATTGGGCAACCGTGATTGCTGCCTTTGCATTAATTGCTGGTTCTGCCAATGTTATTATTCATCATATTAAACGTTTAGCCTCAACCGATCCCAAACGCTGGTATAGCATTGCCTTGCTGTTGGGCGTGATTATTCCGCCTGCCTTAGCCGTGTATGGCTATAGCACCCAAGGCCGTGCCAATGTCTTGGAACTTGGTTTGTTTCAAGATGTGATTCGCTGGGTCTATGCTCCAATCAGCATTAGCCTCTTGGCGTTGCTCACATTTTTTGGTTTAACTGCGGCGATTCATGCCTTTGGGGCTGGTCAACGCGAAGCCATTATTGTGGTCAGCGTTGCCTTGCTCTTTCTGGTGTTGCAATTGCCAGTGCTTGCTGGGCTGCCCTATTTGGGCGAAAGCTTGGCCTGGATTCAACGCTACATTGTGATGGCTGGCCTGCGCGGCCTCATCTTTGGGTCGGCAATTGGCGCTATCGTTGCCAGTATTCGCATCTTACTTGGGATTGACCTCCCATATTTGGATCGCTAGGAGGCGGCCTCAATGAATTGTCCTCGCTGTGGCACGCCCAATACTCCTGATCGCCAATTTTGTAGCCAATGTCAAGCACCTTTGGCCGTAGCGCCAACTGCTAGCAACGATTTACCGCCTTGGCTTCAGGATCTTGATCAACAACAAACCGTTGTGCCAGCCAAACGTGGCACGTCGAGCCTCCCACCGTGGTTGCAAGCAGATAGCCCTGCGCCACCAGCCGCTCCAAGTGCCGAAGCAATTCCTGCTTGGTTGCAAGAGTCGGCTGCGCCACCACCAGCCCAAAACGCTGCCGTTGCTCCTGCTAATAGCGAGGAGCTTCCGCCATGGCTGCGCGATTTGCAGGCAACTACACCCGCAATTCCAGCTGATGAGCCATTGCCAGCAACGCCAAGTCCTGAGCAACCATTGCCAAATTGGCTCTCAGATCTCCAAGCGCCTTCGAATGCTCCCGCGGCTCCAGCGCCAGCACCAAGTAATGATATTCCATCGTGGTTGCAAGGCACAGTTGAATCGGCTCCGGCAGCAGCGCCAACGCCAGCGGCGAGCAATGATATTCCATCGTGGTTGCAAGGCACGGCTGAATCGGCTCCGCCAGCAGCGCCAACGCCAGCAGCAAGCAATGATATTCCATCGTGGTTGCAAGGTACAGTTGAATCGACTCCGCCAGCAGCGCCAACGCCAGCGGCGAGCAATGATATTCCATCGTGGTTGCAAGGCACGGTAGAATCGGCTCCGCCCACAGCGCCAACGCCAGCGGTGAGCAATGATATTCCATCGTGGTTGCAAGGCACAGTAGAATCGGCTCCACCAGCGGCTTCAACGCCAGCGGAGAGCAATGACGTACCGTCGTGGTTGCAAGGCACGGTTGAATCGGCTCCGCCAGCGGCTCCAACACCAGCGGCGAGCAATGATGTACCGTCGTGGTTGCAAGGCACAGTAGAATCGGCTCCGCCAGCGGCTCCAACACCAGCGGCGAGCAATGATGTACCGTCGTGGTTGCAAGGCACGGTTGAATCGGCTCCGCCAGCGGCTCCAACACCAGCGGCGAGCAATGATGAAGAACCAATGCCCGCGTGGTTACAGCAATTACGCCCTAGCGAGCCTGCACCGCCGCCAAGTATTGCATCATTTGCTGAAGATAACGATGAACCGGTTATTGCGCGCCGCGCCGGAACTGGTAATTTGCCCGATTGGCTCAAAGATTTTGATACCGAGCCACCAGTTGTCCAACTATCTGATGTCGATTTAAATGCTGCTGGCCCAAGCGATGATGTTCCACCTTGGCTAAAACCAGCAACCGCACCATTAAACACACCTTCACCAGCAGCACCACCAGCCGCCAGTGCGGGCGATGATGTGCCCGCGTGGTTGCGCGGCGACTTGGCTGATGCAGCGCCACCAGCAGCACCAGCAGCGAGCGGCGATGTGCCGTCGTGGTTACAAGCTGACGCTCCGGCTGCACCACCAGCCGCCAGTGCGGGCGATGATGTTCCGGCGTGGTTGCGCGGCGACTTGGCTGATGCAGCGCCAACGGCCCCAGCAGCGAGCGGCGATGTGCCGTCGTGGTTACAAACCGATGCTCCGGCAGCACCAGCAGCCAGTGCGGGCGATGATGTGCCCGCGTGGTTGCGCGGCG
>NZ_JBHUPY010000008.1:0-99244 GCF_042688385.1 Herpetosiphon sp. NSE202 | reverse complement strand
ATTTGGAAACCCCAGCGCCAACGGCTCCAGCAGCGAGTAGCGACGTGCCGTCGTGGATGCAAACCGATGCTCCGGCAGCACCAGTAGCCAGTGCGGGCGATGATGTGCCCGCATGGTTGCGAGGCGATTTGGAAACCCCAGCGCCAACGGCTCCAGCAGCGAGTAGCGACGTGCCGTCGTGGATGCAAACCGATGCTCCGGCATCACCAGCAGCGGCAAATGCGGGCGATGATGTGCCAGCGTGGTTACGCGGTGATTTGGCTGATACAGCGCAAACGCCACCAGCAGCGAGCGGCGATGTGCCAGCGTGGTTACGCGGCGACATGGCTGATGCAGCGCAAACGCCACCAGTAGCGAGCAGCGACGTGCCGTCGTGGATGCAAGCTGACGCTCCGGCAACGCCACCAGCCGCCAGTGCGGGCGATGATGTACCAGCGTGGTTACGCGGCGACATGGCTGATACAGCGCCAACGCCACCAGCAGCAAGTAGCGACGTGCCGTCGTGGATGCAAGCGGATGCTCCGGCAACGCCACCAGCCGCCAGTGCGGGCGATGATGTACCAGCGTGGTTACGCGGCGACATGGCTGATATGCCACAAGCCACCCCGACGGTCAAACTTGACAGCACAGAGCAGGATGTGCCCGCGTGGCTGAAGGCTGATTTGGATGCAGCGCCAACGGCTCCTGTAGCAAGCGGCGATGTGCCGTCGTGGTTACAAGCCGATGCTCCGGCAGCGCCACCAGCGGCGAATGCAGGCGATGATGTGCCCGCGTGGTTGCGCGGCGACATGGCTGATATGCCACAAGCCACCCCGACAGTTAAACTTGATAGCACAGAGCAGGATGTACCGGCGTGGCTGAAGGCTGATTTGGATGCAGCGCCAACGGCTCCGGTAGCAAGCGGCGATGTGCCGTCGTGGTTGCAGGCCGATGCTCCGGCAGTGCCACCAGTAGCGAGCGGCGATATTCCGTCGTGGTTGCAGGCCGATGTTGCTGATTTACCGCCTGTGAATCCAACTATCAAACTTGACTCAAATGAGCAAGATCCGAATGTTCCTGCTTGGCTCAATGAGCTTGAAACGCCGCCTTCAGCTGCACCAACTGATTCGCTCAATTGGATGCATGAAGAAGCGCCAACCGTCAAGCTTGATAATCAAGCAGCAGGCTTGCCAACCTGGCTGCAAGAAGATCTGCCAACCGTCAGGTTGGATAGCGCTGCCAGCAATGTGCCTGCTTGGTTGCAAGACGATGTAACGCCGATCGTTCCACCAACCAAGGCTGAGCCGAGCATTCCGCAAACGCCCAGCACAAAGGCTGAAGCTGCGAACGTGCCTGCTTGGTTGCGCGATGATTTAGATATTGAAATTCCTGCTACGCCAGCAACCGCTGCGCCAAGTATTCCTGGCAACACACCTTCGTGGCTATTGGATGATGAGCCAGCTCAAGCTGCGCAAGATGATGGTTTGTTGGGTAGTGTTGATTTGCCTGCTTGGTTGCGTCAAACAGTTAAACAAGAAGAATCAGCTCCCGTTGTTGAACCAGAAGCGGCTCCAACTATCGCTGAATCAGCAGATTGGCTGCGAGTTTTAGGTGAACCAGAGCCTGTGGTTGCGGCAAACGCTGCAACAACTGGCCGTTTGCTCGATCAAGCTCCGCCTGCCTTGCTGAACCGAACGCCTGAGCGGGTTTCGGCCATGCACTTGCTGCAAGATTTGGTTACGAAGCCACTGCCCGAGCCAGCCGAAGTACCAATTGTTGCAACGCCACCATGGTGGCAACGCATTGGCACACAGCGAATTGTGGCAATTTTGATGTTGCTCAGCTTGGTTGTTGGGCTGCTCGTGCCGAATCTGCTTGCGATCAATACTCAAGCCTTGACGATTGGCGGTAATACCAGCGATCTCTACAATTATGTTGAAACGCTCAACCCTGAAAGTCGCGTGCTGATTGCCTATGAAGGCGATTTACGCCATAACGCCGAGTTGGGGCCACTCGAACAATCAATCACTCAACACTTGATCGATCGCAAAGTGCCAATGCTGTTGCTTTCGACCGATACCGAAGGCAGCTTGCTTGCTAGCCAACGAGCCGCCCAATTCCCAATCATCGATCCAACGACCGGCTACACTGGCGAAGGTGCCGAATATCTGAATCTTGGTTGGGTCAAAGGCAACGAAGTTGGAATTGCACAGCTTGGCAGTAATTTGCGCGGTACAATTGCCAATCTCTTGCAAAATCGCGAAGGTGCTGACGTTAATTTATTGCGCATTATGTCGAAGCTCAATTCGAATAATCAGCTTGATCGACCGCGCATTACCACCACCAGAGATCTTGATCTGTTGATTGTGGTTGCTGATGAGCCAAGCGACGTTCAGCGCTGGATGGAACAATTCTGGTCACGTGAACCATCTTTGCCTGTGGCAATTTTAACCACAAACGAAGTTTTGCCCCAAATTCAACCCTATGTTGATGTTAACGTCAACGGCAACCAAGCGGCGATTTATACTGCTGCTGGCTTAGTTGGCGAGCAGCAATATACGGCGCTGCGTTCGATCGACACGACGAGTAATGGCTCGATCAACGCGCTGAGTTTGGGCATGATCACCACGATTCTGGTGGTGCTGGTGGGCGGGGTGCTTCAGTTGCAACGGCGTATCCGTGGAAAGAGGAATAGCTTGTGACAACGCTTGGCCCTTGGATCGCCTTTGGCTTGACATTAATTGTGCTCAGCCGGGCATTTGGCGAAAATCCACTCTTTCGCTTCAGCCAATATTTGTTTGTTGGTTTGGCGCTTGGCTATACCCTAACTGTGGTCATTACAACCGTGTTTATCGTGCCAAGCGGCGATATGATCGATAATCCCGATAGCGTTGGCACGGCATTGTTTATTGTGCCGGTGCTGGTTGGGTTACTGTTGTTGACCCGTTTGCGCACCCAACAGCTTTCATGGCTGGCCAACGTGCCATTGGCACTGTTGTTTGGGGTGGCCGCCGCCATTGCGATTGCTGGCACCATTCTTGGCACGTTGCTGCCTCAACTCCAATCATCGTTCTTCTCGGTCACGAGTTTTACCGATGGCAGTAGTTTAGCCGTCGCCCTTGGCAAACTTGTCTTGGTCATTGGGGTTGTCTTGGTCTTACTGTCGTTTCGCTTTAGCAAGGCCGCAACGCCAGAAGCCGCTGATCATAGCGAAACACTCAAGCCAAGCGTGGTAGCAAAAGTCGGTCGGATGTGGCTCTTGCTAAGTTTGGGGGCGGTCTTTGCCGCTACGTTGATCACCTATCAATCAGCCTTGATTGATCGAATCCAGTTTTTGCTGCGGCAAATAGGCGTGATCTCTTAGGGGTTGCGAAAGGATTGATATGACGACCGCTGATCCTGCTGCACTGCTTGTCGTTGATATTGGCACATTGTTTACCCATGTGGCGTTGCTCGAATTGGTTGCTGGCGAGTATCGCTTGTTGGGTCGTGCCCAAGCACTCTCAACCTTAGAGCCACCAATCGCCGATGCATGGCAAGGAATTCTGACCGCAATTCGCGAAATTGAGCAACTGACCTTTCGGGCGATTGCCCATGTTGATGGTTTGATGACTCCGCATCGCCCTGATGGCTCTGGTGTTGATGGCATGGTGGTCAGCACCAGCGCTGCCGGAACCTTGCCAATTGTGCTGGCGGCGATTTCGAATGATACCACTGGTGCGAGTTTGCGGCGGGTGGCCCGTTCGAGCTACACTACCGTGCTCGATATGGTGACGCTCGATGAATACGGCGACCCCGATTTGGCCGAAGGCGAAAGCTGGATTGACTATCAATTAGCCAATTTGGTGCGCTTGCCAGCCGCCACGGTTTTGATGGCTGGTGGTATCGATGGCGGCAACTCCGCGCCACTTGAGCGTTTGGCCCACATGCTTGGCTTTACAGTGTTGCGGCTCGAACAAATCAATTCGCGCGAGTTTGCCCACGTTATTTTTGCTGGCAATACTGCCGCCTACCCTGGCATCGAAGATGCGCTTTCAACGATTGCGCCGATTACCGCAACCTCGAATGTGCTGCCAGCAATTGGCGTTGAGCAATTAATGCCAGCCCGCTTGGAATTAATTCGCTCCTACAACGATCGGGTGCTCCCAAAATTGCCAAGCTTTAACCGCATGCGCGCAATGAGCAGCGATTTTGTGCGTTCTACCAGCGATGGTTTTGGGCCATTGGTGCGCTTTATTGCCAAACATCATGGCCGCAATACCTTAATTGTCGATATTGGCGCGATGACCAGCGCTGGCTATGCCTCCGATGGCACCCAATTGCATATCACCGTTGAAACCAATTGTGGCACAGCTTATGGGATTGCTGGCTTGGTTGATCAAGCTGGGCCTAGCAATATCACCCGTTGGCTGCCCTTTGAAATGAGCGATTCGGCCTTGCGCGAACATATGCTCAATCGGCTGATTCGCCCGCAAATTGTGCCAATCGATCGCGAAAGTCTTTTGATTGAACAAGCCTTGGTCCGCGAAGCGTTACGAGTTGTCTCAAATGATCTGTTTGATGAACAGCCGCAATTAGCCAGCGATTTGATTATTGCCACTGGCGGCCCCTTGGCTCATACCATTCACCCAGCCCAAGCATTGTTGAGCCTTGTCGATGGGCTTGATTTCGGGCGCTTGCAACAATATCGCGATCGTAGTTTGTTAATTAGCGATATTTACCTTGATCGTGATGGTTTGCTGGCGCTGGCTGGCGCAACCGCATGGAAGTATCCTGATGCAAGTTTTTGCTTGCTCGAACAAGATATTTTGCGCAATGGAGCCTTGGCCAGCTATTTGTTGATCAATAGCTCGTTGCGCTTGGGTGATTTGGTGGCTGAAGTTGAGCTTGTGCCAGTCAGCGGCGCGCCAATCATTATCCAAATTCACCATGGCGAGATTCGGCGCTTGCCATTGGCCCACGGCAAACGGGCAACCTTGCGCTTGCGCCCAACCAAGCAAGTGCAAATTGGCGCAAATTTGCCAGGCGAAGTGGTCGAAACTGCCTTGGCAGCGATTACCGGCAGCACGCTTGGTTTGGTGATTGACGCACGGCCTCGGCCTTTAGCCCAACGCAACAGCGACGCGCAAAGCCGCAATCAACAATGGCAATGGCTCAATCAATTAGGTGTGGTTGATGGACTCATTCCGTATGCACCCCAATCTGATGAGCAACCGCTGCCAGCATTTGAGCCAATTCCGGCAATTAGCCGCATTCCTGAACCTGCGCCTGCGGCAGCCCAAATGCTGCCAGAGCGCGAGGAGCCAAACGCGATTCCCGATTGGCTGCGCGAAGAAGGCGAGAACGCCAACGATCTGGCAATGCCAGCGCCAAGCGAATTTGGCGTAGAAGAACCATTGCCCGATTGGCTGAGCGGCCTTGATGTGCCAGTCAATAGCGAGCCAGTGTTGGATTTAGGCGAACGCCAAGCATCGCAACCAGTTGCGCCCGCCGACTTTAGCGCCTTGCGCAGCGAGTTGGAAGAACAAAACAAACCCAAGCGTGGCTTTTTCCGCCGTAAATAAGCCAATTGTAAGGCGGCCAGCTTTTGGTTAAGCTGGCTGCCCTGCGTTTAATCCCGCTAAAAATCCCCCACAGGATCAAAACTTCTGCGCCAAAAGGGTTTGACAGCGTTTGCTGGCGCGTGTTATGCTGATCGATAGTTCACAGCATTGCGCAAAGAGCTTGATTATTGGCATTTATGCCATTCTAAAGCGCTAGATTGCTGTTTGTAAATTGTTGTCATTTTCCCCTTTTTCACTCTAGCTTAGAAGGAGCAAGCCATGCACAAACGCCTCACGCGGGTACTGGGAACTATTTTCTGTGTCCTCGGCTTGGGTTTGGCGCTCTTTGGCTTTGACGGCGCATGGCGTGCCTATGGTCAAACCGCAGGCCCAACCCCAACTCCTGATTTTGATCTGCCGATTACCAAAGCCGTTAGCCCAAGCAATGGCTTGCCCGGCGATACGGTGACGTTTTCGATCAATGTCACCAACGATCAGCCACAAGCTCAAACCAATGTGGTGATTACCGATAGTGTGGTTAATTTCTTGGAAGTTGTTGGCGCAAGCAGTAGCAAAGGAACTGCCAGCTTCAGCGGACAAGAGGTGCGCGCCGATGTTGGCACTTTAGCCAGCGGCGAATCGGTAACATTAACCATTACAACCAGAATTCGGGCGGGCACGGCAGCTGGCACAGTCGGCCAAAACGTGGCGATTGTCAATACTGCCAGTGGTTCAAGCTCATCAAGTAATATCGTGACTGTCACAGTTGGCGGCGATACGACCGTTACGCCTACGCCGCTACCAACCCAAGCCCCAAGCGGGCCAAAATTGGTAGTTGAAAAGTCGGCTAGCCCAGCAAGTGGCAAAGTTGGCGATTTGATTAGCTTTAAAATTGTCGTGCGTAACACTGGCGGCACAACCGCGCCCGCTGTGGTGGTCAACGACCGAATTCTTGATTTCTTAGAAGTTGTCAGTGTGCAAACCAGCAAGGGTAGCGCAACCACCACTGGCCAAGCTGTCAAGGTGAGCGTTGGTGATTTGGCTGCTGGCGAAAGCGTCACGATTGTGATCACCACCAAGATTCGAGCTGGCACAACCAGCGGCCAACAAGGCATCAACATTGCCGAAGCAGTTGCCAGCGATGGTAGCGGCGGTTCTTCAACCACGCCCAGCAATCCAGTTGCGATTGCGGTTGATCGCAGCGCCCCAGTCGGCTTGCCCGACACCAGCGCTCCGAGCCAAGCCCCATGGATTTTCTGGCTTGGTTTGGGCTTGGCAATCACTGGCGGGTTGTTGCTTATGGTCAGTCGCCGCCGGAGCGAAGCTTAATCAATGAATATCTTTCGTCGTTATCTCACTGGTTTGCGACGTTGGCTCTGGCTGTTAGTGCTAGGGCCAATTGTCGCTGCTGGCGCGGCCTATGCGATCAGCAGCCGCCAAACGCCACGCTATGCCAGCAGCACGCGGGTGATTGTTGGTCAAACCCTGCAAAATAGTAACCCCGATTATGGCAGTTTGGTTGCCAGCGAACGCTTGGTTTCGACTTATGCCCAAATTGCTCAAAGTCGCACAACCATCGAGGCGGTTGAGCAACGCTTAAATGTGCGCGATATTGCCAGTTCGGCGATTATCACGACGCGGCCAGTTCAGGAAACTGAGTTTTTGGATATTGCGGTTGAGGCCGACGATCCGCAGCAGGCTGCCGATATTGCCAATGCCATTGCTGAACAGCTGATTTTGACTAGTCCGGCGGGGCCACAAAGCGCCGAGGCCAAATTGCTCGATGAGGTTAATCGCCAGATTGCGACGCTCAACGAGGAAATTACCCGCACCGACGAGGAAATTAAAACTCTCAAAGCTGAAATTGAACAAATCGGGGCCGATAAGCCAGCCGCCGAATCGTTAATTGCCAATCTGCAGCTCAAGCAACAAAGCCAAAATCAAAATCGCCAAACGCTGAGCACGTTGTATAGCACGGCGCTGGGCAATCGGGCCAATTCAATTAGCGTCGTCGAATCGGCGTTGGTCAATCCTACGCCGATTGCACCACGGCCAATTCGTAGCGCCATTTTGGCTGGCATTTTGGGCTTTGCCTTGGTCTTTGGCTTGGCCTTGCTGCTCGAATATTTCGATGATAGCGTGCAAACGCCAGATGAAGGCGTTGATTTGGTCAATGCGCCGTTGCTGGCAGCGATTGTTAAGCAAGAAACCAAAGTCACCAAAGCTGCTCAGCGCTTGGTTTCGCGGCTCGATCCGCGTTCGCCAACCGCCGAAACTTTTCGTACTTTGCGCACCAATTTGCAGTTTTCGAACGTCGATACCAAAGCCCGCACCTTGATTGTGACTAGCAGCCAACCAGAGGAAGGCAAAAGCACTGTCGCGGCCAATTTGGCGTGGGTGCTGGCTCAAGCAGGCCAAAAAGTCGTGCTGATTGATGCCGATTTGCGTAAGCCAATGATGCATCGGGTGTTTGAGGTCAGCAGCGAATATGGCTTGACCAACTTGCTTACCAATAACGAAGATCCAACCATTCGCGATCGCACGGTGCTGCCAGTTGCCGAAAATTTGTGGCTGATTCCAAGTGGCCCGTTGCCGCCGAATCCATCGGAATTGCTCGGCAGCAAGCGCATGGAAATGCTAATTTGGCTGTTGCAGCAGGAATACGATTGGATCTTATTCGACACGCCGCCAATTTTGACCGTAACCGACCCAATTGCTTTGATTCCGCGTGTCGATGGGGTTGTGCTGGTGGCAGAAGCCAAACGCACCCGCCGCGATATGCTGGCTAAATGTCGTGCCGCAGTTCAAACGGTCGGCGGTCGGCTGATTGGCTTGGTCTTTAATAAGCTTGATGCGCGCTCCGAGGGCTATGGTGTCTACTACACCTACTACTACGATCAGCATCATAACGCGAATCGTGGCCGCCGCTTCTGGAATCGTAAAGATGAGCATCAGCCAGTGCCAAGCATGAGCGAGCCAGCGCCGTTGGATTTGCACGATTCAACGCTTGAGCGCTCAGAATCGGCCTATGAGATGGCTAGCCATGAGCAAACCAAGTAACTCAAGCGCAACCAATCAAGCTCCTACAAAACGCCGCTTGCGGCGTTTTTTCCTATATGCTTTGGGGTTGCTTGGGGTTTGGCTTGGGATACTGGCTTGGTTTAGCTACCAACTCTCTATCCAAAGCCAAAACGTACACGATGTGTTGCAAACTCGACCGCTGGGTAGCAGCCAAGCCCAAGCGTTGTGTGATGAGCTTGCTGCAACCCACAAGAGCGTTATTTGGCTGCGCCGATTGAGCTTGCCGTTACACCCCATCCTGCGCCAAAGTGATGCTTGGATTGGTGCGCTGCCCGCTGCTAGCGATGTTGCGCATCAAGGCTTGGGCTTAACAGCGGGTTATTGCCACCAATTTAATCCCTTGCTTGCGCTGCTCGATCTGCCTGCTGAACAACGGAGCAAGCAAATGTTGGATTGGCTGAATGCCAATCAACCACATTGGCAGCAACTCCAAAGCGATGTGCAGCAATTGCAACAAACATGGCGCAGCGTGCCAACCAGCCTGCAAACAGCGCCATTTTTGGCCAACTATCAAGCCCAAATTGCTCAATTTGACCAGCAATTGACTGCAGCCCAAACCAGCCTTGGCTTGCTTGAACGAGCGTGGCCGTTGCTTGCTGATGGTTGGGGCACGCAAAAACCGTTGCGTTTATTGATTGCTGGCCAAAATCCGCTCGAATTGCGGCCAAGTGGCGGCTTTATTGGCAGCATTGCAACCTTGACGCTTGAGCAAGGCCGCATTAGCAAGCTGGCTTACTTCAATAGCGCCGATTTTGCGGCGGTTGCGCCTGCTGGCTCGGCTATGCCCAAGCCCTACAACCAGTATTTGCGGGCCTCAATTTGGACCTTGCGCGATGCCAATTGGTGGCCTGATTGGCCAACCTCGGCCCAAAGTTTGCAAACATTTTGGCAATTAAACCAACAACCTGAAGTCGATGCGGTGATTGCGCTCGATTTGTATGGCTTGCAAGGTCTGATTCAGGTGCTCGCGCCGTTGGAAATTGCTGGCTACGGCCAAATGGCGCAAGCAGCAAGCCTTGAGCACATTTTTGGGTTTTACGACGGCCAGAACGTAACTGGCGATAAACAATTTTTGGCGGCTTTGTTTCGTAGCACCCTTGAAACTGCTCGCCATGCCAATTTTGGCCAATGGCTAGAGCTTGGCGCGAGCTTGCAAGCATCGTTGCAACAACGCCATTTAAGCATCTATTTCAATGATCAAACCAGCCAAAATCTGATGCTAGCCAATGGCTGGGCTGGCACAATGCCGCAGGTTGAGCACGATCTGCTGGCCTTGGTCGATGCTGATCTATCCTATAGCGATGGCCAAAACTTTATTGAACAGCGCATGCAGCTTGATGTGCAACTCGATGCCCAAGCGCGGCCATTGACCAACACGCTGACAATTACCTACACCAATCGCTACGATACTTGGCGCGCCGATTTGAGCAAGCACGCGGTTTATGGCTATTGCTACAACATCGGCTTGGCAATTCAGCAGCGCATTCCAGGCTGTTATGGCGATTATGCGCGGGCTTATTTGCCGATTAATGCGCTGCCCTTGCAATTGGAAGGCGCTGATACGCCGCCGGATATTGCCCAAGAAGGCCACTTGACCAGCGTTGGTTGGTATATGTTGCTCTACCCGGGCCAAACGCGCACGATTCGGCTGAGTTATTTGCCCAATCTGCAAAGCCAGCCCTACCGATTAAGCTGGTTCAAACAAGCTGGTACGTTGGCGCATCCGATTCATGTTCGTGTTAGTCAAGCTGGGCAACAGGTCGAATGGCGTGGTACGTTGCAACACGATCGCGAGCTGAGCTTGATTGATGCTGCAATTCAGCCAGCTCCAAGCGACATGCCAATAACCACTGATCAGCAGGCCGCCGAACAAGCTTGGCAACGCTGGCAGCAAGGCGAAACCAGCGCCGCCCTTGAGCTTTGGCAAGCTAGCAATACACTTGATCGGGCCTTGGATGCAGTGGTTAGCCTGCGCTGGACGCACGATCCAAGCACTGCCAACCAACTTTTGCGCCAACTGCAACCATTGTTGCCCGATTCTGGGCGCGCGGCCTTTTTAGCTGGTTGGCTGGTCGAGCTAAATAATGATGATGACGCTGCCTTGCAAGCTTATCAAACAGCCTTGGAGCGTGAACCGACCAGCCAAGCCGCGCGTTTGGCCTTGGCCTTGCTACAACTCAAGCGTGGCGATGGCGCTGCTGCCCAAGCAACCTTGCAAAAGCTAGAAAATCCACGTTTGGCGCTCCAACGCTTGGCGTTTGACCAACGTATGGCTGGCGATTTGGCCCAAGCTGAGCGCTATTATCAATTGCTTTTAACCCTCGATCCCACTGATCGCACAGTGTGGGACGATCGCTATTGGCTGCGGCGTTATGCCAACGATCATCCAAATTGGTCAGCAGTTGAGCAATTGGCAAATGAGGGAATTGGCGCTTTTCCAAATGATGTTACGTGGTTGAGCCGCCGCGCTGAGAGCTACGAGCGCCAGAATCTACCTCAACAGGCAATTGACGATTGGCAGCAAGTTACCATAATCTCGCCAACCAATAGCTTGGCTTGGTATTATTTGGGGTTGCAGCAACGGGCTGTGGGCGATTGGCCAGCAGCCCAATCCTCGCTTGAACAATCGATTAAACTTGATCCACAAGCTGATTATTATTTGGTGCTGGGCGATACGCTGCGCGAATTGAATTTACTGGCTGAGGCGCGTAATGCTTATGCCAACGCCGCGAAAATCAACCCTGATCATCCTGGTTTGGCCGAGCGTTTGCGGCTGGTGGATGCAAGCCCGTGAGTCGTCGCTTGCTCAAAGATACTGCGCTCTATGCCTTGACGGGCGTGGCAACCAAGCTGATTGGGGCTTTGCTGTTGCCGTTTATCACCCGTTTGCTCAGCCCCGAACTGTATGGCAGCGTCGATCTGATTAGTTTGGTTGGTTTATTTGCAATCGAGTTGGTGACCTTGGGCAGCGATTTTGCCTTGGCGCTCTATTTTCATGAAGCAACGCTTGATCGACGGCGTTTGGTTGGCTCGCTCTGGCTGGCGCGCTTGCTTTTGGGATTATTCATGGGATTAATTGGCCATGCACTTGCCCCATGGCTCGCCATGCAACTGCTTGAACGCAGCGATCAGCAAACAATTTTGGCCTTGCGCTTGGGCTTGTGGAGCCAGCTGGCGAATGGCATCATCGGCCTGTGGTTTACAACCTTGCGCCAAGAGAGCAAAGCCCTGCGTTTATTTGGCCTGACTGTGTTGCGGGTTGCGGCGACGGCCTTGCTGACGATTGGCTGGATGCTGCAAAGTCGCCAGCGCTTGAGCGCCTATTTTGGTGCGATGTTGGTCGTTGATTGTTTATTGGCGCTTGGTTTGACGCTGCTGATGCGTGGTCAACTTGGCAAGCCCGATTGGCAGCTATTACGAACATTATTGGGCAAAGGCTTGGGCTTTTTGCCGCGCTCGATCTATTTTGTGGCTATGACCTTGATCAATCGCCAAATTTTGCTGCATTTTGGCTCGTTGGAGCAAATTGGCCACTATGCAGCGGCTACCAAAATTAGCTTTATCGTCTGGATTGTGATTAGTGCTGCCAATCAGGCTTGGTTGCCGTATAGCTTAGCGATTGCCAACACGCCGACCGCCAACGCCAGCTATCGCCAATATCTGACCAGCTACACGATGCTGCTGGGCGCTGCAACAACTGGCTTGGCCTTATTTGCCCCCGAACTGCTGCGAATTTTGACGACTGGCGATTATCTGCCAGCAGCGCCTGCAGTTGGTTGGTATGCAGTTAATTTGATGGCGATTGGCTTATTGACGGTGGTGGCAACAGGCCTGACGATTACCAAAGCAACAGCTGTTTTAGGCCAAACTAGCTTATTGAGCGCTATTTTGAATGTTGGTTTGGCGATTATGCTTGTGCCGTGGTTGGGCTTGGTTGGTGCTGCCATCGCCGCCGCAGGCGATCAGTTGATCGCGGCGTGGTTGGTCTATCGCGCGGCCCAAAAGCGCTATCCAATCGATTTTGATGTTAAGGCAGTGCTTGCTTGGCTCGGCCTAACTATCGCCTGTGTGGCGCTGGCAAGTTGGTTGCCGTTGGCGTTTAGTTGGCCATTGATTGGCCTCAAATTGGCGCTTGTTGGCGTGTGGTTGGGCTGTTGTTGGCGTTGGGGCCAGCCCAAAATGTTGTTGAGCTTGCTGCGGAAATAAATGTTAATCCCCTCACCCCCAACCCCTCTCCCGTGGCGCGAGCGAGGGGCGTTCATTCTGTGGTTCTGCTGCAATTATGCGTTGAACAAGATGTGGCTCCTCCTCGCCCGCGTCCAGAGGATTAAAGGCGTAGCGGCTCAGAAAATCGTTGATTTGAACAATCTGCGGCTCCCCCTCGCCCGCGTCCAGTGGGAGAGGGGGCTGGGGGGTGAGGGGATCAGCTTATTGCTCGCTAGGCAGGTTGCGGCCTCGCCCAGTTTCATGGGCATAAGCCCATGGCTGAATATCTGGGGGCTCGATGCCTAAAGATGTCAGGATTGCACAAATCTGCTCGCGGTGAATGTTGCTATGGTGCAGCGCTTGAGCAATCAAGGCTCCGGCGTGAATTTCATAATCCCCTGAAACAAGGATCGTTAGCTGCTCGCCATCGACTGGCTGGGTGAAGAATTGCTGCCAATTGTTGGCTGCTTCGTCAGCGCGCGCTTCAAGCACAGCAAAATCATTGCTCAGATCGCGATTGAGCAGCCAATCAGGTGCATTGCCTGAAAGATGATGCAAATAGCGCGCATCCGATAAAATAATGTGGTTGAAGGTCGCGATGATATTGCCATAACTGCCAACAACCGTTGTGACAAGTTGCTCCTCGTTAAGCTCGCTACAGACCTTTAGGAGCACCTTGGTTGCCCAACTATTGTGCTGAAATGAGTCGAACAGAATCCCATTCATACGATCACCTCTTGCGCAATTGAATAGGACAAATGTACTATACGCCTAGCCATGTGTCAACGCAAGCAGCCAGCAAAACGACAGAATGGCAGCTACGGTTTATCGAATTATTGTTGGGATTTGGAGCGTTGCGCGAGGAGTTGTTGGCGCAGAACGGCTTGTTTGAGGCTGTTGGTTGAGCGTGGTTTGCTCTGCTTGGTCAGCTTAAAGCTGGCGATCAATAAGCCACCGCCAAGCGCTAATTGCAAACAACCAAAAAGTAGATCAACCATCGTTGCCTCAATAAAAACAATTTAATCGGAAGAAACTGTCTAATCAAGTATAGCGATGGCTGATCTGCTTGTCAAATTATTCTAAATGTTTGAAGCTCAGGTCAATCGAACGGGCATGCAGGTGGTTAACTGCGAGGGTAGCCGGATGGGTACGCAAAAATTGCTCAAACTCGCCCAGCTCCTCAGGATGTAAACACCATTGATTGCCCTGGCCCAAACTAGCTAACTTTAAATTGGAAATATAGCGAAACGTCAGCGAAAGCTGCTTAACCGAATCGTCGATCCACTCGCCATCATCATCAACATAGGTTTTTTCAACCACCAAATGGCGGGTCAAATTATAACTAAAATGTGCATTTAAGCCGTTCTGTTCAACACCCCATTGAAACAGCAACATATCACCATCATTGGCCAGATCACAATCGTCAATCCGAATTTCGCGATAGAATCCAAGCATAAGGTTGAGCGCATCTTCAATGGCAAGGTATTCAAGCACTTTGTCAGATTGTTCTAGCCACAGGTTAAAGCGGTCTAGCACATGTTTTGCTTGCATTCCATGTTCCTATTCTAGGTCTATGATTTCGATCCTTGCATGATGTTGTATTGTAAACTATTTATTGTCGTAATTGAAAATGATTCCACCAAACAGCCTAAAATAGGAAACCCCTTGGCTGAATTGCGCAGCCAAGGGGCTTAGTTTAACAATTATTGAAAGCATTGAACTTATAAATTACTCTTATTCTCCTGATTCAGAATCCCGCATTCTTGTTAATATCCTCATCTTAGTCTTCAATTCATTTTGAGCTTCATACATATAGTCGATCATTATTTCAATAGCTTCGATAGCATACTTTATCTCAATGAGAGAAGGATTAATCTTTGTGAGATCATGAATTGCCTCATTTCCCATAAACCGAAATGTATGTAATAATTTTGCTATATCATTTGATAATATTCCTTGAGATGCAAAATTTTCAATCTTTGTATATAAATCCTTACCGGTAATACCTTTATTACTTAATATTCCTTCTAATGCAGCCCTTAAGCAAACAGCACTTGCTCTATAAGCACCAGTGTTATAGCATAATACACTTTCACGATATATACTAATAATTTCTGATGGTAAAATCTTAAAATTTTTTGTACTTTTCTTATTAGAGTTATATTCTGGATAAAAATTTACGTTTGATCTAGTAATTCCATCAGGAAACTCCATGAAGTTTTTTACTTCAAATGTAACATTTTTACATCCCAAACAAACCCAGCTTATATAGAATATTTCTTCAAGATCCTGATAAGTACTATCAGGATTTTGAGGATTGTAATCTTCATCAGCGGTTGTAAAGGTATAGTGTTGGAATATATTCTTATGGGCAGTAATCGTGTTGCAATGGTGACAGCGGATAGATTTTTCTTGACCTTGTTCTGGCCTGCTTTCTTCAGACATGTTTATCATCTCCGTCTATGCGATAAATTTTCAAGAAACAAACATTCTTAAGATTAATTGATTCTAGCATGAAATACCTCATTTATAGCATTTTTCTGGCGCAAAATCATAATGCCAAGGCTGGTCATCCACGCCAACCACAGCAAACTCCCAACCAATCCCGTCCAATCAATCACTGGAATTGTGGGCAGCACGGTTGCCAAAAGCTCAGTTTGGGCAAGGCTATAGATGAATGCCGCCAGCCAGCCCAACCACGCCAGCCACTTCGGAAAGCTCGCCGAACGATAGATAATTGCACTTAGCAGCAGCATCCAGATAATCATAAATAGTTGGCCGATGTGCTCACCCAACACCACGCCGCCATATTGATGCACCACCTGAAACATTGTTGCTAGGCTGGCCTTGGTTGCCGCCGAAGCCAGCGGATCAAGGTAGCTTTGGGCGATTATTGGCACCACAAATACCCAACGTAACAAGCCAATAACCTGCATCACAAAGCCAATTACGCCAATCGTGCTCGCAGTTTCGCTCAAGGCCGCGCCAGCAAATTCGGGCAGGCGTTTGAGCATAATGCTGGCGAACAATAAGGGCAAGCCGACCCAAGCAAATGCCAGCCATATATAAATTAGGCCACTGCCACCAGCAGCAAATTGGCGCAAAATCTGATCAACAGGTGCACGCAAAATGTCGGGATAATCGAAATTGCTAATCAACAAGGCATAGGGAATATTGACCAACAATGAGCCAAGAATCAAACTCCAGCCCGTTAGTTGGCGTACGTATTTGCTGGTCATCGGTTGCTTCCTTGAATGATGTAGGGTTGCAGCACGTGGAGCATCAAGTTCACGCCAGTGTTGATGTTGGTTGGCTCGATTGGGCGTTGATTAATTTCGAGATTGTTAAGCCAAAATTCGCTAATTAACCAACAAACTTGAATTAATTGATCAAGCGTTTTTGGCTCAATTGGCTGCATAATCCCTGCGGCGATGAATTGCTCGACCAAGCTCTGGAAGCCTGCAAAACCACGTTGACGGGTGGCTAAAAAGCTGGCATGTAAAGATGAATCGTGGTGGAGCAACGCCACCAATTCACGGTAGGCAAAACGGTAGCGCCAAATAATTTGGTAGTTGGTTTCCACCAGCGCGGTTAAATCGCGCAATTGGACTGGGCGCTCGCTCGGCACGCTCAGTTCTGTATCCCACGCCGTATACAGTTGTTCAAACAAGGCTTGAATAATCGCGGCTTTGTTACGAAAGTGATAGTACAAGTTGCCCGGGCTGATGCCACAGGCCTCGGCAATATGGTTGGTGCTTACATCAGCAGTGCCTTGGCGATTGAACAGCTCAAGCGCCGTGCTCAAAATTAAATCACGTTTGCTCATGGCTTTAACCCAAACTAGAGTAAATACTCTAAAAATAGTAGAGTATTTACTCTAGTTTGTCAAGCCCTCAATAATTTAGCTTTGGCCTGGCTCGCCGGCCATAATTACGGCAATTGGCTTCATGCGGGCCAATGGCTTAATCAAATCGGCTTCAATTTGCAATTCCATCACCCGTTCGATGTCTTTGTAAGCCAAGGGCGATTCGTCAACGCTCCAGCCTTCGACATGCACGCCATGGGCCTTGATGATTTTTTTGGCCTCGCTCGGGCTAATGAGTTCGCGGGCTTTGGAGCGGCTGTACAAGCGGCCTGCACCGTGTGAGGCGCTATGCAAGGCTTCAGGGTTGCCCAAGCCTTCGACCACATACGAAGCCGAGGCCATGCTGCCTGGAATCACGCCGCGCACGCCTACGCCTGCTGGTGTCGCGCCCTTGCGATGCACAATTACATCGCCTTCGCGCCAAGCAAAATTATGGTGATTTTGAATTGTGGCAACTGGCTTGAGCTTGGTGCGTTGGGCAAATAAGCGGTGAATAACTTCATGATTGGCTTGGGCAAAGGCTCCGGCTAATTCCATCGCTGCCCAATATTCTTGGCCTGCTTCGCTATCCAAATCGAGCCATTCATACATTTTGGGGACGTTGGCTTTGGTGGCGGTTTCTTGCACTGCAATGTTGCTATAGTGCTTGGCGATGGCGTAGCCAACCCCGCGCGAGCCGCTATGAGTCAGCAAGCCAACAAATTCGCGTGGCAAATCGTTCTCGCCCATTCGCTCGCCAATAACGATGTTGGCAAAGTGGTTGCCACTGCCGCTGGTGCCAAGCTGGGCAATCGCCTTTTCACGCAGGCTGCGGGTTTGGGCAGTCAAATTCCAGTTTTTTATGCCTAAAATTGGGTGATCCGGCCCGCGTTTGCGAGTTGCGCCCGAGCCAAACACGGTTACTTCAGCTAAATCACGAAACAATTGCTCGCGATGGCGTTGAATTTCCATTGGCGCTTCAGCAAAAATGGTCAGATGCATACGACAGCCAATATCGACCCCAACCATCATCGGCGAGACGGCGTTGTGAGCGGCAAAAACTCCGCCGATTGGCAAGGCAAAGCCAGGGTGGGCATCGGGCATCAAGGCTCCTTGGGCGGCAATTGGCAGACGCAAAGCAAGTTGCAATTGCTCCAAGGCAGCGGCTTCAATATCGACCCCAATTTGGCCATAGGCTTTGTAGGGTTGGGCCTGCTCATTGAGGCGAGCCAATTCAGCAGGTTTGCCAAATTCGGCCTCAACTTGAGCCACAATTTGCAAATCCTTGGAGCCGCTCTTTTTCAGGGCGGCGGCATACTTGGCAATGGCCGTGAAGCGTTTATCGCCACGCCATGGCTTCAGCAAAACATTTAGTTTCATAAATGTGAGACTCAGTTCTAGTATATGTTGGTTTAGCTGCAACCACTATAATCAACGCAGGCAGGCTTGCATATCAGGCGCAATGTTGACATCTGCTCAGACTAAATCCGTAGCATTGACTCAGCCCATCGCCAACAACTGGCGCGCTAGACGGTTTTGCCATAGCGCAAACGCAACATTGTATTGAGGTATTCGATGAAAACGGGGATGTCAAAGGGTTTGGAGAGGTAGGCATCTGCGCCAGCATCGGCTCCACGTTGAAAATCGACTTGTTCCGAGCGCACAGTCAGCATCATCACCGGAATGCTATAGTTGGTTTTGATCCGGCGGCAAACTTCGGTGCCTTCGATCATAGGCATATTCACGTCGAGAATCACCGCATCTGGGCGTTGGCTGGCAACTTTTTGCAAGGCTTCCAAGCCATCGCGGGCCACCGAAACCCGATGCCCTTCGAGCGCTAAAACCTGTTGAACTAAACGCAGAATATCGTGACTATCATCAACCAATAAAATGTGCATACGGCCTCCAAAAAGTGCAATGAAGCCATTATACTCAGCATGTCCCCCATGATGGTGATGAAGTATCCCCCAATAGTCCTGTTTTAGAGGATGCCACAGCGTTCAGCGTGATCGCTACTTGGTGGGCATGGCTCTGTTGCTTGAGTTGATCGGCGGCCTTCGCATAGCCACCGTTATTGCCATCAATAAAATGAACTTGCCGCCCCATGCGCTCAAAGACAATGCAGGTCATCAAAGCACTATCTGCAACATGCAGGCCATAATTTAAATTGCCAGCCTGGCGTTCTTGATCGAGAAATTGCTCAAGTTGTTGGCGTTGGGCTGGCGTGCCTGCAATCACCATGCGCAACATTGCATCGTATTTGCGATAATCGGTGCTGGCCTGCAAAATCTGAGGATATTCGGCCCAATCAGTTAGTTCGGTTTTGGCCCCAGTTGCCAACAAGAACTTCCCAAGCACATTGAGCCACCAAATGTTGTTAAGATAGCGTAATTGTTGTAATTTGCTAGAGCCGCCGCGCAAACGAGCTTCGGCCCACAGATCTTTGGGCCACAACGATAAGCTGATTTGCTGCACATCAACCGGATGGTGCTCAGCGTCTGCGCCATAAATTGCCTCGATTTGCTCGATCACATGGCGATTGATCCGATTGCGCTCGGTACTGGTAGCAGCTTCGGCCCGTACCAACAACGAAACCGTCTCGCCATAACGACTTGGAATCTCTTGCCAACGGCATTCGAGGCCATCGAGCAAACCTGGCTGATCGCTGGGCTGGGCTGCGAGCAAATATTTGGCTCCCAAAATTGGATCTTTAATCGTTTGCTCGACAAAAGTTAAACCATCGCCATTAATCATGGCTTGGGCATAATTCTCCGAGACCGCAAATTTGGCAATTTCAAGCTGATAGCGATGAGCATAAACTTCGCTGATTGGAATAATACCAACCCGCAGATGCAGATTGTAGATTGATTGGCTCAGATGTTGAACCGCTTGCAGTGCGGGCTTGGCTTGCTCAACCAACCATGGCGGCAACAATAAGGTTGCACCATCGCCACCAAAAACAAATGGCAAATCGAGGTTGGGCTGTAAATTAAGCAAGGCCACAATCGTGCTAGCACCAATGAAATTCACATCTTTATAGCGACCTTCAGCAATCGCTTTGGTCGATTGCTCAATATCACTCACCACAATATACCAATCGGCAGGGACTTTTTGATAGCAACTGGCATCGGTAATTTGGACAAAATCGGTGATAATAGGTAAGGTTGCATAGAAGTTGTGCGCCATTGATGACCTCGATTTGTGAAAAGGTTTCCAAACACCGTGAACAGGGCTATAAAGCTCATAGCGTAGTTAATCGACATTACAATTTAGATTACGCAATTCGTGCCATGTGGATGGATTGCTGAATAAGGAGTTTTGGCATGCGTCGGATGCTATTCGGTTTATTAGGTTGCATTTTAGTTGGATGTGGTGGGACGGTCGGCAATCCGAGTGCAACTCCGTTGCCGAGCCTTGAGCCAACTACGCAGGCAGTGGTGGCAAGTGTTGTGCCAACAAATACGCCTGTTGCCACTGCTGCTACTGCTGCTAGCCCCACTCGTTTGCCAACCCAAACAGTTGCGCCCGAAATTACTAGCAAACCAGTCGAGTTGGATACGCCAACTTTGAACGAGCAAAACGCGCCGCCAACTGCTGCGCCGCAACCAACCGCCAACCCAAGTAGCAACCCTGGCCAACCAGTGCGCATGGTGATTGATGTGATTGGGCTGGATCTTGCGCCGATTTCAGTTGGCCTTGATCAACGCAATGTGCCAATTGTACCAAAACACGATGTTGGTTGGTACAATCTGAGTGCGCAGCCTGGCCAAGGCGAAAATGTGGTGCTTTGGGGCCATGTGTTGCGCTGGAAGGATGCGCCGAATGTGCCAGCGCCCTTTGCACGAGTGAAAGATGTGGCGATTGGTGAGACAATTAAAGTCTATAGTGCCGATGGCAGCGAATATCGCTACCGCGTGACGGAACAAGTGTGGGCTACGCCTGATCAAGTGCAATATATTTTGCCAGTTGGCTCAGAGCGTTTGACCTTGGTTTCGTGCATTGGCGATCAAGTGATTGTTGAAGGTAATTTAGAGCTAAGCCATCGCCTAATTACGATTGCCGAGCCAATTCGCTAAAAGGAACTTGCCAATGCCTGAAAATCTGCCCGCCTTGCATGTGCCATCAGTTCAGACCTTTGGCGAGCGCTATGGCAACGGGCGCTTGTGGTGGTATATGTTTGTGGTGCTGTTTGTGGGCGTTTTCTTTGGCATGATGGCAATTGTTGGCATTAACGATCTTAATGATAGCGTGCGCTTGCCCGTTATTTGGCAATTGGGCATGCAGCGCTTGAGCCTTGTGAGCATTGGCCTTGCGAGCCTGATTTTTGCCAGCTTTGGTTGGCTGATGGGCTGGATGCTGCGCAAAGTGGCAATTTGCCGCGTGCGCTCAGTGGTTTTGGCGACGCTGTTTGGCTATTGGGCGGCCTATATTCTGTTTAATTGGCCGCCTAGCTTATTGTGGCTTACCAATAGCCCGCATACAACCTACTATCGGCATATGCTGAGCGCGATGTTGGTGGCGATTGGCTGTGTGGCTGGACCAATTGCCTTGGTCATGCGACCTCGCCGTTGGGCTGGGATTTGGCTGTTTAGTCAATTGGGGCTTGGTTTTGTGATTGCCAGCATCACTCATTGGCTGGTAATAAACGATTTTGATGGTTTTGGATTAACCTTTTTCTTGCTAGCGATCCTCGTTATCTACCCACTTGGCCTAAGTTGGTGGTTTAGCTATTATTTACGTCGCCAAATAATGCCCTTATAACCGCATTTAGGTCTATAATTGGGGAACTATGAAACAATCTGTACCTGCATCTGCCCGCAAATTATTGGATAGCCGCTGGCTTAAAGTTGGCATTGGGGTCAAGCGTTGGCTGGTACTCATGCTGCTGGGCCTGATGTTTTCGGCGCTGGGCTTGGCATTTGGCCTGCGCGAACTGTATACGACGGTTGAACTGCCAGCGATTTTCTATTATTTGACCTTGCAATTCTGGCCGCGCACCATTCGCATGATCATCTTGTGTTTGGTGGGCATTATGGCGACTGGGATTGCGTTTCGCCATCTGAATCGGGTTTTGCTGAGTGCAGCCTTGCCCCGCAACACCGCGCCAATCGATTTGGCCGAAACCTTGATTGGTCGTAGCCGCACCCGTCATGGCCCCAAAGTGGTGGCAATTGGCGGTGGTCACGGGCTTTCGACCTTGCTCAGTGGCCTGAAACAATATACTGACAATATTACGGCGATTGTGGCGGTTGCCGACGATGGTGGCTCTTCAGGCCGCATTCGCCAAGAATTTGGCATCTTGCCTCCAGGCGATATTCGGCGCTGTTTGGCAGCTTTGGCTGAAGCAGAGCCATTGATGACCCGCTTGTTTGAGCATCGGTTCCAAGCTGGCAGCCTCGAAGGCCATACCTTTGGTAATTTGTTTATCACCGCGCTGGCCGAAGTAACTGGCTCGTTTGGCGAAGGCGTGCGCGAAGCCAATCGGGTTCTTGCGGTGCGCGGTCAAATTGTGCCAGCCACGCTTGATGATGTGGTGCTGTGGGCCGAGTTGGAAAATGGCGAGCATATTAGCGGCGAATCACGGATTGCCAAAAGCGGCCAGCGGATCAAACGGGTCTATTTGCAGCCGCAAACTGCCTTAGCCGTGCGCACCGCGATCAAAGCAATCGAAGAAGCCGATTTGATTATTGTTGGGCCTGGTAGTTTATACACCAGCTTGCTTTCGAGCTTGATGATTAGCGAAGTCAACCAAGCCATCCGCGAGGCGACTCAAGCGGTGCGGGTGTATGTGTGTAATGTGGCAACTGAACCAGGCGAAACCGACCATTTTGGCGTGCGCGACCACTTGCAAGCGCTTGTCGAGCACGTTGGCCCCGATGTGTTTGATGTGGCTTTGGCTAATAGCGATGACCGTCAGAACCATCGTTTTGCGCCAGAATGGCAAGGCCGAACGACGATTGTGCCGCTTGATCAAACCACAGATTTGCCAATTCGCGTGCGCACTGCCAACGTCATCAATCCAGCCAATCCATTGCGCCATGATCCAGTTCGTTTGGCGCGTGAGTTAATGCGGGTTTTGGAAAAAGAGCGCCAAATGGGCCGCTTGTGACATAGATTGACACAGGAAGATGCTAGGGTCTGGAACTAGAGAGCAGGGATACGGAACCACGAAGTTTCGATGTTGATCCACGAAGAGCACGAAGAGCACGAAGGGCTTGGAAACGCGAAGATTACAATGATTGCAACTGAAACAATAACAACAATCCAACAAGCAAATATTAGGGGGTGCAGGGGGATGAAAACCTCTACAAGGATAGGTTTTAAGTATTGATTTGATGTGGCTCATTCCCTCACCCCCCAGCCCCCTCTCCCACGAAAACGCGGGCGAGGGGGAGCCATCGTTTTTCACCAAGGAATTGGGTGAGAACCATGCAGTTAAAGCCCCTCACCCGCGCCACAGGAGAGGGGTTGGGGTGAGGGTCTATCAAAACCCCTACCTCTCTTCGGTGGATAGAAGGGTAGTGAAAACATTGGAATGGTTGATTAAGCCAACTAGGTTAGGAGCACCGCATGCCACTCGATTTTAATCAAGTTGGCCAACAAATTAAACGCATGGGCGGCGATTTGCGCCAAACAGCCAATCAACATGATCAATTGGTTGCTACCGCTTGGGCAAATCTGGAAAAAGAAAGCCCGCGCTGGGAACATTGGGCGCGCCATGCAGAGGAAAATTATCTGCGCAGCCCGTGGCTGTTGGCTGCTCCCGCCGAACCAATAACCAATCGCTATCGTTTGCCCAAATTTGCGCCAAATTATTGTTTGGCAGCGGTTGATGGCTCGCAGATCGACCTTGATCGGCATTGGGCGGTCGAGTGTTTTTTGATTAATCTTGGTTTGGTGACGATTCAATATGGCCAACAGCCCTATTCCAAATTGCATTCGGTGCCAGCCTTGCACTACAACGATCAAGAATTATTGCTGCGCGATAAAGATGGCCGCAGTTATAAAATGGCTGGAGCCTTGGTCCATGCCGAACGCGATACTCGCGAAGGGATTGCGCTGGCGAGCTTAGCCCAAGAGATTTTGGCTACCAGCACTGCACCGTTAGTCGCAATGCAAGATGGTACACTGATTCGCTGGTCGTTGAGCGGGCTTGATCCGTGGGTGCGCAGCCATTTTTTGCAACGCTATCTTGATGAAGGTTTGGCTGCTTTACGCGCCGCCGATGTGCCAACCTGCTCCTACATTAGCCATCCCAAAGCGCCTGAAGTGACTGGAATTGCCCGTTTGATCGCCAAACCAACCCTGAACAGTGCCAGCAAAGCCGAAGGCATTATCGATCCCTATCCTGGGATCAACGATACAAAATTATTTGGCAATGGCTGGTTGGGCAATGGCGAACGCAGCGCATTATTCAAAAGCCTCTCCAAAATTAATGTTGAAGAATATGGCGAGCACGCAATTTACTTCTTCTACCTGAATGTTGGGGCCGAATTAGCGCGAATCGAAATGCCCGAATGGGTGGCGCAACGGCCAGAATGGGTTGATTTGATTCACTCAGTCGCGTATGATCAAGCGCATCGTGGTGGTGGCTATCCGGTGGCGTTGGCGCGGGCGCATGAGCAAGCAGTAGTGCGCGAAAGCGATCGTCGGGTGTTTCGCCAAATGATTGAGCAAGCTCTCTGGCATGCTCGCTTGAGCAATGGCTCATCATTAAAACAAGATGCCAAAGTTCAAGTGCGGGTTTAACTCTTTTAGCTATAGCCTATCCTCGATAGCCTATACCCAACATATATGCAAGAACAACGTATTGGTGAAGTGATCGAAGCAAGCTCAACTCAATGGACAACTGGCGCATATGAGCTGCTGAATGCGCCGCCGTTTGGCTCGTTGATCAAGGCTGGTTGCTACGACAACGATTTATGTGTCTATGGCTTGGTCTACGATATTCGGACTGGCAGCCGTGATCTTGGCGGCAAAGCCATGGTACGTGGTGGGCGGCGCTACGATGGTAGCGAGTTCTACGACGACCAAATTTATAGCGAACACCCTGATCTTGCAGCCGTGTTGCAGACCGAGTGGAGTGCCTTGGTGATAGGCTACGAGCGGGCTGGCCGCATTATCCATTATCTGCCACCGCAACCGCCAACCGTCCACTACAGCGTCCATTTGTGCGATGATAATACCGTGCATCGTTTTACCCAACACTGCGATTTCTTTCGCATGGTCTTACACGCCAATTTGCCGATTGTTGATGAACTTTTGGGCACAGCGATTCGTAATGCGGCAGAATTGCAAGCCAATCGGCGCGAATATGAGCTGTACGCAGGCCGCGAATTAGCCCGTTTGCTGCGCGACGATTATGATCGTTTGCGCGTATTGGTGCGTATGTTGACCAGTTAAATTGGGAGGATGTATGCCGAGTTATGTTGTTAATGGGCGTAAATACAACAGCATCGATGAAATGTCCGCTACCGATCGCCAAGCCTATCAACAAGCGATGGACGCATTAGCTGATAATGACGGTTTTTCTAACCTCTTCGATAAAAATACAACCGTCCAAACAACCCATACAACCAATGTTAGCGAGCAGCATGTGATCAATGGCAGCAGCGATCAGCTGAACGCCATGTTTGCTGATCGCGATGGCAATGGCATTCCCGATATTATGGAAGGAAGCAACGAGCAATTTAGTGCGATGTTTGCTGATCGCGATGGCAATGGCATTCCCGACATCATGCAAGAGCAAAGCAACTTTAGTAGCCAGCAAGCCCCAAATTCCTCAAACACTTGGAAAACTTCTACTCCAAGCGCTGATCCGCTGGCTGGTTCGTCATTACCATGGAATCAACCACAAAAAAGCAATGGCTTTTTGCTAGGTTTGATCGTTGGCGGCGTGGCGATCGGCGCAGCCTTATTGGCATGGTATCTCTTGATGTAAGTGCACCACGCAGCATGCAATCAACTACCGCCGCACCAGATCGGGCACATCAAGCACGATCACGGCATCCTTGTCATCGTCGCCGGTGTTGCTCGGGTCATACCAAATGACGGCGATTTGGCTGCCATCGGGCGACCACGCGGGCCATTGATAGCGACCAGGTGGAGTCAGAGCCAAGCGTTGGCCCGTGGTAGGCTTGAACAGCCACACTTGGTCGGAGGAACGGTCGAAATTGGCGACAAAGACGAGCCATTGGCCATCAGGTGACCATTGCAACCCCGCAATATTGTAGGCATCGGTAAGCCCAACCCGCCGATTGCCCGCCTCAGCATCCATGAAATAGAGATTTTCGGGGCGGGTGAGGGCACTAACCACGCCAGAGCCAGCATCGGGCAAGCCGAAGAAGGCGATGGTGGTGCCATCAGGCGACCACGCGAAATACTGCGCGACATCCACTTCAAGGTCGAGGGGCTGAAAGCCGTCGCTCGCAGTCCACCAATAATACTGTGAGCCAAGATACTGCCCATCAGTCACCAAGGCCCGATCCATGGCGGGATTCCAAATTGCTGAACCAGATTTTAGAATCTCACGCGGCGCGGGGCGTGGGATTAATTCGCTGAGGGTGTTGGTGGTCGGGTCAAACGCACTATAGCCATGTTGGTCCGTTGGGGGGCCATTGATCACCTGCATGTCGGTGCTGTATTTAAACCCAAGTCGTCCATCGGGCAGGCGATCGGGAAGCCGATGGAGGGTAATATCGGCATCGATTGCATCAGGAATGGCAACGAGATCGCCGAGTTTGCGGTCAAAGGTAAGCCAGAAGAGGCGGTAGCGTGAAGGTGCACCGCTTTTAGTGGCAAGCACAACCAGCCCCTGATCGATCCAAGCCAGTCCACTATAATCACCAAGATTTTCCGTTGGCAGCGCTAATGGTTGCGGTGTGTATGAGAGGATGGTTGTGGGTTCTGAAGGATTCCCACAGGAAATGAGCAACAGCGCCATCCCCCAGAGCGCAATCAAATTTCTCATAAAACGCAGCATCGATCCTCTCCGCTCTCTGATAGCAGGTCGTGTCGCATCCGCCGCTCTGCCAGTTGTTTGTCACTTTACGAAGCCTGAAACATCGACGGTTATTACATAATCATTGGGTGCAAACTCAGCTGGTTTCCGCCAAATGACGGCGATCTGTGTGCCATCGGGCGACCACGCAGGCCATTGATAGTCGCCAACAGTATTGGTGAGTTGCCGCCATTCAGCAGTGGTAGGATTGACTAACCAAATCTGATTGTCGAAGCCATCGAAGTAGCAAATGACGACCAGCCACCGACCATCAGGTGACCACTGCAACCCAGCAATACCGCGCAGCTTTGTGCCAATTTCGCGTCGATTCGAGCCATCGCTATCCATAAGATACAGATTTGAACGGATGTTCCTTAAGCCACCGAAGGAGCCAGCAGTATCAGGTGAACCGATCAGGGCAATGGTTGCGCCATCAGGCGACCAAGCGACGTATTGACAGATGCCAAGGCCCGCATCAAGTGGCTCGTGGCCAGTGTCAGCAGACCACCAAAAAAGCCGCGACTGGAGATAACCGCCATCGGAGAGGATGGCGCGTTGCATGTCGGGGGCAAGACTGAAACGAAGATGTTGGCTGAGATCTTGAGGCATGGCAGGCTGCAAGAGCGGCGTAAGCGCATTCGTGGTCGGATCAAATTGCCATAATCCAAACTCCCTATCAGCTGCCCCAGTTTTAAGATTTGGAGTCCAGTTATAGCGTCTCAACCCCAATTTTCCGTTAGGAAGACGCTGGGGGAAATAATAGGAAGTCATAATAAATGACTGTTCGAGTGGAATTGATAATGGGTCATCAAGATTGCCATATTGATCGATCCAATAAAGATTCTCTACAGGATTGCTGGTGGTTCTTGCCTGAAGAACTAAACCTTGATCAAGCCATGCAAGGCCCGAATAGCTTCCTGCGGGAACCGCTAATTGAGTGGGTGTAATGGGCGTTGTAGAAATGTGAGTCATAGGAATGGCCTTCGTGCATCCAATAATGGTTAATAAAAAAGCTAAAAGGATAAAAAGTCGTTTCATTTAGCACTTGTTCCATCACTTAATGTATATGATCCATCTGGGTTCATGCGGGTACCGGCTGCGGGAATCAATCGACCTGTGGCAGTTGTAACAGTTCCATTTGCCCTAATAATCGTGCCATCAACTAACCTTGCATCCCCATTTACCTCAATAATCGTTCCATTATCCAATTGAACTTCACCACTAGGGTCAATCTTGATATGTGGAAGAGTTGGAATAAGCTCATATTCAACTAATTTGGACATATAATAGGTATTACCATGAGTCATGACAACATTCCAAGGTTCAGTTGGCTTGCCTGATGGGGGGAAGAGCGGCATATGGGGTGGTAATTTGGGAAAGGATAACGGTGGTGTTCTAGAATCGGTATACATATCGATTCCAATCACATTTTTTGGATCAAAGAACCATGAGCCTGCTTCATCAGGAACAACAAAATCTGCTGCTTCTCCGCCTATCTCTTGACCTATTGGGGTTACTTTTGGTAACCATATAGCATTCAAGATCTCTTTAACTGGTAAATCAACCCCAAAAGATCTATTAAATATAAAATCGCCGATTGTTGTGGTAAATTGGGTTCCTTCTTGTGCAATGGTTCCACCAACATCTTGGCCAATTCGTGAGCTATAGCGATTAACAAACACATTCCCACCTCCCTCATTACGGGCAATAAAGCGATAGAGATTGCCATAGGCTACGAATTGGGGTATAAGATCGCCTGCCGCTGTTCCGCGCGCTGGAATACCAGCCCGTAAGTTTGCTGCATCTGAGCCATAATTTACCCCCATTTGTTCAGCCATTGCCCAATATGGGATGAGTTTTTCTTCTGCTAAACCGCTTAATTGTTGAACAAAGAACTCTTTCCATGCAAATGCTGCCCCAGCACAATCATTGAATCCAGCAGGGATTGGTCTTCCTTCGTTCTGGAATAAGAAAAAGCCATTTTGAATTGCTTCTAAAACCCCTGCATCAGCCCACGAAGCCCATGTGCCTGGACCCATATGCCCAAGCGCCGATGATTCATCGAAAAACGCAATAATATCTTGAATATTATGAAAAGAATTTGGAGAATCTATTTTTCTTTCTAAGGCTTCGACCCATTGAATGCGTTCGGGGACGGTGAGCATTTCAAACTCAGCAAGGGTTAAATCGAAACGAATTATGTTGCCAGCGGCATCGAAGACTGGCCCACCTGGTAGTTTTGCTGCACCGAGGCGTGGTGCAGGTGGAGCTGTGCTTAAGTTAAAGAGTGTAGCAAACCCTGCCTCCAAGCCTGCTGCAGCGATGTCGATCCCACCATCAAAATTGGCTCTGAAGAGCGCCGCCGCTGCCTCTTCGGCATTCCGCATACCTGTGTGAATTGCGATAGCAACATCGCGGGCGGTTTCAAGCGCCTTACGTAAACGCTCAAACGCCGGTTCAACTTCATCTTGATACTCATGGAAAAAGCTTGTAGCCGCTGTGCCACTCCAACTGTGTTGAAGTTGGCTCACCATGCTTTGAAGCTGCTGGCGCAGGGTAAGCACCGTTTCAGCTTTGGTTTGGAACCGCTGGGCAACCTGAAGAAGCTGGTTGTACTCCACCAGAACAATTGGGGTAGCCATATGCTCTCCCGTTGGGTAGGTTGATAGCGTGGATGCTTCTCTCTCGGGGGTGAGGATTGCTAGAATGGGTGATGCTGCATCCTTTGCCGAAAAGTATACGCCATGTGGTATAGAAAAAACTCACTCGCATGGGGGATTTTGGCTTTTAAACAACAAACCCTTCTCAATTGCTGAGAAGGGTTGCCTAACAATAATCTGCTTTTAGTTGGTATGCTGAAGTCGCACAACATTAAATGGCAGATCATCAAGCCCACGCAAAATCAGGGTTTCGTTGGCCAAATCAGCGGGCAAGATTTCGGCCACGCCTGGCGCTTCGAGCACTTGCTGGGTTACCACCAATTCTGCATAGTTGGCGCTCGATTGTACCCGCGCCGCTGCATTAACCGTCGTGCCAAAGTAATCAAGCCGATCATTGAGCGTGACGGCAAGCGTTGGCCCTGCATGCACACCAACTTTGAGCGTCAAGCGCTCGTCATCGGCCAACTCGCGCTCGCGGTTGAAGGCTTCGATTGCAATCAAGGCGTTTTGGCCAGCCTTGACCGCCGCCGCACCATCTACAAACACTGCCATAATTGCATCGCCAATGGTTTTGACGACTGCGCCACCTGCTTGATTAACTACATTAAACAAGATGTTGAAGTGTTCGCGTACCAAGCTGTAGGCCCGTGGGTCGCCTTTGCGTGCATACAAGGCGGTCGAGCCGCCAAGGTCGGTGAACATCAGTGCCGCCCATTTAATCTGGAAGCTCTCGCCGTCGGGCAATGGCTCGTCGATAAACAAATCGCGGAAGGCCTGCACCGTCAGTAATTCATGCGAAGTCGTTACGCCCAAACGGCGGTCGGTTGCTTCGCGCCATGCTTCATTATCGATGCCTGCTGGCAAACTGCGCACCCGCTCAGCCACTGAGAAGGTCACATGAATGCCATCATCGAGCTTGGCTTGGAAATCGTCGCGGCACATTGCACAATATTGTTTCGAATGGGCTTGGGTCAATTTATCAAAGGCATGAGCTTGGTAGCCGCAATAAATACAGCGCGCTTCCCAATTCAGGTTGAATAGGCCAACCTGAACGGCCGCCGCCATGAGTTGCAAGCCCGCGCGACGCGAAAGCGCAACTTCTTCGGCCAAATAGGCCGGATTAAAGCGATAGAGCATCGCGCCTGGAGCTGTATCGACCATGCTTGCCAAGGCGTTGCGAACCGTTTCGTCGATGCCGTAATTCGCCAATTCTGCTACCAACGTGCTACTTGATGGTGTGTGTTGTGCTTCATCTAAAGCCATAGCATAGCCTCCTAGATACCTATGAAATTGTAGCACGCTCTTGCTACTATTGGCAGCCCTAAGGATAAAATAATTGCTAAACGCTGCGGGCTGCACCACGCGATTCAATGTAGCTCAACGATTGATGGCGGAAGTAGGTATCGTATAAATCGGCATAATGCCCACCCTGATCCATCAGTTGCTCATGGCTGCCTTCTTCGATAATTTGGCCTTGGTTGAGCACAATAATCCGGTCGGCTGAGCGCACGGTCGAAAGTCGGTGGGCAATCAGAATCGCCGTCGAGCGCGAGAGAATCAGATCCATCGCTTGCTGAATTTGGGTTTCAGTAAATGGGTCGATGCTCGCCGTGGCTTCATCTAAAATGAAGATTGCTGGTTGCGCTGCCAAAACCCGCGTCAAGGCCACCAATTGGCGCTGACCAAGCGAAAGTTTGTTGCCGCGCTCGCCAACTTGCGATTGCAAGCCTTGGGGCAGGGTTTCGAGCCATTCGCCGCCACCAATTTGGGTCGCCACCGCTTCAAGCTCTGCATCGCTCAAGTGTGGCGCTGCATAACGAATGTTGTCGGCAACCGTGCCATCAAACAAAAACGGAGTTTGGGTCACAATCCCCAATTGTTGGCGATAGCTGCGCAAATCGAGCGAGCGAATATCATGGCCATCAACCGTGATTTTGCCCGTCTGAAACTCATAAAACCGCGTAATTAATTTGGCGATGCTCGATTTGCCAGCACCAGTATGCCCAACCAAGGCAATACTTTCGCCTGGCGCAATCGTGAGGCTGAAATCGTTCAGCACTGGCTCTTTGCGGCCATAACGAAATTCCACATGATCAAACACAATTTCGCCGCGCAAACGCTCGGTCGTCTGCTGATCGGTTTGTTTGACGCTATGCTCTGCATCAATTAGGGCAAAAATGCGCTCAGCAGCGGCCAAGCCAGCCTGAAATTGGCTCCAAAAGGCCGAGATATTCAGCAAGGGAAACCAAAAAAGGTCAACCGAGCGCACAAACACATACCAAGCAGCCAAGGTAATCGAGAGATCGATAACCGACAAACCGCCCCAATAAATCAGCGCTGCCGTGCCAAAGCCAGAAACAATGTTCAGGGTTGGGAATACATTCGAGAGCACGAAGCCGCGGCGCAGGTTTACGCCATACGATTGCTGGTTGATCTCGCTGAATTCGCCATAAATGCGGGCTTCTTGGCGAAAATTCTTGGCAATGCTGATCCCAGTTACGGCCTCTTGAATTGAGCTATTGACCTCGCCCAGCACCTGAAAGCCTTTGCGCGTGACGAAGCGCGCCAAACGCCGAAAGCCCAAAGCCAAGCCAATAACGATTGGGGTAAAGCCGATAATGCCCAAACTGAGTGGCACCGAAACGCTGAGCAAATAAATCAGCAAGGCAATCACGGTCAGCACTTGGCTCACAATTTCGATGATCAAGCGTGAAACTTGGGCAAACTCTTGCGTGTCCGAGGTGATCCGGCTGATAATTCGGCCAGAGCGTAGATCATCGAAGAACGAAAGATCATGGCTGATAGCGGCATTAAACGCATCGTTGCGCAAGGCGCTAATCACATCGGCCACGATTTTGGCGGTTAGGCGTTGGCGTACCCAGCCCATGGCCCATTGCAGCACGCCAAAAACCACCCCGCCGCTCGCCAGCAACCAGATAAAATTCCAATCTGGGTTGGCCTCGCCAATCCGTTGCACCGCTTGGGCCACCAAAAATGGCGGTACGGTGTTGAGCAAGCCCAAACCACAAATCAGCAGCACTGTCCACAATGCGGTGCGCCGATGAGCACGAAAATAGCTCAGCATCCGCCCCATTAATTCGCGGTCGCCATACTGACGATCATAATTTTCGGTATCTAATCCTGCAAACATAAGCACCCTTTTGAAAGGATGAAGGATGAATTATGAGGGATGAAATATTAAATTCATCCTTCACATTGCATTCTTCGTAATTCATAATTTCGCGAAAATTGCCCGATTTGAAAGGATGAAGGATGAATTATGAGGGATGAAGCATTGCATTAATGGCTATTTTGCAATCATCCTTGGTTGTTCTTCCTTCATTATTGATATTTCAATCGCTGAAGAATCAATGAATCGAAAGCCTGATCCCTGATCCCCAACCCCTGAACCCTACTTTTATAATTTCGCGAAAATTGCCCGATAGGCTTCGGATTGCTGCATGAGATCTTCGTGCGTGCCAACGGCGCTAATTGTGCCTTTGCGAATCACGATGATCAGGTCGGCCCAGCGAATTTGCGAAAGCCGATGGGTAATCAAAATCGTGGTGCGATCTTGCGAGGCTTGTTCAATTGCTTGTTGAATTCGATCTTCGGTCGCGCTATCAATGGCGCTGGTCGAATCGTCAAGCACCAAAATTGTTGGGTCGGTCAAGAATGCCCGTGCCAAGGCCAAGCGTTGACGTTGCCCACCAGAGAGGGTCACGCCGCGCTCGCCAATAATCGTATCGTAGCCATCGGCCAAGCGCCCAATAAAATCGTGGGCTTGGGCGGCCTTGGCGGCTTCGATAATTTGCTCGCGGGTGGCGTTTGGCACACCAAAGCCAATGTTATCGGCGATTGAGCGCGAAAAGAGGAAAATATCTTGCTCAATGATTGAGATTTGGCGGCGCAAGGCTGCTAAATTCCAATCGCGCAGATCAACGCCATCGATCAAAATTCGGCCAGATCGGGCATCGTAGGTGCGGTTGAGCAGCTTGGTCAGCGTGGTTTTGCCTGCGCCAGTTTGGCCAACCAAGGCTACGGTTTGGCCTGGCGCAATCCGAAAATTCACATTTTGGATTGCATCAACCTCGCTGTGATAGCCAAATGCCACATTTTCAAAGACAATTTCGCCGCGCATTGGCTCGGCATAGCCTTGGGCATTTTCGTCTAACTCAGTTTCGGTGGTAATTAATTCCAAAATCCGTCGCCCACCAGCAAGGCCGCTCGAAAGCTGCGAGTAGGCAAATTGGGCGGTAAAGGTGGGGAAGCCAAACAGCAACAATAAGCCGTTGAACGAAACCACATCGCCAACGCTAATCAAGCCATTGCGGAAAAGAATCAGGCTATGGATAAAGCCCAAGCCTTGGCCCAAGCCCAACAACAGCACTGGCAAAAAGACCGCTTCCACATTGCCTTGGGCGACAAAAGCATTGCGCCATTTGGTGACCGCAGCCCGAAAACGGTTGCGTTCGCGTTCTTCTTGGGCAGTGGCTTTGACGGTTTCCACACCGTCGATTGCTTCGGCCAAGGTGGCGTTCAATTCGCCAAAGCTTTGGCGCACAGCGGTGGTTACGGGCTTGAGTTGACGTAAATAGTGCCAAACCAACAACCCATAAAATACCAAATAGAGAATCGGCACGACCAGCAGTTGCGGGTGCGGCGAGGCGATCAGCGGCATAATTAAGAACATCGCTGAGCCAACGACCAAATTGACCCCGGGATTGAGCATCAAGTTCATTTCGCGCACGTCATTGGTGGCGCGGGCCATCACATCGCCGGTTGGTTGGCTATCGTGGAAGGCCATGCTTTTGCCCAATAAACTGGTGTAGAGTTCATCGCGCACATCGCGTTCGAGCCGTTGGCCAATTACTTCCGAGGAGAAATTGCGCAAGAGCTGCACAAACGCCCGCAAGAATTGCCCGCCAACAATCAGCAACGCCGCCCACCACAAGCCGTTTTTATCGCCAGCTTTAACCGCCTCGAAGGCTTGGCCAGTGACCACTGGCACTTGCGCGGCAAATAATGCGTTGCCAAACGCCCCGATAAACAGCCCGATAATCCACCAAAGATTGCGCCGCGCATGCGACCAAACCCAGCGTACTGGCGTTGAACGATTGATCTTCCACGATCGTTCAACTACAAATTCACTATTTGAAAGCGCCATGAAATCCCTTTCCAGTTGGAAGCATCTGCTCAATATTCTACCATTGAAACAGGTTTGCTATCCCCGCCTTATGACCGATTGCACATAAGCTGATAAATTTTGAGCGAGGGATTAGGGTTAAGTTGTCAGGGGCTGGGACGATAGAACATAGAACAAAGAGCATAGAACATAACCCAAGAAAAGCAAAAGTCAGGGCGAGGATTTTAACGCAGCGGCGCAGAGAACGAAAGGATGAGGGATGAAGGATGAGGGATAAGGGATGAAGGATGAAGGATGAGAGCTATGGCAATGCAAGAACCTAATCATAATAATCTGTGGGAATCTGTGGCTAAAAACTTAACTTCCTGCTCTTCGCGCGCTTCGTGGTTTCAAACTAGCCCCTGACAACTGAACCCTGAATTCTGGCCCCTCGCTCAATCGTTGGACTGATTGACAAGCATGCTGCTGCTGCATACAATAAGCGCCACAAATTGAAAACGACGTTGACGCGGAAGAGTAAGCAAAAGCGCACTTGTCCAGAGAGTTATCCCTTGGCTGCGAGGATAATCAAGCTGACTTTGCTGAATGGCCCGCTGAGTTGCTCACCGAATCTGGGTTGCTACCTGGTAGTAGGCTGAGCCGTGATTGCCTCCGTTAACGGGCTACGAGCGCGTAACTATGCTTTAGTTGCGAATTCGGGTGGTACCGCGAGAATCAAGCCGTCTCTCGTCCCGTATGTGGATCGAGAGACGGCCTTGTTTTAGTTTAGCGGAGGATGATCATGGCTGCATTACCAAGAGTCTTTTCGGGCATTCAACCATCGGGCAATTTGCACCTTGGCAATTATTTGGGCGCGATTCATAACTGGGTGCAAGAGCAAAAACAATACGATAATTTCTTTTGTATTGTCGATTTGCATGCGATTACTGTGCCTCAAGACCCAGCAGAGTTGCGCAAAAACGTACGCGATTTGGCCGCGCTCTATCTTGCATCAGGCATTAGCTTGGACCATGCGACAATCTTTGTGCAATCGCATGTGCCCGCCCACGTTGAGCTGGGCTGGATTTTAAATTGCCAAACGCCGTTGGGCTGGTTGAATCGTATGACTCAATTTAAGGATAAATCGCAAAAGCAAGAAACTGTCGCCGCAGGCTTGCTCAATTATCCAACGCTGATGGCTGCCGATATTTTGCTGTACGATACCCAAATCGTACCCGTCGGCGATGATCAACGCCAGCACATTGAGCTAACCCGCGATATTGCCGAGCGCTTCAATCATCTGTATGGCGAAACATTTGTGATTCCCGAGCCGCTGATTCGGCCTGTGGCTGCGCGGGTGATGGGCTTGGATGAGCCAACCCAAAAGATGAGCAAAAGCAACAAAGCCGCCAACCATTCGATTCCCTTGCTGGGCGATTTGAAGGCGACGCGCAAAGCGATTATGCGGGCGGTCACCGATTCGGGCAGCGAGATCAAATTCGACGAGAAGCGCCATGGAGTGCATAACCTGTTGGGCATTTACCAAGCCTTGACTGGCAAGGATAAAGCGTCGATTGAAGCTGAGTTCGAGGGCCAAGGCTATGGCAAACTCAAAGGCGCGGTCGCCGATGTGGTGCTGGCAACCTTGGAGCCGTTGCAACAGCGCTATAACGAGCTAACTGCTGATCCCGCTGAGCTTGATGGAATTCTCAAACGCGGAGCCGAGCGCGCCGCCGAAGTTGCCAATGCTACCTTGTTGCGCGCCTATCAGCAACTTGGGTTGCGGTAATTCGCAGGGATCTATGATTTTTAACCACGAAGGACACGAAGATCACGAATGTTGAGTCTGTTGGAAACTTTGAATATCTGCGTATGCCAAGAAATTACTTAACTAAGCTTTGCGGTCTTCGCGTCCTTTGCGGTTATCGTGCTCCTAAGCCTATCTTTTTTGTGAAGGAATTTAGTTTAAATTGGAACCGCTGGCTAGAGCTAAAAGCCACTAGCCAGCGGTTCATCCTTCATCCCTCATCCTTCATCCTTTTACGGTAGCCACTCGACGATTGTGCCATTTACAAAGGGAGCTGCTGCTTTGCCAGAGCCAATTTCGTAGATAAACGAGCCTTTGCCAATTGCCTCGTAGGTGACATAACGGCCATCGGGCGACCATTTGCCCCAAACTCGCACTTCGTAGGAGTCGGCACTGCTTGGTGGTGCAACCAATTCTTTATCGCCAGTATCTGCATTGATAATCATGAATGAGCCATCGCTGTAGTTATCGAGCATATACCACTTGGCATCGGGCGAAATGCCGCTAAGATAAAAATCACCAACTTTTTGCAAGGTTTCTACCTCGCCTGTAGCTGGGTCAAGCAAACAAACGCCACGATCAAATTTGGCAGAATCGCAAAAAGCATCGTAAATGATCTTGCTATCTTTAGTCCACCACGCATCGGTGGTATAGACCGTAGCGATTTTAGTTTGATCGCTGCCATCAGCTTTGATTGTGTTCAGTTCAATTCCATCTGCGCCAGCCATAAACATGAGCGTTTGGCTATCTGGTGCCCAACTTAATGGGTCGAAATCGATCATGCCAGCGGTTGTTAATTGCTTTTCGCTACTGTTTGCAACATCGTAGACATAAATATTTTGGTCGTCCTTGGTTTCAAAATCGATGTCGCTCGTGACGAAGGCAAATTTGCTGCTATCTGGTGCCCAGTTCAAGCTTTGGGGTGCAACATCTTGCAATTCCATGACGCTGCGCACGTTTGAGCCATCGCCATTGGCCAGATAAATTGTTGTTTTGGCCCCATCACGCACATAAAAAGCCATCGTTTTGCCATCAGGCGACCAGCGCAAAAGATCGCTGTAATAGTTGTAGTCGCTTAGATCGAATGGTAAGACCACCCCATCATTCAAGGTTTGGCGCACGAGGTTAAAGTCTTCGAGATAAATCAGATTGCCGCTGAGATCGGTTGGCACGCTGCCACCAGCCGCTTGGGTTGGCAAATCGCTTGATTCATTGGTTGGTACTGGCTCAGCGGTGGCATTGCCGCTGGCTTGGGTTGGCTCGCTGGTGGCGGTTGCTTCAACTTGGGGATTGGCAGCGGTTTCCTCGGTTGGCTTGGCCAAATTGGTTGGCAAGGGTGTCCAGGTTGGCGCATTGGCCAGATTGCCACCTTCGCCACCATTCGAATCTTTATTGCTCAGGAAATATGCGCCAGCACCGCCAGCCACCAAAAATAACGCCAAACCACCGCCAATCAACCAGCGGGCTGTTTTGTTTGATTTGGCAACTGGTGGTTGATAATTTGGCTGTTGATAATTTGCTTGGTTATTGGGCGGATATTGCGGCAAGGCAAAATTAGGCTGGGTTGATGGCTCTTTGCCAAAGCCACCAAGCTTGCTGGTCGAGCTATCGGTTTGGTAATTTGGCAGGTTGACCACTTGCGTTGGTGGATCGTTCAATGGTTGGGTGCCACTACGCCGTGGCGCATACGGCGAATCATCGGACGTATCGCTGCTCGGTAAGGGCTGCGAGCCAAAAACGCCACTGCCAAGTGCTTGGGTCGATGCCCCCGTTTCTGGCTGGCGCGAGCCACATTCGGAACAATAGACCGAGCCATCGGCCAACGCCGCTCGACAAACCACACATGCTTGAGCCATAACTACTCCTTACACACTGGCCTCATCAGAAGCCGTTACGCTACATTTGTACTCCCAAAACATCTGCAACGGTGAAAATATCTTTATCGCCCCGCCCCGACAGATTGACCAAAATAATGTTTTCTTTGCTCATGGTTGGCGCTAAGCGTACAGCTTCGGCAATCGCATGCGACGATTCCAAGGCTGGAATAATGCCCTCGGTGCGGCAGAGCAATTGAAAACCGTTTAACGCTTCTTCGTCGGTGGCATAGGTATAAAAAGCCCGTTCTTCGTCGTGGAGCCAAGCGTGTTCTGGGCCTACAGCAGCATAATCGAGGCCAGCAGAAATGCTATGGGTATTGGCAATTTGGCCATCGCTATTTTGCAATACATACGAACGTGTGCCTTGGAAAACGCCCAAGCGCCCACCAGCAAATCGCGCTGCATGGCGACCTGGCTCGATGCCATGGCCACCAGCTTCAACCCCACGCAGATCAACGCTTTCATCATTGATAAAAGGATGAAAAATGCCAATCGCATTTGAGCCACCGCCAACACAGGCAATAATCGTATCTGGCAGTTTGCCGGTTGCCGCTAAAATTTGCTCGCGGGCCTCGATGCCGATGATGCTTTGAAATTCGCGTACCATCAATGGATAGGGGTGCGGGCCAAGTGCCGAGCCTAGCAAATAGTACGAATCTGGATTGCTGACCCAATCGCGCATGGCTTCGTTGACTGCATCTTTGAGCGTTTTGGCTCCAGTGTTCACGCCGCGCACATCGGCTCCTAGCAAGCGCATGCGAAAGACATTGGGTTTTTGGCGCTCCATATCTTCGGTGCCCATGTAAACCACACATTGCAGCCCAAGCAAGGCACAAACTGCCGCCGTTGCCACGCCATGTTGGCCTGCGCCGGTTTCGGCGATAATTCGTTGCTTGCCCATGCGTTTGGCTAAAAGACCTTGGCCAAGCGCATTGTTGATTTTATGCGCGCCTGTGTGAGTCAGATCTTCGCGTTTGAGCCAAATTTGTGCTCCGCCAAGCTCTTCGGTTAAGCGCCGCGCAAAGGTCAGCGCGGTTGGGCGGCCCGTATAGGTGCGGTGCAAATGCGCCAATTCGGCCTGAAACTCAGGGTCGGTGCGAATGCGAAAAAACGCCTCGGTCAATTCCTCAATTGCCGCGACTAAGGTTTCGGGCACATAGCGCCCACCAAAATCGCCGTAGCGGCCATTTAACTCATCAAGAACAACGTGATCAGTCATAGATCTTCCTTTAGCGTGCTTGGATAAAATCTTCAGCGACCCAGCCTTGGCCAATTGCCGATTCGATCAGCCACCAAGTGTAATCATCGCCTGAGCGTGGCCCATCGACGATCGTAATCACTTCGCCTGGATCAAGCGCCCCAATCGGTTCGCCTTGGATGCTTGGGTCGGGCCGGATGCGCACTTGTTCGAGTGTAATCGCCTCGCTGCCAATTTCCAGCACCAATTGGGTTGGCGTTGGTGGAGCTGGAGTGGCAATTGAAAATGGCGGGAAGGTTGGCGAAGCAGTGACTGGCGTTACCGTTACCATCACAACTAACGGCGTTGGCGGGGTGCTCAACACGCCGCGATCGCGTAAAAACCAACCGCCAGCAAGCCCAACCAGTAACAGCGCCGGAATCAAAAAATAGAGGAAATTTGGCTTTGGTTTGGGTGGGCCATTGACAATTTCGTCGTAGCCACGCTTATAATCGTGGTAGGTATGATAAAACAATTGATTCAGCGTGCCTTCTTCAGCATCACGCCGTCCCTGATCATAATATGGCGAGGGCATAGCAACACTCCATAAAAGCCATGTTTGACCTTAGTATCATTCTCTGGCGATTTTGTCAATCAACAAAGGCCGCAAGCGGCTTGAACGAGCGTCGATGGAGCTGGGTTGGACCATGCGCTGCCAAGGCTTGTTGATGTTGAGCCGTGCCATAGCCTTTGTGCGCTGCCCAGCCATAACGCGCATCACGCTGATCATATTCGTGCATCAAATTATCGCGATAGACTTTGGCCACAATTGAGGCTGCCGCCACCGAGATACTGACTGCATCGCCCTTGGGCAGCGAGCGTTGCAATAAGGGCAATTCTGGCAGTTTAACCCAATCGATCACCAAGCCATCGGGCAAGGCTGGTAGGCTCAAAACCGCATGCATCATCGCCCATTTGGTGGCAACCGCAATCCCAAATAAGTCGATTAGGTGGGCTGAAACCACACCCAGCCCAATTCCGCTAGCTAATTGGCGAATGCGTAAGGCCATAGCTTGGCGGGCTTCGGCGCTGAGTGTTTTGGAATCGTTAATGCCTGCCAAAGCACTTGGGTCGCTCAGCAAATGCTGCGGAAACATCACTGCTGCTGCCACGACAGGCCCAGCCCAGCAGCCACGGCCAACCTCATCAACGCCCGCCACGAGCTGCGCGCCTTGGTTCCAAAGTTGTTGTTCTTCGTAAATTCCAATTGTCATCATAATGTAGGGGTCAGGGGCCAGGGATCAGGCTTGATCTGCATGAACCTATGGCCAAAGAATGAATTTAGATGTTCGATTTCTCGGCGATAAACAGTTGAACTTGCGAGCGCCCAACCTGCTTCATCTGCGTGCTGACGCGAAAGCCAGCCTCGTGCAAACGCTGAATCCGTGGGTCGAGCTGGCTAGTTGGCAGATCGGGGTGGCTTTGGCGGCCAAAAACTAGCCGATAGATCAAGCCAATCACAACTGCATACAGGCAATTGGGAATGCTACCGCCATCGACAATATACAACTTGCCCTCGTTGGTTAGTACGCGCTGAATCTCGGCCAAACTGCGGCGATCAAATAGATAGGGCGCGGGAAAGGTCGAAAGCACTGCCGACCAACTGCCATCGGCGTAGGGCAAGGTTTGGGCAACTGCCCGCACCAAGTTGGCTTGCGCTGCGCGGCGGCGGCTTAAAGCCAGCATTTGGCGCGATTCATCGAGGCCAACCGTTAGGCTTGCTTGATGTTGGCGGGCTTTTTGCACATAGCCTGTGCCACAACCAACCTCTAGCAATGGCTGATCGGCAATTTCGGGCAAGGCTGCCAAGACCCATTGGCTCCAATAGCCCTGCGACATGAGCCACGCTACCACATCGTAGGTGAACGCGCCTTCGTGATAAAAGCGTTCAAAGGCCCAAATGACCAAGCGTTGCATTCGTTGTAGCATTGCCAAAGCTCCCAAAAATACAAACGCGAGTGCAGGCTTGGCCCACACCCGCGCAGGGTTTTGCAGCTATAACGAAAACGATTAACCGCGGCGTTCTTTGATCCGAGCGGCTTTACCAGTACGACCGCGCAGGTAGTACAGGTTAGCTTGGCGAACTTTACCAGTCCGCACCAGCTTCACGCCGTCGATGCGGGGTGAGTGCAGCAAGAACGTCCGTTCAACGCCAATACCGTGCGAGGCAATCCGGCGCACGGTGAAGTTTTCGTTCACACCCATGCGGCGGCGGCGAATTACGACACCTTCAAAGTCTTGAATCCGTTCGCGCGTACCTTCAACAACCTTGACGCTAACGCGAACCGTGTCGCCAACGCGGAATTCTGGCACATCTTTGCGCAGATATTCGTTTTCAATTTCGTGAATGACGGGAGCCTGTTGCATTGCTCTGCCTTTGCATTTCTAACGCGTAGAGCCGTATCTCTCGGCGCTGGTTGAATAGCTAAATTTCATTGGCATACAGCGGATACGGTCGCTGGACAAACAACAAGCGTGTGAATCTTCACACGCCGTTTCTTTTCGTGCCAATCAATTGACCGCGCGATTATAGCATAACTGGTTAGTTATGGCAACTGCATGTGGCTATGATTGGGCCATTCCCTCACCCCCCCAGCCCCCTCCTTTCAAGAGTAAGTTGTTAACAAAGAGTGTGGTGGTCAAACATTCCCTCACCCCCCAGCCCCCTCTCCCACGAAAACGCGGGCGAGGGGGAGCATCAATTTTCACCACCAATCATGCAAAAACCACAGGATTAAAGCCCCTCGCCCGCGCCACGGGAGAGGGGTTGGGGTGAGGGGATCTTAAATCCTACCCTTGTAAGACAGCCCTCTCGCCCACGAAAACGCGGGCGAGAGGGATCACCTATTGTTCACCGATGTATTGCGCAAGAACCACATGGTTAAAGCCCCTCGCCCGCGTTCAGTGGGCGAGGGGGCTGGGGTGAGGGCATGCTCAAAATTCTTACAATCCTAATTTACTCAAGCCCCGTGCTATACTTGGCCAATGCTGGTACTTAATTGAATAGGATCACGGCTATGCGCGCATTGTTTTTGGGCTTGTTGGCCTCGCTGTTTTTTGCCTCGACCTTTGTGCTCAATCGCTTGATGGAGCTGGCTGGCGGCCATTGGCTGTGGAGCGCGAGCCTGCGCTATCTGTTTATGCTGGTTCCGCTGTTGGCGATTGTCGCTTGGCGCGGCAAGTTGGGCTTGGTATTGCACGAGCTGCGTCAACAACCGTGGCAATGGCTGTGGTGGAGCACAATTGGCTTTGGTTTGTTTTATGCGCCGCTCTGTTTTGCCGCCAAATATGCGCCTGCTTGGCTGGTTGCTAGCACATGGCAGATTACGATTATTGCTGGAGCGTTAGTTGCGCCCTTGCTCCAATCCAAATCAGCCCCCAATCAGGCAGCTTGGCATTGGCGGAGTTTGGCAATTTCGGGCCTGATTTTGGCGGGCGTGGCCGTAATTCAATTGCAATATGCGGCCACAATTAGCTGGCGGGAAGTGCTTTTGGGCTTTGTGCCAGTCGTTATCGCTGCTTTTGCCTACCCGCTTGGCAATCGGGCTATGATGCAGCTGTGTGGTCAGCGTTTGGCAACCTTCGAACGCGTCTTGGGTATGACGATTGCCAGTTTGCCGTTTTGGCTGATTTTAGCGGGCGTGGCCGCAAGCACGGTTGGTTGGCCAAGCGCAAGCCAAATTGGCCAATCGTTGCTCGTGGCCTTGTTGGCGGGCGTAATTGCCACCGTGCTCTTTTTCAAAGCTACCGATTTGGCTCAGCATCACCAAGGCCAATTGGCGGCGGTTGAAGCAACCCAAGCTGGCGAAGTGGTTTTTGCCTTGGTTGGCGAGATTGTATTGTTGAACAGCCCCGCGCCAAGCGCCCTGACCTTGGTCGGCATCGGCGTGATTATTATTGGTATGGTTTTGCACAGTTGGCTCAGCCACTAAAGCCATTTAACATCCATTTAGGCTTGCTATGCTGCTTCTATCACGATTTAGAAGGAGCAAGGCTATGCTACGGCGCTTGTTATGGATTGGAATGTTGTTGCTGTTGGTTGGTTGCCAGCAACCACCACAGCAACTTGCATGCTTTCGCCCGCTGATAAATACACCCACTACCCAACTGGCAACAGGTGAACGTTTGGTGCTGCTTGATCGGATTTTGGCGATTGAACCAGCTCCGACCAAGCCAATCACGTTACAATTTACCTTAGTGAATCATCCATTAACGCGATTCAGTTTCAATTTCAATCAAAAAAATAACCACGTTAAGTTTATCGATCTGGAAAACTTTTTTCATATAAAGCCTGTTGCAACGCTTGAATGCCAAGATACATTTTTGCCCAAAAGCTATTCTTTTGTGTTAGAGATTATGTCCAACACCAAAACGTATACTCAACCATTTGATGTTAGCTACAAAGCTGATATTAATGATTTTAATTTCTATGATCTGCAATTTACTCAGGCAACAAATGTTAAATTAATGATGTTTGCTGTTATTATTATTGGATTGATATTTTTATTAATTATCTATAGTATAATTTGGGTTGTAATATTTAAAAATAAATTGTATACTAAAAAATTAATAATAACTATCTTATTGGTTAAATTTATTTTAGCAATATTTATTTTGCATATTGACTTTTATAATTTTAATCAAAAAAAGACTCTTTATTGCTACTCCATGATTACAGTTTAATGAAAAATATCAACCATTAGCAGAAGGCATAAAAATGTTTCCAAATGGAATTCAAAGCCAAGATATTGATCTTAATTTTTATCCATTGCATATCGATCTTTCTGATGAAGAGAATAATTATATGTATAACGATAGTAGATATTTTTATCGATTTTATTTCAAGCATATGCCAGCACTAAGTTCTGTTCCTACTTATCCTCATTGTAATCGAGAATTGAATCGTACCCATATTGATATGTACCTGTTTAAGCAACATAATGAAGTTAGCACTATTCCAATTATAATCAAACCATTGTATAAAGATAATCTTGATAATAATATTGGTTTTATTCGCGCCTATGATTTTGCCGGAGCAATGTTGACCTTATCAATCCTTGCAATTCCACTGCTATTGTTTATCCGCTCGCAGCGCTAAGTATTGGCTCCATTAAGCTGCTTAAATTGGCTTAAGCATCTGCTAAACTGTGCCCACTGGATTATTGCAGGCTGCGAAAGGATCGCTATGAGCAAGCCGATTAATCTCCACGAGTATGAACAACAGGCAATGACGCTATTGGAAGGCCCAACTTGCGATTATTATGCAGGCGGCTGCGAGGATGAAGTGACGCTGCGGGCTAATCTGCAATCGTTTGAGCAGGTGCGCTTGCGTCCGCGCTTTTTGGTCGATGTGCGCGAAGTTTCGACCGCGACGACTCTACTTGGCAAGCCACTTGATTCACCAATTCTCGTCGCGCCTTCGGCTTATCATGGCTTGGCCCATGCCGAGGGCGAATGTGAAACTGCGCGCGGTGTGGCCCAAGCTGGCTCGTTATTCACCGTCAGCACCTTGGCCACTCGTTCGCTGGAAGAGGTGGCTGCTGCCGCCGAATGCCCGCTGTGGTTTCAATTGTATGTCTATCGCGATCGCAGCGTTTCCGAGCGCTTGATTGCGCGGGCTGAGGCCGCAGGCTACCAAGCCTTGATGCTAACGATCGATCGGCCTTGGCTTGGGCGACGCGAGCGCGAGTTGCGCAGCGGTTTTGGTGTGCCAGCCCATCTGAGTATGGCCAATTTTCGCGATGTGCCTGCCGCGCAAAACTATCGTCGTGCTGGCCCAAATGCCTTGCCCGACCCCAAAGCCGATATGTTTGATGCTGGCTTGAATTGGGAATCGATCGCATGGTTGCGCTCAGTCACCAGCTTGCCAATTATTGTCAAAGGCATTTTGACTGCTGAAGATGCCGTCTTGGCAGCTCAAGCAGGCGCGGCAGCGGTGGTGGTTTCAAATCATGGTGGCCGCCAAATTGATGGTACGGTGACCACACTCGAAGCCTTGCCCGAAGTTGCTACTGCTTTAGCTGACAGTGCGTGCGAAATTTATATTGATGGCGGCATTCGGCGCGGCAGCGATGCGCTCAAAGCTTTGGCCCTCGGCGCGCAGGCAATTATGCTTGGGCGGCCTGTCTTGTGGGGCTTGGCGGTTGCTGGTAGCGCAGGAGTTGCCGATGTGCTGACGATTATGCAGCGCGAATTGCAACGCTCGATGGCGCTCTGTGGCCGCCCCAATTTGGCCAGCATCGATCGTAGCCTTGTCCGCCCAAGTGGCATGCTGTTCTAATGATAGAACATAGAACATAGAACATAGCGTTTGGCGATCAGGGGGCGGGGGCTGAGGATCGGGCTATGGGCATTGGGCTGGCACGAACATAATCCCAAAAATCTGTGCCAATCTGTGGCTAAAAGCGTTTCATAGATCACATATTTAACGCGGAGGCGCAGAGTAGCGAGGGATGAGGGATGAGGGATGAAGCGTAATACTTTGGAAAGAGAAACCTTCGCGATTTTCGTGTCCTTCGCGGTTTTACTCCTTCGTGTTCCTTCGTGTCCTTCGTGGATCAAACCCTAGCCCCCTCGATCATAATGGTATAATTCAAGCCAGGAGGTCGTACCCATGAATGGATTTATGATTGGCTTGACCCTAACAATGATCGTTGGTGGCTTGATTCTGATCGTCGGGCCAATTTATTTGCGCCGTCGTTGGGATAACGAGACCCAGCGCAATTGGGAGCACGACGAATTTGATCGCAAGGTCAAGCGCTATAACGACGATATTGCCAATCGCCAGCGCGATTACGATATTGTGAATGTGCTGAGTGGCCGAGAAACGCCAACCGTGGTTGATCGCTATCGTGATAAAGAATAAACTGGATTGAGCGCTGCGTGATTGATTTTCAACAGGTACGCTATTTTTATCCCCAAGCCACAAGTGCAGCGCTTGATCGTTGTACGTTGCAGATCGCCGAAGGCGAATTTGTGCTGGTCTGTGGTGCGTCGGGCAGCGGCAAATCAAGTTTACTGCGCGCTATCAATGGCCTAATTCCACATTTTCATGGCGGCACATGGCAAGGGCAATTAACCGTTTGTGGCCGCGATACTCGTCATTTTACGCCGCGCGATTTGGCTGAATCCGTTGGCTTTGTCTTTCAAGACCCAGATGCTCAATTTGTGGTCGATATTGTCGAGGATGAATTGGCGTTTGCCATGGAAAATGCTGGCTTGCCCCAAGCAACCATGCGCCGCCGGATTGAAGAAGCCCTCGATCAACTTGAAATTGCTCATTTGCGCCATCGCTCTTTGGCCAGCCTCTCTGGTGGCGAGCGCCAACGGGTCGCGATTGCCGCCGCCTTAACCGTTCAGCCCCAGATCTTAGTTCTCGATGAACCAACCTCGCAGCTTGACCCCCACACTGCTGAAGAAGTGCTGACCGCCTTGCAAAAGCTCAACGCCGATTTGGGCCTGACGATCGTGCTTTCCGAGCATCGCTTAGAACGGGTGGTGCAATATGTCGATCGGATTGTGTGGATGCATGCTGGCAAGATTGCGCTGGCTGATGTGCCGCGCACTGTTCTGGCTCAGATGCCATTTGCGCCGCCGTTAGTCGAAGTTGCCCGTCATTTCAACTGGCAACCGTTGCCATTGACCATCAAACAAGGCCGCGCTGCTGTGCGCCAACAGCCAATTAGTGCCGAACCAAAATTGCCAATAGACCCAACTTTGGGTGCTGAATTGTTACGCGCCGAAGCCTTGGATGCTCGTTATGCTGAGCAACCAGCCTTGCAGGATGTCAATCTGCGCCTGCATGCTGGCGAAATTCTGGCGATTATGGGCCGCAATGGTTCGGGCAAAACCACCTTGTTGCGCCATTTGGTCGGCTTGCAACAACCAACCAAAGGCCGCGTGTTGTTGCAGCAACAACCAATTGCCAATCGTGCGGTTGAGCAATTGGCCCAGCAGATTGGCTTTGTGCCGCAAAACCCCAGCGACATCTTGTTTCACCCCAGTTTAGAGCAAGAGCTAGCGTGGACGCTCAAAAATCATGGCCAGGCAATTGATCAAAGCCAAATTGAACAAACTTTGCAACGCTTGAATTTGCAGCATCTGCGTGATCGTCATCCGCGTGATCTTTCTGGTGGCGAGGCCCAACGGGCTGCGTTTGCCGCGATTGTGGTTGCCAAGCCGCAAATTCTCTTGCTCGATGAGCCAACCAGAGGCTTGGATTATGCCGCCAAGCAGCAGCTTGCTACCTTTCTGCAAGCCTTAGCTAGCGAACAGCATGGGATTATCGTTGTAACTCACGATGTCGAATTTGTGGCGTTGTGTGCGCAGCGGGTAGTTTTATTGGGCGAGGGCGAAGTCGTGGTTGAGGGCACGCCGCAAGTGGTGTTGGGCGATTCGCTGCTATTTTCAACCCAAGTTGGCAAATTATTTCCCAAATTTGGCTGGCTGAGCGTTGCTGATGTGCTGGCTGGTACGCAATAAAGCCCGCTAGCTTTATCAAACAGCGGGCTTGCTACAAACACAATTAGCTTTGATTAACTTTGGCCTTGAGCGCAGCCAATTCGGCTTCGAGCGAGGTTTCTTGCTCCAAATCGCGGAATTTATTTTCCAGCGAATTGCTCTCCAATTTGGCCATTGCCTCGGCTTTGTACAAGCGATCGTCGATCCGTTCTTCCATTGCGCCCAAGCGATCGCCTAATTCGCCTGAGCCTTGCATATTTTGCAGTGCCCTGGTGGCGGCTTCTTGCGAATTGGCGCGGCTGGTTTTGGCTTTGATCAAATCGCGTTTGGCGCGAGCCTCACCAATTTGCTGTTCCAAGCGGGCAATTGCATTGCGAAAATCCTTAACTTGCGCGCTTTGGGTTTCCGATTGGGTCGCATATTCGCTGGCAGCGGCGCTAAAATGGCGCTTGCGTTCCAATGCTGCACGCGCCAACTGTTCGTCGTTGCGTTCGAGGGCATTGGTGGCTTTGCGTTCCCAATCATCAGCTTGTTTGCGATTCTCGTCGCGCTTTTGCTCCATGCGGGTTGCTTGGGCCATGGCCATGGCAGTTGCTCGTTTGGCTTCGCCATATTGAGCTTCAAGCTGGCGAATATATTCATCGGCCATGGTCACCGGGTTCTCGGCCCGATCAAACAAGGCGTGCAACCAAGCGCGTACAATTGTTTTGATGCGTGTCCACATTGTGTAATGCTCCTACTGACTACTGTTGCATAGTACGTGTCACTGCTCGGAATGTTGCTTAAGCATACCGTATCTGCAAGAGCAAATGCAAGGATGTACCATTGCATTGTGCTCGTTGGCATCTATAATGCTTATACATGCCTAGGTTACAATCGCTTGCTAAAGGAGTTGAACTATGGCCGACAAGGAAAAAAAAGGTTTTTTTGGTAATTTGGCTGATCAGATGAAGGATGCGATTGACCAAAGTCGCGAACGTGCTGAAGCCGAAGCGGAAGCCAAACCTGCTGCACCTGCGCCAGGGAATGTAATTGGTCAAATCCGTGAGCGTTTGAATGATCTGCACGAGAAGCAAGAAGATGCAGCTTCATCGTCAGTATCCAGTGCGATGAATGCAATTAAAGAAGCGCAAGAGGCCCGCGAAAAGGCCGATACCCAAACCGCTGCCACCAGTAACGCACTTGCCGAGGCCGTGCGTAAAGCCCAAGAAACTGCCAAAGCCGAAGAAGCCGCTAAGGCTGAAGCAGCCAAAGCTGAAGCCGCCAAGGCCGAAGAAGCCGCTAAAGCAGAGGCCGCCAAAGCTGAAGCCGCCAAGGCCGAACAACGCTATACCGTTCAAGGTGGCGATACGTTGGGCAAAATCTCAGGCCGTTTTTATGGCGATCCAGCCCAATGGCGACGCATTTATGAGGCCAACAAGGCAATTATCGGCAATAACCCCGATGTGATTAGCGTCGGCCAAGAGTTTGTGATTCCCGATGCTAGCACGCCACTGCCAGCTCAACGAACCTATACGGTGCGCTCTGGCGATACCATGCGCGCCATCGCCCAACGCTTCTATGGCGATGAAATGCAGTGGAAACGGATTTATCAAGCCAATCGCGACCGTATTCCCAACCCCGATGTGATTCACGTTGGCCAAGAATTTATCATCCCCGAATAAATCATACTCTGCTGCGTGGATGTTGGTTTTTACTGGCATCCACGCAATAAAAGAGCATAGAGGATAGAAGTTTTTTGGCCACGCATTGCCCGAATTACACGAATGATTAAGCTTCATCCTTCATCCTTTCGTTCTCTGCGCGTCTGCGTTAAATGCTGATCCACGAAGGACACGAAGCGCACGAAGGTTAAGTTTTTTCGCCACAAATTGTATGAATTCCCCGAAGAATGCTCCGATAGCCAAAAGCCAATAGCCTTGCTTTCTCTGCGCCGCTGCGTTAAATTTTTAGCCACGAATTACACGAATTCCACGAACAATGTTCCGCTAGCCAATCACCAAGCATCTACCTGGCCCCCGGCCCCTGATCGCCGACACCTTATCCCTTTTGCCTTTTGCCTTTTGCCTTCATCCCTCATCCCTCATCACTCATCCTTTTCCCAATGTTCTATAATGCTCATAGCGATTCTTTCAGCGAGAGCATACAAACATTCATGCATATTCTTCACGTGTATAAAGATTATTTTCCGGTGCTTGGTGGGATGGAAAACCATATTCGGGTGGTTGCCGAGGGCTTGGCCGAGCGCGGCCATCAAGTTACGGTGGCGGTCAGCAACACCTATCCTAAAACCGAGATTGAGCGCCGCAATGGTGTGGCGGTGATCAAAGCAGCCCAATGGTTGCGCAAAGCCTCAACCCCAATTAGCCCAATGAGCCTGCCGCTGAGCTGGCGCGTGCCCGCCGATATTATCCATTTGCACCATCCCTTCCCGCCTGGCGATTTGCTCTATTGGCTGCGGCGGGGCAAGGCCAAATTGGTCATTACCTATCAGAGCGATATTGTGCGCCAGCGCCGTTTATTGCAACTCTACCGGCCATTGCTGACCCGCACCTTGAACGCCGCCGATCGAATTATTGCTGCCAGCCCGCAGTATATTCAGACTTCGCCATGGCTTGCACCGCACGCTGCCAAATGTCGGGTTATTCCGTTGAGCGTCGATACCGAGCGCTTTAATCAACTTGATCATGCGGCAATTCAAGCTTTGCGTGTGCAGGTTGGCGCGCCCATGCTGTTGTTTGTTGGGCGTTTTCGCCATTACAAAGGCTTGCACTATCTGCTTGAGGCCCTGCCAAAAATTCCGCATGCCACGTTGGTTTTGGTGGGTATTGGCCCCGAAGAGCCACGGCTGCGCGATTTGGCGCAACGCTTGGGGATTAGCGAACGTATTGTATGGGCTGGCGAAGTCCCGGATGAAGCCTTACCAAATTACTATGCCGCTGCCGATGTATTTGTGCTACCATCCCATTTACGAGCAGAAGCATTTGGAATTGTGCAACTTGAGGCATTGGCAGCGGGCATTCCAATCGTCAGCACTGAATTGGGCACTGGCACAAGCTTTGTCAATGCCCACGGCGAAACTGGCTTTGTTGTGCCGCCAGCCGACCCTGCGGCGCTTGCCCGTGCGATCAATGTGCTGTTGGAAAATCCAGCCTTGCGCGCGCAATTTGGGGCCAATGGCCGCCAACGAGCAAGCAGCACCTTCAGTCCGCAGCGTATGCTCGATCAGATTGAAGCACTCTATAACGAGATTGTGAGTTAGGTATGTTGTTACAAGCAGGAACCGAATTGTTGGGGCGTTATCATATCGTGCGGGCCATCGGCCAAGGCGGTATGAGCGCGGTCTATGCAGCCTTTGATCGCCAATTGAATACGCCGGTGGCGATCAAACACTTTCGCAATTCCGATCCTGCCTTGCATGCCAACCTCGACCGCGAAGCTCAGATTTTGGCGCGCTTGCAGCACCCCGCCTTGCCCCGCGTCTATGATATTCGCCGCGAGCACGACGATGCCTATTTGATTATGGATTTGATCGAGGGCGACACCCTCGGCACGTTGCTAACCCAACGTGGCAGCGGCTTCGAGCCAGCAACGGTGGTGGCGTGGGCGGCAACCTTAGCCGAGCCACTCAGCTACTTGCATCAACAAACGCCGCCCGTGATTCACCGCGACATCAAGCCGCATAATGTGATGCGCACGCCCGCTGGTAAGTTGATTTTGCTAGATTTTGGTTTGGCCAAGCAATGGTCAACTGGTCAGCAAAGCGTGATTGCCTACACCCTGCCGTATGCGTCGTTGGAGCAAATTCAAGGCACGACCACGCTCGATCAGCGCAGCGATGTCTATGGATTTGGCGCGACGCTCTATCATTTGCTGACCAATCGCGAGCCAGTGGATGCCCTGACGCGGGCCAGCGCCCAAATTTATGCCAACCCTGATCCCTTGCCCGTGCCGAGCAGCCTCAATAGCGCGGTCAACTCAGCGCTGGATCGGGTACTGCTGGATTGTTTGGCCTTGCGTGCCCACGAACGGCCAGCGAGTATTCGTGATGTGGTGAATTTGTTGCAAGCAGCGCAAACCGCCACGGTCAGCGTGCCTATGGTTGTAGCCACGAGCGCTGGCCAGCCAACGCTTCGAGTCGATGCTCAATTGCCCGATGGCGTGAGTTATGCGCCGCCACGCCGTTTCGAGCCACGGCCTGCACCAGCCTCAACTCCGGCTGCTCCACCCCGCCCACGCCGCTCGATCTCACGCTGGAGTGCGGCTGAGCAGATGAACCGCGCCCAGTGGAGTATGCCCAACTACGAGCAGCTGTATCAAGATAGAGCAGATCCAAAGCCATTTAGCCCAATCAATAATCCACAATGGATGATTGCCCAAGAGGCAACCAAAAGCAGAATCAGCTCGGCACTTGATGATGATGACGATGTGATTAGCCCTAATCAGGTCATGAACGTCATCTTTTTTCTTTTGGTAATTATCGTTTTAGGGTCTTGTCAATTTTTTGGCTAGGGAGCAGATATGAGTTTAGGTGTTGGTTCAATCTTGCTTGGGCGCTATCAAATTTTGCGCTTAATTGGCCAAGGTGGTATGGGCACGGTCTATGCAGCCTTCGATCAACAGCTCAAACATCAGTTGGCCATTAAATATTTTCGCGGCCAAGATGCGGTTTTTCAAAGCAATTTGGAGCGTGAAGCCCAATTATTGGCTCGCTTGCGCCACCCAGCCCTACCCCGCGTCTACGATTTGCAGCGGGTTGGTGACGCTGCCTTTTTGATTATGGATCTGATCGAGGGCGAGAATCTTGGCACGCTTTTGGCCCAACGCGGTGCTGCGTTCGAGCCAGATGTGGTACTGGCGTGGGCCAATGCACTTGCTCCGGCAATCAGCTATTTGCATCATCAAACGCCGCCCGTGATTCACCGTGATATTAAGCCGCAAAATATTTTGCGTACACCCGAAGGCCAATTGATGTTGGTCGATTTTGGCTTAGCCAAGCAATGGGCTTCTTCAACCCAAAGCGTCGTTGCCTACACCTTGGCCTATGCCGCTTTGGAGCAAATTCAAGCCACTAGCCCGGTCAATCAGCGCAGCGATGTCTATAGTTTTGCCGCCACGCTCTATCATTTGCTCACCAATTGCGAGCCAGCAGATGCGCTTACTCGCGCTAGTAGTCTGATTAATGGCCAGCCTGATCCGTTACTCAGCGCTGATATATTGAATCTAGCAATTTCGCCGAGCTTAGCAGCAGCATTACATAATGGATTGGCGTTAGCTGCGCACGAGCGGCCTGCTAGCATCGATCAATTAATGCGCCAATTGCAACAGGGCTACCAGAATCAAGCGCTGCTGAGTAGCGCAGGCCAACCAACAATTGTGCAACGCCAAGCAGTGCAAACGATTGCCTTACCAACTGCCACCAAGCCCGCAGTTTCGGCCCAGCAAATCTTGCAACCGCAAATAGCACCACAACAGATGACCTACCAAGAAACGACCGACATGGAAGATCCATTAACGCGCTTTATTGTTTTTGCTGCGGTTTTCATTGTGCTAGCCTTAGTCGCACTTTGCTTCTACGGACAATCATTCTAACAATCCTCTGTTTTGGCTGATCTGCGCTGGGCAAGGTTTTGTGGTATGCTTGGCGTATTTGAGCTTTAAAATCAAAGGAGTCGCATCCGTGGCTGATTACAGCGCCTATATTGAAAAAAGTTTTCGTGAACATATTGCGATGGCCGAGCAGGTCTTGGCCGAACAATCAGCAACGATTAATGCCATGGCCAATGTGTTGATCGCATGCTATCAACAAGGCCATAAGGCTATTTTTTGTGGTAATGGTGGCAGTGCCGCCGATGCTCAACACTTGGCCGCCGAATTTGTCGGGCGCTATTTGATCGACCGTCGCCCAATTCCGGCGCTGGCGTTGCACACTGATACCTCGACCTTAACCGCCGTCGGCAACGACTATGGCTACGATCAAGTCTTTTCGCGCCAAGTCCAAGCTCATATGAACCCAGGCGATGTGCTGGTTTGTTTGACCACCAGTGGCAACTCGGCCAATGTGATCAAGGCTGCTGAAGTGGCCCGCGAGTTGGGCAACCCTGTGCTGGCCTTGCTTGGTGGCGATGGCGGCAAGATTCTGCCATTGTGCGACCATGCCTTGGTTGTGCCATTCAAATTGCCCTATCTGGTGCAAGAAATTTCGATGCTCGTTGGCCACTTGTTATGCGACCTGACCGAACAAGCCTTGTTTGCCAAATAACTGGCGTGATCGACGCAATGACGCAGCGATTGAACGATCGCTGCGTTTTTTAATTAAGTTTTTTAGGTGAGATTTAACGATGAGTCAAGCAGCTGTATTTATTGATCGTGATGGCACAATCAATGTTGAAGTGAATTATTTGCATCAACCAGAACTGGTGCAGCTTGAGCAAACGGTTGGTCAAGCAATTGCCCGCCTGAACCAAGCTGGTTTTTTGGTTTTAGTGGTGACAAATCAATCGGGAATTGCTCGCGGCTACTATAGCGCTGAGGATATGCAGGCGGTGCATCGGCGGATTAGCGAACTGCTCGCGCCGTTCAATGCCCATATCGATGGCTGGTATTATTGCCCGCATCATCCTGAGGTAACTGGCGAATGTGCTTGTCGTAAGCCCAATTTGGGCATGTTCGCGCAAGCCCAAGCCGAATTCGCGATCGATCTCAGCCGTTCGTGGATGATTGGCGATAAACTGCTCGATGTGCAAGCTGGCATCCATTTGGGTGTGCCTGCCATTATGGTCCAAACAGGGTATGGCGCACAGCATCAACACGATTTGCCTGCCCATGCTATGCTGGTAGCGAATCTCAATGCTGCGGTCGACCTGATTGTGCAGGAGTAAATATGCAACCTCAATCACCCCAACCACCCCATCTTCAACAACAACCAACCGTTCAAATCGTGCCGCCATGGATGATCTCGGCTACCTTCGATTTGCCAGGCTTTCGGGTTGTGCAAAATCGGGGGATTGTGCGGGGCATTGTGGTGCGCTCGCGTTCAGTTTTTGGCACGATTGGCGCATCATTGCAAACTTTAGTCGGCGGTAATATTACTATTTGGTCGAAGCTGTGTGAGCAAGCACGGCTCGAAGCGTTTGAAATTATGTCGTTGCATGCTGCCGAATTAGGTGCAAACGCGATTATTGCCATGCGCTACGATGCGACCGAAATTAGTGCTGGCGTGACTGAAGTGTTGGCTTATGGCAGCGCCGTGATTGTTGAGCCAGTTCGCTAAATCTCATGGCTTGATACAATTTATTTTAAGCAAAACCCCCGTTGGAATAGCTCCAACGGGGGTTTGTTTTGATTATTTGGCTCAGATTTAGACGTTTTCGTCGTCTTCGTCGGTGCCAAGCAGTTCGTTCAAGGTTGGTTTGCGACCTTCTTCTGCTTGCAAGCGAGCCATCGCTTGTGCAAAGAGATCATCCTTCGGCCCGTTGCCGCTATCAATGTTGGTGACAGCGGTCAAGGCTTCGTCGAATGAACGTGGTGGCACTGGCTTGGGTTCGCTGGCGATTGCTGGCGCTGGCGTTGCTGCTGGCGTTTCGCGATCTGCTGGCGCGCTGGTGATTTGGGCAACGCGCAAGGCGGCTTCTTCGGCCAATTTGCGGCGTTGCTCCATACCCGTGCCTGCTGGGATGAGCTTGCCAATAACCACGTTTTCCTTCAAGCCACGCAGGTAGTCGATTTTGCCGTTGACGGCAGCTTCGGTCAATACGCGGGTGGTTTCTTGGAACGAGGCCGCCGACAAGAATGAGTCGGTCGACAACGAGGCCTTGGTAATCCCCAACAGCACTGGCACTGCCAACGCTGGGTCACCACCTTGGCTCACAATCGAAGCATTGATGCGATTGAGTTCGTGCAGTTCGACCAATTCGCCTGGCAACAGTTCTGTATCGCCTGGCTCCTCGATGCGTACCCGCCGCAACATCTGGCGCACAATCACTTCAATGTGTTTATCGTTGATCCCCACACCTTGCGAACGATAGACCTTTTGGGCTTCGTTGGTCAGGTATTCTTGAACTGCTTCGCGACCACGCAATTGCAGCATTTCTTGTGGGTCGGACGAGCCTTCGGTCATTTGCTGGCCAACTTGGACTAAATCGCCATCTTTGACCCGCAAACGAGCGGCGTGAGCAATAACTTCTTCATGTTCTTCGATGTCCTTGGCTTGAATCACCAAGCGATCATCGTCGACATAGACATTGCCTGCCAAGCCTGCGACCAATGGTGGGCGGCTGTCGCCGTCAACATTGCTTTCGGCCAAGAGGTTGCCAATTTCAACCGCATCACCGTTTTTGACGACCACGCGATAGTCTTTGGGCAACATTTGCTCGTCGGTATACACTTCCTCAGAGACGATCCGCAAACGCCGAATGCCTTCTTCTTCGCGCACAATCTGGACGCGGCCAGCAATTTGTGCCAGCACGGCTTTACCCTTAGGAATCCGCGCTTCGAAGATTTCTTGCACCCGTGGCAAACCTTGGGTGATGTCGGTATCGGTTGCAACACCACCGGTGTGGAACGTCCGCAACGTGAGCTGCGTCCCTGGCTCACCGATTGATTGGGCTGCGATAATCCCGACAGCTTCGCCAATTTCGACCATCTTGCCTGTGGCAAGGTTACGGCCATAGCACTTGCGACAAATGCCATAATCGGCGTTACAGGTCAACACTGAACGGACATAGATGCCGAATTCAGCTTGGGCCTCTTTGTCGAGCGATTTCAGGACGTTGGCGATGTGTTTGCCATCATCTTCTAAGATTTCGCTATCGGTTGGGAAAACGACTTCGCCAGTTACTGGATTGGTGACTGGAGCCACCGTCACGCGCCCAATGATGCGATCTTCGACCGAGGCCAAAATATCGCGGCTGACCCGAATCCACATGCCTTCGGTGGTGCCACAATCTTCGATTGTCACAATCACATCTTGGGCAACGTCCACCAAACGGCGGGTCAAATAGCCAGCGTCTGCTGTCCGCAAGGCGGTATCAGCCAAACCTTTCCGGCCACCGTGGGTCGAGATGAAGTATTCGATAACGCTCAAGCCTTCGCGGAAGTTGGCGGTAATCGGCAATTCGATAATCCGTCCGGTTGGGTCGGTGGTCAAACCCCGCATCCCAGCCATCTGGCGAATTTGCTCAACATTACCACGCGCCCCAGAGGTTGACATCATCGAGACTGGCCCGAATGGATTCAACGAGCGTTGGACTTCAACCTTGATTTGGTTGGTTGCATCAAGCCATGCCGAAACCACTTCGCGATAGCGTTCGTCGTCGGTAATCAGACCACGGCGCTGCATCTTTTCGATGTCTTGCACCTTCTTGTAGGTTTCTTCCACAATCGCATTTTTGGTATCGGGAACTTCTACGTCCGAAGCCGAGAAGGTCATCCCGCCCAAGGTGGCGTGCTTGAAGCCCAAGGCCTTGATCCGGTCGGCCAAACGTGCGGTTCGTTCTGAGGCATAGAAGCGCAACAACGATTCTTCCGAGGTCTCAGGGCCAAAGCGTTCAATTAATTCTTGATACACGTCGGCAATGATGTTCTCGCGTTGTGAGTGGAAGCGATAACAATCGGCAATCAAGGCTTTCAAGCCCGATTTACCAACCAAGAAGTTGCGATAGTGCAATGGTGAGCGATAGCCGTTTTCGCCAGCTTTTGGCTCGCCTTGGTAGCGCAACGCATTGTTGAAGATGATCCGTCCAACGCTGGTCTCAATCAAGACCCGTGGGGTCACACCATCCAACGATGGCAATTCTTTATCGCGCAAATCGCTGCCTGGCAGAATGTAATCTTCGATCACAATCCAAACTGGCGCTTGAATATGCACGATGCCGTTGGTATAGGCCAACAAGGCTTCGTCAATTGAACCAAAGCGCTTGCCACCACCCTTGGCTCCAGGCCGAACTTGGGTCAGATAGAAACAACCCAACACGATGTCTTGCGATGGCGTAATAATGGGATCGCCAGTTGCTGGTGACAATAGGTTGTAGGTCGAGATCATCCGGCGACGCGCTTCTTCTTGGGCCTTGCGCGACAATGGTACGTGGACAGCCATTTGGTCGCCGTCAAAGTCGGCGTTGAATGCAGCACACACCAAGGGGTGCAATTGAATCGCCGAGCCTTCGATCAGCTTGGCTTCAAAGGCTTGAATTGACAAACGGTGCAGCGAAGGCGCACGGTTGAGCAATACCAAGTAGTCTTTGATGACTTCTTCGAGCACATCCCACACTTCAGGCCGGACCCGCTCAACAAAGCGCTTGGCTGATTTGATGTTGTGGGCAAAGCCTTTATCGACCAAGCGGCGCATAACGAATGGCTTGAACAATTCCAAGGCCATTTTCTTAGGCAAACCACATTGGTGCAATTGAAGGGTCGGCCCAACCACAATTACCGAACGGCCAGAGTAGTCGACCCGCTTACCTAAAAGGTTTTGGCGGAAGCGACCTTGCTTGCCCTTGAGCATATCGCTCAAGCTCTTCAAGCGATGCTTGCCCTTGCCACTAACTGGGCGGCCACGGCGACCGTTGTCGATCAAGGCATCAACTGCTTCTTGCAACATCCGTTTTTCGTTGCGCACGATGATTTCAGGTGCGTTCAGCTCCATCAAGCGCTTGAGCCGGTTGTTGCGATTGATCACCCGTCGATACAGGTCGTTCAAGTCGGAGGTTGCAAACCGACCACCATCAAGCTGCACCATCGGGCGCAAATCTGGTGGAATCACTGGCAACACGGTCATAATCATCCATTCAGGACGATTGCCGCTCTTGCGGAATGCTTCAACCACGCGCAGCCGTTTGGTGGCTTTCTTGCGGCGTTGGCCCGATGAGCTTTGTACTTCGGCTTGGGTTTGATTCGACAATTCGTCGAGATCAACCATCGACACGATGTCGCGCACCGCGCCAGCACCCATATCGGCCTTGAAGGTGTAGGGCGCTAAATCACGCAGAATCCGATATTCGTTTTCCGAAATGATCCGGTGCAACTGAATATCATCCAAGCGATCAAGCTTGTCTTTTTCTTCTTTGTTGAGGTCTTCAAGCTGCTTGATCAAGGCCGTGGTCAAACGCTCTTGTTCAGCATCAGCCACCGATTGGCGTTGATCACGCTCGCCGTCGGCCAACAAGCGCACGTTTTCGATTTCGTATTCGCGGCGTTGTTCAAGCTTTTCGCGCTCTTGATCGATCAACTGTTCGAGTTGTTCCAAGCTGCGCTCGCGTACTGGCTCGTTTTCTTCGAGCAGCACCGTACCCCGATAAACAATATCTTCATCGGCTAATGCGTCGATGCCGATCAGTTCTTCGAGGTGTTCGCGCAAGGCGTTGGCTTCGTCTTCGATTTCTTGGCGTTGACGGGCAAATTGTTCATGCGTGCGCTCCAACGTGCCTTCCATGGCATTATCCATCGCCGCAAGGTCTTTGCTTAAACGGGTTGCCTTTTCGCCACGTTGTTCAAGGATTTTTTCTTCTAGATCTTTGCGCCGCACACCAAAGTCGGTCTTCATTTGCTCACGTACATTGCCCAATGCCAGATCATCGACATCGGTAATAATGTATGAGGCAAAATAAAGCACCCGCTCAAGATTACGCGGCGAAATATCTAAAAGTAAACCCAAACGCGATGGTGTGCCTTTAACAAACCAAATGTGCGATACAGGCGAGGCAAGTTTGATATGACCCATGCGATCGCGTCGCACTTTGGATCGGGTGACTTCTACGCCACATTTATCGCACACAATGCCCTTATAACGCACACGTTTGTACTTCCCGCAGTAACATTCCCAATCGCGCGTGGGTCCGAAGATTTTTTCACAGAACAAGCCATCGCGTTCAGGACGCAGGGTTCTATAATTAATCGTCTCTGGTTTTGTTACTTCACCGTGCGACCAGCTCAGGATGTCTTCTGGTGAAGCGAGACTGATACGAATTGCATTGAATTCATTGATTTCGAGCATGGTTGAACGCTCCTCGGTTAAGGAAGATAGTTTGCAAAATGCAAGCGCATCTTCTCGGTAATTGTTCCCCGCTCAGGCGACTTCTTTGGTTGCCATTGCTCAAATTGCTGCGCGATAGCAGCTTTTCGTGCTAGCATCAGGCTATTATTATTACGATACAGCCAAATTGCTAAACACTTCGCACGAATTGTGCTCCACTTGATGTAATAATTATTGCGATTATGGCTAATATTTGGTGCTGGTATTCCGGTCATTAATTCAATATATCTACCTGTTTCAAGCAGTAATTGCTGAGAGCCAGAATAAATTTGAATGACAGGCCGATCACCATTCCAAACTAAGGTACCATCACCATCAATAAACCCACGAATAAAATCCACGAGATATTCGGTTGGTACATTAGGAAAGCCTATAACATGCGATTTATTTGGAATTCCTCCAAGGTTGAGTAGATCATGATACAAGCCTTGATTACAAATAACCATTTCACGACAGCTTGATTCTTTCCGTACTTGACGTAAAGCTGTTGTCGCTCCCATAGCATCAGCAATAGCTTGTAAATGTTCTATATCGATACTAGCGATCTGAACAAAATGACCACCAGTATTGGGATGAATTCGCATATATCCATCGGCCCACCAATAGCCTAGAACATAGGCCATGGTTGGTGACCATGTGCGAAAGAAAGGATTGCTAGCAGCAGGTCGAGCCATGGTAGCACCGTGCGATAACGAGGCGGTAGTTCACGTCATTGGGAACTACCGCGCGAGCAATGGATCGCAACCGAAGTTTAGAGTTCGCCTTTTTCCATCCCCGACAGGTTGATGCCGTCGAGTGAGATTAAGTCATCGGCTTCGCTATCGGTTAGCTCAACCGGGCGTTCATCAGCGGTCAAGACATCGACCGACAGACCAAGCGATTGCAACTCTTTGATCAAGACCTTGAACGATTCTGGTACGCCGGCTTCGTTGATAGGATCGCCCTTGACGATCGCTTCATACGTTTTGACCCGACCAACCACGTCGTCGGACTTGACCGTGAGCATTTCTTGGAGAATATAGGCTGCGCCATAGGCTTCGAGCGCCCAGACTTCCATTTCCCCAAAGCGCTGACCGCCGAACTGCGCCTTACCGCCGAGTGGCTGTTGGGTCACCAAGCTGTAGGGGCCAGTTGAGCGAGCGTGGATCTTATCTTCCACCAAGTGCGCCAACTTGAGCATATATTTGTAGCCGACGGTCACCGGATTATCGAATTTCTCGCCGGTGCGACCATCGTAGAGATCGATCTTAGCATCGTAGGGCAAGCCTGATTCGGAAAGTGCTTTGACGATATCCTCATCGCGAGCGCCGTCGAAAACTGGCGTGGCGATGCGGAAGCCCAAGCGTGAAGCTGCCCAACCCAAGTGGGTTTCCAAAATCTGGCCGATGTTCATCCGGCTTGGCACAGCCAACGGATTCAAGACGATATCGACAGGCGTGCCATCTGGTAAGAATGGCATATCTTCGATTGGCAGCACGCGGCTGACCACGCCTTTGTTGCCGTGGCGACCGGCCATCTTATCGCCAGGGCTGATTTTGCGTTTTTGGCAGAGCATAACGCGCACGGTTTGGTTGACCCCGACTGGCATTTCAGTCGTTTCATCGCGGGTAAAGACCTTGACATCAATGACTTTACCTTTGACCCCGTTTGGTACGCGCAAGCTGCTATCTTTGACTTCGCGAGCCTTTTCACCGAAGATTGCTCGCAAGAGCCGTTCTTCCGCGGTCAGGTCGGTTTCGCCCTTGGGTGTGATTTTGCCAACCAAAATATCGTTTGGCTGCACATCAGCACCAACGTAGATAATCCCGCGTTCGTCCAAGTTTTTAAGGCTATCTTGGCCGACGTTTGGAATATCGCGGGTAATTTCTTCGGGGCCTAGTTTGGTATCGCGGGCTTCGACTTCATATTTTTCAATGTGAATCGAGGTGAAAATATCTTCGCGGACCAAGCGTTCGCTCACCAAAATAGCATCTTCGAAGTTCCCACCTTCCCAAGGCATATAGGCCACGAGAATGTTTTGACCAAGCGCAAGCTCGCCATTTTGGGTCGAAGAACTATCGGCGATGACCTCGCCAGCCCGAATTTTATCGCCAATAAAGACGCTTGGGCGTTGGTTGATACAGGTATCTTGGTTCGAGCGCAAGAACTTGAGCAATGGATAGGTGCGTTCGGTGCCATCGTTTTCGCGCACCAAAATGCGTTCGCTATTCGATGAAAGCACCACCGCATCGGCGCGAGCCACAACCACCTGACCAGAGTCGCGGGCGGCTTTGTGTTCCATGCCAGTGCCGATAATTGGCGCGTCTGGGCGCAACAATGGCACAGCTTGGCGCTGCATGTTCGAACCCATCAAAGCGCGGTTTGCGTCGTCGTGTTCCAAGAACGGAATCAACGCGGTTGAAACACTGACCACCTGTTTGGGCGAAACGTCCATATAATCGACCGAGGCAATTGGTGATTGGACGAAATCTTCAGCGTGGCGGCATGAAACCGTTGCGTCGATAAAGCGGAAACGTTCGTCGAGCAAAGCGTTTGCTTGCGCAATGATGAACTTATCTTCTTCGTCGGCTGGCAAGTAGTCGGTTTCATTGGTGACAACTGGGTGAATTTTGATTGCGCGCAAGGGCAAATCGGCAATTTTGGTTGCCAAAGCACGGTCAATTTCGGTGCCAGTTTCAGCGATCAAATCGCCAGTAGCTGGGTTGACAATATCTTCGCGCAGCAATTGGCCATTCAGCACGCCGATGGCAATGATCTTGGCTAATTCCTCATCGACGCGAGCGCCAGCGCGGGCGATCAACTCGCCAGTGCTGAGGTGGCGAACATCGCGCGTGGTCATGCCGCGTTCAAGCCAAAGTGGCGTGTTATCGACTTCACGGTAGACGCGGCGATATGGCGTTTCGAGGAAGCCCATTTCGTTGACGCGAGCAAAGGTCGACATCGTGCCAATCAGACCGATGTTTGGCCCTTCAGGCGTTTCGACTGGGCAGATCCGGCCATAGTGCGAGTGGTGAACGTCGCGAACTTCAAAGCCTGCGCGATCGCGGCTCAGACCACCAGGCCCAAGCGCTGAAAGCCGGCGTTTGTGGGTCAACTCAGCCAATGGATTGGTTTGATCCATGAACTGGGAAAGTTGCGAACCGCCGAAGAACTCGCGCATGGCAGCGACCACAGGCCGGATATTGATCAAGCCGTTGGGCGTTGCTGCTTCTGGTTCTTGCAACGACATGCGTTCTTTGATGACCCGTTCCATGCGCAACAAACCGACGCGGAATTGGGTTTGAATCAATTCGCCGACGGTCCGCACACGGCGGTTGCCAAGGTGGTCAATATCGTCTGGGTTGCCAATCCCATTATTGAGATCGATCAAGCGCTCGACGATTTTGAACAAATCGGCTTTGCTCAAGACGCGCATGCTGAGGCTGGGAATTTCTTGGCCTTCGAAGAGGCGGCTTTTTTCCCAGAGATTGCGATTTAATTTATAGCGACCGACTTTGCCCAAGTCGTAGCGGCGTGAGTTGAACAGCAAAGTTTCCAATAACGATCGAGCGTTATCGACGGTTGCTGGGTCACCTGGGCGCAAGCGCTTATACAATTCCATAATCGCTTCTTTGGCATTGGTTGAAGGATCTTTATCCAAGGTCGAAGCGATATATTGGTGGTCGCGGTTAACATCAACATTCGCGAACAAGGCCATAACTTCTTCGTTGAGCCCACATTGATCAAGTGGTTTCTCGCCGAACAAGCCCAGCACTGCGCGAATCAAGATCGTGACCGGCAACTTCCGTTTGCGGTCGACCTTGACCGAAAGCACATCGCGCTTATTGGTTTCGAACTCCAGCCAAGCACCACGATTGGGGATCAACTTGGCGCTATGGAGCGAACGACCGCTGGTTGGCTCTTTTTCTTCCTTGAAATACACGCCAGGCGAACGAATCAACTGCGACACAACAACCCGTTCTGCGCCGTTGATCACAAACGTCCCATTATTGGTCATCAATGGGAAGTCGCCAAGGAAAATATCGCTTTCCTTGATTTCGCCAGTCGTTTTGACCTTCAACCGCACGCGGACACGGAGTGGCGCGGCGTAGGTCATATCGCGTTCACGGCACTCAAATTCGTTATAGCGGGGTTCGCCGAACTCATAATCGCTAAACGAAAGCTCTAGGTTTTTGCCTGTGAAGTCGTCGATGGGATTAATTTCATCGAACAACTCACGAAGCCCTTCACGTTGAAACCAGCGAAACGAATCGATCTGGGTTTCGATCAACTTCGGTAATTCAATCGCATCGGTAATGCGAGCAAAACTCCGACGTGATGCGATCATCGCACGACCTTGGTCATCGCGGAAGATACTGGACGTGATCAGCGGTGGCAGGATAACAGTTGACTGAACTTGCGGCATCAGCTTCGCTCCCTAGCCCCGCAAAAGCACAAAATGCTCACATCCAAACACCCGTAGTCAAAAAGGCGACTTGTGGTTGTCCGGCTGCGAGTTTGACTGCTTTTGGCGGCAGCGCAACGAAAAATACGCCCAACGGCGTGGTATTGATATACATTCTTGGCGTGGATCGAAAGCCTCGTCCAAACACTACGAAAAGCTATTTTTGCAAAAGGAGATTATAGCACCAAGGTTGAGAGGTGTCAAGAGACAATACGAGGTTTAAACTTGCGGGCATTATACTCTTGCGCCCGAGAGAAGTCAACCCCTTTTTTTAGAAATTCGCACATATGTTTTGAATGCTAAGAAAAGGGGTTGTTTGGTTAGTGTTGTTCAAGCCATTCACGGGCAAATTGGGCATCGCGGCCAATTTGGGCTACCAGCTGTTCGATGCCAGCAAATTTTTGTTCGCCGCGAATATGCTGCAAAAAGCTGATTCGCAACGGGCGGCCATAAATATCTTCATTGAAATCGAAAAGATGGGCCTCAACCGCCCGTCCAAGCACGCCAAAGGTTGGCCGAACGCCAATGTTGGTTACCGCACCAAAACTGCGCCGATCATCAAGCAACTGCACCTTGCACACATACACGCCATCTGCTGGCAACATGTGGTTGCTGGCAATTTGCACATTGGCAGTCGGAAAGCCAATTTTGCGCCCGCGCTGGTCGCCTGGCACAACCGTGCCTTGCAAGCTAAACGGTCGCCCAAGGTAGTGATTGGCGGTTTGCACATCGCCAGCGGCCAAGCAGGTGCGAATTGCGGTTGAGCTAACAATCTCATCATCAAGCGTCCAATAGGGAATTGGCTCAATTGTAAAGCCCAGCTCTTGCCCTAAATCCTGCAACACGGGCATTGTGCCAGCGCCACGGTGGCCAAGCTTAAAATCTGGCCCAACCCATAATTCGCGCACAGGAATGTGGTTTAACAACAGTTGTAAAAAAGCCTTGGGGCTGAGTTGCGAGGTGGCCTGATTAAACGGCAGAACGGCCAAAATATCGATGCCAATATCTTGCATTAATGCTGCGCGCTCGTTGATGGTGGTCAAATAGCGAATCTCACGCTCAGGCCGCAGAATCTCATCGGGATGCGGATCAAACGTCAGCACCGCACTATGGCAATCGAGTTGGCGAGCGCGTTCAACCAAACGGCGAAGAATGTGTTGATGAGCTTGATGCACACCATCAAACTTTCCAATCGTTAAGAGCGTCGGAGTTTTATACTGCACGCTGGCAAGTTCAGCAAAATGCATGGCCTAATTCCAATTCATTAAAGTTACCAATATCGCCTCAAAAGATACCATTGTCACTGGTAAATAGCAAAGGATTTGCGATGAAGGATGAAGGATGAAGGATGAAGGCAGAAATCAAAAGGCAAAAGGCAGAAGGCAGAAATCACAATGATCAGGTAATCGACCCGACTATGAGCACAGCAGGATAATCAAGCAAATCTGTGTCAATCTGTGGCGAAAAACTTAACCTTCGCGATCTTCGTGCTCTTCGTGGATCAATAATTCAACGCAGAGGATACGAGGCTTTTGGCTATTGGCTTTGGGCTAGCGGAAGGATAATCAAAACAATCTGTGTAATCTGTGGCTAAAACGTTCTTCGTGCAATTCGCGATCTTTGCAGTTTCTGTCCTTCGTGCTCTTTGTGATCTTCGTGGATCAATAATTCAACGTAGAGGCGCAGAGGAAGTGAGACTATTGGCTATAGGTAGCATAGGTGAGTTTGGGTAGGGCGCTGGGGAAGCAACAAGCAACTGATCCCTAGCGCCCGAACCCCTAGATTTATGCCTTCGCTCGAGAGCGCAACAGCAAGCCACCAAGCGTAACCAAATGGCGTAACATCCGCACCGAAACTTGCGCCAAGCATGAGAATTCACCAATTTTGAACATCGCAACCATCCCATCCTTGTATAACGCTGCCGTTGATGCTACACCCTAGCACAGTGGTAGAGTCAACCGCCAATTAATCGCAGCATTTAACCAAATAGAGAGGAGCAGATCATGATGTATTAGTTTCGAGTTATGCGCTGGACAGTATTGGGCGTTATTGCTAGTTGTTTTGTGTTAATCGGCATTGCAATGTGTGCAATTAATAGTTTTTTTGACCGAGATACGCCTGAGAATGCGCGGCTTGCACCAATTATTATTGATGAACCTATGATCTCGTGCAGTATCTCACCGACTCGTAATTTTGTTTTAACGAGGACGATTCAAGGCGGAGCGGAGCAAAAAATTTACAACCTGAAGACTGGTGACGAAATTGCCTATCCTGATAATCGTGAAACCGATCCCTATAGAAATAACCCTTATGGTAGCCCATTCGGCTGGATTAATGACCCAACCCAAGATATTGTGGTAGTCTCTCCATATTGGTTAGTTAACGTAACGACAGGGGGTGTAACAAAAGTTGAGCTGTCGGCTGAGCAATAGTAACGCTAGCGAGGCTTGAACATGCTGTTTAAGTTGCATACATACCAAGAAAGGGATTAATTATGGCGATAACCATCGATCGGCTTGGGGTTGGCGACGAGGCGATTATTCAACAGCTGGCACTTGATGATGCCTTATTTGGGCTAGAGCCTGATGTCGATGAGCCATTAATTGCGCTTGACGATCAAGCTGCTCGCCAATTTTTGGCCAATCCGGCGGTGCTCTATTGGGTCGCCCGCGAAGCCGAAGTGATTACTGGCTTTTTGTATTGTGTGGTCGTGCCGCTGCGTTCAGGCGAAGGCAGCGAAGTTTTGCTTTATGAAATTGGCGTACATCACCAGTGGCGACGCAACGGCATTGGCCAAGCGCTGATCCAAACTATGGAAGCATGGATGGATGCGCATGCAATGAGTGCAGTCTGGGTGCTAGCCGATAATCCAGCTGCTACGCTGTTTTATCAGGCTTGTGGCTTTGCAATCGAGGAAGAACAACCGACCTACCTAGTTAAGAACATAGAACAAAGAGCATAGAGCATAGAAATTATGAAGGATGAAATGCCAAAGTCAAAACCATAATCGATTAGTTTTAACGCAGAGGCGCAGAGGAATCATGGCTATTGGCTATTGGCTATCGGAATATTATTCGTGGAATTCGTGGCTCAACAATTGAGGCTATTGGCTATTGGCTTTGGGTCAGCAACAACATAATCTCAAAAATCTGTGCCAATCTGTGGCTAAAAACAGCCTTCGCGTCCTTTGTGTTCTTCGCGGTTTCAGCCCGTCGTGAATCAGATTTAACGCAGAGGCGCAGAGAAACAAAGGATGAGGGATGAAGCCTATAGCCTCATCCCCTTCGTGTGCTTCGTAAATTACTATCTGGCCCCTAGCCCTTGACCTCTGCTCCCTCGTTTACTGCCGACGGGCACGATTTTTGGCGGCCCGCAAGCGTTCGATTGGATCTTCTGCTTCGTCAACGGCTTTGGTGGAATGTTCCGGTTTGCCCGTCAATGGCGCGGTTGGTGGGTTGTCTTTGGGCTTGACTTCGCGCTCGCTCTTATCGCTGAACATTTGCTGGCGCGCACGGCCCTTAGCGCCTTGCAAGCTGCTCATGGTGGCAGTTGGAGCCGCAGCAGCGGTTTGGCGTTCTTTGCGGGCTGTTTGCAAGGCCGTAAAATCTTTACGCCGCAAGTTAAGCCGGCGAGCTGCAACATCAAGCAGCAGCAAAATCAGCGCCGCAAACAATAAGCCCAAATCAATTGGCGTAGCGCGGCGTACCGCATCGAGCGTATGATCAAAGGCTTGGATTGGTTGGCTCAAACTGCGGCCAGCTGTTGCCTTTGCCAAGGTGCTGAGCAATTCAGGGTTGGCTTGACCTTGGCGATATTCAGGCGAGTAGGGCACGATCAAGCCCAACGTGCGGGCAAAAGCTGGCTTGCCATTGGCATCATTGCCAACAACCTGAATCAAATAGGTGCCTGCAATGGGGCTGGCAACCCGTGCCCGATATTGGCCCGGCCCAACTTCGACCAAGGTTGCGTCGATAGCCTCGTCGGTTGGCCCAACCATACGCGCATTGACGTTCATTGCAGTTTGAGGAGCGCCCTGCTCGTCGTTGGCTACAATATCAATTTGTACATCGCTACCAATCAATGAAGCTTCGCCACTGACGCTATCGTTGCTAATCCGTGGCAAAAGCCAGCCAACCAATTGGGCGGTGAAGCGTGGAAATTGATCCCACGTAACCCAATTGCTGGCCCACTTGCCCTTGAGATCGCTCGTCCAAGCGATGCTGCGGCCAAGCCCATATTGCCATTGAGCCAAGATTGGTGATCCATCGCTGGCCGTTAAAATAACCTGAGCATTATCTTTTTCAACTGTACCGTTGTAGCCCAACAAGCTTGGCAAGCCCTCTTGCAAATCGGCCAGCACTGGGCTATCGCCAGCATAGGCTGGGGTAAATTGCTCCTCGACGATGTAGGTGCCAACTGCTTGAATTGTTTCTTGCAAGAAGATTTGGGGCACTTCTTCCATGGCACGGGCTGGATAATAACGTCCGCCGCCAAGCTCTGCGTAGCGTTGCAAGGCGTTATCCGAGCCATTACCAGCAGCAACGACCGAGAGCGTGATGCCATCTTTGTTCATATTTTCGGCAATGTTGCCAATATCGGTGGCATGGCCCCAGCCATCAGTCAACAGAATCGCATGTTTGATTTTGGCATCGCTTTGACGCAATTGCTCGTAGGCGGCGTTCATGCCGCTGACCACGTTGGTTTGGCCATTGGGTGCTACCGGCGATAACGCTGCAACAACATCATCTTGGCTGGGCACTTTGTTGAGTTCAATCGTCCAGTGGGCTGCATCATCAAAGGTTACAACGCCCAATTTATCGTCTTTACCCAACACAGCTGCTGCTTGAGCCACAGCTTCTTTAGCAATATCGATCTTGCGCGTGCCACCACCAGCACGAGCTGACATATCGCCACCGTTACAGTGACAGGCATCCATACTGCCCGATTTGTCGATGATAAACACCAAGGCAATATCTGGGCGTTGCTGACGATTACGCACGTCCATACTGACTGGCAGGGCTTCTTCGATTGGCGTGGCGGTGTAGCCACCAACCCCAAAACTTTGGCGACCGCCGATCATGGCCAAGCCGCGCCCAAGATCGCCAACATACGAGCGCAGCAATTTTTGGGTATCTTGGTCGATAGTACGCGAAGGCACATTCAGCAACAAAATCGCTTCATAATCGCTCAGCGCTGCTAAATCGGTCGGCAAGCCAGTTGCTGGCACCACCACGGGCACTAAATTGGCTGCTTCGAGGGCTGGCCGCAGCGCGCTCGCATCACCAACTTCGCCTTCGACCAACAGAACTTTGGGCGGGCCGCCAATTTGCACCAACGAAGCTGCCACATTATTTTGAGCACGAGTATCGCTGGTTGGCACAACTTGGGCGCTATAGCGATGAAAGCCTTGATCGTTGACAACTAAGGTGGTGGTGAAGCTCGTCGTACCAATCGGCAAGCTAATCGCTTCTTCGAACACAATTTGCTCATCGGCGCGCCAACGTAATTGAGCTGATTGGGCCGTGTTGCTTTCAATCGTCGCGATCAGCTGAATCTCTTGGCCAGTGCGGGCTGCTGAGGGAGCGCGAAACGCACTAATCGCCACTTCGGGGTTGCCTTGCTCGATGCCAGTTGGCACAATATCAATTGGTACATTGCGGCGTTGCGCCAGCGGAACCATTTCCAAGGCGCGGCCACTGTTCTCGCCACCATCGGAGAGCAACACAAGCCGTTTTTGGGTATCGGCGGGAAAGAGCGCCAAGCCAAGCTGCAGCGCCTCGCTAATGTCGGTGCGCGCCGCGATTGGCACCGATTGAATCGTGCCTAAGCGCTGAATATCCGATGGCACGCGCTCAACCAAGGCGTTCTCGCCAAAGACCACAACCGCTGCTTTATCGCCTTCTTGCATGCTTTGGAGCGCTTCAGCAATAAACTGCTCGTTGGTGGAGCGTTGGCTAGGGGCGATCGAGTCGGAGCTATCGAGCAAAAACACCGTGGTCAAGTTTTGAACTGGTTGGCGCACTTGGGTTCCGGCGAGGCTGCCGATCAAACATAGCAGCAACAGCGTGCGCAAGCCAAGCGCCCACCAACGGCGTTGACCGCTACGGCCACGGCTGTTGAACCAGCCCAACAGCCATACCAACGGCAGCGCCAGTAAAAACCATAGATATTCTGGTCGAACAAACGAGAGCATAACTTCACCCTAGCAAGGCCAAATGCCAACGGCATCGGGAGCCTCTCCATGAACAGCCTGCCCAGCAAAAGCGCTAGGCGGTTGAATGTTACGGTTCAATTAGATTGCAACTGGATACGGCAGTTGGAGTTCGTCGCCAGTAACGCCGCGAATGCCCCAATTGTGAGCTGGCGTTTCGATCAGCGTAATTTCTACATCCTGTGGTTGAATGCCATGCACTTGGGCAATTTGGCCAAACAACCCTTGGATTAAGGCTTTTTTGGCGGCAATGCTACGTCCAGCAAAACAGCTAATTTCAATAATCAGATAGTTGCTTGAGCGATCAGCTGGCATCAACCAATCATCAGCTGCCATTGGAAAAAAGCGTTGAAAGCGTTTATTGGCCGGCAATTGAAAATGCTCAACCATACAGCTATGAATGGTTTCGGCTAAGGCCGCCTTGATTGGGTTGAGGCTACTGGTTAAGCCATAGATTTTGATTTGCGCCATAAATCCTCGCTGTTTTTTAGGCTGCACTGCGGCGGGCATTCCACCAAAGTTTGAGCCGCGTCAAGGCGCTGCGTTGGGCAAAAACCCATTCAATCAAAACGAAAATTAATGCTGCCAAGGCCAACCAACGCCACCATTCTTCGCGGCCAGCTTTGGCTTGGGTGGTTTCGCTTGAGCCAACTTGGCCACCGCCAATTTGGGCCACATCGAGCACCTGCACTGGCGTGATTTTGGCTTCGCTTTCGCGATAGGCATTGACGACATAGCGTTGGCTACGGGCAACCACGCCATCATTTAGCAATTCGACGCTATAAATGCCTGCTTGGTTCATGAGGCTGCCATCGAAGCTGACTAAGCCATTGTTTGGCGCTGCTTCGTGGGTTTTGCCGTCAGGCTGAATCAGCCGCACGCCGCTAATATCGTTGGTTACCGCAAAGGCAAATTCTTGGTCGGGCGGCAAAATCGCTGAATCGCCACCAGTGCCCGGGGCCAAGTAGCCAACCAAATTGGCAATCAACAAGGGAAACGAAATATTCAAGGGCAAATCTGAATCGTGGGTGTCAAAGCCCAGCACCGCAATCCGCCGCCCATCCACTTCGCCAGCAATCAACAATGGCCCTGCGGCGCTATCGATGACCGTATGTGCCCAAGGTGCATTTTCAATCCGTGCCGATTTCAAGATGTTGACTTCGCCAAGTTCGACGTTGCGCAACAACGGGTCATCGGTTGGGGCTGGGCGCGGCACTGGTCGATCTAGGCTGCCTGTGACCGAAAAATATTCGGTTGAGCGATAGGGCGCGATAAACAGCAAGTTGCCTGGCGGTAATGGCTCTGGCAAGCTGGCATCGAGAATCGTCAACAAAGCCGTGTCGGTAAAGGTCGCAGTTTCCGTCAGATAGGCTGAAACTTGCACTCGTGGCATCAAACCCAAGGCCGTGGCCAAAAAGCGATTGCCCGGCGTGACAAAGCGCACTGGAATTGCATCACTTGAGGGCCGAATCGCCCACGCCACATCATCGCTGGGCAAGCTATCACTGCCATCAAGCCACGCCTCGACGGTGCTGGCAGTTGACGGCACATCGATATTGACGGTTTGATCTTGGCCGGGCAGAATTTCCAAGTCGTAGGCGTTGAACAACGTGCCATCGAGAGTCACCAACAAGCGGCGGGTGACCCGTTCTTGGCCTTGGTTGGTGACGCGGGCAAAAAAGGTCAGCGTGCCAGGCGCTAGCTCGTTCAAGGCAATTGCGGCAATTGCTTGGTTGTTGTTACTGCTGCCAACCGGAAAATAGCGAATTTTGGCTGGCAAAGTTGCGCTCATTGGCACGGTCACTTGGCCGTCGGTCAAAATTGCCACTTCCGATTCTTCTTCGCGGGCGGCCAAAGCTCCAGCCAAACTCAAGGCTTGCGACATATCCGAGCCGCCGCCCAAGCGCAATTCGATGCCTTCGATTGCGTCGCGAATTTCGCGGCGGTCGGTGGTGGCGGCAGCAGGCACATCAAGCTCGCCGCCGATGGCCATAATCGTGGCCCGTGCGCCATCGGGCAGTTGGTCGACCAAGCGAATTGCTTCGTTTTTGGCTGCTTCAAGCCGATTGGCCTCAACATCAGTTGCGCCCATCGAAGCCGAGCGATCAATAATTACAATGAGATTTTGCCCACTAACCCCAACGGTTTCGCGAAACGGTCGCGCGATTGCAAACGCCAAAAGCAAGGCAATCAGCAATTGCAGCCAGAGCAACCAATTGTGGCGCAGGCGTTGCCACGGCGCGTTGGCCTCAACATCGCGAACCAATTGATTCCACAAAAAGGTTGAAGAAACCGTGCGTTCCTCGCGGCGCAGGCGCAAAATGTACATGGCCACAATGCCAGCCAAAACCGTACCGCCGGCGATAAACATTAATGGTGCAATGAATCCCATACTTATCTACTCACTCTGCTAGCTGCGCATCAGCATGATATTGCGCAAATTGTTGCAACGCCATCTGCTGATCGGCTGGCGATTTAAAGGCTCGCTTGGGAATAACAACCACTCGATTGTTATGGCTAATCAAAAGAATATGCTCTGCTTCATTCAGCATCGTTTGAATAAAATTCCATTTAAAATCACTCATAAAGCAAGGATTTGTTTCTTGAATATGATTTGCATCGCCTAGAAATGTTGTTGGCAGTTCAAATGTATCCTGTTCATGGCGATAATTCTTTTTCAAATAATCTAAAGTGAATTCACGCATATCACGGTGATTGTAAATAATCCAACCACTCAGTAAAATCAAGCCCAGCACAATTAACCAAACAACCAACTGATCGACTTGGATCAGCGCAGCAATAAAGAACGCGATTGTTCCAGCGCCTAAAACATACAGCAATAATTCATAATAGCGATTCAAATTAAGCGACTGCTGATAGCGTGGGTTATGCTTATACATCGCTAAATTGGCTGCTTGATAATCGTTAAAATCAAGTTGATAGGTTAATTCAATTGGTTGCATATTAAACCTTATGCTTTACTGCAACAACTGTATCACGTGGGCCTGCTTGGGCTTCAGCGCGCCGAACTTTGGCTTTGGCTTCTGCATCTGGCAATAGATTACCTGCATCATCAACAATCGAAACATAGATAACATTGGCTGATTCTTGGCGATGGCGCGTAATTCGTGGATCGTCGATGATTTCATCACGTTCTAAATAGCCAATGTAGCGAATGCCACGATAACAAGAAAGCAGGCTGGCAATAATCAAAATAGCGCCGATAAACGGTCTATTTAGTTGAGTTGCGATATATATTCCTGCAATCGACAAAACAATCGTTAAGCCATAGACAAAACGCCGTAAGCGTTTAAATTTATCCTTCTCCATTTGTCCCTCAATCTCTAGCGCACAATTTGGCGTTCACGTAAGACTGAAACTAACAATGATTCTAGTGGCAAGCTGGTATCAACAAAGATATAGTTGATGCCGCGGGTTGTGCAAAAATGCTCAACTTCTTCGCGCCATGCTTGCAAGCGTTCAACATAGCGTTGCAATAAATCGAGATCAGCGCTAATATCGAGCGCTTCGCCACCTTCAGCGTCGAGCAATTTCAAATCGCCCTCGAATGGTGGGTTTAGCTCATCTGGTGAGAGCACATGCAGCACCGTTATTTCAAATGGGCGGCGGCCAAGCGTGCGCAAGGCTTCTTCCCAATCGGGCGTGAGCAAATCGCTGCACAACAGTAGTGGCCCAGCAACCCGCGCGGTTTGCACATAGCGGCGGCTGGCTTGCAACAAGCTGGTGTTGCCGCTGCCTTTGAGTTGGCTGAGCAAGTTAAATAAGGGTGGTACGCCTGCCCGCCCGCGCCCAGCCGGAATCCGTTGCTCGTTGCCACCCCCAAAACTGGTCACTTGAGCGCGATCAAGGCTGGCTAAGGCGATGTAGCCCAAGGCTCCCGCTGCTTGGGCTGCATAGCGCAGCTTGTTTGGCTCGCCCCAATCCATCGAAGCGCTGGTGTCGATCAACAGGTGGAGCGTAATTTCTTCTTCGGCCACAAACAGCTTGAGGAAGAACTTCTCCAAGCGGGCATATAAATTCCAGTCGATTTGGCGAAAGTCGTCGCCGGGCGTGTAGGGCTTGAAATCGGCGTATTCGACCGACGAGCCACGCCGCGGCGAGCGGCGTTCGCCTTGCATCTGGCCTGCAATATTGCGGCGCGTCAGCAGCGCCAAACGATCCAATTGTTTTAAGAATTGTGGTTCAAATAGCGCTGCTTGTTCGCTCATGTCAACGTCTCCACACTCAACCAACGATTATTGATTTTGGCTTGCCAAGGTAATTGCTGCATCGAAGCCTTCCATTGGGTAGGCACCAGGAATGATGTAGTTGCCAATGAAAAAGGCTGGCGTGCCAGTTGCTTGCGCAGCGACGGCCTCGGCGGTTTCAGCGTTAACTTTGGCTAAAACTGCTGGGTCGGCTTGGCATTGGGCAAATGTTTTGCTATCTAAGCCCAATTCTTCTGCATACTTGAGCATTGTTTTGGGTGCAAGCGTTGGGTCAATGCCCCATTCGCTGGCGCGCACAAATAAGATGTCGTACATCTCCCAGAATTTGCCTTGATCCATGGCGCAGAAGCTGGCAACTCCTGCTGCTGGCGCTGAAGTATGGCTTTCGACGGCGATATAGTTGCGGAATACATAGCGCACTTTGCCAGTGTCGATATATTTGGCCTTCAGGTCAGGAAAAACCGACACATGATGGCGTTGGCAGAATGGGCATTGGAAATCGCTATATTCGACAATCGTTACTGGCGCGTTTGGATCGCCAAGTGATCGTTGGTCGTCGGCAGGAATTTGGGCTGGCTTGGCCAACGGAATAAACTCGCTGGCAATGCCCAACGTATCTTTGGTTGCTGGCGGCGCGGGCGTTGATGGCACAATCGTTGGGCGAATACTGACTTGACGGCCTGTATCAGCTTCGTAGCTGCCACAGCTGGCCAAAACGAGAGCCAAGATGATTAGGGCAATACGGCGGGTCATGCTTCTTCCTTAATTGATTCCAAAATGCTATTGACGATGCTTTCGCTATTAACTCCCTCAGCTTGACCCTCAAACGACAAAATAATCCGGTGGCGCAAGGTTGGGGTTGCCATATCGCGCAAATCGCGGTAGGCCACATTGGTGCGGCCATCGAGCAAGGCGCTAATTTTGCCAGCCAAAATCAAGGCTTGCATGCCCCGAGGACTGGAGCCATAGCTAACATAGCGTTTGACTTGCTCTGGTGCGAGCGCACTATCTGGGTGGGTTGCGCTAATAATGCGGGCGGCATAACTCAACACATGGGTCGCAACTGGCACCGAACGCGCCATCTGTTGCAGCTGAATCAAGGTCGCGCCATTAATCACTTTTTGCGGCTTGGCTTGATCCGTGCCAGTGGTGCGTTGGGCGATTTCTACCAACTCTTGCGGTGATGGAAATGGCACATTAATTTTGAAGAAGAAACGGTCAAGCTGCGCTTCTGGCAGCGGGTAAGTTCCTTCCATTTCGAGTGGGTTTTGGGTGGCGAGCACAAAGAATGGCTCTTCGAGCTTGTAACTGGTGCGGGCCACACTGACCGTATGTTCTTGCATGGCCTCAAGCAGCGCCGATTGGGTTTTTGGCGTTGCGCGGTTAATTTCATCGGCCAGCACAAGGTTGGAAAAGATCGGCCCGCGTTGGAAGCGGAACTCTTTTTGACCTTGTTCATCTTCGGCGATGATCGTGGTACCGATGATGTCAGCAGGCATCAAGTCGGGGGTAAACTGAATCCGACTAAATTGGCAATCGACAGCATCAGAAAGCGTCCGAATCAGGGTGGTTTTGGCCAAGCCAGGCACACCTTCGAGCAAGGCATTGCCGCCTGCCAGCAAGGTAATTAATGTTTGGCGGATCAAGGCGCGTTGCCCTACAATCACTTTGCCTATTTCAGCCTCAATCGCAGCGGCAGTGCGCCGAAACATCTCAGCATCGCGTTCAGTGTATTGCATCCAAACTCCTTATCAACAAAAGGCTATAGGTCTCTGAATCATACCTGATTCAAGCAAAAACCTATAGCCTCGAACCTAAAACTCTTGCTCTTCGCTACGTGAGTTGTGTTGTGGCATAAACCAACAGAGCAATTGTGGTGAGCAAAAAGCCCATCCAGCCGAGCGCAGTAGCAGCAAACGAAATCGTCATTGCACGTTGGCTGATGTTGAAGCGTCGCGTCGCGACCAACAGGGTCCACATACCGCCTGCAAGCAGGCTCAAAAACACGAACTCAAGGGCTAGAAACATAGAATCCTCTTACTGTTCCAATTGGTTAAAGTAGTCGCGGATAAAGTTCTTCAGTTGTGGTGGGATGTATCCGCTATCCACAGCCCGACCTGCCGATTCTTGGTAGTCCGGGTTGGCTTGATTATAAGGTACTTGCGAGCCATTGGCGATGCCAGGGCCTGTGCTGCCGCTTGGTTGGCTTGGGGCGCTGCCGCTGCCATTGGGCTGGCCAGTCACATTGCTTGGGTTATTTGGGTCGCCTGGTTTCCAAGGTTGGTAGACCATACCTTTGTCGTTGCCAGTGCCCGGGAAGCTGCGATCGTTACGGCCTGTGCCGTTGCCGCTGCCATTGCTGTTGCCGCTGCCAAGATTCCCTGCTTGGCTGCCACCGCCGCCTCCAGCACCATTGCCCTGGCCTTGACCTTGACCCTGACCCTGACCTTGGCCTTGACCCTGACCTTGACCCTGACCTTGACCTTGGCCTTGGCCTTGACCCTGACCTTGGCCTTGACCTTGACCTTGACCTTGCTGACCTTGCTGACCTTGCTGACCTTGTTGACCTTGTTGACCTTGCTGACCTTGTTGACCTTGCTGACCAGCTTGCTGATTTTGTTGGCCTGGTTGGCCAGCTTGGGCTGCTTGATCACGGCTATTTTGGACTTCGCTCAAGGCTTGTTCAACGCCTTGTTGATCCTGCAATTGTTCAGCGCTTTGGCTGGCTTGGTTGCTGGCTCGTTGCAAAGCTGAGCGGGCATCGGCAAGGTTGCTATTGCGTAAGGCGCTCGCAGCATCGCGCAACGATTGAGCCATTTCTGGATTGGTTGCAGCTGTTTGGTTTGCTTGTTGCTCAAGCGCATTGGCCAATTGCTCGCGCTGTTCAGGAGTCATCTTTTCTGCATCCTGCGCTGCTTGCTCAAGCTCTTTGGCTGCATCGCTGGCCTCTGGGCGTTGCTCTTGGCTGGCACCACGCTGATTCTTCAAGGCTTGGGCTAGCTCTTGCAACGAGGCTTGACGAGCGCTGGCCCGTGAATCCAAACGCTTTTGCAGTTGTTGCTCGGTGCGCGAGATTTTCGCTAGCGCATCTTCGCGTGAGCCAGTATTTTCGCGCAAATCCTTGGATAATTCAGCCAATTGGCGATCCAATTCGGCGCGTTCTTCTGGCGAAAGTTTTTCGTCTTTGGCAATTTCTTGGCGCGTTTCATCGATGCGGTCAGCGATCCGTTCGAGATCGGTTTTGACTGCTTCGCGTTCAGCTAAGACATTGCTTTGCAGATTCGGTAATACGGCAGAGGTGATGCCCAGCATTAAAAATAATGCTGCTAAGCCCCACCACAAGCGATGTTTGAGCGGTGGTGCAACCCGAATATCCTTGGCATTGGCTGTGCGGGCTTTATCGAGCGCATCGTTATATTGCACGTCATCGAGTGGCCCACGATCATCGCGTTTGTGCAATTCGAGCGCGGTTGATAGGCGTTCGCGCAAATCAAGCTCAAGATCGCTGCGTTGGGCGATGCGGCTGCTGGATTGTGGGCGCAGGGCTACGACCAATAAGGCAACCAGCCAAATTGCGAAGGGTACTAATGACCACAATGTCCAGTTGGGAATCGGGAAGAGCCGACCTGCGCCTTGAATTAAAGCAAAGCCAAGAGCAGGGAGCCAAAATGTGCGACTCAGCCATTGCAATGTATCGGCAAGGCGTAAGCGCCGCCCGAATGGGCGTAGCAGATGAACAATCTCGGTTGGTTGTGCCATACCTAATCTCCTTCGCCGCATTATACACGACTCATGTGCTGAGCGAGATTAATATTTGGCGACAGTCACTTTTACTTTAGCTGCCGCTAACAATTGCATATAAAAAGGGTATCGACAGAAGCATAACGACAAATAATGCGGCTGAAATTTTGTCTGACAATCGTTCCATTGGGAACCCCCTTTGTGTTTGCCTATCAATAGAACGTCAACCATGCACAGATTGTTCCACGCCCTATCCTAGAAGATTTTGGCGCGCTTGAAAATGATGCAAAGCTGATGAATATGTGAAGCAAGGTATAATAGCGACGTTTGGTTTCAATTTGCAATGAAAGGGTTTTACGTGAAACGGATTTTGCTTTCGATGCTGGTTGCAGTGACGTTGGTTGGCTGTGGTGCAGTTGAGCGGCCTGAAAACCCGACTGTTGTGCCAACCTCAGCCACCGCAGGTGTCGATATTTCAGATGTTTCGGCAGTTATTCCTGCCTTACCTGCTGGCTTAGAAGCCAAGCAAACTGCAAGTGGTTTGCGCTATGTTGATATTGTGGTCGGCACTGGGCCTGAAGTAATCGCTGGCTCAACCGCCGAAGTCTATTACACTGGCTACCTGAAATCAGATGGCTCACAATTCGATTCAAATGTCGGCGGTCAGCCATTTCCGGTTGAAAATGTTGGTGCTGCAATGGTTATCACTGGCTGGAACGAAGGTTTGGTTGGCATGAAACAAGGTGGCAAACGCCGCTTGATCATTCCTTCAGCACTTGGCTATGGTGCTCAAGGGCAAGGGCCAATTCCTGGCAACGCCGATTTGGTGTTTGATGTTGAGGTAACTGTCGTTCGGTAGGACAATAATCAGTTCTAGCATTTTTAACCACGAAGAGCACGAAGAGCACGAAGATGGGCTATCGAGTTTGGGGTATTTCAACCAAAACTCCGATAGCCCAGAGCCTATAGCCAAAAGCCCTGACTCCTATGCTCTATGTGTAATGGTTCATTGGATTGGCAACCGTGTCCCCTCACCCCTCACCCCCCTCTCCCACGAAAACGCGGGCGAGGGGGAGCATCCGTGGTGCACCAAGGAATTGGGAGAGAACTACGGCGGTAAAGCCCCTCTCCCGTCCGACGGGAGAGGGGTTGGGGTGAGGGGATCAGGCGGTGGTTAACCTCATGTACCAATACATCTATGCTCTAGGCTCTATGTTCTATGCTCTTTTGTGAGCGTCGATGAAACACATCGATCACTAAAACTAAGACCAACGAGATTGCACCAAGCAGCAAAGCGGCGCTATAGGCTCCAGCATATTGGCGATCGTCGAGGGCGCGGAAAATATAGACAGTTGCGGTTTCGGTGCGGCCTTGAATCCCACCGCTAATCACCAACACCGCTCCGAATTCGCCCAAGGCGCGGGCACAGGTCAGGCCTAAACCGTACAAAAAGGCCCAACGCAAGGCCGGAAAGGTGACTAAGCGGAAGGTTTGCCAGCCACTTGCGCCTAAGGTTGCGGCGGCCTCTTCTTGCTTACGGCCAAAGGCTTCGAGCACCGGCATCAATTCGCGAATCATAAACGGCAAGGTCACAAACAAGGTTGCTAAAATCATGCCTGGCAAGGCAAAGGCAATTTGCCAGCCCATGGCTTCGGTCAGCGGTTTGATCACCCCGTTGCGCCCAAAAAGCACAATTAGGGTAAAGCCCACAATCACTGGCGACATGGCAAATGGCAAATCAAGCAAACGATTGATCAGTGCTTTGCCCACAAATTGATGGCGAACCAACACCCAAGCCACCAGCGTGCCAAAAATGCCATGAATCGCCACTACCACCAAGCAAATGATGATGGTTAGGCCAAATGAGCGTAGCACATGCGGGTGTTGCAAGGCTTCAAGCATCGCAGGCACACCTTCGCGAAACGCACCAAACACAATCGCACCCAACGGCGCAATGATCAACATGCCCATATAGCCCACGACAATGCTAATTAATAGCCATTTGCGCCAGTTCATGGCTGCACCTCCTGCCGGCGGCGACTGAGCCAATCAACCAAGGTCATTGTGCCAAGCGCAATCGCCAACATCACCAACGACATGGCGCTCGCATCGCGTTGGCTGCCCGATTCGATTTCGCCGTAGACGTAAATGGCGGCAGTTTGCGAGCGCAAGGGAATGTTGCCAGCAACCACCACAATCGCGCCAAATTCGCCAATCGCACGGGCAAAACTCAGCAATGTGCCTGAAACCAAGGCTGGCAGGAGCGCAGGCAAGGTGACGCGCCAAAAAATTTGCCAAGCTGGCGCGCCTAAGGTGGCCGCAGCCTCTTCGCTCGACCGATCAAGGTTGATCAAGACTGGCTGAACCGAGCGCACCACAAAGGGAAACGAGGTAAATAGCAAGGCCAGAATAATGCCTGAGGGAGCGAAAATTACTTTCCAGCCAAGCTGCTGATCGAGCCAGCTGCCAATTGCTGCTTGCGGCCCATACAAAATCACCAGCATCACGCCAGTAACCAGGGTGGGGATGGCAAATGGCAAATCGACCACGGCATTTAATAGGGTTTTGCCGGGAAACTCATAGCGCACCAGCACAAAGGCGGTCAATAAACCCATGACGGCATTAATCAACGCCATCACGAGGCCTGTCCAAATGGTGAGCCAAATGGCATGGCGAGCAATTGGTGAGCTAATAATGCTGGTGATTGATTCTACGCCAGCGCCCAGCCCATCAACAACCACAACAATTAATGGCAATACCAAAAACACTGCCAAATAGGTTAAGGCAGCGCCGCGGATACTCCAACGACCCCACGGTAAACGTGGGGTCGTGCGTTCAATTGTTTGGGTTGTCATTGCTGTACCTGCGCTAGCACTTTGGCATAAACGCCGTTATCGCCAAAGTATTCGGGCGTGGCTTTGCTCCAGCCGCCAAATTCATTGATTGTAAATTGATCAGTAATGGCGGGATAGCGCTCAGCAGTGGCCTTGGCAACATCAGCATCGACCGAGCGCAAGCCAAATTCAGCAAACACTTCTTGGGCTTCGCGGCTGTGTAAGAACGTGATAAAGGCTTCGACTGCTTGGCGATTGCCATGTTTTTCAACCGATTTGTCGATCAAGGCAATTGGATTTTCGATCAAGATGGTTGATGATGGAATGACCATTTCATATTTTTGGCCGCCTTTTTGGCCAACCAACACTTCGTTTTCATAGGTGATTGCCACATCGCCAACGCCTTTTTCAAAGTTGGTGATGCTTTCGCGTGCGCCTTTGTCGAACACGACGACATTTTTGAGCACGCTGGCCAAGAAGGCTTGGGCGGCTGCTTCGTCGTTGGCTGGCACGCCAGTGACGTGGCCACGTTTGGCTGCGCCATACAAGGCCAAAATATTCCATTGTGCGCCGCCGCTAGTGCGTGGGTCGGGAGTCAAAATTTGCACCCCAGGCTTAGCCAAATCAGCCCAATCTTGGATGCCTTTGGGGTTGCCTTCGCGCACCGCAAACACCACAACCGAGGTGCTGACCATGCCCGAATGCGTGCCAGCTTTCCAATCGTGAGTAATCAGGCCTGCATCACTGATGCGGTTAATATCGGCTTCGAGCGAAAGCGCTGCTAAATCGGCCTCAAACCCTTCTACGATGGCCCGTGATTGTGCGCCCGAGCCTTGGTACGATTCTTCAAACTTGACCTCACCGCCGGTATCGGCCTTCCATTTTGCTTGGAACAGTGGAATTAATTTGGCATAGGCTTCGCGCGGCGTGGTATATGCGCCCAAGGTGATGGTGGTAACTGCGCCATTGCCGCTGGTGCTGGTTGGGCTGGCTTCGCCACATGCTGCCAACAACGCGACGATTAACAAGCTCAATAAGCTAAAATGCAAGCGTTTCATGCCACTGTCTCCAAAACATTCAAAGCCAGCCGTTCAGGCATTGGCTGAAGATAACTTGAACGAATAATCAAAACTGGTACGCTAAGTTGGCTCAAGAGTGGGCCAACCACGCTGCCAAGGTCGTAATTGCTGCTGTAGGCTCCCAGTGGCGCGCCAACAATCACCAGATCATAGCCCCCGCGTTTGATCTCGGCGTTGATGGTTTGCGCGATGTTGCCCACCAGCACTTTGCTGTCGGTCACAACTTCATGGCGACGTAAACTAGCGGCGCTGCTTTGTAAAAATCGCTCGAGGCGGTCAATGTCGTTGGTTTGGGTTGCTATCGAAATCAGGGTTGCGCTTGCGCCCACCGATCCCAGCAAGCGTCCGGCAAACGCTACATCTTCTTTGCTTGGCTCGCCATCGCTCAGGCAAATAAGGGCTTTACTGCATGCTTTGGCGGTTGGTGGTACAAGCAGTACATGCTGTTGGGCCACGCTCAACAATTGGGTTGCATCACGTTCTGCATTGCGTGCTTCCGTGCCGAGCACCACAATATCGCAGGGTTCGTGTTCGGTTTCGCGGCGCACAGTTTCGATCAAACTGGTAGTTGATAAACGGGTTTGTAAATGCGGCAAGCCAGCGCCAAGCTGCTCACGCACTGCTTGGATGCGAGTACGCAACCCAGCTTCGTTGCCATCGCGGGCCACGACCGTCGCGCGAGCATGGGCGAGGCGAGCTAAATTACCGCCAATATTCAAAGCTGTTTCGGCAACTGGCTGGCTATCGGAAATCATTAAGACATTCAGACCACGTTGACTGAGTGCATGTAAACGGCGCACGCCAATCCACAATTGATCGCCGCTGTGAATTGGCAAATTACGGGCTTCATCTGGATTGCGTAGGGCATCGATCAAAATTGCGTGCTCGCCAAAAGGCCGCACTGGCGCAATCGAGTGGACATCGGGCAAGGCTGGCAAACGCAGGCGAATCCGTTCAAATGCGCCAACAAAGGTTTGGGTTTCGACCGTGGCTTGGCCCAGCGATGGCGAGCGCAAGGCGGCCTCGGTTTTGGCCAAAACCACATCTTCTGGGCGAATCACGACTTGCACAGCAGGATGATGCTCGGCAGTGCTTGAGGTTTGCAGCGGGAAGGTCATCGACCCAACCTGCACCCCAACATCATTGCACTGGCCAAGTAGCACATTGGCACTGCCAAGGAAGGTGGCGACAAATTCAGTTTGCGGGCGTTGATAGAGTTCATTGGGCGTGCCAACTTCGAGCAAACGGCCCATATTCATCACGCCAAGCCGGTCGGCCAATTCAAAGGCTTCTTCTTGATCGTGGGTCACGAAAATCGTCGTAATGCCCAGTTCGCGCTGAATGCTACGCAAATTGCGGCGCAAATCGGTACGAATTTTGGCATCGAGTGCGCCAAATGGCTCGTCGAGCAGCAAGACTGCTGGGTTGTGGGCCAAGGCGCGGGCTAAGGCTACCCGTTGTTGTTGGCCGCCAGAAAGTTGGCGCGGCAAACGCTTGCCCAAGCCTGCTAAGCCAACGAGTTCTAATAATTGGTCGCGGCGTTCGCTGCGTTGCTTGCGCTCGACCTTGCGAATGCGTAAAGCAAATTCAACATTTTCGGCGACTGTCATATGTTCAAACAGCGCATAATTTTGGAAAACAAAGCCCACATCGCGGGCCTGAGGATTCAAATCGGTAACATCGCGGCCATGCAGCACAATCCGGCCAGTATCAACCGGAGCCAAGCCTGCGATCATGCGCAAAATTGTGCTTTTGCCACTCCCGCTCGGCCCCAGCAGCACAAAAAATTCAGCATCGTGAATTTGTAATGCCACTTTATTGACCACCGCATGTTGCTCGTAGCGTTTGGTCAGTTGATCAAGCACAATCGACATCGCACCCTCCTTATGGTTCCAAGCATGTTCCAGCTATGTTCCAATTCGGTTCCAAATTGGCTAACTGGCGCGTCGTTGGGCTAGTTGCCTGTTTGATCGATCAACCGAGCGCATCCGTGGGTGATGCTGCTAGGCGGGTTGGCCATACCGCATAGGCCTGCCAATTCGATCAAAGCTGTGGTGTTGCTAGCTACTCTTATCATCACACCTGCCAATTCCAAAGGCTGTTCCAAAGGCCGAGTGATGCCCTCACCCCCCAGCCCCCTCTCCCACTGAACGCGGGCGAGGGGGAGCCGATCGTTTTTTACCAAGGAATTGGAAGCAAACCATGGAGTTAAAGCCCCTCGCCCATCGGATGGGAGAGGGGTTGGGGGTGAGGGCATACTGATTTTTGCTGATTCAAATTTTTTGTGCTATTGTGTGGGCAATTACAGATAACAACCGCTAGGGGTGCCACATGGCTGAGATTTCGCAACGGCGAAAGACCCTCTGAACCTGATCTCGTTAGCACGAGCGAAGGAAAGCGGCGTGGTTTAATCCCGCCGTGCGCGGGATTTTTGCATGTGGTCTCTAGCCAATGTTCAAGGAGTTTATTCGTGAAACGTTGGTTACTTAGTTTCTTAACAATCAGTTCATTGGTTTTAGCTGGCTGTGGTGCGGCGGCTACGCCAACTCCTGAAACTGCGGTCGAACCTACGCCAGCCACAACCGCTGCTGCTGAGGTTACGCCAGCAGCCACCCAAGCCACTCAAGTGCCCACCGATAGTGGCCAATTTGCTGGCCAAACCTTGGTCGTGGTTTCGCACGATAGCTTTGCGATTAGCAGCGAAGTTATTTCTGGCTTTGAAGAAATGACCGGCGCAACCGTGCAGATTCTCGAATCGGGCGATGCTGGCGAAGCGCTGAACAAGAGCATTTTGGCCAAAGGCGCACCCTTGGGCGATGTGTTGTATGGGGTTGATAATACCTTTTTGAGCCGCGCGCTTGATGCAGATATTTTCGAAGCCTATGCATCCAAAAATCTTGAGCAAATTCCTGCCGAATTGAAGCTTGATGCTCAAAATCGGGTCTCGCCAGTTGATGTTGGCTATGTCACCATCAATTATGATAAAGCTGCTGTGGCCGAAGCTGGCCTGAGCTTGCCAACCGATTTGCGTGATTTGACCAAGCCTGAGTGGAAAGGCAAGTTGGTGGTAGAAAATCCAGCCACCTCATCACCTGGTTTATCATTTATGTTGGCCACGATTGGTCACTTTGGCGAGAGCGGCGAATATACCTGGCGCAACTTCTGGAGCGACTTGCGCGCCAACGAAATTAAAGTCGCCAGTGGCTGGGAAGAAGCCTACTATGGCGATTTTAGCGGAGCCAGCGATGGCCAATATCCGTTGGCGGTGAGTTACGCCACTAGCCCAGCTGCCGAAGTGATCTTTGCGACCACGCCTTTGACCGACGCACCAACTGGTAATTTGTTGTTGCCTGGTGCTTCGTTCCAACAAATTGAATTTGTGGGCTTGTTGAAAGATGCCAAAAACCCTGAATTGGGCAAAGCATGGATCGACTATATGCTCAGCGATGCATTCCAAAGCGATATTGGCGGCCAGATGTTTGTGTATCCTGCTTTACCAAGCGCCAAAGTTCCCGCTGAATTTGGCCAATATGCCCAAGTGCCAAGCGAAGTTGTGACGCTTGCACCAGCAGATATTGCAGCCAACCGCGAGCGCTGGCTCAACGAATGGCAAGAAACCGTGCTGCGCTAAAAAACAAACATCCCCTGCAATTCCAAGCTGGTTGCAGGGGATGTTTTTGGTTTAACAGGCTTTTTTAGTCGCCAGTGGTTTTGACTGCTGGCCAATCGCCAACCATCAAGCCGCCGACAGCGCCGATCAATGCGCCGAAGCCACCACCGAGCAAATATTGGCCGGTAACGCTTGCCAAGCCCAAGCCGATCAAGACACAGAAGGCAACGCCAACGAGAATCCGTTTGAGCCGACCAAGCATAGTCAGCGAGATAATCGAATTGGCGCTGATTGAATCGTTGCCAGTGCTGGCTGGTGCGGCTGGTTTTGGTGCGACAGGAGCGGCAGCAGTTGCTGGCGCGGCAGGTGTGGCGGCAACCACAGGTGCAGCGGCGGCAGGCGCTGGCGTTGCGGCTACAACTGGCGCAGCAGGTGCATCAGCGGCGGCAGCTTTTTTCGCAGCCCGAATTGCTTCCAAGCGTGCTTTTTTATCATCCGACATATTGGCACCAACCGCAGCAGTTGCGGGAGCCTCGGTGGTTGCCGCTACGATCGGCGCAGCAGGTGCAGGTGCAGCCGCAGGCGCTTCGCCTTCAGCAGCTTTTTTTGCGGCATTGGCTGCGCGAATCGCATCGAGCCGCGCCTTTTTTTCATCGCTTGTATCAGCCATGTGCGTCCCTCAGATAGCAAAGATTAAATTGATCGACAAGTGTTGTTACGATAGCACGTTATTTTCAATCGCAAACAAGCCAGTAATCCTCAACTCATTGAGTTAAGGCTTCCAACTCGCGCTGTATTGTATCATGCTTGGTTGGTCTTGGTGCAGCTATTTGGTGAGGAAAAATCAGTTCCGTTGAGCCAGCCGTGCCGTTCCACCCAAGAGCACGGCTGACCTTTTCGGATTGAGAGGAAACGCACCTGTAGTATGCCGCCAACAGATGAGTATTAGGTGAGGATGATGTCAATGGGCGATTAAGATTCTGGGCCTGGTGCTTAACCAAATTCTCAGCATCTGATCTATACTTGGGCCGTTGTGGTTCGTCAAAGGAGACAGCAATGGGCTTGGTCGAAAGTATTATGAATTTTAGCGAAGGCCGTCGCACTGAGGTTGTGCACGCCATTCGTGATGCAATTACGGCAGTTGCTGGGGTGCAATTGCTCGATGTTCAATCTGACGCTGATCATAATCGCACGGTGATTAGCTTTGCTGGCGAGGCCGAGGCGGTTGGCGAAGCTGCCTTCCAAGCCACGCGCACTGCTCAAGGCTTGATTAATCTGGACGAGCATCGCGGCGAACATCCACGCATCGGCGCGACCGATGTTGTACCGTTTGTGCCGCTGGGCCAAACCACTATGAAGCAATGTGTAGCCTTGGCGCGCAAAGTTGGCAAGCGTATTGGCGACGAGCTGGGCATTGCCGTCTATCTTTATGAAGAGGCTGCCACCCGCCCCGAGCGCCAAAATTTGGCTGATGTACGCAAGGGCGAATACGAGGCTTGGCGCAAAGCAGTTGGGGTTGATGCTGCTCGCGAGCCAGATTTTGGCCCACCCGTAGCAACGCCCGCTGGAGCAACCGTCGTCGGCGCACGCCAACCATTGATCGCCTACAACATCTATTTAAATACCACCGATGTTGAGATTGCCAAAAAAATTGCCAAATCGATTCGCTATCTTGGCGGCGGCTTGCGCTATGTCAAAGCTTTGGGCTTGCTGGTCGATGGCCGCGCTCAAATCTCGATGAATTTGGTGAATTTCCGTGGCACACCTATTCATCGGGTGCAGGAATTGGTGCGCGCCGAAGCCATGCGCTATGGCGTGACGATTACCGAGGGCGAAGTAATTGGGCTGGTGCCGCAAGATGCGCTGTTTGATGCCGCCGAGCACTATCTGCAACTCAATAACTTTCGCCGCGACCAAGTGCTTGAGGCCAAATTGGCCGCGCCAAGTGGCGACAATTGGCTGCCAAATAGCACCTTGCAAGCCTTTGCTGCTGGTACGCCAACGCCCGGTGGTGGCTCGGCGGCAGCCTTAGCTGGAGCTTTGGCTGGTTCGTTGGGCCAAATGGTGGCCAATTTAACGGTTAGTCGCAAAAAATATGCCGCCGTTAAGCCAGTTATTGCCGCGGCTTTGGAGCGCTTGAGCGAAGCAACAACAAATTTGGGCAAATTGGCTTTGGCTGATAGCGCAGCATTTAATGCCATTAGCGTTGCCCGTAAATTACCTGAGGATCAGGCTGATCGGGAGCAACAAATAGCCGCTGCGATTGTGCATGCCTGCGAAATTCCCTTGCAGGTTGCCCAACAAGCTGCCAGTTTGTTTGCTGATTTGCAGCTTTTGGCGACCCAAGGCAACGTCAATGCCCGCACCGATGCCCAAGTTGGCGGCTATTTGGCCTTTGCGGCGGTCAATGGCGCGTGCTTAAATGTGTTGGTTAATCTTGGCGATCTGAGCGATAGCCAACAACGCGACGTGTTCAGCGCTAAGGTTGCCACCTTGCGCCAACAGGCTGAACAAGGCTTGCAACAATTGGTGACACTCTAAGCAGGGTTATGCTACAATGAGCACATAGATCAACTTCTGCGTATCGCGAGGAGATTTTTCAATGGCTCGTTGGCTTCTGATTGTCGTTGGCTTGGCTGCTTTGGTGCGCGTCATCGACTTACAACGTAAACTTGATGCCGCCCGATCCCGGGGCGATATGTACCGCGACATCTCAGCCCGCCTTGATCGTCAATTGGCGGACTTGCAAAAGCAAGCTAAAGCCTAAAATTTAGGCAATTAAACGAGCCGATCAATCAACCAATGCATGGTTATTGATCGGCTTGGCATTTAATCGGTCTTACGGCGGAGTGTCAGTCGGCCATCAGGCGCTCATCAGATAGTCATACTGGCGTAGCATGAAGTTATTGAGTACGCTGCCTCTGGAAACACAAGCCCATGGAGGTCGCCATGCTGACGACATTATTTTTTGTTGCGCTCCTGCTTGTGGCATTAGCCGCATTGCCCTATGTTTCGCGCTCAACGCCTGTAGTCGAGGATGACAGCGATGAGCCACAATTACGTATGAAGCCGACGCGCCAGCGCTAAGGCGCTTTCACGATCGGTCACTTCGCCAGCTGCTTGAGCTTCACGAATTGCCTCAAGCAAGGCTCCAATTTGCGGGCCAGCTGGCAAACCTAGCTCTTGCATCAACGTGTGCCCATCAACCAAGGGTGCACGTTTTTGTTGGGCCTCTGCATCCCAGTGAAAGCCAAGCATTGCGTCTGTCCAAGCGGCTTGGTAGGCCCAATGATGTTCTTGTAGCAGCGGCCCGCGCGTGGCCATATGGTCGGCCAAGGCGTGTAATAAGGTATCAACCGCGCTTTCCTTTAAATCGCGAAAGAAGCGATAGGCCGCTTTGGCACTGGTTTCTGGCTGCGAATAGAGCTGGCCTGGTCGCATATGCCCCGCAATCACCTTGCACATATAGTCAATTTCTTGGTTGCTAAATCTTAATCGCTGATACACGCCGCGCGCAATTTCGGCTCCAACTGTTTGATGTTCATGAAACGACACGCTGCCATCGGGCTTATCAACACGAGTCGCAGGCTTAGCGCAATCGTGGAGCAGGATGGCCATTTTCCAGAGTGCCCGATGGCTGGCGGTGTTGCCGATTGGCTGCTGAATTTGAGCCACAACCTGCGCGGCCCATTGCAACTGCAAAGTTAAATTTGGCAGCATGCGCAAGGTTGCTGGCTGTTGAAAAAATGCTGGTGGATGCCAATCGTCGGCCATGGCTGGTGGGGCTTGCGGCGCTGGCTGTTGATCATGCTCCAACTGAGCCAGCAGCCATTCGCCAGCCGTAATTGTTTCGAGCGAATGTTCCCACACATCCAAAAAGTGAATATTGGGCTGGGTGTGGTGGTACATCGGGCGAATCTCAGGAATAATGCTTGGCAAAAGATTAGCTCGATCCAAATAGCGCAGCCAACTGGCGCTCCAACGTGTGGCTAAAATTGCCAATAGTTCAACGCGTACTCGTTCAACTGCGACTTGCGTGATTGCTTCGGCGTGCGCCCGAATTGCCTGATCGGTTGCCGGATCAAGTTGCCAGCCAAGTTGGGCGGCGATCCGCACGGCCCGCAGCATGCGCAAGGGATCGTTGGCCAAGGCATTGGCTTGCACCATGCGCAGGGTTGCGCTTTGAATATCGGCTAAGCCAGCGTGAGGATCGATCAGCTGACCAAGTTGGGCTTGCTCGAAGAGCGGCGCGGCCATGGCATTAATCGTAAAATCACGATCAGCCAAATCGCCCGCCAAATCGGCGGCCCGCAAATGCGCCAGATCGAGATAGTTGCCATCGTGCAGCACGACGCGGCCAATATCGCGCGCTGCATCAAGCACCACCAAACTGGCGTTGAGCTGGTTCGCAAGGGTTTGGGCTAAGGCAATTGCTGGTTGATCGACAACTAAATCAACATCCTGCAAGGCCCGCCCAATTACCAGATCGCGCAGTGTGCCGCCAACGACCCAGGCTGGCCGAGCGCCGAGCAATTGTTTGAGCACGCTCAAGGCTTGGCGTAAACTTAAATAATCCGCAGTTTGGGGAAACTGAATCTGACTGATCTGCATACAAAACTCACTTTAGGCAGCTATGCTCTATAATTGTTGGATAATCGAACCACAGAATGGCGAAAGGAATAAAGGCAATGAGTTTGACCGTAACGCAAACGGCGCTTGATGGCGTTGTCATTATTAAACCAAGCGTGTTTGCCGATGAACGCGGCTTCTTCCTTGAAACATACCACCAGACCAAGTTTGCTGAACTCGGTCTGCCTACTGATTTTGTGCAGGATAATCACTCACGTTCCAAGCAAGGCGTGCTGCGCGGCTTACATTATCAAGATGAGCGCCAGCCAATGGATAAATTGGTGCGTTGTAGCGTTGGCAAAATTTTCGATGTGGCAGTGGATTTGCGGGTGGGTTCGCCGACCTTTGGCAAGTGGGTTGGGGTTGAACTCAGCGCCGATAACTTTTTACAATTTCTGATTCCTTCGGGCTTTGGCCATGGCTTTGTGGTGCTCTCGGAGTTTGCCGAAGTGCAATATCGCTGTACAGGCTTATATGCGCCCGAAACCGAGGGCGCGGTGCGCTGGAACGACCCACAAATTGGCATCGAATGGCCAATTAGCGAACCAACGCTCTCTGGTCGCGACCAAGCTGCAATGGGCCTCGAAGCCTATTTGGAGAATCCGGCGTTTCGCTATCGTGGGTAATTGGCTATGGTTTAGATGTAATGGTATATTCGGTTAAATAGACCTGATTCCCTCACCCCAACCCCTCTCCCACGGAGCGGGCGAGGGGCTTTAACATTGTGGTTCTTGCGCAATTCGTCGATGAACCACGGATGCTCCCCCTCGCCCGCGTTCAGTGGGAGAGGGGGCTGGGGGGTGAGGGAATTAACCTTTTAGGCTTGGTCGACCAACTCGTGGACGAGTTTGCGCACGAGTTCTGGATCGACGTGTGATTCGACTTGGGCATGGCCAATTCTGGTTGGTAGCACCCAGCGCACGCTACCTTTGGCGCGTTTTTTATCTAAATTGAGGGCTGCCAGCGTGGCCTCGATGTCCAAATCGCGTGGCAAGGCGGTGGGCAGATCTAAGGCTTGCAACAAGGCTCGTTGGCGCTCGGCTTCGGCGTTCGTCCACATGCCAAGCTGCACTGCAAGGTTGGCGGCAAAAGTCATGCCAATCGCTACCGCTTCGCCATGCACATAGCGTTTGTAGTGGGTTGCTGCTTCAACTGCTTGGCCCAGCGTATGGCCATAATTGAGCAGCATGCGCTCGCCAGTTTCGCGCTCATCGCGATTGACCACGCCAATTTTGACCGCCGCCGAACGCACCAACAGCTCGCTGGTGATATTGGCAGGCACATCATTGAGGCTGGCTCCTGCACGCTCCAAATCATCAAACAAAACTGCATCAGCAATAACCCCATGTTTGACGGCTTCGGCCCAACCTGCGGCACGTTCGCGGCGTGGCAAGCTGCTCAGCACCGCATCATCAATTAAGACCAAACGTGGCGGATGAAACGCGCCAATCAAATTTTTGCCACGTGGGTGATTAATGCCCGTTTTGCCCCCGATGCTGCTATCGATCATCGCCAAAATCGTGGTTGGCAATTGTACAACCGCGATGCCACGCAAAATCGAGGCCGCGATAAAGCCCGCCAAATCGCCAACCACGCCGCCACCAAGTGCCAAGACTGTATCGCCACGTTGTACGCCATTTTCCAGCAGCCAGGTGTAAAGTTCGCCAGCTTGTTGCCATGATTTGCTGGCTTCTTGGGCCGGAATATCGTAGCGTTGGCAGCTAAAGCCTGCATTCTCCAAGGCTTGGATTACGGTTGGCGCATACAGCGGCCCGACATGGGTATCGCTAATCAGCCAGCATGTGCCAGTCAAGCCGAGATTAGCAAGTTCGTTGGGCAATGCTGCCAGTGCGCCGCTTTTGACATAATAGCGACTGTTGAACGAGCTAAATACTTCGCTGGCCTGTGGTTTGCCGACCAAGCCCCAAGCCCGAATCAGTTGCTCAACCACAATTTGTGGTGCTAAACCATCGGTTTGAATCGTCCAGTTGGCCAGCGTGCTATAGAGTGGCAAGCGCTCGGCCAGCTGAATGACCAGTTTTTGGCTCACATCGTCGGCCAACAATGGCCGCGGATTGCTTGGATCGTCGCTGAGGCGTTGAACCAAGGTGCTGATGGCGCTGGTGAGATAGACGCACCAGGCTTGTTCGCGCAGTAATTGGCGATTAACTTCGCGCAACACAATGCCGCCACCGCATGCGATGACGGCCTGTTCGGTTTGTAAGGCTTGGACCAAGGCCGCGGTTTCGCGTTCGCGGAATCCAGCCTCGCCCTCGTCGCCAAAAATCTCGCTAATGCTTTTTTCTGCGCGCTCAATAATCAGCTGATCTAAATCGATAAAATGCCAGCCGAGGGCTTGCGCCAAGCCTACGCCAACGGTGCTTTTGCCTGCGCCGCTTGGGCCAATTAATGCAATCGATTGCCCAGATGGTTGCATGGTTGTATCCTTCCGTTACCACTAATGCCAAGCTTGGCATTTCATCTGGAGCGAATGGTAGCACCTTTGGCGATGCTCAGGCAAATTGGGCGATTAATAGTTGCGCGCTGCTGCTTGCAGTGGCTTGATCATTGTCACCAAGCGCCACGATCAACAAGAGAATCAAGAGTATAATAACCACCAACAAAATAAAAAAAATCACACCACGATCCACAATCCAACCTCCTTCGAGTGTGAAACTGCCGCGCCTGTGGGTTTGTTTGCTGCTAGCGCAATGATGCCTGATTCGCCAAGGAGTCTCTAGATGTGCAGATTACGAGTGCATTACGTAGGTATCGCAATATGCTGAGGAATTCCTGAATGGCAACCATAACTTTGCGCGAGGCATTAATTGAGGCCGCCAACCAATTGAGCAGTGTTTCGCTGACCCCGCAGCTTGATGCGCGGGTGTTGTTGGCCCATGTGCTTGGCCTTGATTCGACCCAAATTTTGGCCCGCTTCAACGAGCAACTTGAGGCCGAGCAGGCCGCCGCTTTTCAAGCCTTGATCGAACGCCGCAATGCCCTAGAGCCAATTGCCTACCTGATTGGCGCGCGCGAATTTTATGGCTTAACATTTAACGTCGATCAACGGGTTTTGGTGCCGCGGCCTGATACCGAGATTTTGGTCGAGCAAGCCCTGACGTGGATCAAACAGCAAAACCGGCCTTTGGTGGTTGCCGATATTGGCACTGGCAGCGGTTGTATTGCAGTGGCGGTGGCCAAACATGCCCCCAATATCAAACTGTATGCGGTTGATCTTTCGCCTGCTGCTTTGGCGGTTGCTCAAAGCAATGTTGAGCGCCATGGCCTGCACCAGCAAATTCAGCTGATTCACGGCGATGGCGTGAGCCAACTGCCTGAGCCAATCGATTTGCTGTTGAGCAACCCACCCTATACCTTGCTTGATGAAATTGAGCCTGGCGTGCGCTTGCACGAGCCAACGTTGGCGCTCGATGGCGGCCCCGATGGCTTGGATTGTTATCGTCAATTGCTGCCCGCCACCGCCACAGTTTTGCGCCAAGGCCAGCCAACCGCAGCGTTGTTTGAAATTGGGGCTTGGCAAGGGCCAGATGTCGTTGCCCTTGCCGAAGCCAGTTTTCCTCATGCCACAATTCAGCTGCTGCGCGATTTAGCAGCCCGTGATCGCGTGGTACAGATCGAGCAAGCCTAGCGCGCGCCGAAGTTGGCTGTCCAATAGATTTTATAGGTTGTATTTGGGTTGCGGGCGATGCCAATGCCAATTTCCGTTACATCGGCGGAGAGCATATTTGTGCGATGGCCGGGGCTTTGCATCCACGCATCAACCAAGGCTTGAACATCGGTGTAGCCAGCTGCCAAATTTTCGGCCCAAGCCCGCCAAGTGTAGCCAACCCGCTGCATGCGTTCGCCAGCGTTGGAGCCATCGCTGCCTGTATGCTCGAAGAAGTTATTGCGCGCCATATCATCGCTATGAATTTGGGCAGCTTGGTTGAGGGTTGGGTTGATCGTCAGCGCACTCAGGCCATTTTGGCTGCGCTGGCGATTAATCACCTCGACCAAGGCCGTGACTTCGCTGGGATAGCTGGGGTTGGCGGCGGGCTTGAGTTCTGCGCCCAACCGCCCAAGCAAAATGCCCTTGGCTTCGTGATTTTCGAGCCGAGCGCGTTCAAACCATTGGGTCATCACCCAATCGCCGTCGGGATTTTGCTCAAGGCGTGGCTCGGTCAGCGGCAAGCCCAACAAACTCAACGATTGCTCGTAGGCATTCAGCGCGTCGTCGAGCAAGCCATGATTAACCCAATAACTCAGATATGGCTCACAAACCGAGCGCCCAGTTTCGTTAAAGACTAAACAACCTTGGGTATTCAGATTGGTTTTGGGGGCGTTGCGCCAGTTGCCATGGCGTTGCTCGTAGATTTCGGCTCCCAAGCGCCCAAGCAAAATATCGTATGGCGCTGCCAATTCGGGGTGAAATTCAAAGCGTTGGCGCTCAAAATATTGGGTCGTAAAAGTTCCATTGGCGGTTGTTTCGCTTTGAGCAGGCGAGAGCGGATAGCCAAAGACCGCCAAGCCGCCGTTTTGTTGCCAATATTCCAAAAAGCGCCCGCTAATACAATTAGTAATGCCTGGTACATCAGCAAAACAGAGGTTGGTTTGCGCCGCAGTGCTCGCAGGTCGCAGACTTAAACTGCCAAAAAGCAGCAGCAGCAGCAATAAAAAACGCAAGTGCATCATTGCTCCTTGGTAAATGGTTTGGTATCAGTCCTTTCATTGTAGCGAGCTATTGGTCGAATAAACGAGGTACTTTCTGGCTAAAAGAGGATAGAATGCCAAGCTACCGATCGTCATAGTACGATTGGCAGATTTAAACTGGCCATGACCTTTGTTTTTACAGCGCTTTTGCGGCATACTACACAATCAAGCTACGGGAGATCAGGTTATGCAACGCATTGGGTTTCCAACCTTCACCACACCATTGATTGGCCGCGATGCAGATGTTGCAGCGCTTGTGACTCGTTTGCGGCAATCGCCAACTCGTTTTACCACGTTGCTAGGCCCAAGTGGCACTGGCAAAACTCGCCTCAGCATTCAGATTGCCGATCGCTTGTACCATGAGTTTCGCGATGGCGTGGCCTTTATCTCACTGGCAACCCTTGCTGATCCCGATTTGGTGATTCCAACGATTGCCCGCACTTTTGGCTTGGCTGAGCGCGGTAGTTTGCTCTACGAAGAAGCCTTAGTGCAATTTTTGCGCGCTAAGCAATGCCTGATTGTGCTTGATAATATGGAGCAGGTGATTGCTGCCGCGCCGCATGTGATTGGCTTGCTCAGTCAAACCGAACAGGTGCGCGTGCTGGTTACCAGTCAGCAAGCAGCCAATGATCCCAACGAGGAAGTTATTCCCATTCCACCATTGGCGATTCCGCTTGGCGGCGGTGCGGTGCAAATTGAAACTATTAGCATGAGTCCAGCGGTGGCGCTGTTTTTGGATCGGATTCGGCGGGTGCGGCCAGAATTTATGCTCGATCAAGCCAATGCCTTGCATATTGTCGAGATTTGTCGGCGCTTGCGGGGTTTGCCCTTGGCGATTGAGTTGGTTGCAGCCCATAGCGATACCTTGCGGCCAGCCGATTTGCTACTGTTGTTGCGCAATTATTTGCCTGCTGAGCAAAATGTGGGAGCCGCGCCAGCCCCCGAACAAGTGCTACATCCAGTCTTAGATTGGTGCATTTCCTATAGCATTCCGGCGATTCGCTGGCTTTTGCCGCGTTTGGGCGTGTTTCAGGGCGAATGGACGCTCAGCCAAGTGCAATTATTGGCCAACGAGGCTCCCAACGCGATTGATATTGCCAAAACCTTGGATGCAATGGTCGCCAAAGGGCTATTGCTGAATAACGCCGTCTTGGAAGAACCAACCTATACCATGCTCGATACGATTCGCCAATATGCTGCGCGCCAACTCAAACGCAACGCCCAGCTTGATGATGCCTGTCACGCTGCCCATGCCAAGGCCTTTCAACAATTGGCCTTGGATATTGATGCGGGCATTCGCCAAGGCCAAGGCATGGTGTGGAGCAAACGTCTGAACCAAGCCATGCCCAATATTCGCAGCGCCTTGCAATGGCTCTATCAACAACAACGCTACAGCGATATTGCGCGCTTTATTGCGAGCATGGTACTGCCGTTGTATCAACAAGGCTATATCCGCGAAGGATTGAGCTGGATTGCCCGCGTTGGAGCGCATGCTGCCAGTTTCGAGCCGCAAATTCAGCTGCATTTTGGCTATGCCAATGGCCTGCTCTCGTATGCAATTAGCGATTATCCCTCGGCGTTGCAAGCCTATGGCCAAGCGCTACCCCACGCAAAAATGCTCAACGATTTGGATTATCAAGCGCGTTTGTTGAATAATCAGGGCATGATTTACGGTGAGCAAACCAATTATGCTGCGGCTCGCGAGGTCTACGAAGCGGCCTTGGCAATTCGCCAGCAACAAGCTAATGTTTGGGGTGAAGCAATTATTTTGAATAATCTTGGCTCGGTCGCGCAATTCCAAGGTGATCACCAGGCTGGCCGCGATTATTTTCAAGCCAGTTTGGCAATTTACCAACAGCTCGGCGACCAAATGAGCCAAGCTGTCTCGTTTCAAAATATTGCCACGACCCAGCTGAATCTGGATGAATATGCTGAGGCTGAGCAATTATTTCGTGAAAGCATCGCGATTCATCGCCAAAGCGAAGAATCATCGCCATTAATTATGGCTTTGTATGGTTTGGGCTTGGCCTTGCTGCGCCAAACGAGCAGCGAACGCAGCGAAGCAGGCGACGTGTTGCACGAAGCAGTGACAATGGCGGCGCGCTTGAATGTGCAACGCTCGCTGGCAATTGCCTTCGAGGGCTTTGCAGAATGGCTTGCTCCCGTAAACCCGCAGCATGCTGCCTATTTGGTTGGTGGCGCGGCGAGCTTGCGCCAAACCTGCGATGTTGGCTATTCGAGCATCAGTTTGCGCGACGTGGCCAATCTGCGCGCACAACTTGACCAGCGTTTGGGCCAATCAGCGCGCCAAGCTGCCGAAGCTACTGGCGAAGCGCTAAGCCAAGCAGAACTGGTGATGCTGGTTTCTCAAGCTTGAGGTTGTTCCAAATCCAGCAGCCATGTGCGTAGCAATTCGGCTAATTGGCTGTGTTGATCAGTGCTCAAGCTGGCAATCAGTCTCCGTTCGTTGGCAAGATGAGCCTCGACCGCCTGATTAATTAAATCCAAACCCTGCGCGGTGAGCTGCACCAACAGGCTCCGTCGATCGTGCGGATCGGGGATGCGCTCGATCAAACCGCGAGCAGCCAAGCGGTCAAGGCGGTTGGTCATGGCTCCTGATGAAAGCATCAGCGTATTGAATAAGGCGGTTGGGCTGCGCTGATAGGGTGCTCCCGACCGCCGCAAACTTGCCAGCACATCAAATTCCCCGCGTTGTAAGCCGAATTGGCTGAATACCCGCGCCAACTCGCGGCTCAAATGCTGCTCCAAGCGCGCAATTCGCCCAATCAAGCCCATCGGCGACGCATCAAGATCCGGTCGTTCGCGCTGCCACTCGGCAATAAAACAATCTACTTGGTCTTGCATAATATATCTCGATCTAAAGATACTTGACATGAAGATAAATTACTTATATCTTGATGTCAAGACAAATTATCAATACCATCAGGATAGCACAGCCAAGGTGCTGATGGAATTTAGTGAAGGTGGCGGCGATGCAACGGCTTTGGAATATGCTTTTAACGGCGATTGCGCCAATGTTATGGGGCACGACCTATATTATTACGACCGAGTGGCTGCCAGTCAATCGACCCTTGTTGGTGGGCGTGATGCGGGCCTTGCCGATTGGCCTGATCTTTTTGGCGTGGGGGCGACAATTGCCCAAAGGCATTTGGTGGTGGCGCTCGTTGGTGTTGGGTGCGTTGAATATTGGCTTCTTCTTCCCATTATTATTTATTGCCGCCTACCGCTTGCCTGGTGGCATTGCCGCCACGTTGGGCGCATTGCAGCCGTTTATTGTGGCATTTTGGGGCTGGGTGGTGCTCAAAGAACGGGTTACTTCGCGCTTGCTATTGATGGCGGGTTTAGGCGTTTTGGGCGTAGCGATGATGCTGATCAGCCCACAGGCCCAGCTTGATGCTTGGGGCATGCTCGCAGCATTTGGCGGCGCGATGCTCTATGGCGTGGGCATTACGCTGAATAAACATTGGGGCCGACCAGTGCCATTGATGACCTACACGGCGTGGCAATTGGTGGTTGGTGGCTTGATGATTGTGCCGATTGCGTTGTTGATCGAAGGCATGCCGCCAGTCTTTACGCCAACCAACTGGCTTGGCTTTGGAATTATTGGGATTGTCAATACTGGTATCGCTTATCTCTTCTGGTTTCGCGGCATCGAACGCCTGCCAACGACCACAATGTCGTTTTTGATATTGCTCAGCCCAGTTTCGGCGACAATTCTCGGCTGGTTGGTGCTTGATCAACGCTTGAGTTTGCTGCAAATGATCGGTGCGTTGGTCGTGCTGGCGAGCATCGTCTTCAGCCAAATGCCAAATCGCAAGCCAGCCCAGCGTTTGCAGGTAGCACGGAGAAGTTGATCCACGAAGAGCACGCAGGCTAGAAACCGAGA
>NZ_JBHUPY010000007.1:0-416341 GCF_042688385.1 Herpetosiphon sp. NSE202 | reverse complement strand
AGAACACGAAGAACACGAAGAACACGAAGAACACGAAGAACACGAAGAACACGAAGAACACGAAGAACACGAAGAACACGAAGAACGATTTTTCGCCACAGATTTTCACAGATTGTTAGGATTATGTTCTATGCTCTATGTGTACTGGTGCGTTGGATTGGCAACCAGGATCATGCCCTCACCCCCAGCCCCTCTCCCACTGAACGCGGGCGAGGGGAGCACCGGTTTTTACCAACGTATTGTGCAAGAACCACGGGATGAAAGCCCCTCGCCCGCGCCACGGGAGAGGGGTTGGGGTGAGGGGATCATGCCGTGGTTAACCTCATGTACCAATACATCTATGTTCTTAAAACCTCATATCCAATAATCCTAAATCACCCGACCCTTGGCAATGGTCTGTTCCTCAGCGCGCAGCACAAATTTTGTGCCTTTTGGCAAGGCTGCGATGTGCTCAGCAATGCCATACAGATCGAGATGGCCGCGCACTGGCTGGCCAACTGTAACTGTTTGGCCTTCTTCAAGCATCAACAGGCGTTCTTTGCCATTCAATTTATAATTCTCACCCTCAAAGAGCGTGCCGTAGGTAAAACCCAAATATCCTTTCAGGCTTTCTTTGGCATTGACAATGCGTCTGACCTCAACGATTAAGTTCACGTCTATCGATCCGTAACTAGTTTTAAGCGGCTGAATGTCTTGGCCCGTGGCAAGAATTGCATTGTCTAGTTATGAAGTTGCTTGCCCATCATTCGCATAAATCTCATGAATAATCCACTCATGATACTGACTTAGCCGCTGATACATGGCGTTTAGTGGTTGATGCAGCATAGTTGAATTAAGGCTTGCTTCTATCGATAGATGTTTCTTCTGTCGCTTTTTAATCTGAATGAATGGAGTATTGCGTAAGACGGAGATTACGCCCTGATGCAAATCATAAGTATTTAAGTGTTTGCCATACAATAACGAGTAATATCGCGACGGATTATTAATCGGCGCTTGTAAAAACGTTACTTCAACCGGCAGATCATAATTCACTCGTTGGCGAGCAGATTGCTCTAAATTCAAAATTTGGGTTACATGGCCCGTCCCTTGATGTTGTGATCCTCGGCGAATCCAAAACTTTCTGCCAACCGCCATTTCTCCCAGTTGATAATGGGGGTTGAGAAATGCAAAATCGGCCAGAATTGCCCCACTTGGCAATAGCGTGCGATTGTGCTCTTCACTGAAGCGAATATCCCAGCCTTGATGAGAATCGGGACTAAAATGTAACTCGCCGTGAGTGAAGCCTAATGCCATGAGCAAAGCGCGCTCAGGGTCTTCGTGCTCGAAGATAATTTCAGCCTCAACGTCATACCTACCATCCATGCTCATCTTGCTCTCCTTGTGATTAAATTGGCATTATTCTAGCGTAGAAATTGGCTCACGAGCCAGTGCTACCATAATTCCGCAGCCCCAACAGCCAAACTTTATAGGCAATCGTGATGCAAACCAGCGCCACCAGCGGAGCCAGCCACGCCATCCAGCCAATCTCGTGGCCAAGTAAATAGCTAGCGGGATAATACGAGGCAAAGCCATATGGAATGAGCCACGTCAAGACCATGCCGATTGAGCGATGATAAAACGTCAGCGGATATTGAGCAAATTCATTGGTATGAAACACCACGTTGGTTACAGCAATCGAATCCATAATCCAAAATGAGGTTGCCGCAGTAATTAGATTTAGCGCAATGAAAATTACGCCACCGCTAATTACCATTAATATGATAAAACCAATGCTTGCTAGATTAATTGGCAATTGCAATTGCACCATTGCATAGCTGACTAAACTCAAACCAACAACAAAATCGCCAATTGCATCGTGACAAATTCGATCAGCTAATAAATGGAATAAGGGATTAATTGGCCGCACTAAAAAGCGATCAAATTGGCCAGGCCGAATATAATCGCGACCAACCACCCAAAGATTATCCGCAAAGAGATGATTAATCCCCTTGGATAAGGTCAATAAACCATAAATTAATAAAATTTGCTCGAATGTCCAGCCTTGGATGCTCGGAACTTGACGTAAAACCGCCCACAATGCAACAAGGCTTGCGCCTTGAAAGAGCAAGGTTGAAATCGAGCCAATGAAAAAATTAAGCCGATATTCCATCAAAATTTTGAAACGCTGGATAACAAAATACCAATAGAGTTTTGTATAACGGAGCATATTTAGCCGCCTTGTACAGTTATTTTGCGCACGCTGAAATTAAACATCAAGCGTGAAAGGATAAACATCACACTAAGCCAAGCCAATTGTTGGAGCCAAATGCTGCCAAGATTACTTAATGGAGTCATACCACTTAATATCGATACAGGAATTGAAACGCTTTGGGCAAATGGTAGCCATTTAGCAATCGTTTGTAATTGGGTTGGCAACATAGTTAGTGGTAAAAGCACGCCACTAAATAGCAGTAACACTGAACCACGGACAACTTGCAAGCCCCAAACCTCAGTTGAATAAAAAGCAATACAGCCAAAAATCCAATCGAAGCAAAATAAAATGCTACAGCCAAGCAATAACGAAATCAGAAAACTAAGCCAAACCAAGGGATCAGTTGGTAAACTAATCTTAAACACAAATAGTGCAAGGCTGCCAACCACAATTAATTGCTGTGCTAATGACACAAACGTGCGTGTTAGATGACCAATATAAATCCGTTCTTGAAAATCGACAGGCCGCAATAATTCGCTTGAAATTGTACCTTCGCGAATCCAAAAGCCAAATTCTTGGGTATAGCCCCATTGCACCAATGGCATAACAATGCGTGCCAAGATGATATAAGTTAGGGTTTGTTGCATATCTAAGCCAGCAATTGAATCACGTTCGCTATACAATGCTTTCCAAAATGAAATATAGGCAATTGTGAGTAAAACATGGGCACCAACTTGCGACCAAAACCAAAAATTATAGGCGAGGATTTCTTTAATATTCATCCCAACCACGCTACGGTAAGTCCGCAGCCGATAATAGAGTTTATCCACGAGCGCCAACCTCATTATAGGCAGTCGGATTCTGATATAAATGCTTAATAATGCTCTCTAAATCTGGCTCATTGAGCGTAAAATCGGCGACATCGAGCTGCTGCATCACAGCATTTGCAACTTGGCTGGCGCTAATTTGGCTACGATCAAAGCGCAATTCCAATATGTGCTCGCTCAGGCTCAATTGCTCGCAGGCTGGTGGCAAATTCACGCTTGTAATTGGGTGATTGGTTTCAAAGGTAATTGTGCGAAATTTGCCAAATTGCTGTTTAATTGCGTTCAATGGGCCGTCGTAGACTTTGCTGCCATTATCGATAATGATCACCCGCGAACAAAGTTGCTCAATATCGCCTAAATCGTGGGTTGTGAGCATCAGGGTTGTATTGTGGGTTTGGTTGTAATCTTTGATAAATTCGCGAATCCGCTGCTTAACCATCACATCGAGGCCAATGGTTGGCTCATCGAGATAGACAACTTGAGGTTCGTAGATGAAGGTTGCGGCTAATTCCGCGCGCATCTTCTGGCCCAGCGACATCGAGCGAATTGGCGTTTTTAATATTTCATCAAGCTCTAAAACCTCAGCAAAATGGCTAAGCAATTGTTTGTAGCGGCTTGGCTCAACTTCGTAAATATTGGCAACCAAATTGAGCGATTCGATTAGCGCTAAATCCCACCATAACTGGCTACGCTGGCCAAAGACTACGCCAATATTGCGCGCATTGGCCACCCGTTCACGCTGTGGATCGTGGCCCAAAACCGAAATCGAGCCAGTGGTTGGGTAGAGAATGCCAGTTAACATTTTAATTGTGGTCGATTTGCCAGCGCCATTAACCCCGATGTAGCCGACAATTTCGCCGGCATCAATTTGGAAATTTAAATCGTGGACAGCCACTTTTTCGCGATATTGGGGCCGAAAGAGGGCCTTAACTGCGCCTTTGACCCCGCCTTCTTTTTCAATCGTGCGATAGGTTTTGCCTAAATTACGAACATCAATAATCGGCACCGTGGACTCCTCTAGCTGGATTGGGTGGGTGAGTACGGTTCAGTTTAAGCCGCTTGTTGCAAAAGCTAGCCCATCGCATGATGGAGTGCTCCTCAGTCGCAAGGCGGATTCTTTGCACGCAACTTGCAATAGCCTGCTGTGAAGATTGTGATCTGAACGAAGGAGCAGACTCATGCATTTAAACGATACAGTGGCGTTGGTGACGGGTGCAGGTTCGGGCATTGGCAAGGCAGCCGCCTTACATTTAGCGGCGCATGGCGCTAAAGTCGCCGCGCTTGGCCGCACCGAAGATGAGCTAAACGAAACGGTTGAGGCGATTAAAAAAGCTGGTGGCGAAGCCTTAGGCATCATTGCCGATATTAGCGACCCTGATGACATGCAAAAAGCCGTTGAGCAAACCCTCAAACAATGGGGCAAGCTAAATTGTGTGTTTGCCAACGCTGGAATTAACGGCGTGTGGGCACCAATTGAGGAATTAAAGCTCGAAGAATGGCAAAAGACGATCGATATTAATTTAACTGGCACCTTCTTGACGATTCAAAAAACGGTGCCAGCGCTCAAAAAACAGGGCGGCTCGATTATTGTTACCTCGTCGATCAATGGCACACGTACCTTCAGCAATGCTGGCGCAACTGCCTATTCGACGACCAAAGCGGGCCAAGTTGCCATGAGCAAAATGTTGGCCTTGGAGCTTGGGCAATTCAATATTCGCGTCAATGTAATTTGCCCTGGCGCAATCGAAACCAGCATCGAAGAAAGCACCGAAAAACGGGCAATTGAACGGGTGCAAGTGCCCGCCGAATTTCCCGAGGGCGATATTCCCTTGACCCACGGCAAGCCTGGCACGTCCGAGCAAGTTGCCCAGTTGGTTGGCTTTTTGGCTTCCGATGCCTCAAGCCATATCACCGGCACCGAAATCTGGATCGACGGCGGTCAATCGCTCTTGCGTGGCTAGTTGAAGTTCCCTCGCCCGCCACCTAGAGCGGGCGAGGGATTTCCAATCAAATTGCCTGCAATAAATATTGTTCGCTATTGTCTTCATTCGAGCGAAAAGCCCAAACTCGACCTGCCTCGACGTTGCCCGCCAGATAATCGAGCAAGGGCAGGCGGGTGCTTGGCCAGCGCAACGCTTGCACCATAGTCGGAATCTCGTGCAAATCAAACCATGCACATTCTTCGATCTCGTTATCGGGATCGTTGATCGCGATTTCGCCCTCGGTTGTGCCTTCGAAGGCGCAAAAAACCACAGTCTGGGCTTTGCCAACCAAATAGACTTGCGACATATAAGCTAAAGTGCTGGGTGCGGCAACCAAGCCTGTTTCTTCGCGCACCTCGCGGGCGAAGGCTTCGAGCCAATGCTCGCCAACCTCGACTTTGCCACCAGGAATGCTCCAATAACTCCCATTTTGGCCTTGTTGACGCACCAATAACACCTGATTTTCCCGCCGCAACAAGGCTAGCACAACATGCACAATTGGTTCCATTCAATGCCTCCGCATTTAGCGTAACGCCTGCCATAAGCCACGCAAGGAAAATTTGCTGCCGCGTAACAAAATCGTGGCCCGAAATAAACGCGCAGTTAGGCTGAGCGTCGCCACAACTGATAGGGCAAGCAACCCAATGCTTAAGCCAATTTGCCATGGCGGCACAACCGTCATAACCGAACGCAGCATCATTGTTGAGGGCGCGGTGAAGGGAATAATGCTGAGGATCAAGGCTAAAGTGCCGTTGGGCTTGCTCAGCAGCGAGGTGATAAACATCAATGGAATCATCGCTGGAACGCTAACCAAAATAATTAATTGCGATAATTCGCGCATCGATGGGCTAATTGCCCCAATCCCTGCGGTTAAGCTGGCATAAAACAAATAACCGAGTAGAAAAAAGATGCCGAGCAACAGCCATGTCAATGGCTCAATTTGCACTTGGTTGAGAGCTGCGCGAATTGCTTGGCCACGCAAAACCCCAACTGCAAGCATGGCCCAAAAGCCCAATTGAATAAAGGCCACAATGCCCAAGCCAACCATCTTGCCAGTCAAGAGTTCGCGCGGCGAGATGGAAGTGAGCAGCACTTCGAGCGTGCGATTCTCTTTCTCCTCCAAAATGCCTTGCATCAATAAACTAGCGCCCATAAAAATTGAAATATAAATTGCCATGGCAAAACCAATTGGCACCATCGAGCCAGCAAAATTTTGATTCAGATTGCCCGCAACCCGTACATTGTTGCCAATCGCTTCTGCTTTGCTCAGGCTAATTGGCTCGAATAAAAGTGGCACAAAATCGATATGTGGCGAGCGCAGTTGATTAACTGCCAACAAGGTGCGCAAGGCATTCGTATCAGCCTGATCAAAAATGCTGGCCGTGCGCGTGGTGCGAGTCACAATTCCCGATTGCTGATAATCGGCAGGAATCAGAAACAAACTTTCGATTTGCGCTTGGCGCAAGGCACTTTCAGCAGTGACTTGATCATCAAATTGCAGTACGATGGTTGGCGAAATAACTTCAAAGTGCTGGTTAATCACGTCCGCTTGATCAACGATGCCAATGCTGTGATCGCGATCATTATCGGGAATAAACAGGCTGGCGGTGGTTTGGCCCGATGGGTCGCCACCAAAGAGTTGGGCAAACAAATAGATTGCGCCAATCAGCAAAGGCACGCCCAAGGTTGACCAATAAAAATCTTTTTTGCGAATGTGATAGAGCAAATCGCGGCGGGCAACAAACCAAATCTTATCCACGTTGCGCCTCCGTTCGCTCAAGATGATTTTGGTGAACAACAAATGAACTGGTTTGAGGAAAGCGCCAAACCCCCAAAACCTTCCAAAGATCGTTGGTGGCTAGCGCCAGATTAACCGCACCCCATAAGGCGAGGTAGGCCGCAAGCGGCTCGATTACAAGGCCAAACAGCAACAGTACATTCAAGCCTAAGGGCGCTAGTAAATAGCCGATAACTTGACGACGAGAAAGTGGCTGCGTTGGACGAACGCGAGGATAGAGCAAGCGGCGTTGGAGTTTCCATGGCTGCTTTTGGCCAATTAAGCCAAGCACATGGCTCAGCGTATGCGCTAATGGCGCAATGATCAACATAATCACGATATCGATGATCAGCCATGCCTGAATCCCTTCAAAATCAAGTTTATGCGCGCTCGTATGCAGCATATAACGAATGCGCATAAACACGACCAAGCTGAAAAAACCAGCTAAACCACCAATCAAGAATGGTAAGCGCCCAGTTAATCCTTCAACGATGTTGGATTGAGGTTGCGTTTCGTTTGCCATGCTGATCCTCATGTCTCATCGACGCAGTGCCCAAAGCGACCATCCTACGTCATTTGAATAAATGCTAACGTATTATAATCAGTTCCTTGTAGAGTTTGCAGCCAAGCAAAAGCGCCGTTGGAAGCACGGCGCTTTGAGTAGAAGCATTGCGTTGGGTTAGCTTTGGTGCTTGGCGTGAGCTAAAATGCTTTGGACAGTGCGCCCAAAATAGCTCAACCAAAAGACAATCCCAATAAACTTGAGGCTATCTTCGGTAAAGGTGGCTAGCTCATGAAAGGGCATAATCACATCAAAAACAATCGATAAGCCCATAAATCCAGCGGCAATCAGAAACAAGCCATAATCTGTGCTTAACATTCGTGGCAAAAAATAATAAAGATAGGCGATTCCTAGGCCCAAGTAGCCGGCCAGCACCAAATTTTCGGGAATATGCAGATGCACCGGAAACACCCGTTCGTGGAGTAAAATAGCATCATCAAGGGTCAATAAACCAGATAAGAGTGCTGAGGCCGCTAAAAAACGCCGCTGCGGATGGCTCGGCTCAAGCAATAACAAGCCAACTGCACAAATGCCAGTTGCTGCCGACCAGAGCATCACACCCAAGGTTGAAAGAATGCCAACATAGAACGGCACTCCCGTAATATCGGCGGGGTCGCGGGTAAGCGTGCTCAACGGAATATGATCAAATTGACTAAAACTATACAGAATGAGCAACAAACAAACTACAAACAGGCTGATCCAGCCAATAATCCGGCGGCTTGCAGGATGCTGCTTCAGCGCAGCGCTATGCAGTTGTTGGTTGCCAAGCGCAAAAAATCGTGGCTTCATGCGGAAACCCTTTCTTGGTAGAGGTTGCGTTTGGCGGAATGTCGTATGAGTATACGCAATTGGCTCGTAACTGCCAAGGGTGAATTTACCACGCATGACTCAGGATTGAAAGCAGGTATTGCGCTGAAACTGGAATTATTGGCTCAAGATTGTTAAAAATAGCAACAAACCTTGCTGTAAGGAGTAACCCTTACAGCAAGGTTTGGTTAATGTTTTGGCCAGAGCAATGCACCTAAAGCTGCAAAAGCTGCCACAACGGTCACAAGCTGGGCAACATCGCGCCCAAGCACGACCAAAACCGTCACAGTGATACACATTATCATCATTGTAAGCATAAACATCAGCCGCAATGGCCGATTTTGTTGTTGTTGATCCGGTTGCTGACTCATGCGCAATACCTCCTTCATCCAGAACTTGTATTTGTGATAGAACACAAGTTCTGGTTTAACTATAGCGGATATTGCTGCTTGCTGTCAATCAACGACATTAAATAGTTTTAATTCTCTCATTTTTGCCACTTACTGAGCTGGTTGATCCCACACTCGATCAGCGTTTTTGCGCAATTTGGCGCGCACTGCTTCGACCAAATTGACGTTGGTAGTATCGGCCAATTGCAGCAAATAGAGCAAGACATCGGCTAACTCGCCCTGCCATTCAGCCTGATCAACAATTTCGTCGCGCCATTGCAGGTGTTCGAGCACTTCGGCGGCTTCGAGGGTCAGCGAAATAGCCAAATTGCGTGGCGTTTGCGGGCGTTTTGAATTCGCCTCGTACCAACCCTTCGAACGCACAAACTCATGCATCTCTGTGGTTAACGTTGCGATGCTGGCATCGCTTGGCTGCTGCAATTGAGCCAAGACCAACGCATCGTGATCGAAGGCCAATGGCGGCAGTTGCTCAAGGGCAAAAAATTGGGCCAAATCTGCATCGCCGCCAGCTTGCAAATTGCCCCCGCTGACCGTGGCTCGCAACCAAACCCCGAGCGGATACGGCGGCTCGCGATCAAGATTCGAATGCACAGCGATAACTTCGCCAATTTCTGCATGCAAGCCAGTTTCTTCAAGCACTTCGCGGGCGAGGCCTTGGCGCATTTCCTCATCGTGCTCAAGGTAGCCACATGGCAAACACCACAAGCCAGGCCGAAACGAGCCAGCCCGCCGCACCAGCAAGACCTCACCAAACTCGTTTTGGATGACGGCAGCAACCCCAGCTGGTGCACTATTAAACCAGACCCAGCCACAATCAGGGCAGCTCAAGCGTTCACGCCCGCCGCGCAAGCGAGGCTCCAACCGCTGGCGACACTGGAGACAATACATTACAAAACCCTCCATCACTAGGCTGGCCATAGAACTACTGCGCTAGCCCGATTGTCAATTTGCCAAATCCATGTATACTACAGCTTAACACATGGCAGCGTGGCCATATGACAGGGCAATGATCGCCTACTCCTCTATCCGGGGGGTGGGATTTTTTAATTCCGCCAACTCCGGACACACCACCCACACAAGGAGGCCCGTCATGGAAAATCGTTCGCTCGAAGAACGCCGCTGCCCCGATTGCGGTGCTCGATTGGAACTCGTTGATGATGGATCGTATCGCTGTGTTACCGACGAAAGTGTTTGGATGGCCTATGGTCCCAAGCTTTTGCTCAAGCCTGCCTTGGTTACTGCCTCACGCTTAGCACTCGATTTACCTTGGGAATCACAAAAGGTCGCTGCTTAAACCAAAAAGCCCATGGTTACGGCTGCGGGAGCAGAAACCATGGGCTTTGTTGTGCGCGCTTATTTGGGTGGCGTATAGCGCGCATAGCGTTCGAAAAACCAAATCCCAACACATGCAATCGTAATCAACAAGCCTGCCAAGGCATAGGCTTCCTGCACATCGGCTTTGCTCAACATTGTCGCGGTAATGCCACAGCCAACGCCAAGCATATAGCAAATCAACACAGCTTCGCGGCGTGAAGCACCAAGTGCCACCAATCGATGCGAAATATGGTCTTTGCCTGGCGTGTTGAATGGGTTTACTCGCCGCCGTAAGCGTGCCACAATCACCATCGTGGTATCAAAAATTGGCACCCCCAACACGACAATTGGAATCATCCACGTGACGATGATGCTGTTGCTGGGAAAGCGCAACTTGATGCCAAGCACCGCCAAAATAAAGCCCAAAAACAGGCTGCCAGTGTCGCCCATAAAGATTTTGGTGGGCACGAAATTGTGGCGCAAAAAGCCCATACACGCGCCCATCGTGGCTGCCGACAGCGCCGCCACCAAGACTTGGCCGTTCAAGACCGCAAGTTGCAAAAAGAATGCCGATGCTACCGCCGTCAAGCCTGCCGATAAGCCATCCATATTGTCGAGAAAATTAATTGCATTCGAAATACCCGCGACCCAGGCAATTGTGATGATGGCATTCAGCACTGGCGAGGCGAATAATTGCACTTGGATGCCCGCAAAGATCAGCACAAAACAGGCAATAATCTGGCCCAGTAATTTTAATGAGGCTGATAAACCCCATTTATCATCGAGCATGCCACAGGTAACTACAATCGTCGCGCCGCCCAAAATGGCCGCCAACTCGCGCAGAATAAATTGTTCATCCCAAATCAGCAGGGTAACCATAACCCCAGCATAAATTGCCAAGCCGCCAAGCAATGGCACTGGATTGGTATGGACTTTGCGCGCATTGGGTTGGTCGATAATGCCAACGGCAATTGCCAAGCGCCGAACCAGCGGTGTACTTACAATCGACATGGTGAGCGCCGAAAGAAAAATCAGGAAGATTTGGGCCAGCGAAACACTCATATAGTTTCTCTTGGTGAAAGTTAATATTGTTGAGTTGGGCGAAGATCCACCGTCCCCTCTCCTACTAAATGCAGGAGAGGGGGTTGGAGTTGATTGGACTCAGTTATTGTTGGCTTTGAAAAAAGCTGAGCAATTTCTCAAAGCCGGTTCTGGTATCAGCATAGGTGGTGTTGAAATTAGGGTCTTGCGCCCCCATTTTATCCATCTCAGCCAAAGCCAATTCAACTTGGGCCAAGCCAGCGTCATAGCGCTTGCTATCACTCAAGACTTGGGTATAAATCTGGCGATACGACATATCGCCTGGTTTGCTGGCGATTGCCCGCTCGAAGCCCGTTAGGAAGCTATCGAACGCCGCGGGATCGCTTTGCATCGAGGCAAAGGTTGCTTGAATGCGCTCGCTACGTTCAGCTGGCAATTCGGCTACGTCAACCAAACCGCTGTTGTTGAGCGCCCGTGGATCAAGCGCCAAGGCGTTGGCAAAGGCTTGCGCGGCATTTTGCAAATCGCCCTTGCGCCGATAGGCCTCGCCCAAGCGAATGAAGTTGATCGACCACAGCGGATCAAGCGTCGTCGCCTTGCTCAATTCGGCAATCGCTGTATCGTATTCTTGGCGATACAGATACAACATTGCCCATTGGCCAGTCAATTCCACATCCTGCGGCGCGATTGTATGTGCCTGTTTGTAGGCTTCGATTGCCGCATCGAGGTGCTTGCGCGCGCCTTCTGGGTCGCTTTGCTCGGTGTTGCGGAACCACGATGAATGCAAACGGCCTAAGTTGGCTGGGTGATCTTTGTTTTGTGGATTGAGCCGCTGAGCTTCTTCCAAGGCCAAGCGTGCATAATCCAAGACTTGCAACGGCCCAAATTTGGTCAGGAAATCGCGGGCAGTATTTTGCATGCCAGCAATGCTATATTCAGTTTTGGGCAAATCGTCCAGCTCTGCATTGGGCAGCGGGCGGCTATTCAGCACTTGGGCAATGGCCTGATTTTGATTTTCGCTTACCAACTTGTTTTGTTCAATGCTCAAATCGGTGGCCAAGGTCATCAAGGCCCGTCCATACATCAAGAAATAGAGATCTTCGTTGGGTGCATGCTCAACTGCATCTTGAATTGCCGCAAAGCCCAAGAGATGTTGATCGAGACCTTGACCTTGGTCGATAAATTGTTTGCCCTGCAAGTAGCGCATATCGGCAAAAATGTTATCGAGGTTGAGGAACCAAACCAACAACAAGACAATCGGCACAACCACTGCATACAAAATGCGGGCTGGAGCTGCGCCAGTTACGCCGCTACTGGTGCGGCCACGATTGCCACTTGTGCGGCGGGCATTTTGGGCTGCTTGGCGTTTGGTGCCAGCTTTGGCCGGCGCTGCTTCAGCCACTTCTTCGACTGTTGAGGTGGCAGCCACAACCGCAGGCTTGCTGCCAAGCTGGAAGGCTCCTGCTTGCGCACCAGCAACCACGCCAACCGCCATAATCACCCAAGTATACAGCAATGATGAAACAATCGGAATCCCAAACAGGGTTTCGACAAAATTGGCTGCCACTGCTGAAAGCGCGGTGATAATCAATAATTGCCAGCCAAAGCTAATTGGTTCATCCAAGGGCTTGGCATAGCCCAGCCATGTGGCGAGGCCAACTACCAGCAAGCCAACGCCGCCAGCAATCAACCCTAATTCTAGGCTCTTCAAAAAGACAGCGAAGAACAGCCCAATGCCCAGCATAAACACGGTTGTAATGCCGAGATTGACCAAGCGGGGAATGCGCAGCAAGCGCAGCATGAGAATCAAAAATGAACCAAACAAGAACAAATGGCTGAACAACCCAATTGCGCCTTTGGTCACCAATTCATCAAGCAAGGCTTGGTGCGAACGGTCGGGCGACGCACCACGCGATTCATAATTGGCCAAGCGCGGCGGGTAGAAGGGGTTGTAGGCCACAAACATCGATTCTGGCCCCCAGCCAATGACGGTGCGGAGTGGGTTGCTCAAGGCTAGGCCAACTGCGCCTTGGGTGTGTTCATCGCCCCGCCAAATCAGCACCCGCACCAAACCGGTGCCAGCATCAGTTTCTAGCAAGTTGCCTAAGCGGTTGATATAGCGGTTACTTTGGCGCAAGCCACTAAAACTGCTCGAATCAGCATTGAGCACCACCAAGAAGACTGCGCTTGCCAATGAAAGCACGACCCAAGCGCTGAGCGCTGCGCCAAAAAGCCGTTTGAAGCTGGTGCTGCGTAGCCCTTGCACTAAAAATAGTGTAAAGAACACAAACAGGCTGACAAACATGCCAATTTGTGGCCCACGGCTTTGGGTAAAGAAGATAATCACGACGGTGAAAATGCTGAGGCCAGCATATACCGCAGCGCTGAGCCATTGCACTACTGCATGCGGTGCGGCGGCAATCCGGCGTGGCAAGGCCACAACCAAGCCATAAAAGCCAAAATAGGCCGCCATCGCCAACAAGAACCAAGTGCGGAAGTTGCTGGCGCGATCTGCTGAAGCCATATCGAGGTTGTAGCAGGTTTTGCTAATCTGGCCTTGGCACTGATCGGCAGTTAAATAGCCGCCAATAACCAGGGCCAGCATGTAGAACAGAATCAAGCTGCCAGGTACATACAAGCGCCAATCATTGCGGCTGCGGGTGCTGGTTACCCACGAAATCAAGGGCAACGTGCTGCTGGTAACAATCACCGCCAGCGGAAAGATCCACCAATGGCCAATCCCAAGCAATGGCGCTTGAATCAAGGCTCCGAGCTTGAGCGTGGCATACAACAAGCTTAATTGACCAAGCGGCAGCAAGCCCAAGGTAACAAACCAAGCTGCATCTAAGCCAACCGAGCTTACACCCTCGGCTTCGCTGCGTTTGGTGGCCATCAAACTCGTAATCAAGCGATAGAGCATAAATGGCAGCGTCAGAATCAAATAGGCAGCCACAAAGATCGAGTTGCCCATGCTTGAGGCAACCCGTGCGGCAGTATCGCCAGCCCATGGCAAGGGGTCGCTGCGTTGATATTGGACCCAACCATAGCCCAACGTAGGCAAGGTTGTGGCCACAATCACCGTAATAATGCGCTCAAGTTGCTCGCGGCGGCGCACATGGGCCAGCATCGCCCCAAACACCACCACATACGAGAAGTTGGTGTAGAAGCCCTGAAGCCGATTATAGCCGCCGAAAAAGCTGGTAAAGACCAAGACCGAGGTCAATGTAGTAAAGAGAAAGACCCCAACATAGACGATAGCCGGAGCAACCAGCGGCGAGCGCCACCAATCACGCCAACGTGGCCACAAACGAAACACTTGGCCGCGCTCAAGCCAATTGATAATCCATGCACCGCCAAGGATCATCACGATGGAACGCAAGGCCACCGCTTTATCTGGCTCAAAGTGGCGGTCACTAAGCAAACTAAAATAGATCGGGATCATTGCTAAAGCCAGTAGCCAGCAGGCTTCCATTACCCGCCGCGACCACAGGCTGATCGTTGTCTCGCGTGAATCCAAGGCAGACTCCTTCAAAGGCATGGATATTATTGAATTATGAATTGCTGGTTGCCAGTTTGTAGTTGGCAGCACGTTCTAGCATGGCGCTTGCAGAGCGTCGGCTGGCTTCGCTCACTGGTGTTCCATCAAGCATCGCTGCTAATTCTTCGATGCGCTCTTGCTCGCTCAGTGGGTGCACAAAGGTTTGGGTTCGTTGATTGACAACTTGTTTGGCAATCGCAAAATGACAATCGCCAAAGGCTGCAACTTGAGGCAAGTGGGTAATACACAACACTTGATGGGCATCGCTAATGCCCCACAATTTTTCGCCGACCACATGGCCAGCCCGACCGCCAACGCCCACATCAACTTCATCAAAAACCAAGGTTGGTACGCTATCAACCGCCGAAAGAATCGATTTCATGGCCAATAGCAAGCGCGCCGATTCACCACCAGAGGCAATTTTGGCCAATGATTTGAGCGGCTCGCCAGGATTGGGGCTGAGTAAAAACTCAATCTGATCAATCCCCGTGCGATCAAAGGCCAAATGGCGCTCATTGATCAAAACGCCATGTGGGTCTGGTCGCTGCGAGAGTTGCACATGGAATTTAACATGCGGCATGGCCAAATCGGCCATGGCAGCGGCAATCCGTTCGGCCAATTCATCGCCTGCTTGGCGACGGCGGCTGCTCAGTTCAGCGGCTGCAAGCCCAATGCTGGCTAGCAGTTGTTGCTCTTGCTGCACCAATTCAGCAATATGCTCGGCGCTATAGTGCAATGTTTCAAGTTCTTCGCTGGCGTTGGTCAAGCGTTCGAGCAATTCGGCAGCATCGGCGGCGCGATATTTTTTGGCCAAATCGCGCAGCTCAGCCAAGCGATCTTCAATTATTTCCAGCCGGCCTGGCTCAAATTCCAAACGATCGCGATACGTCCGCACGCCCTCGATCACATCGTCGAGCCGATAGCGTACTTCGAGGGTTTGCTCGTTGAGCGCTGCCAAGCTTGGGTCAAGCCGCAACAGCTCGCTCAACACATTCGTCACATCATCAAGGCTATCGACAATCGAGCGGGTTGCAGTGCGACGCTCGCTCGCAGGCGTGCCAGTGCGCAGCAAACGATACATCGTATCGACCATGCCGGTAATTTTGGCGCTATTTTGCAACAAACTGCGCTCATTGGTTAATGTTGCTTCTTCGCCAGCAATCAGTTTGGCATTGGTCAATTCTTCGACCAAGAAGGTTAATTCTTCGATGCGATCGATACGGCGGGCTTCGGCGTTGCGCAAGGTTGTAATTTGGCTGCGCACTGCTTCGACCGCGATCACCTGTTGGCTCAGTTGCTCACGATCAGCAACCACACCTGCATAGCGATCGAGCATTTCGGCATGGGTGCGCACATTAAACAAGGTTTGGCTATCGTTTTGGCCGTGAATATCGACCAAACGCCCGCCAATTTCGCGCAGCACAGCGCTACTCACGGCACGACCATTAATCCTAGCGACGCTCCGGCCACTGGCTCCGTGAATTTCTCTGGTCAGAATAATCTGATCATCATCAGCACCATCAAGGCCATATTCCGCTAAAATTGGCAGAATATCTGGGCGATCGGCGAGCGTGAAAATGCCTTCAACGCGAGCTTGATTACTACCAGCACGCACGAAACTCGGATCGCTCCGTTCGCCACGTAACATGCCGAGGGCATCAATCATAATTGACTTACCGGCTCCGGTTTCACCAGTCAGCACATTAAATGCTGGGGTAAATTGTAAGCGTACTTGGTCAATAATTGCGAAATCGGCAATAAATAATTCTAGCAGCATAAACTCTCGTGTTTGCCCTAAAAAAACAGCCGTTTGCGAACGCGCCAACGGGCTGCATATAGATCAATTGTACCATATTCGCTTTGGATAGCCCATTTGATTCAATTGGCAAAGCGACCAGCTGCTGATTGGTTTGCTGGTCAGGATTGTGCTGTGGATATTTGAACTTGCTTTCTCTGGTACAATGCGAGGGTTGCAATTGGCCTGAGTGCTGGCAACACCATCCTTATTAATTAATGCATATTCGAGATTCGCTGATATGACTGATCAAGTACCACCATCACAGCCGCGCCAGCCGCAGCCATCGCAGGCCCGGCCCGAAGCAGCTCCGCCACAGGTTGCCGATGCGCAATTGCGCCAGTTGGTCGTTGCCTTAGATAATGCCAACGATCCCAACCACGAACGAGCAGAAGACGATTTGATTCGCTTGGGGGCGCAAGCAGTTCCCTTGCTGATCGAAGCGCTTGATCCAAAATATCCGTGGTTGCGGGCCTATCGAGCCGCCGAAGCCTTGGGCCAAATTGGCGATGGTCGGGCCAGCCGCCCCTTGAGCCAAGCACTCAATCACCCCAACAGCAACGTGCGTTGGGCTGCGGTGCGCGCTTTGGGCAAAGTTGGCGATGGTCGGGCCCTGCTGGCCTTGCGGCGGGTTGCCCGCGATGATCGCAGCCGCACCAGTTGGGGCGAGCCAGTTGCCGCCAGCGCTGCTGCCGCCTTGCGTGAGATGCAACGCAGTAGCACCATCCTGCGGCTTTCTGACCCAATTCGGATTGCGTTATTAGTTGCAGTAGCGTTTATTGCCTTATTTTGGGCCAATGAACGAATTACGACCGTGCGTGGCGCACTTAATCAATCAAATCATGCAGCGTGGGGCACGGCGGTTACGCCAATTTTGCCCACTGCAACTCCGGTTAGCGAAGATACCGCTGAGGGCGAAGACCCAGAAGATGATGAGGCTGAGGCAACGCCAACCGTGGATACTGCTGCTACGCCAACCGTGGCTCCAGCAACCGCTAGCGTAACCGCTCCAACCGCCAATGTGCGGCCTGCGCCAAATACCAATAACGACCCGATTGCCCAGCTCAAGGCTGGCGATAGCGTGCAAGTGCTTGGTCAATCAGGCGATTGGTATCAAATTCAGTTGCCCGATGGCACAGGCCGTGGCTGGGTTGCTGCAAGTGTGCTCAGTCCACCAAGCAGCCCTGTTCCAACCGTAACGAACTAAGAACATAGAACATAGAGTAGAGCATAGGGGATTGGGCTAGTAGTAGCTCGATCCTCTTTCTTTTAAGGACGAATTATGAAGGATGAGGGATGAAAGGCTCTTGACTATTGGCTTTGGGCGATGGGTTATTGTAAATATAATCAGGGAAATCTGGGCAAAAAAATAACTTCGTGATCTTAGCGTCCTTCGTGGTTCCGGTTCTTCGTGCTCTTCGTGTGCTTCGTGGATCAATCTGAGGCAAAAAATAACTTCGCGATCTTCGTGTCCTTCGCGGTTTCCATAACTGATCCCTAACCTCTGACCCCTGATCCCTCATTGTGGTTTCCGTAACTGATCCCTAGCCCCTGACCCCTCGTGGATCAAACGCTTGGTATAGGGTTTGCTATAGGTTTGGCAGATACGTGCTCGAATCGTAGAGCAAAGGAGTTATTGATTATGAATGAGCAAAAAGAACAACCATTATTGACTGCCGCACTGATTGCTGGTGGTGTGATTGGTGGGGTATTGGGCGCACGCAGCCGCCGCAATCATCCAACCAGCTTGGGCGAAAAAGTCGCCTTGCTCACCGAAAATCTCCGCGATCAAGTTGAACATCGGGCTGCCGATGCCAATAGCTATTTGCATAGCCTCAGCAAACAAGCCCGCAAAGAACTGAAACGCGAGCAAAAGAAATTGCGCAAAGCTGGCAAGAACGCCAATCAACGCTTGAATGCGAGCTTGGAAACTGGCCGCGATCAAGTTGAACATGCTGTTGACCAACTTGGCAAAAAAGCCGCTCAAGGTCGCGATAAAGGTAGTTCGTTGTTGAGCGCTGCAACTGCTGGCTTAGCTGCGGTTGCTACCGCCAGCCGCGATCGGGCCAACGATTTGGGCGACCAAACCAAAAGCCGTTTGGCCGATGTACGCGATCAAGCAGTTGATCAAGGTGAAACCTTAGCCGATAAAGCCAAAAATATCTTGAATGAAGTGCGCGATCGTTTGAGCAGCACCAGCGAAACCGTGCTTGAGCAAGCCGACGACTTGCGCCATCAGACGGTGAAAGCTGCAAGCAGCAAAAGCGCCGATGCCCGTAGCCGTTTGGCCGATGTGCGCGAACAGGCGATGGATCAAGGCGAAACCTTGGCTGATAAGGCTAAAACCATTTTGAATGAAGTACGCGATCGTTTGAGCAGCAGCAGCGAAACTGTACTTGAACAAGCAGACGATTTACGCCATCGCGCGGTTGATGTGGCGAGCAGCAAAGGCGCTGATGCTCGTGATCAAGCCAGCGATTTGGTGCAACGCTTGAGTGGCATTGTGCAAGAATTTTTGGCAACAACCAGCGAACGCGCTAAAGAAGCTCGTGAGCATGCGCCCGATGCCTTGCGTTCGGTTGCCCAAACCGTGAGCGCCAAGGCCCAAGATGTAAGCGCAACGGTTATTCCAGCAGTTGCAGGCGCAGCCTCGGTTGTTGGTGGCCGCGCCAAAGAAACGGCCTCAGTGGTTGGCGAACGGGCCAAGGATGTTGCAACTGTAGTTGGCGAGCGGGCCAAAGAAACCGCCTCGGTTGTTGGCGAGCGCGCTAAAGATGCTGCCTCGGTTGTTGGTGGCCGCGCCAAAGAAACTGCGCATATCGTTGGCGAAACGACCCAGCAAGCAGCCCAAACAATCGCCCATAAAACTGGTGAAGTAACCACCGAGGTTGGCCGCAAAGGCCGCCGCGCACGCACCGGCCTGCGCTCATTTATTTTGGGGATTGTGGCTGGTTTACTGACCACGCCTGCAACTGGCGAGCAAGTGCGCCGTGATTTACGCCAAAAACTCGAAGCTAACCTTAACCGCGTGCTTGGCTAATTTGCCAGCCTGATCAATTATTTTCTAAGCGCAAAAAAAGCCCCTGCAACCGTCATTGCAGGGGCTTTTGAATAGACTCGAAGCGCTAATTAGAAGTGCTGGACTTGGTGGCGGCGCACAACCATGCGGCGGCGACGAACCAACAAGAATATCCCACCACCAATTAATAAGGGAAACAGCAAGAAGCCGAATGGTGCACCGCGATGGCGTGGCCCGTGCTCGAAGCGTGAATCTGCAAAGCCGTTGGCTGGCATTGCGCTATGCATTTCAGCTTGGGCCTCATACATTTCAGCTTGCGCATCTTGCATTTCGGCGCGCAGGTTGGCCATTTCTTCGTGGAATTCGGCAGCATTATCTTGCCAATGTGAGTTTACAGCCTCGCTGATTTCTGCTTGAATATCACTCATCTCGGCCTGAAAATCAGCCATTCCTTCGTTAAATTCGACCTCGGGCTGGGCAAAATCTTCATGCATTTGAAAATGCATTGCTTGACGCACTTCGTACTCACGATAATCGTGGTCGCGGCCAAACAAGCCATTCCCAATGTTGCTGAAGAGGGCAATAATCCCTGCTCCAATCAATAGCAAGCCTAAAGTTCGTTTTGTCATGGTGTAGCCCCTTCGTGATGACACAGAATTGTCAATAGCTGTTCATCTGACGATAGGCTATAAAATTTTGTTGCAGCTTGATTTAGCGCATCTGCCAATTGCTACCTGCTGGTTGCTCCGAAGCGCTGGTGTAGGGAACGGCTCGCACAATAATCCGCTGATCGAAGGCATTGGGGCCAGTTGGCGGCCAACAGGTAATCAAGGTAATGGTTTCAGCAGGAGTTGGGTTCATATAGGCAGCATTGGTCAGGCGTTGTTCTGCCGAAATGCCAACTTCTTGCACACGCTCATTCGATTGCACCACATACAGATATTGCTGACCATTGCTATAGAGCACAATTTGGTCGCCTGGCTGGGTTTCAATCAAGCGATCAAACACGGGCGCCGAGCCGCCAACATGGCCCGCCAAGACGATATTACTTGCTTCGCCGGGGTTGGCGCTGCCTTGATGATGGCCAACGGCGTATTTTGCAACCTGCCATGTTGCCACGCCATCGATTAACTCCCAACCAACCTCGATCACCTTCTGATCAACCTCGATCCGTGGAATTTGAATCCGGCTGATGCTTGAATGTTCGCTTGGAACATTGGCATTAGGTTGGTCGCTGAGCGGATTGGCGTTTAATTGGGGGGCTTGAAAGGCGCCAAGTTCAGGCTCGGCAGTTGCAATGATGGGCGCAGCGATTGGCAGCGTGCTATCGCCGCGCGCTGCTTGTTGATTGTAAAAATCGTCGGCGTACATGCCGCCAACATACAACAACAAATACATGCCGCAAAAGAGCAAGCAATTGCCTAAAGTCCAGGCGATCGGATGTTGAGGTTGGGTTGTTTTTAGCATAAGCAATGTTCTATCGGTCAGGGTTCAATCAAAAAGGCATTCTGAGCAATGCACCCACAATGCCTTTAAACTTACAGCGTTACGCCCATTTCGGCGATGCGTGGGGTAACGAGGGCAGTGGCGTTGCTGCTTTGCAGGCGTTGGCTCAGATATTCAAGGTCGAGTTGTTGGCGCTTGATAATGCCTTCGCAATCGACAATATCGAAGCGTTGTTGGTCTGAACCACGATACAAAATTAATTTGTGGACCAAAATATCTTCGGGAGCCAAAAAGAGCACCCGTGAGCCAAGCAATGGCTTGCGTTGTAGGCGTTCGATCATTGGTTGATCGAGCACAAACGGGTAAACAGCACCATTTTGGCGAATCGTCAGATCCTCTTGCAGAATAATCCCACGCCATAAAATGCGCCCACCATCGTACTGCACTGCCTTTTGGCCTTGCTGCAACAAGCGGGCAATTTCGCTCAGCATGTTGGCTGGCACCACAATATCAATATCATTAATTGGGCGACGGCTGCCATAGAAGTGAGCTGCGGCTCCGCCATAAATGCCCCACGCCATTTGCGCACCGTCGAGTAGTTTTTGAACAACTGCCAAGTTTCCTGCAATCAGCGACATACTGCTTCCTCTTTTATTGATTAACGTGGATAACTGACCGATGTTGAGCCGCTTGCCAATCACTGCGGGCGAGCGTCATGTCGTAAAATTGTACCCACACCCCGTGACGGCCTTCCTTGATAAAGGGGGCGATGCGTTCGCGGGTGGCTTGATCGAGCGTTTGCATAAAACGCCAGCCAGCATCACGCCAATGATGACCATTATATTGGAAGCCGAGCCGCCGATAGCAGCGTACAGCTCGTTCGTTAACTGAAGCCACATCGAGCACCATGGTTTGAAAGCCAAGGGTGCTGAAAAATGCTTGGAGAAAGGCGGCTAAGCCTTCGGTGCCATAGCCTTGGCTCACATAGGGTGCGCCAATTGTAATCCCAAGCCGTGCCGAGCCACTAGCCGAATCAATGTTGCGTAACGTAATTCGCCCAACTAGGGTATTATCACGCAGAACAATCGCATAGGTTCGCCGGATGTCGTTCATCCAATCGCCGCCAACCGTCACCCGATCTGGTAAGTTCCAAATGCTGCTTAAAGGTTCGGTGAAAGGTGGCCAGCGATCCATGGTTTGGTAATCTACCCGTTGCCAGCGACGAATTATAAGTCGTGGTGCGGTCGCAATGATTGGATCATTCGTCATAGGCTGCCTGTTGCTGATAACCGTTTCCAGCATTTATTATAGCATGGTGATATGAAACGATTCTATATTGTTTTGGTACTAATTGGCCTGTTGTATGGGTGTGATTTGGCCCAGCAGCAACCAACCGCTGTGGTTATTCCGACCTTGGAGTTGCGGCCAACGCCAAGCTTCGTGGTGCGGGCCACCGCTCGTCCAACGCCGAGCAGCAATCCTGCGACGGTAACGCCGTTGCTCAAGCCAACCGCCAGCGCGACCACTGCACTTAGCCCTAGCGATCAATTGTTGGTGGCGGCGAATGGCGTTATTCGTGCTCAATTTGGCCCGCTTGCGCCAAGCCAACAATGGCTCATTACCCAATCGATTAGCCAAGATCAGTTTGAATTGCATGCGCCAGGTTTGAATTTTATCGAGCTTAGTCGTCGCTATCAAGGCCAAGCGCTGAGTTGGTCAAGTGATGGGGCTTTGCTTTTGTGGCGTTCGCAACAGGAGCCTGATCTGCTGCAAGCGATCGAGCCATTTAGTGGCCAAGCATTGCACGTGCTGACTTCGACCAATGGCTTGGTGCAAGCAGCCTTGATGACCCAAAGTGCCTTGTATTATGCAGCGGGTGATAACGACCTGCGGATTATGCAAGTTGGTGGTACGAGCAAAGAGCAAGTGATTATTCGCCTGCCCCAGCGGCAGTTGGTAGCTGGTGGCTTGCAACTTAGCCCTAATCGCGATCAACTGGCTTTGTTGGTGCAAGTGCGCGACCAAGCTGCTTTAGAGTTACACCTCTATAATCTGCAAACCAATCAAATTCAGCTGCTCGATCAAAGCCAGCGTGGCACGAGCATACCTAGAATGCTCTGGAACAAGCGCGGAGCCTTAGCCTATTATCTGGGCGATGATTTTCGGATCTACGAGCCAAGCCTGAATTCGATTCAAGCCACCAATTTGGGGGTCGAGCCATTGGTGTGGTATCGCGATGGGGTTTTGGTGCGGGCCTTGGATAGCAATAGTTTGGTCTATTGGTCGCCAACCCAGGTCTATCCAATTAATGATGCTGCTGGCCAACCACGCTTGGTTACTGATTTGCAGGCGTTGAATCAGACTGAGTTTTTACTGTTGCATGAAGGGGCAATTTGGCAGATTGAGCTTGAGCCATAAAGATTCCCTCACCCCCCAGCCCCCTCTCCCACGAAAACGCGGGCGAGGGGGAGCACCAATGTTCACCACCAATCATGCCAAACCCACACAACCAAAAGCCCCTCGCCCGTTGGACGGGAGAGGGGTTGGGGTGAGGGGATCTTAACAACCGACCCTCGTAAGCAGCCCCTATCCCACGTTTTACCACGCCTTGAGGTAGAACCACGGCATGAAAGCCCCTCGCCCGTTGGACGGGAGAGGGGTTGGGGTGAGGGGAATCTTACTTTTGCAAGCTATCGCGAATTTCGCGCAGCAAGAGCACTTCTTCGCTTGGTGGTGGCGCGGCTGGCGCTTCGGCTTCTTGCTTGCGACGGGTAATGTTAATTGCTTTGACAACCCCAAATAAGACGATAGCGACGAGCAAAAAGTCGATGACTGATTGGACAAATACGCCATAGACAATTGGAGTTTTTCCAACCATAAATTGCAACTCAGCAACGTTAGGTTTAGCAAAGAAAGCAGCAATTAATGGCATCAAAATATTATCGACCAAGGCCGTGACAATTTTGCCAAAGGCAGCCCCAATAATTACACCGATTGCCAAATCGAGCACGTTGCCTTTGAAAGCAAATTCCTTGAACTCTTTAAACATCGTCGATCCTCCACATACGTTGCCACTCTAGGTCTGCAATCGAAACAATAAAAATAGCGTTTATTTGAAATTAATGCGGCTAGAAATAATCAGACTTGCTGCTGCAAAAGTCGTTCTGGAGTGCTGTCATAGCGGGTTTGGGCTTGGCCTATGGTAGCATGGGCAGTAGCAAAAGACAATTATATGAGGATTTACATGCATTCACCAATTTCATTTACCCAATTAACGCTTGCTGCTACCAATATTGAACAAATGGCGGCCTTTTATAATGCTGTGTTGTTTACCAATTTTCGCAAGGTTAAGCATGGCGAACATACCTTTTATGAAGGTTTTTTGGTTAATATTCCTTTGTTGCTTTGCCCAAACGCGATTGCTGGAGTTGTGGCCGAACAAAGCCGCTTGCAATTTCACGTGTGTGTGCCCGATTTAGCCAGAGCGCTCGAAAAAACTGTGCAGCATGGTGGCACCATCGTCGCTCCGCCAACTGAGGGCGGCATCAAAGCGGCAATTGTCGCTGATCCCGATGGCAATAGTTTGGAGCTCATTCAAGAATAATTACTCGTTGCTCAAGACAGCGGTCAACACGTTAATCGCCTGTAAATACTCGGCCAACGGCAAACGCTCGTGTGGCGTGTGATCGAGCGCGGCATCGCCTGGGCCATAGGCAACAACAGGGCAACCCCAGGCTGGCCCAACCACGTTCATATCGGCGGTGCCAGTTTTTTGCACATAGCGCGGTTGCTGGCCTTTGGCGCGAAATACTCGCCCAAAACGCCGCGCTATGCTCGATGTGCGCTCGCTACTGTAGGCAGGCGTTGCGCCGCTAATGTTCAAGTGGGCATAATTGGGCAATAGTTGTTGCAGCAGCGCAGTATAGGCCGCCGGATCAAGATCCAAGGGCAAGCGGGCATTGACCAGCAACTCGCACCAATCGCGCAGGCCATCGCCACCAGATTCGATGCGCACAAGGCTTGGTAGCAGCTGATCGAAGGCTCGCTCGCGGCCTTGGTTAAACTCATTGGCGTGCTGGGCGATGCTTTTCCACAATTCACAGCCATGCTCGGCGGCGGTCTGGCTGGCGTGGGCCGAATGGGCTGCATCCTGGTCGATGCGAATTTGTGCCCGCAAATTGCCTTTGTAGCCCAAGGTTAGGCGGTCTGCGCCGCTTGGCTCGCCGACAATGCACCACGTTGGCGCGGCCATGGTTTGGGCTATAAAATGCGCACCTCTGGATGATGCAATTTCTTCTTCGACGCAGCCAACCACAATCACCCGATAGGCCAAGCGTTGCTCAGCATGAGCGCGGGCGGCAGCAGCAATAAACGTCGCTAACGAGCCTTTGGCATCAACTGAACCGCGCCCCCACAACTCGCCAGCGCGCACTTCAACTGGAATATATCCTGGCACAGTATCCATATGCCCAAGCAGCACGACGGTTTCAGCAGCAGCTCCAATCATCCCAACTGCGTTGCCAACCGCATCAACGTGCGCATCAAAGCCAGCGTGGTGCATCTGCTCGACCAAGAGTTGGGCCAGCGCGGCCTCGTCGCCAGAAACGCTGGGTGTTGCCACCATGGCCTCAATTAATTGCAAAGCTTGTTGATCGTTCATGCTGCTGGCTCCTCAAACATGCTGCGCAGGGTTGCCACCACGCGTTCTAATTCTGGCCACGAAATGACCAGCGGCGGGAGCAGGCGCAACACGTTGCTGCCAGAATTCAGCGCAATAATCTGATGCTGGTTCATTAATTTTTGCAGATAGGGCGCAACTTTTTCCTTGAGTTCAATGCCGATCATCAAGCCCAAGCCACGCACTTCGCGAATTCTGGGCGAACGAATCGCTTGCAATTGAGCCAATAACCACGCACCTTTTTCGGCAGTTTGATCAACCAATTGTTCGGTGCGAATCACGCTGAGCGCAGCCCGCGCCGCCGCGCATGCCAAGGGATTGCCGCCAAAGGTCGAGCCATGCGTGCCAATCGCCAATTCGCCAACTCGCTGGTTGATCACGACCGCGCCCATTGGCATGCCGCCACCCAAGGCCTTAGCCAAACAGACCAAATCAGGCTGCAAGCCAACATGTTCAAATGCAAACATGCGCCCCGTGCGGCCAAAGCCAGTCTGCACTTCATCGAGAATCAACAAGGCTCCGCGTTCGCGGCAAATTGTTTGGGCTGCTTGCAAAAATTCGGCGGTTGCAGGCCGAATTCCGCCTTCGCCTTGGACAATTTCGATAATCAAGGCGGCGGTTTGTTCGGTTATAGCGCTTTGCAAACGCTCGATATTATTGTAGGGAATATGACTAAAATCGGGCACGAGCGGCATAAACGGCTCGCGATAATGGCTCTCCCAGGTTGCGCTCAAGGCTCCAAAGGTACGGCCATGAAAGCCTCGCATGGCTGCGACGATTGCCGTGCGGCCTGTGGCCATGCGGGCAAATTTCAAGGCTGCTTCGACGGCTTCGGTGCCGCTATTGCACAAAAATACCCGTTGAAATTCGGCAGGAAATAATTGCACCAATTCGGCTTGTAACAAGGCGCGTTGATCGTTGTGAAAGGCTTCTGGGCAAACCGTTAGGGTTGCTACTTGCTCGGCAATTGCCTGCACCACTGTTGGATGGCAATGGCCAATGTTGGCAACCCCAATCCCTGAGCCACAATCGAGATAGGCCAGACCGTGATCGTCGTAGAGGGTTGCGCCGCTGCCGCGCACCAAGGTAATTGGGCGCTTGGCATACACGCCCGCGCTATGAGCAGCTTCCAAACTGGCAAAAGGTTGTTGTTCAGTCATTGTTTGTTCCTGCCAAATCCTATTCGATGATTGTTCCATTGCCTGCGAGCGCTGCGCTGACTGGTTGCTCGCTGCGGCCATCGCCGATAATCACGCGGCGCACGCCAGCCTCTAGCGCGGTTTGTGCTCCAAGCAATTTTTTCTTCATGCGGCCTTGGGCGAGTTTTTCGCTGGCGTGGGCTAATTCTGTGCGCGGCAAATGCGCGATTAAGCTGCTTTCGTCGGGAAAATTACGATATAAGCCACTCACATTGGTTAGCAGCAACAAGGTTTCGGCTTCGAGTGCAGCTGCCACACTGGCCGCGCCGCGATCTCCATCAATATTTAATGGTTCGCCCGCAGCGCTGACCGCCAATGGTGCGATGACTGGCAGATAGCCAGCGCTCAGCAACATTTGCAATAATCCACGATTAACTTGGTCGATGCTGCCTGTCCAATCGTCGCGAATCACGCGCACCCGTCCGTTTTCGACCGCCCGAACATTGGTTTTGCGGGTGCCTTGCAGCAAGCCTCCATCGAGGCCCGATAAACCGAAAGCGTTGACTCCCAAGCCCCGCAAGTGCTCAACCAGCTGGCGATTGAGCAAGGCTGTCGCCATCATGAAAATTTCGAGCGTGCGCCGATCAGTTTGGCGGCTGGTATGGCCCGACGGCGAGGTGATGAAGCGCGGCGGATGGCCAAGTTGCTCGCCAAGTGTGTTGGCTCCATCCGAACCACCATGAAACAGCACAATCGGTTGGCCTTGGGCGGCAAGCTGGGCAATATCAGCGCAAAGATTGCTATAATCAATGCCCGCCGCGCCGCCAATTTTTATCACAAACATGTTGTTCCTTTTTGATCCACAAAGAGCACGAAGCACGCTAAGGCTAGGAACCGCGAAGGACGCAAAGATTCCCAAGAATGAAACCACGAAGCACGCGAAGGGCACGAAGCACGTCAAGCTCAATGTGGAGAGCATATCCCTTCACCCTTCATCTCTCATCCTTCATAATTATTCTCCCTCTCTGCGCCGCTGCGTTAAAATCCAGCTTAGTATCCTCGAAACCCTGATCCCCGACCACCGATCCCCAGCCCCTGACCCCCGACCCCTATGTTCTATGCTCTATGTTCTATGTTCTTAAACCGGATGCAAGCCGCTAAACTCAAGCCCTACGCTTTCGTCGAAGCCATGCATCAAATTCAAGCATTGGATGGCGGCTCCGGCTGCACCCTTCATCAAGTTATCGAGTGCGCAGAGCGCAACTACGCGGCCTGTGGTTTCATCGAGCGCCCAGCCAATATCGGCATAATTGCTGCCAGCCAAGATTTTTGGCTCAGGATGGCGGTGCAAGCCAGTGCGATCATGAACAATGCGCAAAAATGGTTGTTCGGCGGCGGCTGCCCGATAGGCTCGCCAGAGATCGCGTTCGTTGACTGAGCCTTGAGTAAAAACGTGGCATGTTGCTAAAGCACCGCGCACCATTTCCACCGACGTGATCGAAATATGCACATTTTCAAGCCCATGCGCTTGTACAATTTCGGCGGTGTGGCGATGGCCGACTGGTGCAAACGAGCGCACCACGCCTGAGCGTTCGGCATGATGGCTGCCATCGTTGGCAACCGCGCCCGCCTCGGACGAACCAACTTTGACTTCAGCCACCACTGGCTTGGTTTGATCAATTAATCCAGCCTTGACTAAAGGCAACAAGGCCAAGTTAATCGCTGTTGCATTACAGCCCACACCGCTGACATAGCGGGTTGCGCGAATTTGCTCGCGATACAGCTCCGGTAAGCCATAGACAAAGCGCTCAAGCCAGTGCGGGGCTGGGTGTTTTTCTCCATACCAACGGCTATAGGCTTCTGGGTCGCGCAAGCGGAAATCGGCTGAACAATCGATGATTGCTTGGCCAAGGCCAGCATAATGCTCAATGTTTTTGGCAGCAGAGCCATGCGGCAAGGCCAAAATTAACACATCACACGGCTCCAACGTGCTTTGTGGGCTATAGCGCAACTCGCTGCGCCCGCGCAAATTGGGGTGGGTGCTGTAGACATATTGGCCTGCTAAGCGTTCGCTGGTGACCTGACGCACCTCGACGTGGGGATGCCCCAACAATAAACGCAGCAATTCACCACCGACATAGCCAGAGCCACCAACGATCGAAACTGAAAGCATAACAACCTCAATTTGGCTACAGCGCGCCAACTATTGCGCTTGAGCTAGCACATAATCAACAATGCGTTCAGGAATGTTCACCCCAGTTGTGCTAATGCTGTTGCGAAATTCCATGGTGTAATTAACTTCGTTGACCAAATAGCGACCTTCGGCTGTTTCGAAAACATCGATTGCAACCACGCCGCCACCAACCGCATTGGCCGCACCGATGCAAATATCGGCCAAGGCTGGCGTAATTGGGCAATTGGAAGCCTCACCGCCGCGTGCAGTATTGGTGATCCAGTGGCCGCTGGTGCGATAAATCGCCGCGATGCACTCATCACCAACCACAAAAGCGCGAATATCGCGGCCACCTGGTTTGTTGATATATTCTTGAATGTAGAAAATTGCGTGCTGATAATTGCCCAAGGTGTCGCGGTGTTCAAGCACTGCTTCGGCTGCTTCGCGATCGTTGATCTTCGAGACCAAGCGACCCCACGAGCCAATAACTGGCTTCAACACCACCGGATAGCCCAAACTTTCGATCGCTTCGAGCGCCGATTCTTGGGTGTAGGCCAGCAAACAGCGCGGCGATGGTACGCCGTTGCGCAACAGGGCTTGGGTCGTCAAAAATTTATCGCCACAGGTCAAGGCCACGTTATAATTGTTGACCGTTGGAATGCCAGCATCGTTCAAGGTTTTGAGGGTGTACAAGGCCCGACCATGGTGCAACGAACGCTCAATAATCACATCAGGAAATTGCGCGCGCACTTGACGATTAGCTTGTAAAGCATTCAAATCAAACCATGTCTGATCATCGTCAATTCGTTCAAATTGGACATTGCGCCGCTCAAATTCATTGATCAGCAGCTTTTCTTCAACCCGAATTCGGGAACATAACATACCCACACGCATTGCCATAACTCCCTTACTCGCCCCAGTCTTCTTCGACTTCGGGTGCTAATTCCAAAACAACTGGGTTCAGGCTGACGACTTCGAGTTCTGCGCCACAATCGGGGCATGGCACAATCTCGCCATCCAAAATATCTGCCGCCAACACGATCGTTCCTTCACATTCTGGGCATTGTGCGCTCATTGTTTGTAATCCTTTATTAGTTAGGGGTGATATTCCCTCACCCCCAGCCCCTCCCCCACTGAACGCGGGCGAGGGGAGTTAATTCTTCCGCTAGCCAACAGCCAAAAGCCTAGAGCCTCATCATCTTCGTGCTCTTCGCGTTCTTCGTGGTTTCAAGGGTAGTGGTAGGGAGCTAGAATTCCCCTCACCCCCAGCCCCTCGCCCACTGAACGCGGGCGAGGGGAGTTAATTCTTCCGCTAGCCAAAAGCCTAGAGCCTCATCCTCTTCGTGCTCTTCGCGTTCTTCGTGGTTTCGTACCCTCTTCGTGCTCTTCGTGGATCAAAACTGGTCAATCACTGCTTGCACCACCTCAGCCGTCGTGGCTGTGCCACCAAGGTCGGGCGTGTGTGGCCCATTGGCCAATACTGCTTGAATCGCGGTTTGCAAACGCTTGGCGTAGCTGTTCAATCCCACAAATTCCAGCATCAGCACGCTAGCGCTCAACGTTGCCAATGGATTAGCGCTGCCTTGGCCGGCAATATCTGGGGCGCTGCCGTGCACTGGCTCGAACACCGCCGTGCGGGTGCCATAATTGGCCGATGCTGCTAAGCCCAGCCCGCCACCCCACACGCTGGCTACATCCGAGAGAATATCGCCAAACAAATTAGTGGTAACCAGCACTTCAAAACGTTCGGGAGCACGCGCCAATTGATAGGCTGCGTTATCGACCAACATTTCTTCAACCTGCAAATCGGGCGCATCGGACAACACCCGCAGCGCGGTTTCGCGGAACAAACCACAGGTTTCGCGTAGCACATTGGCTTTGTGCACGATGGTGATTTTGCGGCGGCCAGTGCGCTGAGCATAATGCACTGCCCATTGCACAATCCGCTCGCTGGCTTCACACGTGATAATCCGTTGCGCTGTTGCCCGTTCATCGCCCTCGCGGGTTTCTTGGCCGCTATACAACCCTTCGGTGTTTTCGCGTACCACCACCAAATTAACTCCAGCCCGCGCATTGGCCAACGGCGGCGTTTGAACTGGCCGCACACAGGCATACAAATCAAGCGCTTTGCGCATGCCAACGATTGGGCTGCGATAGCCAGCAACTCGTTGCGATGGCGAGCTAACCGCGCCAAACAAGGTTGCATTGGCCGCTTGGACAGCGGCTAAAGTCTGTTCGGGCAAGGCGTTGCCAGTGCGCTGGAAGGTTTCCCAGCCTGCTTCGGCCTCAACAAATTCAGCAGGAACTGCCAACGCTTCGAGCACTTGACGCGCTGCCTGCACCACTTCGCGGCCAATCCCATCGCCGGCAATCAAACACAAGCTGGTCATGCTTAGGCTCCTGTCGTCGGAAAGCGACCATGGCGACGATAGAACGGCACAATTCCGCCTTCAGCCCAAACTTCACGCATCCAGCTTTCTGGTGGTGGCAATTGAATCTGGCTGCCATTGTTACTGATCATGCCAGCAGCCAAATCAAAATCGACAACATCGCCATCGGCAACTTGCTCGCGAATATCGGCGGTAAAGCAGGGAATGCCCAAATTCAAGGCGTTGCGGAAGAAAATGCGGGCAAACAGTGGAGCGATTACTGCACCAACTCCGCAGCGCTTCAAGGCCAAGGGCGCATACTCGCGGCTTGAGCCACAGCCAAAATTTGGCCCAGCAATAATCAAATCGCCTGGCTGAACATTGGGAGCGAAATCGGGCCGCGCTTCGATAAAGGCATAGCGCCGCACATCGTCGTTTGCGCCCAGCATGTAGGGGGCATAGCGGCCTGGAACCATCTGGTCGGTGTTGACATCATTTCCAAAAACCCAAATCCGTGGCATAGTGCTGACTCCTGTGCAATTGCAAAAATTAGGCGAAAACTGCTTGCTCAGTGCTTTGCAGCACATTGCGCGGGTGGGTGATGTAGCCGGTGATGGCGGTGGCGGCGGCTACTTCGGGCGAGGCCAAGTAGATGTTGGCCCCTGGACTGCCCATCCGTCCGCGGAAATTGCGATTGCCAGTAAAAACACACACCTCATCGGGAGCCAACACGCCCATATGCCGCCCAATGCATGCGCCACAACCAGGCGTGCCGATCGTCGCCCCTGCAGCAATTAAGGTTGCCAACGTGCCATCGCTGGCGGCGCGGTGCAGGCTTTCGCTCGAAGCTGGCACCACAATCATGCGCACATTCGGAGCCAAACGCCGCCCCTTGAGAATGCTGGCGGCGGCGGCCATATCTTCGTAGTGGCCGTTGGTGCAGGTGCCAAGATAAACCACATCGACCGCGACTCGCCCAAGCTCAGCCAAATTGACCACGTTATCGACATAATGTGGCACGCTGACTTGGGGTTCAAGGGTGCTCAAATCGCATTCAACCACGCGGCTATAGCTTGCATCATTCTCGACTCGCAACCACGCTGGTACTGGATGTTCAGCGCCCAAGCCTGTTGGTGCAACAATTCCGGCCTTGGCTCCGACCTCGATCGACAAGGTTGCCAAGGTCATGCGTTCGCGCCACGAAAGAAAATCAACCCCGTGCCACTCGACGCTTTGATAGGTTGCGCCATCAGCTCGTAGCGTGCGCGCCGCCCACAAGCCAAAATCTTTGACGCTTACGCCTGGTTGAAAATTACCAACTGCATTAACCCGCACCGTTTCTGGCACCCGAAACCATGTTTGGCCTGTCGCCAGCGCCAGTGCGATGTCGGTTGTGCCCATGCCGGAGCCAAATGCCGCCGCCGCGCCATAGCCAGTGCTATGCGAATCGCTGCCAACTACCAGCATGCCCGGCTGCACAAGGCCTTCTTCAATCAAAACAGGGTGTGAGATGCCACGCCCAACATCAAACAAATGCGAAATGCCTTGTTGCGCGACCCAACGTCGCACATGTTGTTGTTGTTCTGCTTGGCGCACGGTGGCGGCTGGCGCAACGTGGTCGATGACCACCGCAACTTTGTCGCGATCCCACACGTGTTCAGCGCCCAATTCGTTGTGCAAGGTCTCGATAATGCTTGGCGAGAGGCTATCGTGCATCATCACCAAATCGACATTGACTACTACCATATCGCCTGCTTGCACGTCGTTGCGACCGGAAGCATGCCCCAAAATTTGCTCGGCAAATGTCTGACCCATTGCAAAAACTCCCAAAAATTGCTGAAAAATGGCACATCAAGGTATAGCAAGCCAAGGCATTGAAATAGCAATTTCAATTACCTGCTCGAAAAATCGTTAGGCTGCTTGGAGGGTGCTTGAGCGCAGCAGCGCATCCACCTCGTCGAGCGTCAACGGCTGATCATCGGCGGCAGCTTTGAGTTGGGCTGCAAGTGCGACGATCGTGCTGTCGCTCAGCTCCAAACCGAGAGCGTTAGCGCGGCTTTGCAAAGCATGGCGGCCAGTTAGGCGATGGCCAATAAGCACGTTGCGTTCACGCCCAAAAGCATTGGGATCGATCGCTTCGTAGGTGCTGGGATTGGCCAAAACTGCCTTGGTATGCAGGCCTGCTTTGTGAGCAAAGGCGGTTTCGCTGGTGATACAGGCATTGAACGGCACTTGAATGCCCAAGATTGCCGCAACTGTGTGATCAAGTTGGGCCAACATTGGCAAGGCGTAGCCTGCAACACTTTCAGGTTCGGAGAGGTAGAGGCGGGCAATCAGGCCGCTGAGGGCGGCGATGCCGTTGCGTTCGCCAATGCCAAGAATCGTTGTGTCGATGTGAGTTGCGCCTGCTTCGAGTGCTGCATAGGCATTGGCAATTGCACAGCCGCCATCGTTGTGGCCGTGAAATTCAATGTCGCAGCGAACTGCATTCCGCACCGCCCCAACCACGCGCTCAACATCGCGCGGCGTGGCAATGCCCACGGTGTCGGCGATGCCAACTCGCTGCACGCCAAGCAAATCGACAGCTTGGTAGACGCGCAACAAATCGGGCAAGGGAGTGCGGAAAGAATCTTCGCAGGAGAAACGGACTTCGATCTGCCGTTCTTGGAGGAAACGCACAACCGGGCCAACTTCGGCCAAAATCGCTTCAATTGAGCGACCATGGCTCCATTGGCGCAGATAGGGTGAGGTGCCAAAGAGGATATTTACGCCAGCAACGCCACATTCAGCAGCAAGCTGTACGTCTTCAAGGTTACAACGGGTATGGGTCAGCAGCTTGGTATTGCCGAGTGGCAAGGCTGCGATGCTGCGCAAATCTGCCGCACTTTGCGGCGAGGCGCAGGGCGAGGTCATTTCGATGTATTCAACGCCAAACTGAACCAGCAAATTGGCGATGGCTAGGCGATCTGCGCTGCTGAAGTGGGCGTTGGCCCATTGTTCGCCTTCGCGCAAGGTGGTATCAACAATTGCAAACTGACGGGTCATGAAAGCACAATCCTTCCGCAAGAACATCCGGTGAACAATTCAGGGCGAACTGCCGCAGGGCGGTGAAGATGGCTAATCCGTTTAAGTTGCTTGAGTGTGGCCATGGGAAAATCCTTTCAAAACCGACGTTTGGTACAAAAAAAGACTCGCCGTTTATGGCGGCGAGCCTTGAGTTTATTGAGCGCGTGGAGTGTTGTTTAGACGCGACGCAATAAACCAGACTCGCTGCCTGGCTTCTTTGCGCTGCGTTTTTTCAAGTTCAGAATCAATTGTTGACTGAACATAGCAACAAACTCCACAAATCAAAAGTTCTGCGCCGAAGCATAGCAGGCAGATTTCAGTTTGTCAAGTGATGATTTTCCGAGGGTTCAGGGAGCAGGATTCAGGGGCTAGGGAGTTTTGATTCACGCATGGCTGAAACCGCGAAGGACGCGAAGATCGCGAAGGATGAGTTTTTTTCGCCACAGATTATGGGGATTATGCTTCCGTTCGCCCAAAGCCAAGCGTCCCGATCCCCGACCCCTGACCTTACAAGGGTAGGTTTTGAGCGATTGGTCGGCAGTGGAGCGTTCCCTCACCCCCAACCCCCTCTCCCACTGAACGCGGGCGAGGGGGAGCCGACCATGTTTCGCCAAGGAATTGTGGGAGAACCAGCACGTTAAAGCCCCTCGCCCGCGCCACGGGAGAGGGGTTGGGGTGAGGGGATCTTAACAACCTACCCTTGTAAGCGACCCCTGACCCCCGGCTCCTAATCCCATAGCCTTCAGCCAAAAGCCGATAGCCAAGCGTCCCGACCCCTGATCCCCAGCTCCCAATCCTTACTCTCTGCGCCTCTGCGTTAAAAGCAAATTCCTGACCCCTCGCCCTTCGTGCTCTTCGTGTCCTTCGCGGTTTATGTTCTATGTTCTATGCTCTATGCTCTATGTTCTGGATAATCGCCTCGCGCATGGCCGAACCGACCGCTTCCCAGCGATAGCGGGCCGCAATTTCGACACTGCGCGCGCCAAAACGCCGACAGCGTTCAGGATCGCCGACCAACTTGATCAAGGCGGTTGCTAGTTGATCAACGGTGCCTGGCTCGACCAAATAGCCATTGCGATCGTGCTCAATAAAGTCGGGCATGGCTCCAAGGTTGGTCGAAACTACCGGCAGCCAATAATTCATCGCTTCAATCGTCACGATCCCAAATGGCTCAAGTTTGGTGGGCATGCAAAAAACGGCAGCTCGTTGGTAATACTGCGGCAATTGCTCCACCGGAATTCGCCCAATGACCTCAACGCCAGGTTGGTTGGTTTGCGGGGTTGCGCCGATGATTGTCAGGGTTGCATTGGGATAAACCGCCCGCACTTGGGCGAAGGCTTGCAGCAATTCGGGGCCACCTTTGCGCTCCCAATCTATCCCAACATAGACGATATTTTGGCTAGCATAGCGCGCAGGATCTGGCGCTTCGCTGATGACTGGTGCATTGCTGCCAGCATAAACACAGCGCACTTTCTCCGGCTCGCAATGATAATCCTCGATCAACGAACGCGAAACATGATTCGAACGTGTAAAGACTATCTTGGCATTTTGATAAATTGTTGGCTCTAATTTCATCCAGTCTGGGTGATAGAGTGAGGCTGGATTAAAGCCCGGATATTGGCGATTTGCCAACAAGGTATGGTCGGTATAGACAAAATGAGGGATATTTGGCACGCTGGCATCAAATAATGATTGCATCTGAAAACTGAATACATACTCATCATCGCGCAGCAAATCGGCAACCAAATGCTTGACAGCTTTAAAAATATAACTGGTAATTAAAAAGGCATCTTTGGGGCCGCGCCGACGCAAGGCCAAATCGCCAGCGTATTGACGTAACGTCCACCAGCCGTTTAATGCAACCAGTGCAGGCTTGCGACGAATGATAGGAATTAAATCGATCTCACGCAGTTCATATTCGGGAAATTGAGTACGTAAGGTTTCGGCAGTTCGCACATTGGCCAGCGGCCAGCGACCCTTGCGAATAAAGGCAATTTTAGCAGCCACACCTACCTCCAACATAGATCACGACCGACAGCAACCAATGGCTACTGTCGGTCTGAATTGGCGATTTTAATTTGAAAAGGTAACTATTGATTTGGATTAATCACGGTCACATTATAGGTGAAGCTGAGTGTTTGCGAATTGACAATCACATTGCCAATTGTAATTGTGTAGGTTGTGTCTGCACCCGGATTGCCCCAACTTGAGCTATGGTTATAGCCCTGCGGAATCCAAACGATGGTATTTTCGCCGTAGCCATTGGCAACGGTTTCTTTGGTAACTGGAATCGTCGTGCTGCCTTGGCGCATGCTAATAGTCGCATTGGTAAAATTGCCATTATGCAAGGCGAACGACCAGCGCCCAAACACGACTTGATAGGGCACAAAACCTTCAGGCGGCCAAGGCACATACTCGGTGCGGGTGGCAGGCCGTGCTGTGCCAAAATCGCTGGTAATCACATATAAGGCGTTCGAGCCAGCGTAGCCGCTGCGGCTTGGCACATCGCCAGTGCCAATCGATTTGGTTTGGGGATACAGAATCCAGCGCCGATGCCCAGCAGAGCTATTGCCAGCACCAGGATCGAGCATATAGCCCGTGATTGCGCCTGGCCCGAGTTGGCCTAAATAGAGATTCGATTTACCAGCGGCATTTTTGCCAGTGGTGGTATAACAAGCCCACGAGGTTGGCGGATTGTGGTTGAGGCTATTGTTGCGACTCATCATTAATGCTGCTTGTTGAGCTTGGCTGTTGTAGCTTGCGTTGAGGGTGACGGCGGCGAGGCCAGCCATTTTACGAAAATAATTGACCCGTAGCAGAATCGCATCGCGATAGGCTTGGCTCGTTGTGCCAGCATCACATGTGGCTTGATTGCCAGTCCAGCCATCGGTAACATTATTGCTGGGCAAATAGAAATTGGTATAAAAATTGACAACCGATTGGCGATTGTGAATATCAAGCTCAGGGTTCGAGGTGACGACTGGAAAATAGGTTTTGCTGCCACCAGTAATTGCTTGGGGTTCTTGGGCTGCAAGCGGGGCAACGATGCCCAAAAACACCAAACTTGCAATAACCAAACCCAGCCAGCGCTTGCGCGGCCTGTCGTGTGCCACTTGCATACCATGCCTCCATTGATTGATTCGTTAATGAATTTTGACAAATATTTGGCATTTTGGCTATAGCCCATCTGCCCTAACGATTTGGGTCAATTACGGTGACTTGGTAGCTAAATGAGCGCGTTTGGCCGTTATGCACCACATTGCTTACATTGACCGTGTAGGTAACGTCGGTTGCAGGCGCAGGCCAGTGGATATAGCCTGCAACATCCCACACAAGTGCATTATCACCGCTGCCACTGCTGCGCGAAACAATCGTGGTGGCTTGCGGTTGATTGGCTTTTTGCATCGTAACCGTTGCATTGGCGAAATTAGCGCTAGGCAAGCTAAATGACCAGCGTTTGACGACATGGCTAAATGGCACAAAGCCTGCCGGCGGCCAAGCGATATATTCGGTGCGGGTGGCTGGGCGCGGGCCAGTATTGCCAACGACCCACAAACTGTTAGCGTCAATTGTGCCGTTTTGGCCATCGACATCGCCAGTGCCCATTTTGCGGGTTGGCGTGTACAGCAACCAACGCCGATGCCCCACAGTTGGCTCATCACTATCGTCCATATATAGCTCAATCGCGGTAACACCATTGGCCGTAATTCCGCCAGCTAAATTTGATTTACCAGCTGCTTCTTTGCCCTCGGCCGTATAACACAGCCATGTGCTTGGCGGATAGTGGTTGAGGGTGCGGTTGCGGCTCATCATCAAGGCTGCTTGCTGCGCTTTGGCATTCAACACTGGATCAAAAGTAACAGTGCCCATGCCTGCTAAAAGCCGAAAATAATTAACGCGGGCTAGCACATTGTCGCGGAAGGCTTGGCTGGTCGTGCCAGGCGTGCAGGTGCTGGCATTGCCCGTCCAGCCTGTAGCCATGCCAACTTTATAATAATTGGTATAAAAATTGACCACTGATTGGCGATTGTGAATATCAAGCAGCGGGTTGGACATGACAACTGGCAGATAGTTCATGCTGCCGCCAGCAATCGTTTGTGGAGCTTGTCCCGCAACAGAACCAACCAAGCCAAACATAAGCGCACTAATAATGACCCAACGCTGGTTTGCGCGCAACCAAGCCGAAATACCCTGCATACAAATACTCCTGAAGAATAAAGAATGATGCAGGGTACTATCACAGAGCTAGGCTGAATTGGCTATAGATCTTTAGAACTATTTTTACATGCTTTTAATAAAATCGTGCCATTCCTCGCGCAAGATGCCAAAGCCTAAGCCATCGTAATAGTGGCCTTCGACGATCCGCGCTTTGCGAAAACAGGCTTCTTGGCGAAAACCAAGCGTAGTTGCTAATTTGACCATGCGCTGGTTGCCCGACCATGTGCGCAAATCGAGCCGCACAAGCTCCGGGCGTTGAGCAAATTGATAATCGATCCATAAGCCGAAGGCTTCGCGGCCAATCCCACGTTGCCACCACGCCGGATCGTAAATCGCAATGCCCAAGCACAGCCAGTTGGTCTCGATGCTTTCCCAATAGCTGGTGACTGTGCCCAACAATTGGTCGGTTGCTGGGTCGGCGATCACCAAATTCATGCGTGGGTTGGGCCATTCGGCGGCCTCAATTATTGCCCGCTTCTGGGCCACCAACTCTGGAATTTCAGCCAGCGTTGGGCCTGGATAATAGGGGCCATCCCAACGTTGCCACTCGTGTTCAGGCCGTAGCCAATCGCCCCAAAGCGCCAAATCATTCAGCTGCCAATCGCGCAACATACAGCGTTGCCCTTGAATCTGCATGCAAACTCCTCAGAGTGAAAATCTCATCACCATTACGCTCGATGATCGCACAGTTTAACGTGAACAACAAATAATTTAATAGCTTGAATACGTTATTCCCTCACCCCCAGCCCCTCTCCCACTAAACGCGGGCGAGGGGAGCACTGATTCAGCGGTTCCCCCTCGCCCGCGGGCGGGAGAGGGGGCTAGGGGGTGAGAGGGCAAACCGTCGTTAAAATGAACCATTACAAATAGTCTAATAGCCCAACGCGAAATTTTTGGCACGACCCGCCCGACCAAAGCCCAAATTATCGCCCACGAGTCGGCTATTTAAGACCATCACGAGCGCTGGCAAGGCTTTATCATCACTGCCTACGAAAACGAGCAGCCGCATGAATTGTGTTTTATCGGCTTTTCCGGTGATTAGGCTTGGTTGAAATAAAAAAGCTCTTGCACCGCGCAAGAGCTTTGTCGGCTAAAATATTGAATTAAGCTTGTAGCAGCCCAACCAACTCGGCATGCACCGCGCCGTTGGTCGCCACCAAGCGATCAATCCATGGATTCCATTCTGCGCCAGTCCATGTGCTGAGTTTGCCGCCAGCTTCAGTCAAAATAACCGCTGCTGCTGCGGTATCCCACGGCTTGAGGCCAAGTTCCCAATGGCCTTCGCTACGCCCAGCCGCCACGTAGCAAATATCTAAGGCCGCTGCCCCGCCGCGCCGAATTGCTTGGGCTTTGAGCACAATCTTGGTAAATTCAGCGATATTGTTATCGGGATTGCTGCGAATTGTGTAGGGAAAGCCAGTGCTGAGCAAGGCTGCATCAACCGTGTTGGTGCTGGTGACATGCAATGGTTGATCGTTGAGCCATGCGCCAACCCCGCGCTCGCCGACAAAACATTCATCGCGCCAGGGGTCGTAAACCACGCCGATTGTTGGTTGATTGTTATGCAACAAGGCGATTGAAACCGCGAAGAAGGGAAAGCCGTGGGCATAATTGGTTGTGCCATCAAGCGGATCGATCACCCAGCAATATTCGGCGCTACGGCCATCGTCGCCTGATTCTTCGGCCACAATCCGATGCTCGGGAAAGTGTTCGTGGATGCTGCTGACAATCAATTTTTCGCTGGCTAAATCGATATTGGTCACCAAATCAATGCTGGCACTTTTATGTTGAATTTGACGCTCATTGCGTAATCCATCGCGCAGAATTTGACCTGCTGCTTTGGCAATGGCAATCGCATGACTTCGCATTTGTGGTATCCTTTGGGCTATGAAAAATCCATGCTCTCGTCGTTGGCGACAGCGACTCAATTGTACCATCGCTCTGCTGGCAAGCCCATGGCTTTTATTTGGCTGTGGCAATGTTGATCAACGCTTACCACCGATTAACCCACCATTTGTTACTATTCAGGAGCCAGTCATGACCAGTGGGCCTGAGTCTATTAACTCGCAAACTGTGATCAGCCTGCATCAGACTCAATTTGGTGCTTCTAGCGCGCAAATTAAGGTGCTGGTTGATGAAGCCGTTACCTGGCCTGCGAGCAATCTTGGCTGTGCCGATAATGGCGGGATTGGCAAGGCGGTGCTTACACCTGGTTTTCGCGTGGTGTTAGAGGTGGGTGGCGAGCAATTTGCCTATCATGCAGGCCGCGATCGTCAGTTCTTTTTGTGTAATACCCCAGAGTAACCTATGCGGATTTTATTTCTCACGCCATATCCTGCTTACCCCGCCAATAGTGGTGGCACCCAACGCATGTTTCAGCTGATGCGCGAGCTGAGCAGCCAGCATGAATTATGGTGTTTAAGCCTCTCGCCAAGCCATAAAGCTAGTGCCGCCTCCCAACCACTCAATCAATATTGCCACTTAACGTTGATTCCTGCGCCGCAACGCAGCCTTGCCAAACGCGCTTGGACGACGCTCGCTTCACCGTTGCCTGATATGGCCTTGCGCGCGCCTTCGGCGATGTTTCGCTCGGCCTTGGCCAGCTTGCTCAATACCAATCGCTTCGATTTAGTCCAAGCTGAAAGCATCGAAATGGCGCAATATGCTTTGCAAGCGCAACGCTGGGGCGTGCCCGCAACCCTCGATCAATGGAATGCTGAATATCTGTTGCAACAACGTGCGGCCCAAACCGACCGCCAACAGCCCAAGCGCTGGCATGCTGCGCTCTATTCGGCGATTCAATGGCGCAAATTGGCGCGCTACGAACGGCTGGTTTGCAACCAGCTTGATCAAACCTATGTGGTTTCGCCAGAAGATCGCACGATGTTGCAAAAAATAGGCGTTACCAAGCAGCTGCATGTGGTTCCGAATGGCGTTGATAGCCAGCAATTTAGCCCAAGCCAGCCCCGCGAATTCGACCCGAATACGTTGCTTTTTACTGGTAGCTTAGATTTTCGGCCAAACGTCGATGCATTGCGCTGGTTTGTGCAGGAAGTTCTGCCATTAATTCGCGCTGAACGGCCAGCAACCAAATTAGTAATTGTTGGGCGAGCACCAACTGCGGCGGTGTTGCAACTGGCTCAGCCTGGCGTGATCGACATTATGCCAAATGTGCCAAGCGTGCAGCCCTATTTCAACCAAGCTGCGGTGTTTGTGCTGCCAATGCGCATGGGTGGCGGCGTGCGGCTCAAATTGCTCGAAGCCTTGGCCACCGAAACTCCCCTCGTTTCCACCACCATGGGCGCTGATGGCGTAACTGGCTTAGTGCCAAATCAGCATTGTTTGCTGGCCGATACGCCCCCTGCATTTGCCCAAGCAACCCTCAAACTGCTCCACGATCGCCAATTGGCGCAACGCCTCGCCATTGCTGCGCGCAGCTTCGTGGCCGCTAACTACGATTGGCAGGCAATTACGATGCGCTTACAACAAGCGTGGGGCGAAATAAGTCATGGGTAAGACTCACTAAAAGAACTATAGACTGTCGGGAACCATGCCTCTATACTCTGTCGTTGTGTCCCATCCTGATTTGGGGAGGACGTATGGACTCGCACCACGCCAGCGAACAGCCGACTGTAGCCCCACATCCTAATCCTGCTCGCCATGAATATGAATATGCCGCCGACGCTGTTCAGCCCGACGTTGATCGTAATGGACTGCTGGAACAGATTGAATCAATTTTAGGTCAAAACTTGCCGTTGGATATGCTCTATCGCCAGCTTGTAACGGTGCTTGCTGAGCGCTTTGCGAATAGTTTCATTTGCATTTATGCAGCGCACACCGATATGCTGCAACTCCAATGCCAGCATGGTTTTGGCCATAATCCTGAGCAATTGAGCTTTCAACAGGGGATTGTTGGCCGTTGCGCTCGCACCAAACAAGCCTATTTGGTGGCCTATGTTGATCAAGATCCCGATTTTATTCGCAGTCATCCGCATATCCAATCGTCGATTTGCGTTCCCCTGATGGTTGGACAGCAATTATTGGGCGTGTTGATGATTGAGAGCATCGTTGATACCTTTAATCAAGCAGATGCTGCACTGTTGATCAATGTGTGTCGCCAAGTGAGCAATGCGCTTGGTCAAGCGGCGCTCTGGCGACCAAATAGCCTGATTGACCAACATTATCGGGCCATGCTCGATGCCATGCCCGATGGGATTGTGGTACAACAGGCAGGCCGAATTGTCTATATCAATGCGATTGGCATCGCCTTGCTTGGCTTTGAAAACTGCTATCAAATTCTTGGTAGCGATCTCGCGCGCATGCTTGAACCAAGCTCGAATACCGTGCAAAAACTGTTTGAGCAAGCACTGGCAACCAAACAGCCGCTGAGCCATGAACTGCGCTACGACCCAACTAAAAGCTCAGAAATCCCCCTAAGGTTGACGATTATTCCCATAACTTTTGCTGGTAACTCAGCGGTACAGATAGTAATTCGCGATCATACGGCCATCCAACAACGTGAAGCTGCCCAACAACTTGCCAACGAACGCGAAAAACGCAAAAGTCTTGGCCTGCTCGCCGGCGGAATTGCCCACGATTTCAATAATATTTTGATGGGCATTCGGGGCAATGTTAGCCTAGGATTGCTCGATCTCATTCCAACCCACCCAATCTACCAGCAACTGCAAGAGATCGAAGCCCTCGCAATTCGTGCTACAGAGCTAACCCAGCAAATTGTCGCCTATACCGGAAGCAGCCTCTTTGTCAGTAGTCCTGTCGATCTGAATGCGCAACTGCGTGAGCTAACCCCGACGTTTAGTGAGCAGGCGCACCCGACGACCAACATAACCTATGAGCTTGATGATCAATTGGGGCTACTCAAGGGCGATGTTAATCAAATGAACCAAATCATCTTGAGTATCTTCAAAAATAGTATTGAGGCGATCGATCATCGGTTTGGCGCAATTCAAATTACCAGCAAGCTCCAAACCTATGCTCAAGCTCCGCATACCGCTACTGGCTTGCCCAAACTTCCCGCAGGCAGCTATATCACCCTGAGTATTCGTGATAACGGCGTTGGCATGGATGCCCACACCCAAGGGCTGATGTTTGATCCCTATTTCAGCACAAAATTTGCCGGACGCGGGCTTGGCTTAGCCGCAGTCTTAGGCATGGTACGCGCTCATCATGGCTCGATTGCCGTGTGGAGCCAACCCCAAATGGGAACGGAGGTTACGGTGTTATTACCACCACATTCGATTTTACAGCCAACCCCCGCAGCATCGAACGATGTTGTTCAATCAGTGCACAATCTGGTTATGCTGATCGACGATGAACCAGCAGTTCGGATGGTCACTGAGCGCATGCTGCAACGTTTAGGCCTAACTGTGCGCGGATTTGGTGATGGCCAGAGTGCAATTAAGGCCTTTCGCGAGCATGCCAACGAATATCAGTTGGTGTTGCTCGATCTGACGATGCCCCACTTTAATGGCATCGATACGGCCCATGGCTTGCGCGCCATTCGCAACGATGTGTCGATTGTGTTAATGAGTGGCTATAGCGTCGATTCGATGCTTGATCCCTTGTTGAATGACGGTTTGGCTGGCTTTTTGCAAAAACCATTTACACTCAGCGATTTGCAACGCACAATCAATAGCGTTTCGTCCACCAAAACCCGCCATTAGCCAAAACCCACCTAGCTTCAAAATGGAGATTGCCGCACGCCGATTAGCGCCGCAGGCTAGATCGGCGTGGCTGCGTGCGTTTGATGTATACTCATTTTAAAATTCTTGTGTTGATTGAGGAACCACATGCAGCTTGAAGTTCAGATTGTCAATGCGTTTATTGATGGCGCTCGCGGCGGAAATCCAGCAGGGGTCGTGTTGCAGGCCGATGGCCTAACGACCGAACAGAAATTGGCGGTTGCGCAGCAGGTTGGTTTATCGGAAACAGCCTTTGTCAGCGCATCGGATGTTGCCACGATTAAACTTGAATTTTTTACCCCAACTCGCCAAATTGCCCATTGCGGCCACGCCACAATCGCCACATTTAGCCTTTTGCGCCAGCTCAAACGCGTGCCTGCGGGCCAGCTTTCCAAAGAAACCATCGATGGGCTGCGCGAGATTATTGTGGCTGATGATCAGGCTTTTATGCAGCAAGTAGCACCGCGCTACCAGCAGTTTGAGCTAAGCGACTCCATCGCGCAACAAGCCTTGCAATCGCTCAATCTCGGCAGCGATGCCTTGCTGAGCGGGAGTTTGCCAACCTTGGTCAATACCGGCAATAGCTTTTTGATTATTGGGCTGGCGAGCGAGCAAACCCTTGCCGAATTGCAACCAAATTTTGTGCAAATCCAACACATCAGCGAGCAACTCGATTTGATTGGCTACTATGTGTTTACGCCCGCGACCAAACAGGCTGGCCGCTCGGCGGGCACGCGTATGTTCGCGCCGCGCTATGGCATTCGCGAGGAGGCAGGCACTGGCATGGCTGCTGGCCCGCTGGCCTGTTATTTGTACGATAAACTAGGCTTGCAGCAAACCAACTTTTTGATCGAGCAAGGTTGGCTGATGCAACCAGCTTCGCCAAGCGTGATCGAAGTGCAAATCAAACTGGCTGATGGAGCAATTCAGAGTTTATTGGCTGGTGGGCAGGCCAAAGTTATGCAAACGCTGGAGGTTGAGATCTAGTATGGCGCAAACAGCAAGTATTCAACAGTTGCTTGAATCAATTACCAACTATACGGCGCAAGTTGATCCTGAATTATTAACTGCCTTACAGCCAGCCTATAGCCCTGAACAAATTGCCAGTGTGATACCGTTTCTTCTACCAGCAGAGATTCTCGAACTCTATGCCTGGCATAACGGAACGAATAATGAAGATACCCAATTATTCTATTATCATCACTTTCTCTCGATCGAAGCTGCTTATCAAATTTATCAGGACTTGATGTAAACCAATCGAGAAATTGGATCTGAAGCCTATGAACCATTTTTATTCCCATTATTTGATTTTATGGGCGAATACTATATGGTTCAAATGGATGCAACCCGTGATGCTTATGGCTCAATCTGGTTCTGCCATCATAGTTCTGCACAGATCTATGATTCATTAACGACGATGTTGGCGGCAATCGAAGAATGCTATGCAACTGGGGCTTATTTTATTCAGGATGCTGAATATGTGCCTAATAAGCCAAAAGTCGCAGCAATTAAAGCCAAATGGAATCGTTGTCGCTGGCTTGCTGATGGCACAACATTAAATTATCACCCATAACATTGCTTACTGCATAAACTTCGCAGTTTGCAGCAGATTAATCAGCTCGTCGATCGTTTGTTGCGCGCCAGTGTGTTTGAGGCTTGCAAAGCGCTCACTGCCAAGAGTCGTGGTTAATCCAGTTTCGATCATGGTTTGTTGGCGCTCGTCGTACCAAACTGGATTTGCTTGCAGTTCGGCAAATCTGGCGCTGGCATAGCCCCATGCCAGTGCTGCCGCTTCCGCCAAGCCAGCCTTAAGCAAGATTTCGCTGGCGGTTTTGGCTCCCTCCACGATGCCACTTTGTGATTGTGCATTGTTACGCACAACCAAGGCTTCAATCAAACAATCGCGCGCACGCTCAAAGCGGCCTTGGCCAGCCAAACAGGCAGCTAAGTTGGTCAGAAAATAGCCTAAGCCGTTGTAATCGCGATGCGCGCGGCAAAGCGCCAAGCCTTCTTCGAGCAATGGCTCGGCCTCAGCATAGCGTTCTTCGAGAATCGCGATCAAGCCAAGGTTGCTCAGCGGCATGATGAGATTAAACGGGTTATTGGCTGGGCGAAGAAGGGCTAAAACTTCAGCATAAATTTGGCGCGCCGCCGCTAAATTGCCGCGATCAATTTCGATCAAGCCCAGATTGTTGAGCGTAATTCCAATCATTGCTTGATCATCACGTTCTCGATAGAGTTCTAGATAGAGGGCTAAGGTTTGCTCAAAATAGGCACTAGCTTGCTCGTGAAGTCCTTGGTTGTAGGCTACCAAACCCAAGGTATTGAGCAAACGGGCGGTTTCATGCTGATTAGTTGATTCAATTGCTAAGGCGGTTTCGAGATAGGTATTGGCCTCACGATAACTGCCTTGAACCCAAGCGATCGCGCCGACTGAAGCCAAACCTGTGCGCACCGTCGCTGGCTCGGCATTGGTTTGCTGTTCCAATGCGGTACTGATCCAGCGCCGGCCTTCGCTTAAGTAGCCTTGGCGAATCCAAAAGCGCACCAAATTGCTGCTGAGTTGCAAGGCCAGATTCGCTTGGTTGTGGCTCAAGGCCCATTGCAGCGCCGCCCGAATATTATGAATCTCGCTGAGCAGCCGATTGGTCCAGAATTCGTTGTTGGGGCCGCCCAACTCTTCTTTGGCGCTCACGCTCAAATCGCGGTAGTAGGTGGCGTGATAAAGTTCGATTTGCTGGGCCTCTTTGCGTTTGCGCAAACGCTGATGGGCATATTTACGCACTGCATCGAGCATGATGTAGCGTGGCTGTTGGCCAGGCATTGTTTCTTGCAACAGCAAATGTTTTTGCTGCAAACTGGCAAGCCCCGAATCAACCGCTGTGGGAAATTCGCCTGCGGTTTGGTACAGCGCCATCACCGCATCGCTGGAAAAACCGCCATTAAAGGCTCCCAAGCGACTAAATAAGGTTTGTTGGGGCGCAGATAAACGGCTAAAGCACCAATCGAGCACTGGATAAAGCACATGATGTCTGCTTGGTTTGGCAATCGTTGCGCCGCGCCCTAGAGCCAAATAGTTGCGGACCAAAAGCAATAAGTCGCTTGGTGAGAGCGCTGAGCTATGAGCGGCAATTAATTCAATCGCCAAGGGCAAGCCATGCACCAGCCGACAAATTTCGACCACAGCTTTGGCTTGGGTATCGCTCAACACAAAGCGCGGCTGGATCGCTTGCATTCGATCAACAAACAAGCTAATTGCTGAATATGCCAATAATTCACTTGCAGGCAGCTGCGCTTGGTCGGGCACTTCCAGCGGCGGCACATTGAACTCATATTCATTCGCCAAGCCCAAGGCCACTTGGCTAGTTACCATAAATTGGGCTTGATCGGTGCCTTCGATCAAGAGATTTAGCTCAGTCGCAGCTTGTTTAACCTGCTCGAAATTATCGAGCATTAACAACACCCGCTTGCCCTGCAAAAAATTAATCAAACTATCAAGCAACGATTGATTGGCGGTTTCATGCACGCCCAAAGTGTGGGCAATCGTTGGCAGCACAAACACAGCATCATCAACTGGGGCAAGATTGATAAAGTAGCAGCCATCAACAAAACTATCGCGAATAGTTTCGGCAGCTTCAAGCCCAAGCCGCGTTTTGCCAGTGCCGCTGGCTCCAATCAAACTAACTAAGCGCTGAGCTTGCTGTTGAAATAGGTCAGCGAGGGCGGCAACGACGCGGCTGCGGCCAATTAAACTGGTCGAATACTGGGGGAGATGCTGCATAATGAACTCCAGGATGCTAGTTAGGGGTTTTCGCGTAGGGTGGAATTGGGCGTTGGGCTGATCAAGGTTGCGACGTTTGAGTGTTTAATTATAGCGCGAGAATCGCCAAAAGCTAGGCAAATTTTTGTGATTGGTTGCTCGGCTAGAAAGGAGAAGCAGATGGGATCTGATGCAGAGGTACATCTTTTTGATTATCAGGTTTATCGTGAATTGGTTGTGCCCGCTATCCAAGCCTTTATCAAAACGGGCGTTGCGGCCCCATGGCTGGGCGCGATTATTCAGGGCAGCAATAACGTGATGCTTCCTGCCTATCGTGAGCACTATGCGGCTAAATTTTTGCATGGCGCTGATTTCCAAGCGCATTGCAGCTACCTTGATCACGATTGGGCTTGGAATGGCCAGCATCAAAGCGCTAAAGCATGGTTTGTCGAATGGAAAGAGCGTGCTTGTCGTTCAAGCAACTGTGTTGAGATCAATCAATGTCCGCTGCACACGAGTCGGCAGCAGGGCGTGGCTGATGATCTGATGTTGCTCTTCGCTGAAGTTGTTGATCTGCTGTGTTTAGGGCCAAGCATGTTTGTTGGGCGCACCGTTACCATGCGCTTTTATCAGGCTTGGTTGGAGCAACAAGGCATGGAGCCTGCACATCCAGCCTATCAATTATTGAATCGTTTGGGCCAACGGGGCTGGGTTATTGGCTATGGTTGGGGTGGCTCAGCAGAAGGGATTCATGGCTGGCTTGATCCAGCAGAAACTGCACGTTTAGCCTACCACCTATCAAAACTTGAGCTACCAGCGATCAAACCAAGCTTAGAAGCGATGCAGCAAGCCCTAAAAACATTTTGGAATCAAGATTTGCGCGCAGAATATTTTCCGAATGTGGCGTTTGAGGCATTGGGTTTAGCGTTTATCCGTAATCTGGCGCTTTTAGCCATGCAACAGCAACGTGGGCTGATATGGGTTAATAGCTAAAAACATCGGGCGGGTGCTATCAGTCGATTGCACCCGCCCGTGTTTGCTGTGTGGAGAGGTCTGGCATAAGGGAAACCGTGCAGCCTGCAAAAAAGATACGGCTCGCGATCCAGAATCTCGAAAGATCACCCCTTGGGGTGATAAGATTGGGCTAACCACTGCGTTTTAAGGGCGTGCCCCCAAGGTTACCTCGACTGTTTGCTCTTGCTCACCCCGAATAATCGTCAAATTAACTTTATCGCCAACCCGCGAATCGTTGATATGAGCAATCAGATCGTCGCTTGAGCGAATGCGTTCGCCATTGAAGGCGGTCACAATATCGCTATCAATAATCAATTCAGCGCCTTCAACTTGGATGCTGTTGGTGCCCAAGCGAATGCCTGCCTGATCGGCGGGGCCATCGACAACCACATTGGTGACGAGTGCACCTTGATTGACTGGCAATTTCAATTCTTCCGCCAATTGCGAGCTAATCGTGAGCATGCTCACGCCCAAATAGGCCGAATCGTGCTTGCCAGTTTTAATCAAATCTTCAACAATGATTTTGACCGTATTTGCAGGTACAGCATAGCCAACCCCAGCAAAGGCTGGTGCAGCCGTCGGATCGCTGACCCGAATCGCGGTATTGATGCCAATCACTTCGCCGTTGCTGTTGAGCAAAGGGCCGCCGCTATTGCCAGGGTTAATGGCCGCGTCGGTCTGAATGATGCGGCTGATGCGAAATTGGCCGCCATTGGCCAAGGTGCGCCCAGGCAACGAACGCCCTTCGACCGCGCTGACAATCCCCAAGGTCATGGTATTTTGCAAGCCAAAAGGATTGCCAATTGCAATCGTATCTTGGCCAACTTGCACCTCGCGCGAGTTGCCAAAAACCATGGGCGCGATGCTGCTTACTTCCTCGGCCTCAACCTTAATCACCGCAATATCGTTATCTTGATCAGCGCCGCGCAAGCTTGCTGGCACTTGGCGACCATCGGAGAAGGTGACAAAAATGCGGGTAGCGCCTTCGATGACATGGTTGTTGGTGGCGATATGGCCTTGATCGTCGACCAAAAAGCCTGAGCCAAGCGCCTCTTGGGTTACTTCTTGGCTGCTTTCGCCAGCAACTTCAGTATCGATGCTCACGACAGCAGGCCCAACCCGCTTGTACAAATCGATACGAGCTTGCTCATCGCTAAGATCATTGCTTGGGGTGGTATTAACCGGGCTGACGGCAACTGGCGTTGGCTCAGCTGACAGAGTTGTATTAGGATTTGTACTTTGCTCAGGAGTTGCTTGCTCATTTGGCGCAAAAATCCAAATCAAGATACTGCCCAGAATACAAAGCCCTAGTGGAATAAGAAATGCTGGAATCAAAACACGCATGCTGCGTTGCTTCATGCAAAACATCCTTTCTGCATAATCACCGAAAATGGTGTAGGCTGCATGCTATAATTTTATCGCAAAATTTATTTGTGGGGGTCAGGGATTAGGGGTCAGGGATCGGGAATATGCTGATTTTAACCAGCCCCCATTCCCCAGCGACCATTCCCCAAACGACTATGGCACAATCAAACAGCGATCAACCACAATTAACTACTCGGCAGGAACGGCGTTCGGCGCGGGCTGCTCGCCGTCAAGCGCGCCCATGGTGGCTCAAAGCACTGATTCTTTTGGTGCAACTGCTGCTGATTGGGGTATTTTGCATCCTTGCAGCTGGCTTGGGTGGCTATTGGTATTTTAGCCGCAATTTGCCCTCGATTGATAATTTGGGCACGCATCGCGCCTTTGAAACCACCAAACTCTATGCCCGCGATGGCACAACCTTGCTGTATGAGATTTTCGATCCTAACGCTGGCCAACGCACGGTCGTGCCGTTCAGCGCCTTCTCCGAGTATCTTAAACAGGCCACAATTGCGGTCGAAGATAGTAATTTCTATACCAATCCTGGGGTTAATTTGCCTTCGATTGCCCGTGCAGCGCTGGCCAATTTGACCGACCAAGAAACTGGCCAAGGCGGTGCTTCGACGATTACCCAGCAATTGGTGCGCAATGTGTTGCTTTCGCCAGAAGAACGCGGCCAGCAAACGCCCAAGCGCAAAATTCGCGAGGCAATTTTGGCCTATCAAATTAGCCAACGCTATTCCAAAGATCAAATTTTGGCCTTGTATTTGAACGAAATTCCCTATGGCAATAATGCCTATGGCGCTGAGGCCGCTGCCCAAGCCTATTTTGGGGTTAGCGTGAGCGATTTAAGCTTGGCCCAAGCAGCGATGTTGGCTGGCTTGCCTCAATCGCCATCGCAACTTGATCCCTTGGTTAATGCCGATGCCGCCAAACAACGCCAAGAGATCGTCTTGGCAGCAATGGTGCGCAACAATATGATTACCAAGCAGCAAGCTGAACAAGCCTTTGCTGAAGTATTGTATGTCAAGCCGTCGCAAGTGAATTTAACTGCACCGCACTTTGTGTTTTATGTGCGCCAATTGCTTGAAGCGCGCTATGGCCCCGAATTGCTCTATCGTGGCGGCTTGCGAGTGACCACGACGCTTGATCCGCAATGGCAGGCAACCGCTCAGCAAGAGGTGCAGCAACGGGTCAGCGAAATTACTGCCCAAAACGCAACCAACGGCGCGGTAGTGATGCTTGATCGCAAAACCAACCAAGTCTTGGCGATGGTCGGCTCGGCTGATTACAACAATGCGGCGATTGATGGCCAAGTGAATGTGGCTTTGGCCGAACGTCAACCAGGTTCGGCACTCAAACCGTTTGTCTATGCGGCGGCGATGATGCGCGATTGGACGGCGGCCAGCGTGCTTTGGGATGTGCCCACCGAATATCGCTTTGCTGGCGGCGAAGTCTATGCGCCCAAAAATTATGATCGTAATTTCCATGGGCCAGTTTCGATTCGGGTTGCCTTAGCCAATTCATTCAACGTGCCAGCGGTCAAAACCCTCGATCATGTGGGTATTGATGAGTTTTTGCGTTTGATGCAGCGGGTTGGCATCAGCACCCTCGATGATCGCCCCCGCTATGGTTTATCGTTGGCGCTTGGCGGCGGCGAAGTAACCCTAATGGAATTGACCACTGCCTACAGCGTGTTTGCCAACGAGGGCAATTATCGACCTGCCTCAACGATTTTGAAGGTGGTCAATACGCGGGGCGAAGTGCTCGAAGCTTGGAGCGAACCACCAAGCCAACCAGCCTTGGGGCCAGATGGCAATGGTTTGGCGTTTATTGTTTCAAGTATGTTGAGCGATAACCAAGCCCGCGAGTGGATGTTTGGGCCTGACAATGCCATGGAATTGCCCAACGATCGGCCTGCGGCGGTCAAAACCGGCACGACCGACGACGACCGTGATAGCTGGACGGTTGGCTATACGCCGAGCGTGGTGATTGGCGCGTGGGTTGGTAATAGCGATAATAGCCCAATGGATGCAGTGCCTGGCTCATTTGGTGCTGCCGTGATTTGGAATCGCCTGATGACCAAGTTCCACGAAGGCTTGCCAATCGAGCAATTTACGCCACCAGCGAATGTTGCCGAGCACGAAGTTTGTATTCCAACTGGCACCAAACCATCGAAAGCCTGCCCCAACATTCGCAGCGAATATTTTGTTAATGGCACTGAGCCAGTCGAAACCGAAAATGTCTATCGCACGATTCGGGTTGGCCCAAGTGGCGATTGTGTGGCCTTGCCCGACCAGCCAGGCGAAGATCGGGTGTTTGCAATCTATCCCGATGAGGCGGGCAATTGGGGCGAAACTGGCGGCTTGGGAACTCCGCCAACCAAGCCTTGTGCTTTGGTGAATCCAACCAATGCAGGCAACGCCAATGTTCCAATTGCCTTGATCGAGCCAACAGATGGTGCAGCCTTAGCCGCGCCAATTCGCATTCGCGGCAGCGCTGCTGGCGATTATACGGTTGCTTGGGGCACTGGCGCGAATCCTAGCAGCTGGACGACGATTATCGAAGGCTTTGGCGGGATTTCCAATGGCTTGTTGGCAATTTGGAATGCTGATGGCTTGCCCGAAGGCGAGTATAGTTTGCGTTTGTTGGTTGAGCAAAGCAATGGCATGAACGAGCAACGAGTCACGATCTATCTTGATCGAACTGCACCAACAATTAGCATCACGGTGCCAGCTACGGCCTTGCGCGGCCAATCAGTGCAGTTTCAAGCCAACGCCCAAGATGATCGCCAGCTTGCCAAGGTTGAGTGGACGGTCAATGGCGAGGTGTTTATGCGCGATCAAGCGCCCTATAGCCTTGATTTTAGCCCAACCCAAGCTGGAACCTATCGCGTTGTCGCCACAGCAATCGATCAAGCTGGCAACCGTGTAACCAGCAGCGTCAGTGTATTGAGCGTGAAATAAGTTCCCTCACCCCCCAACCCCCTCTCCCACTGGACGCGGGCGAGGGGGAGCCGACCCTTGTTTACCAATCTCCCACGGCGCGGGCGAGGGGAGCTGACCCTTGGAATTGTGCAAGAACATATGAAAAGCCCCTCTCCCGCTGGGCGGGAGAGGGGTTGGGGTGAGGGAATTTAAACCAACCAGCGGGCCGCAGTAGTTGCGAGCTCAGAAAGCGGCTTGCGCTGCACGGTGCAATCGGGCAATGATTCGAGGAATTGGCGACCATAGTTTTTGCTGAGCAAGCGCCGATCAAGCACCACCACAATCCCGCGATCATCTTTGGAGCGAATGAGGCGGCCAAAGCCTTGTTTGAAGCGCAAAATCGCTTGCGGCACTGAGTATTCAGCAAAAGCATCGTCGAACCCCTCGGATCGCGCCGAAAACACTGGGTCGTTGGGCACGCTGAAGGGCAACTTGGTAATCACCAACACGCTCAAGGCATCACCAACCACATCCACGCCTTCCCAAAACGAGGCTGTACCCAACAAAACCGTGCGTGGGTCAGATTTGAAGCGTTGGATCAACGAACGCCGCGAGCCATCCATGCCTTGCGCTAAAGTCGAAATATCCGCTTGCTCAAGGCTTTCGCTAATGCCATGGTAGGTTTGGCGTAGCGATGTATTGGCGGTGAACAAGGCTAAGGTGCGGCCACCAGTCGCTTTACATAAATTAATTAATGCGTCTTCCATGGCGCGTTGATAATTGCGCTCATTGGGTTCGGGCATATCGGTTGGCAAATAGATTAAGGTCGATTTGCTGTAATCGAATGGCGAATCGAGCTGCATGGCTGTGGCTTCATCTAAGCCCAAGCGTTGCTTGGGGTAATCGAAGCTATTACTGACCGAAAGCGTGGCTGAAACCAAAATATTGGCCCGTTTCTTCATCCAAAGATCTTCGGTGAGCAACGGCCCAACATGAATTGGCGCTGCTTGGACCAACAATTCGCGGCGGCGTTGATCGGCGGTGAGCCAGGCCACGGTCTCTTCGTTGCCATAAATCACCAGATCAAATTGGCGTTGTAATTCGCCGCAGGCATTGACAATGCCCTTGACCCGCATCACCAAATCGTCGTAGCCATTAATATCGCGGCCTTCGAGATTATCCAAAATTGCTTGGAGTTTGCCAAAACCATCGCCAATTTTGCGCAAATTAATGCTCAAATTTTCCCATGTTTGCTCAACTTGGCTCCATTCAGCATGGCGGCGAATTTTGGTAGTGATGCGCAATTGAGGATCGTATTGGGTTACGCTGCGATCTTTGGCCATAATATCGTTGAAAATGCTGAACAATTGTTGGGCTGCATCGCGGGCTTTTTCAACATTCGGGCGCACATCGGCGCTAATATCTTCGAGTTTGCGTTGCTCTTTATGGTCGACCGTGCTCAAACGGAAGAGTTGCGGCCACTCGTTGAGCACGCCGCTCGCTAAACGTGCGCCGCCTGTGCTGTGCATATCGTTGAGCAAGCTGTTTAAGCTGTGTTGCGAAATCCGAAAGCCCAATTGGTCGGTGGCAACATCTTCGAGGTTATGCGCTTCGTCGATAATCAAATGATCGTAGCGTGGCAAAATGCCAGGCGATTTAACATCGGCCATCAACAAGGCATGATTGGCAACCACAATATGGGCGTTTTCGGCCTCAGCGCGGGCCTTGAAGAAGAAACATTCGTTGTAGAGCGAGCAGCGTTGGCGCAAACATTGGTCGGGATCAACATTAACATTATTCCAAACCTGCTGTTCGCCTTGAATCAGCATTAATTCCGAGCGGTCGCCGTTGTTGGTTGATGGCAACCACAGTTGCAACTTCAACAAGCCACGGGTTTGATCTTCGTTGTGGTCTGGTTGGGCGCGAAAGGCTTCGTAGCGCTTCAAACATAGGTAGTTGCTGCGACCTTTGAGCTGCACGGCGCGCAACGCTGGTGCTTGGTCGGGATGCTCTGCCAAGAGCGCTTGCACAGTCGGAATATCTTTGGAACACAGCTGATCTTGCAAGTTAATCGTGTTGGTCGAGATGACAACCCGTTCGCCGCGTTGGCGTGCCCATTGGGCGGCGGGCACGAGGTAGGCCAAGCTTTTGCCCGTGCCGGTTGGCGCTTCGATCATCAAGGTATCGCCTTGATTGAGCGCTTCGGCGATAGCAACCGTCATTTCGATTTGTGGTTGGCGTGGCTCGTAGCCAGGAAACATGCGGCTAAAGCCACCTTCGGCCCCGAACATTGCGCCAATCGCTTGGCTATCGAGCAATTGTTGGTTGCCAGTTGGTTCAAGCGCAATCGGACGCACAATTGGTTTGGGCTGAAATTCAATTGGTGCTTGCCAGACCGTTTGCACGCGGCGTTTGGCAATTTCGCCAAATAATTTAGCCAGCGGCCATTGCAATTTTTGGGTAGTTTGAGCGATGTTATGCAATTCGGCAGCCGATAATTCAGCCAATTTATCGAGCAACGCAGTAAACACCAAGCGACTCGCTTCGGCATCGGCCAAAGCGCGGTGGGCATCAGGATGGGCAATTTGCAAATGTTCGGCGATCGTTGAAAGCGAATAATTGGGCAATTGCGGAATCAACAAGGTCGCCAAATCGAAGGTATCGTAATGCGGCTGGGTGACTTTTAGCCCTTGTTGCTGCAAAAAGCGCAAATCACCATCAACCGAATGACCAATAATTGGATAGCTTTTGAGAAATTTGGCTACTTGGCCACCAATGCTATTAAAGCTTGGCGCGGTGGTTAATTCGTGAGCATCGATGCCAGTTAAACGAGCAATTTTGATTGGTAGCACCTGTTTGGGTTTGACCAAGGTTTGGTAGGTTTCGAGAACCTCGTTGCCACGAAATTTAACGGCCCCAACTTCAATAATCTCATCGCGCCCTGGTTCTAAGCCAGTTGTTTCCAAGTCCAAGGCGATATATATCGGTTCCACAGATGCTCCTCGCTAGCAAGCTCGATGTCGCTCAAATGTTTTGCCATTATACCTGTTCTAGGCCTCAAAACAAGTCGATCGAAGGTCTCATTTTGGTTTATTCCCTCACCCCCCAGCCCCCTCTCCCACTGAACGCGGGCGAGGGGGAGCGAAATAGTTGAAGTTTCGTCATCCACTGAATGCGGGCGAGGGAGAGCATCCGTGATGCACCAAGGAATTGGGAGAGAACCACGCGGTTAAAGCCCCTCGCCTGCTGGGCGGGAGAGGGGTTGGGGTGAGGGGATCTTAATACCAGCCATTTTTTAGCTAAAACTTTCTAATCTAAAATTAATATAAGATAGATTGACAATTATTATCAGGATAGGTTACACTTTTTCGTAGATGAACTGATACTTCGCGAGGTATTGATGAATCCTATCTTGACTCAATGTCCAGTTTGTATGGGCGAACTCACCAGCACTCGGTTGGAATGTGCAATTTGCAACACGGCGATTGAAGGCCAATTTACGCTCGGGCGCTTGGGACGTTTGACCCGCGAACAACTCAGCTTTGTGGAACTCTTGGCCCAACATCGGGGCAACGTCAACCAAGTCGCAGGCTCGTTGAATGTGTCGTATACGACAGCGCGAATGCGCATGGACGAAATCGCTGCTGCTTTGGGTGCGCCGCCCTCAATTTCGCGACCTGATTCGCGCGAGGTGTTGCGGCAACTTGAAACCGGCGAACTGAGTGCTGAAGAAGCGCTCAAACTGCTGCAAGGCTAGGAAGGTATTCAATGGCAACCGAAGAACGCATGCGCATTTTGCGCCTGATTGAAAATGGCCAATTGACTGCCGAAGAAGGCGCACGTTTGCTTGGCGTGATGGAGCCAAACAATCGAATTTCTCGCCCAGTGCGTGCTCAATGGGTGCGCATTCGGGTAACCGATTTGAAGTCCAACCATCACAAAATCAATGTCAATATTCCAGTTGGCTTGATTAGCATTGGCTTGAAACTCGGTGCACGCTTTGCTTCCAACAAACATACGACGCTTAACTTTGACGAAATGTTGGAAGCAATTCGCGGCGGTATGACTGGCAAAATCGTTGATATGGAAGATCTTGAAGACGGCGAACGTATTGAAATTGTGGTTGAATAAGGAGTCTGAGCGATGCAACAACGTATTAATATTGGTACGAATCCAACCGTGGCGGTTCGCATTTGTGAAGGAAACTTACGGGTTATTGCCCACGATCTCGCCGAAGCCTGGTTTGATGTTGCTGAAGATGAGATTAGTTTTCGCGCCCAAGAAGGCCATCTTTCGATCGAGCGCTGCTCCGATGATTTGGAATTGCGCTTGCCCCATGGCACAACCTTGACCCTAGAAGTAGTGCAAGGCGACCTGGATATTAGTGGGATTGCGGCAGTTCACACCCGCCAAATTGAAGGCGATCTTAATATTCGCGATGTGCAAACCTTCGAAGGTGCTTCGGTGCAGGGCGATGCGGTATTAACCAAAAGCGCCAACATTACCATCGCCAACATTGATGGCGATCTCAAAATCTATGAGAACGCTGATACTGTGGTAGTCAAAAATGTCAATGGCGATGCAAAAATCGGCCAAGTGCATAACCTGACGATTAGCAATATTCATGGCGATTTGAGCGCTAGCGATATTACTGGTGATGTGGCAGTTACTCGGGTGAGTGGCGATGCAACCTTGCGTGGCCTAATCAAGAGCCTTGCGCCAATTCACGTTGATGGCGATTTGAAATTAGGTGTCAATTGGTTCCCTGAGCACGTCTATCACGCCAATGCGAGTGGCGATCTGATTTTGGAAGTTACCGACGATGCCAATTTGACCGTCAACGGCTTTGTGCAAGGCGATGTTTCCGGCATGGCCGACCGTGAGCCTGGTGGCATTAGCCTGACCTGGGGCAATGGCTCGGCTCGGCTCGAAGTCAATGTACAAGGCGATTTGAGCATTCGTGGCGCTGCGGCAGCAGGCCAATCGAAGAGCGTGGGCAGCGGCAATTGGGGCGGCAACTGGAATTGGAAGAGCGATGATTTCAACCGCGCAATTCGCGATTTCACCGATGACCTAGCCTCGATGGGCCGTGATATTGCCGCCCAATTCAGCGAACTCAGCCGCGATTGGCATGGTGGCAAGGGCGAAAAGGCTGCTGAACGCGCCCGCCAAGCCACCGAACGCGCTGCTGAACGGGCTGCCAAAGCCGCCGAACGTGTCAGCGTGCGGATCAACGAACGCGAATATCGTTTCGACCCTGAGCGAATCGAGCGCTTGAAAGAGCAAGCCAAACGAGCTGCTGATGAAGGCATTAGCCGCGCTTACGAGGCGATTGGCCAAGCCTTGGGCAATATCGAGAAAAATGTTGCTCGGCCAAATGCGCCACGCCCGCCAGCGCCACCAGCAGCGCCAAATGCGCCAGCGCCACCAGCAGCGCCAAATGCGCCACATCGCGTCTCGATTAGTGAAGATGATGGATCATCATCAAGCCAACACGTGGCCTACACCGGCGATACCGTGCGGATTACGCCAGAGCAAGCAGCAGCTGCAGCGCAGGCCGCACCTGTTGCCCAAGCAGCTGAAACTCCAGCAGCCGAAGCTCCAGCAGTTGATAAAACCCAAGAACGCTTGGCGATTTTGAAGATGGTGCAAAGTGGCAAGATTAGCGCCGACGAAGCAGCGCTCTTGCTCGAAGCATTAGGCTAAAATTTGCTCAACAGGCGGGCTAGTGTGCTAGCTCGCCTGTTTTTCATTGCTCGCTGACTGGGTTGCGTACCTCGGCAACGCTCATAGTTTTAAGCAATTGCAAAAATACCTCAACCACCATTGGATCAAAATGCTTGCCCGATTCCGTTGCGAGATATTCCATAATCCGCTGATCCGACCAGCCCTTGCGATACGGACGATCAGAGCGCAAGGCATCCCAAACATCGACCACGGCAAACACCCGTGCAGCCAAGGGAATCGCTTCTGCTTGCAAGCCCTTGGGATAGCCCGTGCCATCCCAGCGTTCATGATGATAATGCGGAATATCGAGCGAGCCTTGCAAATAGAGAATTGGCGCGAGTAACTGGTAGGCATAGACTGGATGGCGGCGCATAATCACCCATTCATCATCATCGAGCGGGCCTGGCTTGTGCAAAATTGCATCGGGCACGCCCATTTTGCCAATATCGTGGAGCAACGCGCCGCGCCGCACATGAATTAATTCCTCTGCGCTGAATTTGCCCATTGCTGCTGCAAGCTGTTCGGTCATCCACGTCACGCGCTGGGTATGGCCTTCGGTCTCGTGATCGCGCAGATCCAAGGCCCGCGACCAGCCTTCAATCGTCATATCGTAGGCGCTGGTAACTTCATGATTGATCTGTTGCAAATGCTGGAAGAGCAGCGCATTATCCAAGGCGGCGGCAACTTGGCTGGCATAGGTTTGCAGCATATCGTTGCGTTCAGCTTGAAAGAAATCGGCTTGGTTGCTTTGCAAATTGAGCATGCCAAAGGTGTGATTATGGCTGACCAATGGAAAAGCCATGGTCTGGCTAACACTGTCGTCAAGCGGCTCGACTGTTTCTATTTCAATTTGGATGCTTGGGAGCTGCGGGTCGTTGTGATTGGTGTGGTCAAGCAATTGATCGCTTTGATTGAGCGTGAGCCAAGCCCGTTGCGCGCCAAAAATATTAACACAGCTATCCGCAACATCGCGGGCCAGTTCTTCGACTTTGAGCTTGGTGGTTAAGCGTTGCGAGCTATAGTAGAGCGCAGTGAGGGTTTGCATTTGCAGGTCGAGCTGCTCACGGGTTGCTTTGTATGAGCTAAGATCCTCGATCATGGCGATGGTAAAGAGTGGGTTATCGTCGCTATCTTGCACCAACGAGGCACACAAACGACCCCACACAATCCCGCCATCGGAGCGTAAAAAGCGTTTTTCAATTTGATACGAATCGCACTGCCCAGCAAGCAACTCTTGGTTTAAGCTCATTTCAAATTCACGGTCATCGGGATGGGTAAAGTTGATAAACGGCTCGTGTTGCAAATCGCGTTCGCTAAAATTGAACAACATACAGGCGGTCGGGTTGGCGCGGAAGGCCACACCATTGGTATCAATTAGGACAATGCCAATTGCTGCGTGCTCAAACATTGCGCGAAAACGAGCCTCGTTGGTACGTAAAGCCTGTTCAGCAGTGCGTTGGCCGGTAATGTCGCGCAAGGTCGAAATGGTCACCAACTCATCGTTGATCGATTGCAGATCAACATTGACCAAGGCCCACACTAAATCACCATCACGGTGGCGAAACGCCATTTCAAAATCGCGAATTTTGCCGTGTTGTTGGGCCATTTGAATGATGTCGGCACGCTGATTGGGATAAGCATACAACTGTTCGAGCTTGAATTGCATAAATTCTTCATTGCTATAGCCCAGCATGTGGCTGCCAGTTGGATTGACCGCGATGACTGTGCCATCCATTTTGGCCATACCAATCCCAATTGGCGTAGTTTCGAAAAGTAGGCGATATTGGGCTTCAGAATGGCGTAATTCAGCTTCGATTCGTTGGCGTTCGTTCAACTCAGTTTGGGCTTTTTGCAAGGCGTTATAAACCAAGCGCCCACTGACAATTTGAAAAACCAGCATCAAGCCAAAGTAAAAACTATAGCTGAGCCAGCGCGAAAATGGCGTATAAACAATTAATGGCTTTGGCAGCAGTTGCTGGCTTTCGAGCACTACTGCGGCTAAAGTTACACCTAAACTGAGCAGGGCAACCAGCAAGCTAGCGCGTTCGCTGAGCAAAAAGCTGGCAGCAAAAATAACAAAAAAATAGGCAATGATCGAAGGCGACGCAATTCCGCCAGTGGTGAGCATCAAACCGCTAAATACTAGCCAAAATAAGCCAACAAACAGCTTGGCTGCGTGATCAAGCTGGTTGCGTTTGACTAAGCTCCAGAGCCAAACACAGATCAGATTGACCACCCCAATGACTGCTAGGCGGGGCCAGCTAATGCTTGCCTGCATCAAACTTAACAGAATTTGAACGGGCGTAAAAACAAAAAAGACACCCCTCAGCATCACCAGCAATAACTGTTGGCGTGCTTGAGCATCGCTTAATGTGCTTGGAATCAACGAGCACCAATGCATAACTCTCACCATAGGATGAACGAAACTAGCGTAATTGAGCAATGTTGGGCCGGAACGAAGCTAGATTAGTTGGAGAACAGCGTAGCTTAAGTATACTATAGGCTTGGTATACGTTGCAGGCCAATATTGCCACGTTCTTGACAAACAGCCCAAAGCGTCCGACCATACCTATTGTTTGTGTGAGGAACGCTCCCATGCATTTTCCATGCGATCTGCGCGCTTATGGGATTGAATCGCATTGGCTGAATACTGCGCCAATGACCCGCCGCTTGCTGTTTGTCTATGCTCACCCCGATGACGAGAGTTTTGGCAACGCTGGCACGATTGCCTATTATGCCCATCACGGGGTTAGTGTGCATTATATTTGTGCCACCCGTGGCGAGGCTGGCGATGTTGACCAAAGTTTGTTGCATGGCTACGGCGATATTGCTACGCTGCGGGCAACCGAGTTGGGCGATGCAGCTAATGCGATGGGTTTGGCCGCCTATCACTTTTTAAATTATCGTGATTCGGGTATGGCTAACACGCCCGCTAACGAGCACCCCGAAGCTTTGGTGCAAGCCCCGGTCGAAGCAGTTGCCGCCAAAATAACCGCCGCAATTCGAGCAATTCAACCACAGGTGGTGATTACCTTTAATGAATATGGCGGCTATGGCCATCCCGATCATATTGCCATCCACCATGCGACCCATATGGCCTTCGAGCGCGCTGGCGCTGGCTCGTGGTTGCCCGAACAACTTGATGCTGGCTTGCCAACTTGGACTCCGCGCAAACTCTATTACTCGACCTTTAATCCCTTGATGATTAAATTGATGGTGCGGGCATGGCGACTTTCGGGCCGCGACCCACGTAAGGGTGGCAATAATGGCGATGTTGATTTTGTAAAGATCTTGGATGCGGTTAATCCGCCAACCGCCAGTGTTGATTGCTCAAGTGTGATTGACCAAAAAGTTGCTGCTTGGCAGGCTCATCGCAGCCAACTTGGCCAAATGGCGCTGAGCTTTAAACTGCCACGTTTGTTGCGTCAGCGCTTTCTTGGCCGCGAGCAATTTAGTCGGGTTGTGCCAGCCCCCAACGGCCACGAGCACGATTTGTTTGCAGGCTTGTAAGGCGAATGGAGGCTGGGGATCGGGGATCGGGGATCGGGCTATGAGCTATCGGCTATATGTGGGTTCATTAGATTGGGAATAAGTAGCATGCCCTCACCCCCAGCCCCTCTCCCACTGAACGCGGGCGAGGGGAGTAAGTGCCGCGTGGTTCCCCCTCGCCCGTGGGCGGGCGAGGGGGCTAGGGGGTGAGGGGATCAGGCTATGGTTAACGCCAAAAGCCCATAGCCCATCGCCACTCATGATTGAATAGAGAGGAAGAATTTCGATGCAACCACAACGAGAGCGAGTCAAACTTGGCAAGGATCGCAATTGGTGGCGGGTGTTGCCAGTGGTGGGGGCGCTGGGCTTAATTGGTTTGATGCTGGCGCTGACATTGATGCCCAATGAGCCTGATGCGCCACCAATTGAACCAAGCGCTGTGGCCTTGCTTGGCTCGCCAACGCCAAGTATTCAACCTAGCCCGACCTTGATTGCTGCGCCGTTTCCTACCCGCCCTACAGAGCCACCATCAATTCGGCTCGTGCCCGATAAACTGGGCGAGATTCGTTTGGTGACGGTGCAACCAGAACTTGCGCTGACAACCGTTCCTCCTAATTTGCCCGGTGATCCGACTCGCTTACCTACGATTGTGCCAGTGATTGAGCCAGCACCAACCAATCTACCAGCCGCAACCGTTACGCCGTTGCCAGCGCCAACTGCGCGCTCAACGCCAGCCAGCCAAAGTCAGCGCTATGCGATTGTGCATAATCCTGCGGGCCATAACCTCGTGCGAATCGACTCCAATAATTTGGTTTCGATTGCTGCCGTTGATGCCTATGCCGACCGCTTTATGGCCTTGTTGCCTGCGCAACAACGTGTCTTGATTCCGCGCAATCAGCAATTGGTTGCGCTTGATTTGGCGACTGGTCGCGAACTATGGCGCTATGGTTTGTTGCCCAAAACGGCGCTTGATTATACAAGTCACTTGACGCTTGATCAGGCTGGCACTGGGGTCTATCTGATTGAAATTAATCAAGCAACGATGACCTGGCGTTTAAGTCACCTTGGGTTGAATGATGGAATTTTGCTGCAACCAGCCCAAAATTTTAAATTGCCAGCAGTTGATCAACTGTTGCGCACTAGCACTGGCCATATTTGGTTTTCCACACCGGAAACCCTATTTCACTATGACCCTGCAACCCAAGCCTACCAAGAATTTGGTTCACTCTCCAATGCTACAATTTTGGGCGATGGCAGCCAACCGTTATTGGGCGTATTTCGTAGCCCAACAACATTGAGCCTGATCAATTGGGCAACTGGCGATGAGCGTTCAGTTGAATTAGACGCAAGCCCATTTGAGTGGATGCCCAGAGCAGGCTTTTTATCCAACGATCAAACGATCTTAGTTATTGATAGTGCGGCTCCGCCTACCAGTTCGTTCAGCGCAAATGATGACTATTTAGCCTATGATCTGCAAACTGGCCGATTGATTGCCACGATCAAGCATGATATGTTTAGCAGCCTCTATCCAACCAATAGTGCCGATCAATGGTTAGTAATCACGCCTGATTATGTGAGTTCCAAACGCGATCTTAGCCTTTGGAATATGGCAACCAATACGTTGACCCAAGTGGTTGAGCCAACGATCATTGGCGATAATGGCATTCTGTGGCTTGGCGAGGTTAGCGGTGTGCCAATTGAACCGCTTGCAAGTGAATTTCAAGCAGCGGTTACGCCCTTGCCTAGCCCTGTTTCGATCTATGAACAGACAGCTTTGCCAACGATCGTGCCTGCTACGACCAAGCCCGTGGCCTTGATTGCTGCTAACGGTGGCATTCAGCGGATCGATAGCGACTTGCACACGGAGTTACTTGCCGATTTTGTGGTGCGCACGTTTCCGCGTTACAATCAGTTGCCCTTAGTGCTACAACGCCCCCAATCACGCCAGTGGCAAATGCTCGACCTAAGCACCCAACGAACTGTGGAATGGCAATTTGAAAAAATTGTTAGTACTGGTGAGTTGGATTTTGACCCCTTGCTGGCACCCGATTATCGCAGCTTGCTGGTGATTGTGGGCCAAGATTTACAGCGCAGTGATCAATTTACTGGCTCCAGTCAGTTAGTTCAGATTAATGTGCAAACCGGCGCATGGAATATTCTCGCTGATTCAAGGACATGGCCTGAGTTGCAATGGGCTAAACCAATTGCATGGCACGGCGATAGCGCTTATTTTCTCCAAGCTGGGCCGAACCCGCAGGTGCTTTGGCGGGTGCAATTAGGCCCACCGTTTCAAGCCACAAAACTGGCCGAAATTCCCAGCGTTGTTGCCAATGATCCAGCAGTTACAAGTGCCCCAATCTATGCCAGGATCATTGTTTCTCCCAACCAACGCTGGTTGCTCTATCCCCTGGCAACGGCGAATAAGCAAACCATGTTGGTGAAGGTGCTCGATTTGGTCGCGCAACAAAGCCATGAATTGACGCTGCCATTGATCGATCTGGTGGGCTTGAGCTTTGCGCCCGATGGTGAGCGTTTTGGGTTAATTCTACCAAGCTTGAACCCCAAGCATGATCACTATGTTGGCTTGTATGAATTTGCGCAGCAACGCTGGTATCAGCTTGATGCAGGCTTTTATGCTCATAGCCAAGACCAGTTTTTATGGTCGCCTGATGGTAAGTGGCTAGCGGTGAATTTTGGTTATGTTGGGCTTAAACGTCGCCTGAGCATCTATAATACGCAGCAACCAAGCCTAGCTTTGCGTTCGCAGATTGAGCCGACTGAGCATCGATTATTAGCCTTAGATAACGATGGAAAAACGCTCATAACTGGCCAACCTTGGAATCCGGCCTTTACCCAGTTGACATGGCGGGAGCAAGAATGGCAAACTGAGTGGCGCATGGCTCCAATGGAAATCAATATTGAGACGATTCGCTATCTGTATCCGCGTTGAGGGTTGGGGATCGGGGGTTGGGGATCGGGGATGAAGGCAAAAGGCAAAAGGCAGAAGGCAAAAAATCTGTGACTACAATCTATGCTTCGGGCAATTCGTGGCTAAAAAAGGAAACCTTCGTGTGCTTCGCGGTTCCCAAAGCCCATAGCCTATAGCCACTCATGATTGAATAGAGGAGCAATATCGATGCAACCACAACGGGAACGAGTGAAACTGAGCAAGGATCGTAATTGGTGGCGGGTATTGCCAGTGCTTGGTGCGCTGGGCTTAATTGGCTTGATGCTGGTGCTCACATTCATGCCAAGTACGCTTGATGAAGCGCATGTTGAAGCGAGTGCGGTGGCCTTGCTTGGTTCAGCTACGCCAAGTATTCAACCTAGCCCGACCTTGATCGCTGCACCATTTCCTGCCTGGCAACCAGAGCAATCAGCGCCGCCAATCCAAGTTTTGCCAGCAGACCCAGGCGAGTTTCGCTTAGCGACGATTGAGCCAGCATTCACCAGCGTTCCAACCAAGGATCTGCATGATGCTGAGTTGTTGCCAACGATTGTGCCCGTTATTCAACAACCAACAACGACGATTCCCGCAGCAACGCTTGGGCTTCAAACGCCTACGCCGTTGCCAACCCTCACTGCGCAAGCTACGCCAGTTGGCCAAACTCATAGCTATGCAATTATTGTGCGTGCTGATACAGAGCAATATCAATTGGTACGAGTTGCGGCCACAGGCTTTGTGCCAATTGCGACCGTCGATGAGTATGCAGCAAGCTTTATGGCACTGTTGCCCGAGCAACAAACCTTGCTGCTGCCGCGCAATCAAAGCTTATTTGCAATTGACATCAAAACGGGCCAGCCGCGTTGGAGTATGCAATTATTGCCCAAAAACCAGTATGAACATAAAGCGATGCTGACGATCGATCAAACTGGCAGCGGGGTCTATGTGCTTGATCAGAGTAGCGTTGATGCAAGTTGGGCGTGGAGCCATCACACAATTCAGGATGCTCAACTGCTTGCTGGCCCAAGCTCATTAACTCTCCCAGGCCATAGCCATATCATGACCAGCGATGGCAAGATTTGGGGCATCGAAGAGGATAAACTGTTTCAATTTGACCCCATAACCATGGCTAAACGCGATGTTGGTGCGCTTAATAAGAATGAGATTGTTGGTGATGGCACACAACCATTCTTAGGCGTGTTTCGTGCACCAACCACGTTGAGCCTGATCGATTGGGCGAGTGGCAATGAGCAGCAAGTAGCATTAAATCCGCCGTTTCAAGGCAATCTGCTCAGCGCCATGTTCTCGCATAACCAACAAACCTTGGTGGTTAAGAGCATGATCAGTAGCGATGATCCACGCGTTGACGATCGGTATTTCAGCTCGGTCTACAACCTGCGAACTGGGCAGTTGCTTGGGATTAGCGAATTTGACAGCCTTAGCTCAATCTATCCCGGCATAACTGCCGATCAATGGTTCATCTCAAGCTTCGATTGGGAGCGTGAGCAGCGGTTGGTTAGCCGTTGGAATGTAGCAACCAATAGCTTGACCGAGGTTGTTCCGGCTTCAGTGTGGGGCGATCATCGCATCGCATGGCTGGGTGAGATCGCTGGCCCGGCGATTAATCTGGCGAATAGCGAATATCAAGCGGCGGTTACCCCATTACCAACCATGGTGCCAATGTATGATCAGCCGAATTTGCCAACGATTCAGCCTCCAAGCATTCAGCCAGTGGCAATTTTTGGCGATCGGCTTGGCCTAGATTTACGCTTGCAACGGCTATCGTCTGATCAAACGCTTGAAGTATTGGTTGAGGAAGGCGCTAGGCTGTTTGAGCGCTATAATCAGCCGCCCTTAGTGCTGCAACACCCCAAATTAACAACATGGCAATTGCTTGATCCGGTGAGCCAGCAAATTGTCGAATGGAAATTTGAAAAGATTCTGAACGACGAAAGTTTTATCGACAGCATGCTTGCGCCAAATTATCAAAGCATGGTGGTGGTAGGCCAAGATATGCGCAGCAACGATCAATTTATCGGGGCAAGTCAACTGCTGCAAATCAATACCCAAACTGGCGAATGGAATGTGCTCGCCGATTCACGCACCTGGCCAGAATTGAAATGGGCTAAGCCACTTGCTTGGCAAGGCGATAGCATCTATTTTCTGCAAACCAGCAAAAACCCGCAACCGCTTTGGCGGGTGCAGCTCGGGCCGCCATTCCAAGCCGAAAAAATCGCTGAAATTCCCGCGATTGTGGCCAACATTCCTGATGTGAGCAATGCGATTCTGGCCCGGGTGTATGTTGCGCCCAATCAACGCTGGCTCATCTACCCGCTGGCGGCTGCTAATAAAACGATGCTGCTGCGAGTGCTCGATTTGGTTAAGCAGCAGAGCCACGATATTGCTCTGCCCTTGCTGCCATTAGCCGCCGATGCGCTGAGTTTTTCGCCCGAAGGCAATAGCTTTGCTTTTATGTTGCCAACAGCTGATGGCAGTAGTGCTCCGGCCTTATACCAGCTTGAGCAGCAACGCTGGTATCAACTAGATTCAGGCGCGTATTCCGAGAGTAGCGAAAGCCCATTTTTATGGTCGCCTGATGGCCGTTGGTTGTTGCTGGATTTTGGGAATATTGTCCGCGAACAACGGCTTGGCGTTTATAACGCCCAACAACCAAGCCTCGTATTTAGTACAAAGCGTGATCCGCTCAAAAAACCAGTAGCCTTGTATAACGATGGCAAAACGCTACTGGCCCAGCATTTGTGGCAACCAAGCCTTGAACAACTTAGCTGGGATGGCCAAGCATTGCAGATTGATTGGCGGATTAGCGAGGATGTTGGCCTTTCCGAAGAGATTTATTATGTGTATCCACGTTAATTGAATAGAGGGGCTGGGGATTGGATCACAGGTTATGATCCTCAGCCCCCGACTCAGCTTGGCATCAGCTTGCTATCATTGTGCAACCCATGACGCTTACGCTAGGCTTGATCGTACTATTCCCCATGGTCAAGCACGAGTGAGAGGGTTTGCTGATGGATGATCGTTCTGCCGCCAAGGCTCGTAATGACGTGCGCCGTTGGCAGGTTTTGCTGCTGAGTTGCACAGTAATTGGGCTTGGCTTAGTTCTGCGTATGCTGTTTGGTTTAAGCGCTGTTGATCAAGCCCAACCTAGCCCTACCAAGCAGCCAACAGCCGTGGCGCTTGCTGCCTCGCCCACGATTAAACCCAGCCCGACCGCCACGATTGTTCTATTTCCAAGCACAACTCCTCGTGCCACGCCAAGTGCTCAAGCTCGCACAGCGCTGCCAATCAACCAACTTGGCCCACTAGCCACGCTTGACCCTGAGCTGATTAAGCCCGAACCGATTAAGCCAGATGCTGTTCCGCTGGCGGTCGCGACCCGTGCTATTTTTGCCACTGCTTCGCCATTGCCAACTGTAACCGCAATTCCAGAACCTGCGTTTGAGCGCCATATCTATCTAATCAATCGCGATACTGCTGGCTCGCAGGTTTATTTGAACCGTGCCGATCCCAATCAATTAGTGCCAATTGCTGCGATTGATGCCAATAGCGAGGGCTTGGTTGCGCTGTTGCCAGCCCAGCAAACTGTGCTGATCCCCCGCAATCGGCAATTGATTGCAATCGATTTGCTGAGCAAGCGTGAGCGCTGGCGCTACCAGCTATTGCCCAATCAATTTGGCGGCAAGCTTGCGCTTGATCAGGCCAAAACTGGCATGTATTTGCTTGAGCAAGGCGAACAGCCCAATCTTTGGCACTTAAGCTATTTGGCCTTGGCTGATGGTCGGGCGTTAGCTCCAAGCAACGATCTTCAGTTTCAGCCGGATAGCGCGCCAGTGGTGACCGCTGCTGGCCAGATTTGGTTTGTGCAGCAGCGCCAACTCTATCGCTTAGACACGGCGACCAACCTGCAGACCAGCTTTGGAATGAGCTACAACAACACGCTTATGGGCGATGGCCAACAAACTGAATTGGCTATTTTTCGCACTAGCGACGAGCTGGGCTTGATCAATTGGGCGACTGGGGCCGAGCGCAGAGTGCGCTTAAAGCAACCGATCAAGGGCGAGATATTCGGGAGTATCTTAGCGCTTGATCAGACCATGTTGCTGGTTAAGAGTGATACAAATGCAAAAGAAGTCGATATTAATCAACAGCGGAATTACTATTCGGTCTACCGATTAACCGATGGTGAACTGCAAACACGGCGTTTTCAGAATTCGTCTACCTTATTTTACCCAGCAAGCATTGCTGACCAATGGCTTGAAGCGCCGACCAGCGTAGAGCTGCTTTTTTACCACTCGTTGGTGTATCGCTGGAATAGCTCAACCGACACAACTGAGAGTTTCGTAGCTCCGATTGAAGCGCATACCCAACAGATTTATTGGCTGGGCGAAGTCGTTGGGGCAGCGGTTGAGCCTTTAGGCCCAGCGTTTCACGCAATAGTCGACCCAACGCCCACGCCAAATTATGTGCTTGACTCTTTGGCAACTCCTGCGCCTTTAGCGCCGCCAACCGATTGCCCAATTTGAGCTAACTGATGCAGATTGGGAGCTTGCTTGGCGCATCCAACTCGAAGCCACGCCTAGAAGCAGGGTACGCTATGTGTATCCCCGCTAAGCCAATGCGTAAAACTGTATACCCTGAGAGGATTGTTGATGGAAGAGCATTCGCAGCACACCAAAATTGGTCGTTCATGGCACAACTGGTACATATTGCCAGTGCTGGCTGGGGTTGGTTTATTGATCACACTGATGTTAACCACCCAAACTCCAGCATCGCCAGCGCCCGAGCCAACGCAACAGGCAGCCATAACCCCAAGTACGCCGCTGGGCGATCAGCAGCTCTTATTGGTTGGCAGCAAGGCGGAGCTTAAATTTTGGGATGGCGTTAATCAGCCCGAACCCAGAGGCACGCTCGCCGCTTGGAATGTGACGATCACACTTGATCGCGAGCGTGAGGTGCTGTTGAGTCGCAATTCTGTTTGGCTCGAAGCCCGTTCGCTGCGCGATAATCAGCGTTTATGGCACGTGCCCATTCACAGCCAAGCAGCCCAATTCGAAACCACGATTGTGGATGTGGTTCATGATCCTTTTGCGCAGCTGGTCTGGTTGCTGGAAAAACAAACCACCAATGACCCATTTCAGCCTGCAACGGTACGTTTGCGCGGGCTGGATAGCCGCAGTGGCGTGGTATTGCGCCAGTATCAAGCGCCGTTGGTACACGAACAACCGCAGGTCTTGCCAACCGCTGCTGGCCCATGGCTCTTGGCCGATGGCCAGTTGTTTGGCTTTGATGCAGCTCGTGATGGTTTTGGCGAACCATTCTTTAGCCAACTAGAGTTTGCTGCGGTGGCAGCCGATGGGCAGCGGGCGCTGGTTTTTGGCGCGGGCATAATCAGCGAGATCGATCTGCTCAAGCGTCAAACGCTCAACCAAACCGAATTTTCGCACCTAGCACAGCTTGATCGGCTTCAACAGCTAGTAGTTTCGCCTGACCTCAAGACTGTAGTTGTGGTTATCGATAGCTCCGACACCCTGGGTTCAGCGCTCGAGATTTTTGCCTACGATCGGGCTGGCAACCCGCTTGGTTTGTGGCAACGCCCATTAGTCTATTATGGGGATTATTCTGAGCATAGAGATGGTAGGCAACGGATTCGCTTTCTCGATAATCAACATTTAATCCTGCTGCATAACACTGACCTCTTTGAAATTATCGAGCTGGCAACCGACCAAAGCTTCTTCATGGATCTGGCGACTAGCCCTATGGCTGAGCAACCAAATTATGCGAGTTTTGCGCTTATTCCTAAGCGCTCGCTCATGCCAGCAGTCGATCCACCGGCGCTCAAACCCGTCGATAGCGCGATTGCGGCTAAGGCTCCGCTTGCGCCTGTGCCGTTAGCAGTCCAACCCTTGGCGTTGCTGAACGACGAGGAGCAAACCAGGCAGCTTACGACTGAAGGTTTGCGTGGCATTTGGCAGCAAGCGAATATCTATAGCCTTGCCCGTTGGAATGCAGCGCCATTGTTAATTGCGCGGGCAGACGCAAGCTTGCAGATTCTTGACCCGACTAACCAAACGACGATCACCCTTGATTTGGAGCTTGCTAATGTTCTGGGTTGGAGTGATTTGGAAGGGGTCAGTGCGCCCGATAATCGCAGTATTTTGCTCTGCTACAGCTATCGTTTCGATATGAACGAAGATTCGCGCTTCAATCAATGTCTTGCCTTCGATCTGCAAACTGGCCAAACCAGAATTTTTGCTGAGCTGCCCGACGCAACTTACCTAACACCGATTTACTGGGATGGGCAGCAGGCAACGATTGTTGGCTACACTCCTGGATTTGGGAATGATCGCTATTTGGTGTGGCAAGCCTCAGCCAACGAGCCAAGCCAAGCCACACATTTGCTCGATTCGGCTGATATGCTCCAGCTTTGGTACATGGCTGGTGCGCCCACCGTCGTCTATCGCGATTGGGACGATCAACTTCAGAGCTATTCAATTTTGGCTCACCAAGCCCAAATGCTGATGCCGACCAGTAATACCAAGGCCCTTGGCATCGATATCGCGCCTGATGGTCAAACGATGATGCTGTTTGAGCGAAGCTACCCTTGGCGCTATGGCACGTTGTTGATGTTCGATAGCAGCACGGGCTTGGAGTTGTGGCGCGACCAGTTGCGGCAATTTCAAGGCCAATGGTCGGGCGATAGTAACGTCTACTTTATCGGCCAAAGCCACGCGATTAACTCACGCTTGGTTAGTGTGAGCCGTCAAGGGCGGTTGGGCGAATCACTGCTGCTTGCTGATGAATTCACGCTGCGCAAGAGCGATTGGTTTGGCCAGCGTTTAGCCTTGCAACTGAATGCTGATTTGTATCTTGTCGAGCGCATTGATCAGCATTGGTTGGCGTTGGCCAGTTTCAGCGGCATTGTACGCAGCACTTGGTTGTACGTCTTTAAGGTTATTTATGTTTATCCACAACCATAGACGTTGATGAATGAGGAAGTTATGCAGAAGGTGTATCGAATGCTTTTGCTCGGCGGATTGATAGCGCTCTTGAGCAATTGCCAAGCAGCCCAGCAATCGCCAACTACGCCCACTGTTTCCGCCACGCCAAACGGGGCAAGTCTTGGCGGCGCTGGGGTTGATCTCGGTGGTAACCATGTTTTATTTATCGATTCTGATCGGTATATGTTCCTTTGGGATGGCCGCAAACCGCTCAAAGCGCGTGGTACGGCGCATGATTCAGTAGACATAAGCTATGCGTTAACTCTTGATCCTGAACGCGAAGTTGTGATTATCCAGTATACCTATCAGCTTGAAGCTCGTTCGTTGCGCGATAATCAGCGTTTGTGGCAACTGCCAATTATCAGCCGCCAAGCTCAGTTCGAAACCACCATTTTAGATGTGATCAACGATCCGTTTAATGAGCTAGTTTGGTTGATTGAAAAACAAGCGACCAATGATCCATTTCAGCCAGCCACGGTGCGTTTGCGCGGGCTGGATAGCCGCAGTGGCCTAGCCTTGCGCCAGCTTGAGACTCCATTGGTCAATGCTTACCCCAGCCTTTTGCCAACCGCATATGGTTTGTGGCTCTTGGCCGATGGTCAGTTATTGCCATTCGATCAGGATCAGGCGCGCTTTGGCGAAGCCAGATTAAGTGGCGTTGAGTTTGTCCAAGTCGCAGCTGATGGCAAGCGAGTATTAGCGTTGAGCAATGGGATTATCACAGAACTTGATCTTGCAACCAAGCAAATCCTCAAACAAACCACCCTCGAAGCCATGCCAAAGCGCAATCGGCTTGGGCAAATGTTGGTTTCGGCAGATCTTAGCTATGTTGTTTTAATTGGCTTGGAACATAGCTCCTCAAGTAATTTAGAACAGATTATGGCCTATGATCGTGAAGGTAAGATTGTTGGCTCGTGGGAGCGGAAGTTGTTGGTTGACGGCTACGACGGATCTGAGCCAGGTAGCCAATTTTATCTTCAGTTTCTCGATGAGCATCGGCTTTTAATGCTGGAATCGACAGGCAACCTCGATTTCTTTGATTTGCGAACTGGTAAATCGAACCAGTTTTTAGCAACCAGCGATCGGCTTGATGGTGAGCAGTTTGCGCAATTTGATGGGTTTATTGTGATCCCCAAACTCGATCTATTGCCAGCATTCTTTCAACCAGAGCTAGCAGCGGTTGCAGATGCAGCGTTAAGCCAGCCAGAAACCAAACTGATTGGCCCCGTACCCGCGCCACAACCCTTGCTCTTGAGGTGGCTTGGGTCTGAATATCGCCAGATTAAAACTGATGGCACGTATACGTCAATCGTTGATCCATTTCGGCATACGATTGCGCGTTCGAATGCTCCACCATTGATCCTGGCAGTGCAAGACTTTGGTATCGATCTGTATGACCCAACCAACCAAACCACAATTACCCTCAATTTGGGCACAAATGAACGGTGTTGTTTGGATTATTTTGGCGCGGTTAGTGCGTCCGATAATCAAAGTGTCGTTATTTGCACGCGCTATTATGCAGAGCCAAAAGCTGATTCACGGGTGAAACGCTGCCTTGCGCTTGATCTGCAAACCGGCCAAACCTCTGATTTTGGTGAAATGCCAACCGCGCCAAATTTAATCATTCCAATGTACTGGGATGGTCGTCAATTAACCATGGCAGGCATCATCGACCCAGATAGTGATCAAGCTTATGGATTGTGGCAAACCTTGGCCGAGGATCGTTCACAAACCCAAAGGTTGCTCAACACTGCTGAAATCAAGCAACTTTGGTATAAGCTGGGTTCGCCAACGATCATCTATCAAGATCTGAATTATCAGCTGTATAGCTATGCAATCGAATCGCAGCAACGCCAATTGCTGCTGGCGACCAACCCCAACCATACGCTTAAACTTGAAATCGCACCCAATGGCGAGCGGGTTATGGTGTTCGAGCAGCAATTGCCATTTAGCTATGGGGTTGCCCGAATGATCGATGCTAGGACTGGCTTGGAGCTATGGCGCGATCCTATGGCGCAAAATTATCAAGGGCATTGGTCGGGCGATAGCCAATGGTATCTAATCCACCATGAGCAGATTGTTAATTCAAGTTTAGCAATGATCGACGCGCAAGGCCAAGCGCGCGAGTTAATCCAGGTTGCACAACCACTAAGTTGGGCCAGAAGCGATTGGTCGGCTCGCCATGTAGTGCTGCAAGTTGCTAATACGCTCGCGCTGCTCAGGCGCGACAAACTTGGTTGGCAGCACTTAAGTACAATTGCGAATTATAGGATCAGCCCGCTCAATATTGTGTATATATATCCGCAACCATAAGCTCAGCATAGTTTGCTATGATTGTGAGAAGGTTCGATAGTATGCTCCAATGAGGGCAACCCTACGAGAGGTATTGCTGATGGAAGAACATTCGCAGCGCGCCAAGATTGGCGGTTCAGGCCGTCGCTGGCAAATTCTGCCGGTGCTGGCTGGGATTGGCTTATTAATCGCCATGATTTTGGCGGCCCAAACGCCAGCGCCCCCAGCACCTGCTCCAACCGCCACCATGGTTGCGGAAGCAATCGTAACCCCGAGTATTGCAACCCAGCCGCAGCCAAGTCAGCCGCAGCCGAGTCAGCCACTTCCCACCAGCGATACGCTTGATCTAGGTGATCAGCAGCTCGTGTTGGTTGGGAGTGGGGCTGAACTTACAATCTGGGATGGTGTTAATCAGCCTCAAACGCGAGGCAAGCTCATCGATCAAGAGCCGATAATCACAATTGATCGCGAGCGTGAAGTGCTGTTGGGGCGCAATTATGCCTGGCTCGAAGCCCGTTCTTTGCGCGATGATCAGCGTTTGTGGCAAGTGCCAATTTATAGCCAACAAGCTCACGTTGAAACCAGCATTTTGGATGTGGTCAACGATCCGTTTATGGACGTGGTTTGGTTAATCGAAAAGCAAGCCACGAATGACCCATTTCAGCCTGCGACGGTGCGTTTGCGTGGGCTGGATAGCCGCAGTGGTCTGGAATTGCGCCAATATCAAGCGCCGCTACTGCGCCAACAACCCAAAGTCTTGCCAACCGCTGCTGGCCCATGGCTTTTGGCCGACGGTCAATTGTTTGGCTTTGATGCTGCCAGTGAAGGCTTTGCCGAACCATGGTTTAGTCAGCTTGAGTTTGCTGCGGTGGCCGCCGACGGCCAGCGGGCCTTGGTCTTTGGTTCGGGCATGGTCAGCGAAATCGATTTGCGCACGCGTCAAACGCTCAACCAAACTGAATTTTTACATTTACCCCGCGCTACTAGCATTCAGGAGATGCTGGTTTCGCCCGAACTCACTTATGTGGTTGTCATTATCGACCCCTCCGAAGATTATGATTCACCGCAGCAGATTTTTGCCTACGATCGCGCTGGCAATGGGCTTGGCTTTTGGCAACGCTTATTAGCCTTTGCAGCACTAGATCTGAATCAAACTGGGTTTAGCCAACGCATTCGCTTTCTTGATGATCAACGCTTAATTATGCTCAATCGCAATGGGAGCTTGGAAACAATTGATCTGACAACCAACCAAACTCAAACTATCGAACCGGTCCATCAACCTGAAACAACGCAGCCAGAATATAGCAGGTTTACCCTTATTCCTAAGCTCTCCCTGTTGCCCATCGTCGATACTCCTCGCTTAGAACCCTTACGGCTAACGCTGCCAGAGAATGCCCCGCTTGCTGCTGCGCCAGTCGAAGATCAACCTTTGGCATTGGCCAATGATGGTGTGGGCATAAAGCAACTTTGGCCTCAAGGCTGGAGTGAATTGATGCAGCATGCAAATAGCTATAGCATTGCGCGGCAGCATGCACCACCGCTCCTGATTGGGCTTAATGATGAAGATTTGGCGCTATTTGACCCTACTAGCCAAACTACCATCACTATTGATTTAGAACCAGCCGAAAATCGAATGTGGAGTGATGTGGCGGGAGTCAGTGCGCCGGATAATCGCAGCGTGGCGCTTTGCTATAGCTATTATTTCGATGGCAATACACGTTCACGGGTCAATCGGTGCCTTGCCCTTGATCTGCAAACTGGCAAAAGGAGTGTTTTTGCCGAACTGCCCGCCGCAACCTACTTAACCCCAATCTATTGGGATGGTCGCCAGTTGACGATTGTTGGCCTTACTTCGAACTCTGGTGCTGATAGCTATCTGTTATGGCAAACGGCATTCAATGATCCAAGCCAAGGCACCGATTTGCTCGATTCGACTGATGTGCAGCAGCTTTGGTATACGGTTGGCTCGCCAATTGTTGTCTATCAAGATCCCCACGATCAAATTCAGCGCTATTCAATCGTCAGCCAACTGACCCAATTGCTCATGCCAACCAGTGCCAGCAAGGCGCTTAAAATTGAGATTGCGCCCGATGGCCAGACGATTATGCTGTTTGAGCGCACCTATCCCTTGGACTATGGCACGCTCTTGATGTTTGATAGTGCAACGGGTTTGGAGTTGCTGCGCCAGCCGCAGTCGAAGAGTTTTCAAGGTACATGGTCGGGTGATAGTCAATACTACTTGCTTGCCGACAATCAAATGATTAATTCGCGCTTGCTGACGTTTAGCCGTAGCAGCCAAATTGGCCATGCGCTGCTCTTGGCTGATTCGTTCAATCTAAGCAAAAGTGATTGGTTTGGCCAGCGCGTAGTTTTGGATACGTTCAAGGATCTGTATGTTCTAGAGCGGGTCAATCAACACTGGTTGCCGTTGGCCAAATTCGCTGCTTTAGAGCCAATTTATTCATCGCAATTATCAACTATTGAATATGTCTATTCGCAACCATAGGAGCCAGAGAGGAAGAAGGCTATGCAAAAAGTCTATCGAATGCTTTTATTGGGGGTATTGGTTGGGTTGTTGAGCAATTGCCAAGCGCAACAGTCCACGCCAACGGTCATTCCGCAAGCTACGCCAACTTTGCCGTCGGCAGCCCAAGCCAGCCCAAGCCAGCCAATTGCCACGCCCACCCAAGCCTTGAGCATACCGACCACTGAGCGGGTGTTGATGAAGATAACTCGGCCTGGAACTGAGCTTGATAAGCATTATGCATGGCTAACCACGGCTGGTACGTTAACGGCCCAACGTTTGTATGAACCATGGCTAGTTTCTGCGATTCCAAACACCTCAATGATGATTTGCTTTAAGTATGAAACATTGTGTTTGTTTGATCTGGAAGAGAATAAGGTCGTGTGGGAGGTGGCCGCACCCGATTTGTTTGGCTCGCTTGATCCATTCGTTACTCTTGATCAGGATGCTCAAGGAGTCTATATTGTGTATGGACGGCGTGGCAAAATACTTGATCTGCCCATGGGTTGGCTGCATGTGCGATTAAGTGACGGGATCGTTTTAGAGCAAACAATCCTCACGAAAGTTTCAACAATTAGATCAGGCTGGCTTAGCGCAACTGGCGATTTTTGGTTTCAACCGCACAATAGTTATCAACTTTGGCTGTATGCACCACGCAACCACAACTTAACTTTGGCCAGCGTTGAAGGTTTAGTCACATCGAGCCAACAACGACTTTTTGTGCTTGCCAATCGCCAAACCGTAATTGAGTTGAATGCGTTTGATGGTTCGCCAATCCGTACGATTGAGCTTTCGCCAGCGTTAGCACTTGATCCCTTTAGTATGATAGTTGCACCTAACCTCGATCAAATTGCGTTTGGGTATGAGTATCCGCCACATAATCATTGGCAAATGTATAGCCTCAAAACAGGTCAATTACTCGAAGACTATCATTCTGGGCTAGGGATTAACCTCGTTCCTAGCTATCAAGCTGGCTATTGGTATACCTATGAAATGCAAACCAAAATGACCAACTTTGTTGATCTTTGGCATCCTGCTACGCAGCAGCATACATGGCTCGATCTGAACCAAAGCTATGGTGAAGGTATTGAGCGGTTGTGGCTTTGGCCTGAACAACCTAGTTTAGCAGAGACTTTGCCAATAGCGAAGCCATCACCAACCCAACTGGTGTTACCCAGTCAACCAGCCTATCAAATGGCACTTTTAGCCGAAGAATGGAACTCGACATACGCGATCTATTCAACCGTGCTGAGCGATCAACAGATTGAAAAGCTTAATATACGCTTACTAATTAATCGGCCTAATCTCCCTGCTTTGGCGCTTTACCGCGACAAGTCGTCTGATACACTATGGCTCTATGATCCCCAAACCCAAACTCATCATGAAATTAATTATGCAAAGATAGAATCTGATTTAGCATATGCGAGCTATGGCTTAATTGCACCTAATGGACAAGAGGCACTGCTTGTTACAAATGGAGCCTATCGCTTTGCCCCACAGATATTTCATGTGGATCTTACGACCAATCCGCATTCATTAATTCAAGCTATGGTCTCTTTTGCTAATCCGCCAGAGTTTGAGCCGCTTGCATGGCAGGCACAAACAATCTATGGCTTGTTGCACGATGAACCAACAAATATGGTTAACCGCAAGTCTTTTTTTGTCACAATGAAACTCAACCAACAAGCGAAAATTGAGCTGTTGGCCGAATTGCCGTATCAGCCGCAAACGTGGGTTAGTGCCAACCAACAAACCTTGGTCTATCGCCAAAGTCAAACTGCCACTGAGCAACAGCTGGTTTGGTGGGATTTAACCAACCAAACCTCAAGCACGCTCAGTTTGCCGCTTAGCTCAGACCATGCCCTTGCCTTCGCTCCCGATGGCTCAGCCTTGGCCGCCGTGACGGTCGATTCGGCGCAGGGCATGGCTCAATTGCAGCGTTACGATCATGCTAGCCAAACATGGCACGTGCTTGATCAACAACCAAGTGGGCCGATGGTAACCACCACCCCAATTGTCGGCTGGTCGGCTGATGGCACGCGCTTGTGGTGGCAACGCAGTTTGCAACAGCCTGTGCTCGGCAAGCAATATCGGGTTTATGCCGCCGCAACAGGGGCCTTGGAATGGAGCGATGAGTTGCCATTGCATAATCATGCGGTTGTTAGTGCCGATGCGGAAACGCTGGTTTTGGTGGGGGTGGCAGGTAATTTGATTCAAGAGCGCAGCCATGGCCAGCTTACTGCCCAGTTTCCGCTGCCAGATGAACTATTGAGCCAGCGCGCCTTGACGGCATTTGGGCGCTAAAAACCAAAAGCGCCAGCTTAGCCTAAGCCAAGCTGGCGCTTTTGTGGTTATTCGTATGATATACCAGGTTAACCACGAGACCAGTGCTCCCCTCGCCCGCGTTGAGTGGGAGAGGGGCTGGGGGTGAGGGCCTCCCGTTATTTGGTGACGGCTGGCAGATACACGCCAACGCCACGGCATTGATTGGTTTCAGTAATCAAACTGATGTCGTCAATGCTGAAGCGAATGATCTCCGCAGTCGAATTATTGACCGAATCGAAGCGCAAGACATGCGCGCCTGCTTCAAGGTCGGTCAATGGAATCGTCACTTTGGCATAGCCATTGTCGTATTCGGTGTTGGCATCGGTGACGCGGAACACTTCTTCGCCATCAATGCTGAGCTTGACGTAATCTTGCGTGCCACGACCGTTATGCTCATAGATCGAAAGATAGAATTCAAGCGTTGCGTCGCTCGCGGTTGAGGTGAAGGTTTGCTCTGCAAACGCGGTTTCGGTGCTGCCAGCGCGTGCGCCAAAGCGCAACCAGCTATTGCCGGTGCGTGGCTCGCCAGCGCAGCCAGGCAAGAAACACAATGGCGGTGAAACGTCGCCAAACGAGCTTGAGAAGGCTTCCCAGCCCTCGCCGCGCTCAAAGCCACCATCAATCACGCTTTGGCCAGCGGTTTCAACTTCAACATTGAACACTTGGCTAGCGGTGCGGTTGCCGCTGTCGCGGACGGTTACGGTAATTGGGTAGCTGCCAACTTCGGTGGCACAAGCACAATTGACCGTCGCTTTCAAGATGCCTGCTTGGTTGGCGACGTTGACGTTCAAGCCTGCTGGCGCGCCAGCAACGCTCACGGCCAACGAACCAGCCAAATCAATATCATCAGAGGCCGTCCCAATCACAGCACTGCTAATCTTGCCTTGTTGGGCCAAGACATCGCTGGTGACGAACAGGCTTGGTGCGGCTGGCGTTACTGCGCCGCTACAGCTGTAGATTGCGAAATCGTCAATCGACCAGGTAACCGAGCGGCTTGGGGTTGGGTTGTCGCCAAGCGCCACTTTGAAGCGGAAGCGAACTGATTGGCCAGCCAAGCTTGAGAGATTCAAGCGGCTAGCGGTGTAGCCGTTGCTGTTGCCAACATAGGCTTGCTCGCCTGCAAATTCGCCGCCTGCAGCGATGTTGTTTGGCCCGTTGTAGCTAAACAAGTTTGCTGCCGATTGCCAGCTGTTGCCGTTGTTGGTGCTATATTCAACCACGCCAGCATCAAGTGGCGAGTAGAAATCGTAGGCATGGCGGAAGTGGGCAAAGCCATTGGCTGGAACCGTCACAGCTGCATTTTGGCTGAAGGCCGATTCTTCAACATCTTGATTCACACCATACACACCATTGACGTTGGTGGCCGAACCATTGCCGCTGGTTGCATATGCGCCAACGATTTGAGCAGGATTGGTCGTCCAGCTTTCATTGCTGCCGCTCAAGGCGCTTGAAGTCCATTTGGTGTTTGGCAAGGCTTCAAAATCATCGGCAAAAACATTAACCTGAGTTTGGCCAGGGCTACATGCTTTGATGTCAGGGGCTGGTGCGTTGGTTGGCTGCAAATCCATTTCGGTGGCCAAAATGGTTTTGTTAACTTCAGCACAATCAGCTGTCGTAATCCCATGATCGCCAGTCAGGCTGCTACAAGCTTGGCGCAAAGCTGATGCTAAATCAGCATAGTCGCTGCCCGAAGTCAACGAGCTAATTTGGGTTTCATAGAATAAATGTGCGGTTTTGGTGATGCCAATTGAGTTGATCGTTTGGCCGTTGAAGCTGTCGCCATCGGTCAACAGATAGGAAGCCTTGTTGGCAATCCCGCTGTTGGTGTGCACGCCACCATTATCAGCCAAGCTTGCGTCAAGCACATACAATGGGCTGAGCATGCTATCAGGCTGGCCGCCTTGCGGTGGGTCTTGCATATCACGCAATCCGCCCAAATCTTCGCCCATAATCCAACGAGTGGTTTCGTCATCGTCGGCGCTGCCATTGGTTTGATCCATGAATTCGCCGAAGATATCCGACATGGCTTCGTTGATTGCGCCTGATTGGAAGTAGTAGAACAGGTTTGAGGTATATTCGGTTACGCCGTGCGACAATTCGTGGGCAACCACGTCGTCGGCAGCAGCAAAACCTTCACCATAGGTCATTTGGCGGCCATTCCAGAAGGCATTGCCATAAGGACAGCCAGCGCCAGGTGGGCAGTGCTTGACCAATGAAATCAAGTTCATGCCGTTGTTGTCGATGCTGTTGCGGCCAAAGAACAAGTTGTAGAAGTCGTAGGTATCGCCCGAATAATCGTAGGCGGCATCAATATCTGCATCACCACTGGCAGCTGAGCCTTCGGTACGCACATATTCGCTGGCTTCATCACAGTTATTATTGGGAGTGTTGTCGTTATCAATTACATTGTCGTCGTCGCAGACGAAGCGATTTTTGGCATAGCCAATTTGGTTGAAGGCTAAGCTAATCTCGCCCGAATGGGCGTTGACAAACACATACTCGCGAATTGGTTCGCTGGTGTCCGATTCAACCGTGACCAACCAAACCAAGCTGTTTTTTTGAACACCAGTGCCACCCAATAAGGCTGGGTTGTAAATTGAAAGCTCGTTTTTGCTCACATTCAAGTTGGCAGTGTTAGCATCGTATTTGGCGGCAACATAGTTTTGGGCAATGCTGCTAGCGTTGGCTTGGCTCAATGTGGCGCTGGTGCTCAGATTGAGATTTGGCAACACTTCGCCATTCATGCTGAGCAATTCGCCTGCTTGGTTCAATTGCACTTGCAATTCACCAGCTACTACTGGCACGCCTTGGTAGCGTTGTTGATAACGCACAACTTGGCGACCATCTTGGGTGGTGGTCATTTTGGCAACTGCTGCATCGCTGGCTTGAGCTAAGCCAAACAAGCTGCCATATTCAGCCACATAGGCGTTGGCAACATTAACCGTATCTGCTCGATTCAGGCCGCTTGGCTGATCGAGGGTTGTGCCTGCCGCCGCGCCAATCCAGCGCACATAGCCTGTTTGGCTGTGGCGAGCAAGATTGGCTCCTTGGTTGAGCAAGCGATTGATTGGGGCATTGGTGGTTGGAGTTTGGGCGTTGCTTCGGCTCAATGGAAGCATGCTCACCACAATTAATGCTGCTAGCAAACGCAGCATACGCATCGAACGCATAGACCTTCCTTACACACTAAAAACTATTGACATTCAGCATCACGCTATAAGGTGAGTTGCCAGACCCCCCGATGCTACCTGCTCCTCAATCAGCAGAGTTTCTCCCCGACCCAAATTCGAAACCTCCTCATAGCACTTGATGATCATATTGCAATAGCGTTTGGCGATTATAGCCGATTCTCGGCAAAATGTGCATAGTTCTTGCGATATAGTTCTAACGGAAATTCAGCCAATTTTTGAGATTAAGTCGCAACTGGTTTAAATTGGCTGAATGTTAGAGCGATGTAAGAGCTGGCGTGGCCCCGTTGCTAGCTCTTTCGCGGCGTGTTACAATATTCAGCGGCGTGCGGCGAGCACGCCAATCTTATAACTTACCGAGTTAGCACTCGGCGGCCAAGAGTGCTAAAGCGAGGTGAGCGATGAATCTAGAACTCAATGAGCGGCGACGACGGGTGCTTAAGGCAGTGATCCAACAATATATCGATACGGCAACACCAGTCGCCTCGCAAGATCTTGCGCGGAGTTTAGGGGTTAGCTCAGCAACTGTCCGCAACGAAATGGCGGCCTTAGAAGATGCTGGCCTTTTGACCCATTTGCATACGTCTGCAGGGCGCTTGCCCACCGATGCTGGCTATCGCTTCTTTGTCGAAAATTTGATGGATCGGGCGGCGCTTTCCACCCAAGAACAGCGCATGATCCAACATCAGTTCTATCAAATCCGCTCGGAATTGAACCAATGGATTCATTTGGCAGCAGCGGTTTTGGCCCGAACTGCCCAAACCGCAGCCGTGGTTACCCCACCGCGCGCCTATGAAAGTCGCTTTAAACATATTGAATTGATTGCGATCAACGATGCCTTGGTGTTGATGGTGTTGGTGTTGCACGAAGGCTCGGTTAAGCAACAAACGCTGCCCGCCGACCCCAACACCACCCAAGAGCAACTTAGCAGAATCGCTGGCCGGATTAACGAGCTTTGTCATGAAGCTTCGGCCAAGGCGATTGCGGCGCTTGCGTTGACGCAGCCTGTGGCCCAGCCACCGCTCAGCAGTTTTGAAATGCTGGTGATCGAGAGCGTGGCGCGGGCAATGCAACAATTCGAGGAGCATGTCAACGAATTAATTCATCACGATGGCTTGCTTGAAATGCTGCATCAACCAGAGTTTGGCCAGGTGACGCGGGTACGCGAGGTGCTTTCGATTCTCGAAGGCGGCACGATGCTCGAATCGCTCATTCCCCAAGCTTTGGCCTCCGATGGCGTGCAAGTGATTATCGGCGGCGAGCATAGCCGCGATGAGTTGCGCGATTATAGCGTGATTCTTTCGCGCTACGGAGTTAATGGCGATGTTGCCGGAGTCGTCGGAGTTTTAGGGCCGCGCCGCATGGCCTATCCACGCTCAATCTCTAGCGTGCGTTATATCGCTGGGGTTATGAGCGATCTGATGGGCGATTTATACGGCGAACGCAAAATAGAACCAACAGAATAGTGCCTCACACTAGACTGTGATAATACAAATTTGATCTTTACGGAGGTATGGAGTTCTCATGACGGAAGAAGTGCAAGCACAATCAACTGACGATACCAATCCTGAAGGCGATGCAGAAAGCCTGAACGAACGGATCGCCACGCTCGAACGCGAAGTTGAAGAACATAAAACCAACTGGATGCGCGCAATTGCCGATTTCAAAAATTACAAACGCCGCACCGAAAGCGAACGCGAGGAGTTGATTCGCAATGCTAGCGCTGGTTTGATGTTGAAATTGCTTCCAGTGCTCGACGACCTGCTCTTGGCGATGGGCCAAATTCCCGCTGAAATTGAAAACAATCAGTGGATTGGCGGCGTTAAACAAGTACAACGTAAATTTGAAACGGTGCTTGAGGGCGCTGGCCTGCAACCAATTCCCGCCGTTGATGAAGAATTCGACCCCAATGTTCACGAAGCAATTATGTTTGAAGAAGGCGACGAAGCCCAATCAAACAAAGTCGTGGCCGAATTGCGCCGCGGCTACAAGCTCGGCGAACGGGTCTTGCGTCCAACGGTCGTCAAAGTCGGCAAGTAGGAGCACCTAGGCAAAGCATCGTTATAAGTGGCATCGCTGCCGTTCGTGGCTGTCGCTTAACGATGCTTTGTCGCTGTCTGTGGAGCAATAGCAATATGGGTAAAGTGATCGGTATTGACCTTGGAACAACCAATTCAGTGGTTGCGGTCATGGAAGGTGGCGAGGCGGTGGTGATTCCCAACGCTGAAGGCGCACGCACCACGCCTTCAATTGTCGCCTTGAGCAAAAACGGTGAACGCACGGTTGGCTTAGTGGCCAAGCGCCAATCGGTCACCAATCCCGAAAATACAATTTACTCAGTCAAGCGCTTTATTGGCCGTAAATTAGATCATCCTAGCGTTCAACGTGATAAAGATTTGATTCCCTATCGCATGACCAGCGCGCCCAATGGCGATGCGCGAGTTTTGATGGGCGGTCGCGATTATTCGCCCCAAGAAGTTTCGGCCATGATTTTGCAAAAACTCAAAGCCGATGCCGAAGCCTATTTGGGCGAGCCTGTCACCCAAGCTGTGATTACGGTTCCGGCCTATTTTGATGATTCGCAGCGTCAAGCGACCAAAGATGCTGGCAAAATTGCTGGCCTCGAAGTATTGCGCATCATCAACGAGCCAACCGCCAGCGCCTTGGCCTATGGCTTGGATCGCAACACCAACGAATTAATTGTCGTCTATGACCTTGGTGGCGGCACCTTCGACGTTTCAATTTTGGAGCTTGGCGATGGGGTATTCGAGGTTCGCGCAACCAACGGCGATACCCACCTCGGCGGCGATGATTTCGATCAAAAGATTATCGACTGGCTGGCAAGTGAGTTTCAACGCGAAAATAATATCGATTTGCGCAGCGACCGCATGGCCTTGCAACGCTTGAAAGAAGCTGCCGAAAAGGCCAAGCAAGAACTTTCGAGCGTGCTGCAAACCGATATTTCGCTTCCATTTATCAGCGCCGATGCTAGCGGCCCCAAACACTTGAACACGACTTTAACCCGCGCCAAACTTGAGCAATTGACCGCCGATTTGGTCGAACGCACGCTCAAACCAATCAAGCTCGCTTTGCAAGATGCTGGTTTGAAGGCCAGCGAAGTTGATGAAGTGATTTTGGTTGGTGGTCAAACCCGCATGCCAGCTGTGCAAGCAGCCGTCAAAAAATTCTTTGGCAAAGACCCACACAAAGGCGTGAATCCCGATGAAGTGGTGGCGATTGGCGCGGCAATTCAGGCGGGCGTGCTTTCGGGCGATGTAACCGATGTGCTGTTGCTTGACGTAACGCCATTAACCTTGGGCATCGAAACCTATGGCGGCGTAATGACTCCGCTGATTGATCGCAACACCACGATTCCGACCAAGCGCTCGCAAATTTTCTCAACTGCGAGCGATAATCAAAATAGCGTCGAAATTCATGTGTTGCAAGGTGAACGCGCTGAAGCCCGTCACAATAAATCGTTGGCGCGCTTTACCCTCGATGGCATTCCTGCCGCGCCGCGTGGCGTGCCGCAAATTGAAGTTATTTTTGATATTGATGCCAATGGGATTGTTAATGTCAGCGCGACCGATAAAGCGACGAATAAAGAGCAAAAAATCACCATCACGCCATCATCGGGCCTAAACGATGATGAAATTGCCTCGATGATTCGCGATGCTGAAGATCACGCCGATAGTGATGCCCTTCGTCGCGATCAAATTGCAACTCGCAACAAAGCCGATGGCGTAATCTACGCCGCCGATCGCATGTTGCGCGAAGCAGATGAGAATGTGGATTACTCAGCTCGAAACACCGTCGAAGATCGGATTGCGGCCCTGCGCGCGGTGCTTGATGGCGACGATATGGAAGCGATCAACAATCGCACTGCTGAATTGAGCGTGGCAATGCAACGGCTCAAGCCAGCACCCGATTTTGGCATCGAGCCAGAAACCTCCAGCCAAGAACAAGGCAACGCCGACGAAGTAGAACTCTAACGGAATTATGAATTATGAAGGATGAAATAGACGAATTATGAATTTAGAAAGGTTATTTCATTCTTTATTATTGAATATGTAATTTAGACATCAAGCGCAGAACTTACATTACAAACCTAAGGTATAAAGGTTTGGGGATGTTCATAATTCATCCCTCATCCTTCTACAAGATTAACTAAGGTGTGGATGCTGGGGATGTTCATAATTCATCCCTCATCCTTCATCCTTCTACATAAGGGATATGTATGGCAACTGAGGCAAAACGCGACTACTACGAAGTACTAGGTGTGGGCAAAAGTGCCTCACCTGACGAGATCAAAAAGGCCTACCGCAAGTTGGCCATGCAATATCACCCCGACCGCAACCCCGGCAATGCAGAAGCCGAAAACAAATTCAAAGAGGCAACCGAAGCCTACGAGGTGCTTTCGAGCGATCAAAAGCGCCGCATGTACGATCAATTTGGTCACGCTGGCAGTAGCGGCCAAGGCTTCGACCCATTTTCGGGCTTTGGTGGCGCTGGCGGTGATCCATTTAGCACCATCTTCGATGCCTTCTTTGGCCAAGGTGCACGCGGCGGCAACCGTGGTGGCGCGCGCCAAGGAGCCGATTTACGCGCCGATTTGGTGATTAGCTTTGAAGAAGCAATTTTTGGCACCGAAAAAGAGCTTGATTACCGGCGGCTTGAATCGTGTGGGCCTTGTGGCGGCACCGGCGCTGAACCTGGCACCGAGCCAACCCGCTGTCCTAAATGCCAAGGCTCAGGTGAGATGCGGGTGCGCACGTTCCTGAATATGGTCACCGTCACCACCTGTGATCAATGTTCTGGGCGCGGCGTGATTATTCCGATTCCATGTAAAACCTGTCGCGGCGAAGGCCGCGTTCGTGAAACCGTCAAGCGCAAATTGACCGTACCAGCTGGGGTTGATGATGGCATGCGGATTCGAATTGGTGGTGCTGGCGATAGCGGGCCAAGTGGTGGCTCTGCTGGCGATCTCTATGTTAATTTACGGGTGCAGCCACACGATTTCTTTGTGCGTGAAGAGAACAATATTCTGTTGCAACTGCCAATTAACATTGTGCAAGCAGCCTTGGGTGCACAATTAAACGTGCCAACCGTTGATGGCGACGAGCCGTTGAATGTGCCAGCGGGCACTCAAGATGGGACAGTCTTTACCTTGCGCGGCAAAGGCGTGCCCTACATCGATTCATCGGGACGCAACTTAGGCCGCCGTGGTGATCAAATGGTCGTGGTTAAAGTGCGCGTGCCAACCAAACTCAACGAAGACCAGCGCGAACTGTTCCAGAAACTTGGCGAGACCATGGGCATGGATCATTTCGAGCAAAAAGAGCGTGGCTTCTGGAGCAAAATCTTCGGCAGCTAAGCATGTTGGGTAAAGGGTAGGGTGGGCTAACTAGCTACCTACCCTTTGCCACCATAGTTTAACCACTTTTTCACCCCTAGCTACCCCGCATGATTAAACTCGTGGCAAAAAAGCACATTTTGCCTCTTGTAAATTGTAGATAGTTTTGGTACAATGATTGCGTTGACATGGTTTGGTTCCTCACATTACCTCGGACTGAGTGGATATGCAATCTCTTCCCTGAGCTTCGTGACTCCAACCTGAAACAATTGGAATCCCTTACCATAGTTGGAGAAACAAGCTAATGAGCTTTACCGACAAGACGTTGAACTGCCGCGATTGTGGCAACGAGTTCGTATTTACCGCTGGCGAACAAGAATTTTACGCTCAAAAGGGCTTTGACAACGAGCCAACTCGCTGTTCAAACTGCCGCCAAGCCCGCAAACAAAATCGCGGTGGCGGTGGCTACGAAAGCTCAAGCCGTGGCGGCGGTGGTGGCTACAGCCGCAGCAGCTATGGCTCAGACCGTGGTGGTTACAGCTCAGATCGTGGTGGCTTCAGCTCAGATCGCGGTCAACGCGAAATGCACACCACCACCTGTTCATCATGTGGCGGCCCTGCACAAGTGCCATTCGTACCACGTGGCGACAAGCCAGTTTACTGCCGCGATTGCTTCCAAAGCCAACAATCATCATCACGCTCGAACCGCTGGTAAGAACCCTGGGGAATCAATCCTCACTCTTATAAGCAAAGCCTGGACTCACACGAGTCCGGGCTTTTTGCTGGCCTCAGCTCTGTGCACTAGTTCTTTAGTACGGATAACGGCGTAGTACTAGTGCTATCCTCAACTAGCTGCGTTATACTATAGCCCAATAGTATCAGGCACTTTGCGCTTGACTCGCTGATCGCAGTTCGCAATTGGTGAGCTTGCTGCAACCTCTTGCGCTGGAGGTTTTGGCATGCGTCGAGCATGGTGGAGCTTTGCTGGTTTAACGCTGATTATTGTTACCACTGCTTTAATCTGGTGGCTGACAACTCCGGTGGAAACAACCTTAGAACGTGCCCAACGCACTGGCATGATCCGGATTGGCTATGCTCCCGAAGCTCCGTTTGCTTATCGTAGTGCCAGCGGCGAGATGCACGGCGAGGCGGCGGTGGTAATGACATGGGTTATGCAGCGCTTAGGCATCCCTCAGCTTGAATGGGTTCAGACCGAGTGGGCCGATTTAATTCCTGGCTTGCAGGCTGGCAAGTTTGATCTGATTGCTAGCGGCATGTTTATTACCTGCGAACGTGCCCAGCTGTTGGCTTTTAGTCAACCAACTTTTGCCCTGAGTCCCGCGATCTTGGTTCAGTTTGGCAATCCCCTGCGTATTCAGAGTTTTAGCGATTTTCGGCGACCTGATCGGTGGTTGGCGGTGATGCGCGGCGCTGAGGAAGCAACAATCGCCCAAATCCTTGGGATTGATGCTCAGCAATTATTATTTGTGCCCGATGTGCAAACTGGCTTGGCGGCAGTGCTCGCCGGGCGGGCCGATGGCTTAGCCTTAACCGACATTAGCGTCGATCTCTTAGTTCAGCAAGCGCCAAATCAGGTTGAACGTGCTCAGCCATTTGTGCCGCCAATCATCGATGGTAATCTGAGTATTGGCTATGGGGCGTTTGCGATGCGCCCTGCTGATACCCATTTACGCAGCGCAATCGATCAGCAGTTGCTTGGATTTATTGGCAGCGACGAACATTATGGCTTGATTGCGCCGTTTGGTTTTGCGCGCGAACAATTGCCCAATCGTTCAACTGCCAGTATTCTCCAGGCGTGCGAGCATGGCTCATGAAGGCTTTGGCTTGGCTGCGGCGCAAAGAATTACGCCCATTAATCGCCTTATTGAGCGTGGCCTTGGTTTCAATTGGCTTGTTGCAGGCCAATTATGCCCAAATGCGCGCAATGATTCAAACCCAAATTACTGCATTCAATGGCCTGACTCAAGCCCGCTTGAATATGCAACGCGGCTATTTGATTGCCGAGCAAGTGCTAAATGGCAACCAAACCTTGTTGGCCCAAGATGCAATCGCCTACCTTGATTGGGCAATTTTGGCGGTTGATGATTGGCAGCAAGGCCAAAATCCGGTTGCCGTATTTGAGCAATTGCTGCCGCCAGCCCCACCCATGGCCCAAGCGCTCAGCCAATATCACCAAGATTTAGCCAATTTTCGCGGCTTGTTATTGCAGCATCTCAATCGCCCCCAAAATCACGCTCAAACCACGATCGATCGGCGTATCGCCTTCTCGCAACTTGAGTTAGAAGCAGAGCAGTTGGAAAATCGGCTGTATCTTGATTTGGAAATAGCGATTAAACGCCAATCGGAACGCTATTCGTTGGTCTTAGTGGGTTGGTCGATCTTTTTGATTATGATTGCTGGCGTAGTCTATCGCTTGGCAAGTTTACAGCGTTTGGCAGTTGCCCAATTGAGCGCTAGCGAAAACCAATTTCGCGCCCAATATGCTGGGATTCCGATTCCAACCTATACATGGCGTTGGGTTGATAATGATTTTATTCTCGAAAGCTACAACGATGCAGCTATTGCCATCACGCAAGGCACAATTACCAAATTTGTCAACCAATCAGCCAAAATTGTCTATCAACATGATCCGGAAATCATCGATCATTTTCAGCGTTGTTGTCAGACAAAAAGTACAATTCATCAAGAGTTACGCTATCAATTTAAATTTAGCGAGCAATTCAGAGATTTATATGTAAGCTATGTTTTTATTGAGCCAGATTTAATTATGGTGCATACAGAAGATCGAACTGATCGCAATCAATTGCAAATGCAATTAATTCAGGCTCAAAAGATGGAAAGTATTGGGCGCTTGGCTGGTGGTGTAGCTCATGATTTTAATAATTTGCTAACAGCAATTAGTGGCTATACCACGCTGGCGATTGATAGTTTTCAGCATGGTTTGCCAGTGCTCGAAGAATTAACTGAAATTCAACATGCAACGAATCGCGCTGCATTACTCACAAGTCAATTATTAACCTTTGCCCGCAAGCAACAGCTCCAACCAAAAATCATTAATCTTAACGATTTAATTATTGCCATGGAAAAATTAATTAAGCGCGTCTTGCCTGAATCAATTCACTGGAAAACTGTGCTTGACCCTGCTATTGATGTCGTTGTGGCTGATGCAGGCCAAATTGAGCAAGTGCTTTTAAATCTTGTGGTCAATGCGCGCGATGCGATGCCCAATGGTGGGCATTTGTTGGTTGAAACCCATAATCTGGTGGTTGATGCAGCCTATGCGCGTAGCCATGTTGATGTGCCGATTGGCCAGTATGTGGTGTTTGCAGTAAGTGATAGCGGGGTTGGAATGACGCAAGCAGTGCAAAGCCGCGCATTTGAGCCATTTTTTACCACCAAAAGCGATCACGAAGGCACTGGCTTGGGCTTGGCAACCAGTTATGGAATTATCAAACAACATGGTGGCCATATTAGTTTGTATAGTGAAGTTGATCGTGGCACAACAATCAAAATCTATTTGCCGCGTTCGGAGCAAATGCCCGCCATTGAGTCGCCAAATGCTAGCCAAAACCTGCCTCGAGGCAACGAAACCATCTTGGTCAGCGAGGACGAGCCACAGGTGCGGGCGGTTTTGGTGCGCATGCTGCAAGGCTTGGGCTATCGGGTGCTAGAAGCAGCTCACGGCTCAGCTGCCTTGGAAGTCTTGCAGGCTCACGCTACAGGCACAATTAAGCTGTTGATCAGTGATCTGGTTATGCCGCAAATGGGTGGTTTTGAGCTAGGCCAGCTGGTGAGCGAGCGTGACCCAAGCCTCAAAATTTTGTTTATTTCAGGCTATTCTGAACATAGTTTGGCCCAACAACAGCAATTTGCGCAGCAACCGTTGTTGCTTAGCAAGCCGTTTTCATTGGCAACTTTAGCGCAAACAGTTCGCAATATCTTGGATGCTTAGATCTTGCATCGTTCGCCACCCTTCCGTCCCTCCGCCGGAGGGAAACGCCGGGGGTTTTCAGCCCCCTACACCCCCTAACGTTTGTTTGTTGGATTGTTGTTAGGGTTCCAATTCCCAAACTTTGGGTGCTTCGCGTGCAAAAAACACTCTGCGCCTCTCCGTTAAACATTCTGGTTTCATTGGCAACTTTGGCCCAAACTGTGCCCAAAATCTTGGATGCTTAGATCCATTCAATGGTATAAGGCTCAGGATTAGTTGAATCTTTTACGATGAATAAGATAAAACAGGCATAATCATAGCCTAATTGATCTTTATAGCGTTGAAGCTTTATCTTATCTTTAGCTATAGATTTGCGGTTAGGCCTTTGTAACGCTTTAACTTCAATTGCAAGTAAATTTTCATGTGTTTGCCGATGATGGATGATAATATCAGGAATAATTCTCTTTTCTTCTAAATCTATAACAATCTCTTTAATATCATTAATATTTCTGTTATATTCAACATCCACATCCCAATCAGGAAATTTAATTTGTAGATAGGTAGCAAATTTGTGAACGATTGTCCGTTCATGAAGTCCTTGCTTTAGTAAACAAAGATCTTTTCTTAATAAACGACTTAATGCTGCCTTTAGTTGACGATTTACCGTATTTACTGATAGTTTATTTGACATAAATATACGCCTCTTCTGAATCATGATACTGGCTATTATACCAAGTACTGAAGTATAATTTCAGCTTTTCGGATGATGCTTCTAAGGCTTCCATCCAGATTGAACCTTATCCGAATTGGCAACTAGCCCAGCACAAGGTATGCTTAGCAATGAGCAATTTTAGTGGTGTGATGTGATGAAAAAATACGAATTGATTCTGTTTGATTTTGATGGCACGTTGGCCGATTCGATTCCTTGGTTGGTCAAGGCGATCAACGGGGTGGCCGAAAAATATAAATTTCGTCAACTTACGCCGAAGGAATTTAGCGAATTGCGGGGCCGCAGCCCGCGCGAGGTGATGAACTATATGCAGGTTGCTTGGTGGAAAGTGCCACTCATTGCTCGGCATGTTCGCCAACTAGCGGCTCAGAATATTCGGCAGATTCAGCTGTTTGAGGGTATGGAAATAATTTTGGCTCAGTTGAGTGCCGCCGATGTGCGTTTGGGCGTGGTCAGTAGCAATAGCGAGGAGAATGTGCGCCATGTGCTGGGCGATGCCTTAGCCAATGTAATTGAGTTTTATGAATGTAGTGTGCCGATTTTGCGCAAACGAGCGCGCTTTGAACGAATTGTGCGCAAAGCAAACCTCGAGCGCGAAAAAATTCTGTGTGTTGGCGACGAAATTCGCGATGCAGAAGCCGCTAAGCAAGCCCAATTGGCTTTTGGCGCGGTTGGTTGGGGCATGAGCCGCATCCAAGATTTTGCACCGTATGCGCCCCGCGAGGTCTTTTTTCAAGTTCCCGATATTGCCACCCGCTTGATCGATTAAATTCCCCAGCGATAAGCCTGAATTTTAGGGTTTTTGGGGGTACAATAGATGAAGTTCCGTACTGAACGGTATTGATTGTGTTGTGGAGGAAGCTCGATGAGCCTCGGTTCTCTAACATTTAAGCTTGGTGGCGATCTCGAAATTCGGCGGTTGGGCTATGGTGCGATGCGCATCACTGGCGATGGAATTTGGGGCGAGCCAAACGACCGCGAACAAGCGAAGGCTGTCTTGCGCCGCGCTGCCGAACTTGGGGTGAATTTTATCGATACCGCTGATTCATATGGCCCCGATGTGAGCGAACGCTTGATCGGCGAAGCCTTGCATCCATATTCATCAGATATGGTGATTGCGACCAAGGGCGGCTTGCTGCGTGGCGGCCCAAACATTTGGTACTCGAATGGGCGGCCTGAACACTTGCGCATCTCGCTCGAAAAAAGCTTGCGCCAATTAAAACTTGAGCGCATCGACCTTTATCAATTGCACCGCATCGATGCCGAAGTGCCTTTGGAAGAATCGTTGGGCGCGTTGAGCGATTTGCGCAACGAAGGCAAGATTCGACATATTGGCTTGAGCGAAGTTAACAATGAACAACTGGCCCAAGCTCAAAAAGTTGTACCAATCGTTTCAGTGCAAAATCGCTATAGCATTGGCGACCACGAATGGGAAAGTATGGTCGATGCTTGCGAAGCCCAACAAATTGCCTTTATTCCGTGGTTCCCGTTGGCTGCTGGCAAACTAACCGTGCCTGGCGGCACACTTGATCAGATTGCCAAGAAATACGAAGCCACGGTTGGCCAAATTGCCTTGGCTTGGTTGCTCAAACGCTCACCAGTGATTTTGCCAATTCCTGGTACCTCGAAAATCAAGCACCTCGAAGAAAATCTGGGCGCTGAAAAGATTGCTTTGAGTGACGAAGACTTCCAAACCTTGCGCGAGTTGCAAGCATAAGTTAAAGGTCAAAAGTCAGAAATCAAAAAGCAAAAGGGATTAGGCTTTGGAGGATGTATTCCATCAAGCCTGATCCCTTTTTAAAAGTGAAAAGGCAGAAATCAAAAGTCAAAAAGCAAAATAGAGTACGCATTTAATGCAGAGGCGCAGAGCTTCAAAAATATGAAGGATGAGGAATGAAGGATGCAATGTACGGACGAGGGAATGAGAAAATTTCGCGACCTTCGCGCTCTTCGCGGTTTCTCAGGTTCGTATCCTTCGTGGATTAAATTAAAAAAGGGTAGCAATGCTACCCGATCAACCACCACATATCACTTCCACACACTAGTTCGCACCCCTCACTAATTATTGTAGCAACTTCCTACGCAGCTGCCTAGCACCCTTGTGTAACAATTAGGTAACAATTGGCTGATAAAGCGCTGATGCGCTGCTGAGAGTGCGCTTTTATGGCTAAAATAGCCCTATGCAACAGTTTGGAGGTTTTGGGCTATGAGTGGTCGCATCCTGATTGTCGATGATGATCCAGCAATTTTAAGTGGGGTGAGCACCCTGTTGGAGCAAGCAGGTTATGAGATTGCTCAGGCTGCAAGTGTGGCTCAGGCGCGGGCCCAATTGCAGGCATTTAATCCCCCAAGCTTGGTGATTCTCGATTTAATGTTGCCCGATGGTGATGGCTTTGAACTCTGTCGCCAAATTCGTCAGAGCAGTCAATATGTGCCAATTTTGATGCTTTCGGCCCGTGATGAATTGCATGATCGGGTTGAAGGCCTGACGGTTGGCGCTGATGATTATCTGACCAAGCCGTTTGCGCCCGTTGAATTATTGGCGCGAGTACGAGCAATTTTGCGCTTGGCTCAACATCAACGCGAAACGCTTGGCGCATTGGAATGCGGCAAATTACGCTTTGATTGCGAATTGCAGCGCGCATGGTGGGATGAACAATTGCTTGAATTAACTCCCAAAGAAAGTGGCGTTTTATTGCAATTAATGCGTCAGCCGAGCCATGTTTGGGGTCGTTTGGCCTTGTTGCAAACCGTTTGGGGCACCAATTTTTTGGGCGATTCGCGAATTGTTGATGTATGTGTGCAACGCTTACGTGCTAAAATCAACCAACTTGATCCTAGTGCCGACCCAATTCAGACGGTGCGTGGGTTTGGCTATCGCTTGAAGTGTGAACCATGATTGTGCTGCCGCTCAAAGCCATGCTTTTTGGTAGCTTGCTGTTGCTATGGTTGGTCGCTAGTCTTGGCTGGTGGCTGGGTCAGCGCGGCAAGCGCCCGATTATTCAACACACTGCTGACCCAATCTTGCGCCAGCAAATTGCCCAACATCGGGCCTTTATCGGCACGCTTTCGCATGAATTGCGCACACCGTTGACCGCGCTTTTAGCCCATACCGCAATTGTGCGCAACCAACAAAGCGAGCAAACGGTGCGCGACCATTCGTTGCTGACGTTGGAACGCGAAGCCCAACGTATGGCGCGCCTGGTGCGCGATCTGTTGGAATTGCATCGTTTAGAATTGAGCGAAGAATTACCGCTAGTGCCAGTTAATGTGGCGCTGCTGGCCGAAGAAGCGCTTGCCAGTATTTGGGTGATGGCTGATGAAGCCCAAATTGAATTACAATTTGAGGCCGACCCAACGCATAAGCGTGTTTTAGCTCATCCTGATCGCTTAAAACAAGTTTGGTTAAATTTGCTGATCAATTGTTTGCGCTATTGTCGGGCTGGCGATCGGGTGCTGGTGCGAGTTGCTGCGAGCGAGCAAGGGTTGCGTTGTAGTGTTGAAGATAGTGGGCCAGGCATCGCCACCGCTGATTTGCCGCATGTAACTGAGCCATTGTATCGTGGCGTGCTGGATAATCAAGGCAGCGGCTTGGGCTTGAGCTTGGTCAAACAGATTTTGGCCCGCCATCATAGCAGCTTGCAGCTTGAAAGTAGCACCAGCCCGCCGACTGGCACGAATGTATGGTGGATTTTGCCCTATGACTAAATGGCGTTGGCTTAGCCTACTCGTTCTTGGTTCAATCATCTACTGGCTCTTGCCAATTGACGGTAATTTGGTGCTTCAGACCAACCAACAGGCTGGCTGGCCCCAAATTTGGTTCGAGCGCGATGCCGAAAATCAGCAATGGGTCTATGTGCGTGATAACCAGCCTTGGGTCTATGTGGCCTTGACGCTTGATGGCACGACGTTGAGCCGCGATCAGCAATTTGCCACTGGCAGCGACCCATGGACATGGCGCTGGAACACAACAGGCAATTTGACCCAAGCTGATATTCGTTTTTATCACGATTGTGATCGTGGTTGCCAAGAGCGTGGCAGTTTGATGCTGGGCCAGCCTGTGCCAACGCCGATGCCACGCCAAAGCACCTTGTTGGGCGCTGTCTTCGCCAATCCTGAGCGCGATTGGCATGGCCGCGCAGCTTGGACGATTGAATTGGCCTATGCGTTGCGTGCCGATGAGAGCCAATGGAGCATCGATGCCCTAGCCTCGCGGGTGGCGGCAGCGCATAAAGCTGGCTTGCGGGTGATTATTCGGGTTGCCTACGATCAAGGCCAAAGTTTGCCGCCGAATAATGATGAAACTGCCTTGGCGATTTTTTTGCGTTTTTGCCAGCGCCTAGCCCATGATCAACGCTTGCAGGCGGTTTATGGCTATAGCATTGGCAATGGCTACAATAGTGTTGGCGAAAATACCCTGACCCAAGAACCATTAACTCCTGCTTGGGTTGCGCGGATGCTGGTTGGTTATGGTGTTGCCGTCGAGCGCCACGATAATGTGATTGAAACTATGCGCGGCTTGAATCCGCAGCTCAAATTGTTGGTCGGGGCAGTACGGCCTTGGAGCAACGATGCAGATGGCGCTTGGGCTGATCCGCTAAATCAACCATGGCTCAATTATTTTAATAGTTTGTTGCTGTTGCTTGATCAAACGATTCGTTTGAAGCATGCGCAGCAAATTAATGTTGCGCCTGATGGCTTTGCGGTCAGTACGTTTGGCTGGCCCGAACAGCGCGCCGACCCTGCCCAAGAGCCATTACGCGATCTCTATCTGGCGCAATCGGGCAAGGCCCAGCGCGGATTTCGGGTTTATCGCGATTGGTTGGCGATTATCAATCGTTACCCGAGTATGGCCAATCGTCCGGTGTATATCACGGCTACCAACACGTTTCACCCTGAGCAAGGCCAAACGCCGCTGGAGAATTATCCCAATGGGTGGCTGAGCAATGCGCTGCGCGAAGTGAGCGCCAATCCGCAGGTGCAGGCCTTGTGTTGGTTTGTTGATCAGCCGTTTGGCCAGCAATGGCGCGAATGGAGCCTGAGCGAGCCACAAGGCAAAATGCATGAAGCCGCTCAGGAATTTGATCAACTGTTGCGTTAGGCTTGTGGTTCGATGCTAATTTCGGTATAGACTGAGTTGGCCAGAAAGCATTTATCGTGAGCTTGATGATGGAAGTACTCGATTTGCTCGGCACTGGGTGCTGGCTCGACCCAGGTTATGCTTGGGCGCAAGGTTACTTTGCTCATGACGATTTTGCCAGCGCTATTTTTGCCCATTTTGCCCAGCGCCTGATCGGCATAGTGATCGACGACAAAGCCTGCTTCGGCCACGATTGATAAAAACCAGAGCATATGACAGCTTGATAAGGCGGCCACAAAGGCTTCCTCAGGATCCACCGCCTGTTCGTCGGAGTAGGGCAGCGGCACGACATGCGGCGACGAAGAGCCTGGCACAACCTGGCCGCCATCAAAAATCCAACGATGAGCGCGGCTATCCTTGCCGTCGCTAAATGAAGCCGCCTTGCGCTCCCATTCGATGTTAACTGTGTAGCCTGCCATTGTTTTGCTCCTGAATATGATCCACGAAGGACACGAAGTGAGGCTCTAGGCTCTAGGCTCTAGGATGGGCGATTCTGAAACCGCGAAGATCGCGAAGGACGCGAAGTGAGGCTATAGGCTCTATGTAATGGTTCATTGGATTGGCAATGACATCCATGCCCTCACCCCAGCCCCTCTCCCACTGAACGCGGGCGAGGGGAGCACTGGTTTTTACTGACGTATTGCGCAAGAACCACGGCGTTAAAGCCCCTCGCCCGTCGGACGGGCGAGGGGTTGGGGTGAGGGGATCAGGCGGTGGTTAACCTCATGTACCAATACACATAGCCTAGAGCCACAACTTCTCTGCGCCTCTGCGTTAAACTTCATAATTCATCCCTCATCCTTCATCCTTTCGCTCTATGCTCTATGTTCTTTTATACCTACAACGTTTCAATCAAACGCGCCAACAAGGCAGCGCGAGGGGCAAATTGACTGATCGAGAGCCACTCGTCGAAGCTATGCGAATCGCTGCCCCAGCCACCAAGGCCATCGAGGGTTGGCACGCCAATCGCCGAGGTGAAATTGCCATCCGAGCCGCCGCCAGTGCCACTGGCTTTAATCGGCAAATCGAGTTGCTTGGCAATCTGCTCGGCAGCTGCATATAAGGCCATCGTCGCCGGCGTTGGTTCCATGGCTGGGCGATTCACGCCACCTTCCAAGCTTAATTTGGCCCCAGCGAGGCGCGGCGCTAGCTGATGCAATGCTTGATCGACGCGTTCGGCCTCGCCAACTTTGAGTGCGCGTACGTCAATTGTGCAATGAGCTGCGGCAGCAACCACATTGGCAGCAGTGCCGCCGCTAATTTTGCCAATATTGATCGTCGTACCAATATCAGGTCGGGCCAATGGTAAAATCTGGCCAATCTGATAACTTAATTCATGGATGGCGCTAATGCCAAGCTCAGGGGCAACGCCAGCGTGCGACGGCTTGCCAGTAATCTCCAAATCATACATGCTGACACTTTTGCGCCATGTTTTGAGCCAGCCGCCCTCTTCCGCCGATTCGATAATCAGTGCAGCGCGACAGCCTCGCGCCTGTTCTTCAATATAGCGCCGCGAGGTTGGGCTACCAATTTCTTCATCGGTGGTAATCAAAAATTTCAAGGGGCGGCTTGGCCAGCGCCCAAAATGGCGTAAGGCTTGCAAGGCGGCGCAGGTCAGCAAAATACAGCCCTTCATATCGCTCACGCCTGGCCCACGCACAACATCACCATCTATGCGGAAGGGAAATTGATCGATTGTGCCTGGGGGATAAACGGTATCAACATGGCCGACAATCAGAATTGGCTCGCCCTCGCCGGGCCAGCTGGCCAACAAATGGTCGGCTTGGGGTTTGCCGTTGTATTTGCGCACACTTGCGCCCAATTTGCTCAAGCGCTCGCCAACCACATTGACCATCCAAGAAACCGCCGTAATATCACGGGTAAACGACTCAATTTCGATCCATTGACGCATTTCATCCAACAGATCCGGCAGGCAAGCATCAAGATAGGTTAAAAGCTGACGAGGCATGGTCTTCCTCCATCACTAAGCAGGTATAGCTATATTGTACCGCAGCCATTGCACAAGCCTGTCTTGCATCAGGCTAGCGAGCGTGCTATGCTGCATTTTGGTCGTTGCTAGGAGGTGGGTATGTCCCAAATGGAGTTCCTACGTCGAGTGCCCCTATTTGCTGACCTTTCGCTCGAAGGCTTGCAAATGCTCGATGGTCAGGCCCGAATTCGTGGCTTGCCAGCAGATGCGTGGTTGTTCCACCAGCGTGATCGTGGCGATGCCTGTTATGTGGTGGTGAGTGGCACCTTGCGGTTGGTGCTCGAGCAAGGTAGTTCCGAGGAAACGACCCTTGGTTTGTTGGGGGTTGGGGCATTTTTCGGCGAGCTTAGTTTATTGGAGCCTGATGGTACGCGGGCCGCTGGCGCAATTGCGGTTGTCCAAAGCGAGGTCTTGGAGATTCCGATTGCGGCGTTTGAAACCTTGCTGCATACCTACCCCGCGATTGCCTACAATATGTTGCGCCGCGTTGCTGCCCATGTGCGCCGCTCTGATGAACGGCGTTTGGAAGATTTGCGCCATAAGAATCGGCTTTTAACTGATGCCTACACTGCCTTGGAACAAGCCCAAGCAGAGGCGTTACGCCGTGCGCGGGCCGCCCGGGAATTGGAGTTGGGCCGCGAATTGCAACGCCGATTAATTCCTACCAGTTTTCCAAATGTGCATGGCGTGGTCATTGCCGCCGCGACCTTCCCTGCCTACGAAATGAGCGGCGATTTCTACGAGGTGCGCCAACTTAGCGAGCACATGCTCTCGATTGTGATGGCCGATGTCTGCGATAAAGGTGCGGGCGCTGCCTTGGTGATGGCGCTGGCCAAAGGCCTGTTGCTGGGTATGGATCAGCGTGATCCTTTGGCGTTGGTCGAACGTTTCAATCAATTAATTCGCACCACCAACCTTGATGCAGCAGTTATTACCATGGTTTATGCGCATTTGGATCTGGCGCGGCGACGCTTTAGCTATGTGCGAGCGGGCCACGATTGGCCGTTGCATTATCGCTCAAAACAAGGGCGGGTTGCCATGCTTGAGGGTGGTGGTATGCCCGTTGGCATCACCGAAGAAGCCTTTTTCGAGCAGATGCACATCGATTTAGAGCTAGGCGATGCCTTGGTGTTTTATACCGATGGCTTGTGTGATGCGCGCAATTTTGCTGGCGATACCTATGGCCGCGAGCGCTTAATTTCAGCAGTTCAAGCCTATGGGCGTTTACCAGCCCATGGCCTTGCAGATGCCATCCTTGGTGATGTGCGCGCCTTTCAGAGTGGCACACCGCCGATTGACGATTTGACCTTGTTGGTCGTCAAGCTCAACCCTGAATCAAGCTAGCTTCATCAACATAAGCGAATATCGTTATAATGCAAGCATATTCTTTGCCAAAACGATGGTGCGAAAACGCTATCATGGCGATATTGCGGAGATACTATGCGATTTGTAACGCTCAAAACAGCGGTTGGGCCGCGCCCAGGCATTGTGCTCGGCGATCGGGTGATGTTGCTCGATGGCTATCAATCACTGCAAGCCCTGATTGAGGCTGGTGATGCTGGCTTAGAAATCGTCAAAGCAGCCTTGCCTGAATATCAAAGCCGTGCAGGCATTCAGCTCAATCTTGATCAATTATTGGCTCCGTTGCCACGGCCATTGAAAAATGTGTTTTGTGTTGGCTTGAATTACGCTGCTCATGCCCGTGAATCGTTGCAAGCCAAAGGCCTCGAAGTCAAAATGCCCGAACATCCGGTTTTTTTTACCAAACCACCAACCGCTATTAATAGTCCAACCGGCGAAATTGTGATCGATCCGGCGGTTTCCGAGCGGATTGATTGGGAAGTTGAGTTGGGTGTGATCATCGGCAAAGCTGGCAAAAACATTAGCCGCGAGCAAGCCATGGAGCATGTTTGGGGCTATACCGTGATTAACGATATTTCGGCCCGCGATTTGCAAACCCGCCACCAGCAATTTTTCAAAGGCAAAGCACTCGATGGCTCGTGCCCAATGGGGCCGTGGATTATCACCAGCAGCGAGTTGACCGACCCGCATAATTTAGTTGTACGCTTACGGGTCAATGGCGAGATCAAGCAAGAATCCAATACCAACGATCTTATTTTTGATATTCCAACCTTAATTAGCGTGCTCTCGCAAGGCATGACCCTTGAGCCAGGCGATATTATTGCAACTGGCACTCCTGCTGGCGTGGGCTTTGCCCGCACCCCGCAAGAATTTTTGCGCCCAGGCGATTTGCTCGAAACCGAAGTTGAGGGCATTGGCATGCTGCGCAATCCGGTTGTCGCCGGTTAATTTCACACCAAAACAGCATTCTGACAAAAGTGTATTATTTGAAGAATGCTGTTTTTTTGTTGCCCACATGTGTTATTTAATTGCAGTTAAATTAATCTGAATCTCCATCTAGCTAGCTAAATTGAATCTATTAAATTAGCGTCGAATTGAATATATATCGGCTTATCGCGATAAGACAATAATTAATAAATTTGACAAATGCGCTAAATCTTTTTATATTAAGCTTATTAACAAATCCTCTCAATTCCCCTCAGTGTTGTGTGGAACTCACCTCAGGAGGTTAAAGCATGGTTCGATCCCGTTGGCTATTTGCTTTACTTGCGATTACCGTTTTATTATCGGTAATTGGGGCTAAGGTACCGTTTACTGCTGCGCAAAATCAAGCCAGCACGTCCGACCGACCGTTGGCATTGGCGCAAGGCTTGAAAGATTTGGCGACAGTTGCCCAGATTGCTGTGCCAGAACTGGATGTGGCCAAAGAGCGCTCCGATGCAGCCAAACGCCCAAGCAATACCCCAATGCGTTTTGCCAAAGATTATCAAACCTCGCTTGACATCAAGCAAGTATCGACGATCGAAGTCGTTGGCAATCGTACTGTAGCCCGCTTGCGGATTAGCGCACCAAAAGCCTTGTCGATTAACCTTGGCTATACACGCTATAACCTGCCCAAGAGCGGCCAACTGTTTATGTACAGCCCTGATTATCGCTCAGTTATTGGGCCATACGGTGCTGCTGATAACGAAGATCATGGCCAATTGTGGACTCCAATCGTCGCTGGCGATGAAATGATCATCGAATATAGCGCTGATAGTGGCGAGTTTGCAACAGCCGACCTGACCTTGAGCGCAATCAACCGTGGCTTTAGTGGCTTCGGTGTTCCGCGTGATCTCTTGGTCGATAAATCAGGATCGTGTAATGTCGACGTTATTTGTCCTCAAGGCGACGACTGGCGCGCAGAAATCAACGCGGTTGCTGCCTATACCTTGAATGGTATTGACACATGTACTGGTTCGTTGGTGAATAACACCGCCCAAGATCAAAAGCCCTACTTCCTGACCGCCGATCACTGTGGCATCAGTTCAGGCAATGCTGCTTCGATGGTGACATATTGGAACTACGAATCAACCCTGTGTCGCGCGGTTGGATCGGCTGAAAATGGTACGCCATTGCCCAAGCCTAACACAACCATGACCGGGGCGATTCTACGCGCCGAATATGCCCCATCAGACTTTGCCTTGGTTGAGCTTGATGATGCAGTTCCAACCGAATACTCACCATACTGGACTGGCTGGAACGCCCAAAGTGGCGACTTCGCTAGCGTTGTGGCGATTCACCACCCAGGTGTTGAAGAAAAACGGATCAGCTTTGAAAACCAAGCTACCCAAACCACCGGCTACAATAGCAACGCTGTACCTGGCGATGGCACCCACATTCGGGTTATCGACTGGGATTTAGGCACGACTGAAGGTGGTTCGTCAGGCTCGCCATTGTACGATCCTCAGCATCGCGTGGTTGGCCAACTCCATGGTGGCGGCGCTGCCTGTGGTAACGATTTATCAGACTGGTATGGTCGGGTTTCTGTATCATGGAATGGTGGCGGTACCAGCGCAAGCCGCTTGAAGGATTGGCTTGACCCAACCAACTCGGGTACGTTGGTGCTTGATGGTAATGGTGGTTCGCCTGCGTTCACCATGAATCTCAGCCCTGCCAGCTTGGCAGTTTGTGCCCCAGCTTCGGGCCAAACCACGGTTAACTTAAACTGGATTTCAGGCTTCAGCGAGCCGGTAAACCTTTCGGCAAGCAATTTGCCTGCTGGCGCAACCGCAACCTTTACGCCAAACCCAGTGATTTCACCAACCTTGAGCAGCCAATTAACCATTGGTAACGTAACTGCTGCCGCAGCTGGCGATTATACGGTTGTGGTGCATGCAGATAGTGCTAGCATCACCCGCACCGCCGACTTGGATCTCAGCGTCTCGGCTGGCATTCCAAGCGCAGCACCAACCTTGACTGCACCAGCCAACAATGCTACCGATGTGAGCAATACCCCAACCTTCACTTGGTCAAGCGCTACTGGCGCAGATAGCTATGTGCTCGAAATTGCTAGCGATGCTGGCTTCAGCAATTTGGTTTACACGGCCACGACCGAGTTGACCAGCTTGACCAGCGCTCCTTTGAGCACCAACACCAAACACTACTGGCGCGTGCGCGCTGCCAATGCGTGTGGCGTTAGCGCCAATAGCGCAATCTTCAGCTTTATGACTGAAGCAGCACCTGGCGATTGTTCAATTGGCACCGAAACCGTGGTTACCTTCGAAGAAAATTTCGAAACCAATCCAAACTGGGTTAGCGGTGGCACTGGCAATACCTGGGCCCATGGTGCATTTGGCTATGGTGGCACTTCAGGGATGAAGGCGATTGATCCGACCACAGCATCAGATCAATGGCTGACTACCCCAGCAATTACCTTAACCGAAGGTCTGACCCATACCCTGCAATTCTGGAACTCACAAACGCTTGAAGATCGTACAGCTGGCGGCTGTTATGATGGCGCATTGATTGAAGTATCAACCGATGGCGGCTCCGCATGGGAGCAAATTCCTAACGCTGCCTTGTTGACCGACCCATACAATGGCGCAATCACTGCTTCTACCAATCCACTCAATGGCCGCGACGCTTGGTGTGGCGACCCACAAGACTGGATCAAGAGCGTCGTTGATTTGGCAGCCTACGACGGCGAAACCGTGATGTTCCGCTTCCGTCTTGCCTCGGACAGCTCAGTTGGCCGGCCTGATGGCTGGAAGATCGATAACGTCAGCGTGAAGGCTTGTACCGAAGAATCTGAGCCAGAAGGCCCAGAATTGGTCTACTTGCCAGCAGTGATGAAGAACTAAATCGCTGCGCTGAATAGCCCAAAGCCCCGCCCTTGATTCAAACCAAGGGCGGGGCTTTTTTGATTGGCGATCTATTGGTTTTCGAGGGCGATCACTTTATCCAAGCGGCGGGTAAAACGCGCTTCGTTGTGGAAATTGGCGCTCAAAAAGGCTTGCACAATTTCATCGGCCAAGGCTGGGCCAATTACCCGCCCGCCCAAACACAGCACATTCAAATCATCGTGCTCAACGCCTTGATGCGCCGAGTAGGTGTCGTGGCACAAACATGCCCGCACGCCTTTAATTTTGTTGGCGGCGACGGTCACACCAACGCCACTGCCACAAATCGCAATCCCGCGTTCAGCTTGGCCGCTAACGACCGCATTGCCAACCGCAGCCGCAAAATCAGGGTAATCGACCGAGGCTGGCGAATCGGTGCCAAAATCGAGCACTTCATGGCCCAGCCGCTGCACAGCCTCAATCACTGCTTGCTTCAAAATCAGGCCACCATGATCGGTTCCGACCGCAATTTTCATGATTTATGTCCTTTCAACAGCACAACGCGAAGCACGAATTGCTCGTACTTCGCGTCACATGCTCAATCAAGCAACGATTACTTAGCCAATAAGGCCTTGGCGCGGGCAATCAGGTTTTCAGCGGTAAAGCCAAATTCCTTCATCAAAATATTAATTGGTGCTGATGCACCGAAGTGATCAATCCCAATAATATCGCCTTCAGTGCCAACATATTTGTACCACGTGACTGGATGGGCAGCTTCAATCGCAATCCGTTTGCTCACAGCCTTGGGTAGCACGCTTTCGCGATATTCCGCCGACTGCGCATCAAACAAGAAGGTCGATGGCATGCTGACCACGCGAACTTTGACTCCTTCGCCGCTCAATTGCTCGTAGGCAGCAACCGCATGCTGCAATTCCGAGCCGGTGGCAATGATAATCAGTTCTGGTTGGCCGTCGCTATCAGCCAACACATAGCCACCTTGGGCCACGCCTTCTGCCGAAGCATAGCGGCTGCGATCAAGGGTTGGCAAGTTTTGGCGAGTCAGTGCCAGCAAGGTTGGGCCTTTGTGGGTTACGGCTACGTGCCAGGCTTGGCTGGTTTCGTTGGCATCACCAGGTCGCATCACATTCAAATTGGGAATAATCCGCAACGATGGAATGTGTTCGATTGGTTGGTGGGTTGGGCCATCTTCGCCAACGCCAATGCTATCGTGGGTAAAGACTTGAATCGTGCGAATGCCCATCAAGGCTGCCAAACGAATCGAGGCGCGGCAATAATCGCTGAACACCAAGAAGGTTGCACCGTAGGGAATCGTGCCGCCATGCAAGGCCATGCCGTTGACAGCTGCGACCATCGCATGTTCGCGAATACCCCAGTGCATGTTGCGGCCTTGAGGCGTTGCTGGTTGGAACGATTCTGCATGCTCAATCAAGGTAAAGGTCGATTCGGCCAAATCTGCCGAGCCGCCAATCAAGGCCGGAATTTGCTCGGCCAAGCCGTTGAGCGCTGCTTCTGATGATTTGCGAGTTGCCACGCCCTTGGCATCAGCTTCCCAAACTGGCAACTTGCTATCCCAACCGTCTGGTAATTCGCCAGCCATGCGTTGCTTGAAGTCGGCAGCCTTTGCTGGATGCGCCTCAGCGTAGCGGTCGAACAATTCGTTCCACGCTTGCTCAGCAGCAGCGCCCTTGGTTAAGGCCTCGCGGAAATGTGCCGACACTTCTTCAGGAACGTAGAAGGTTGGTTCGAGCGGCCAGCCGAGGGCTTCTTTGGTCAATTTTACTTCATCGGGGCCGAGTGGTGCGCCGTGCGCTTTGGCCGTGCCAGCCCGATTAGGCGAGCCATAGCCAATCACGGTGTGGGCCACAATCAACGATGGCTGGTCGGTCACTGCTTTGGCGGCGGTCAAGGCTGCATCAACTTGCTCGGTATCAAGCCCGTCGATCTCTTGAACATGCCAGCCATAGGCGCGGAAACGCGCTGGCACATCTTCGGTGAAGGCAATTGAGGTATCGCCTTCAATCGAAATTTCATTATCATCGTAGAGATAAACCAACTCGCCCAATTTGAGGTGGCCTGCCAACGAAGCAGCTTCGGCGCTAATGCCCTCTTCCAAATCGCCATCGGAGACAATCGCATAAATATGGTGCTTGACGATTTCAAGCTCAGGTTGATTGAATGTGCCAGCCAAGTGACGGGCGGCAATTGCCATACCCACGCCTGTTGCAAAGCCTTGGCCAAGCGGGCCAGTCGTGGTTTCGATCCCAGCAGCATAGCCATATTCTGGGTGGCCAGCAGTTTTGCTGTGCCATTGGCGGAAATTCTTCAAATCATCGAGCGTCATGTCACTATAGCCCGTGAGATGCAATAAACTATACAACAGCATTGAGCCATGGCCCGCCGACAGCACAAAGCGGTCGCGGTCAGCCCAATCTGGATTAGCCGGATTATGTTTGAGGTGGCGCGTCCACAGCACATAAGCCATGGCCGCAGCCCCCATTGGTAAGCCTGGGTGGCCCGAATTAGCCGCTTGCACACCATCAACCGCCAACATGCGGATTGTATTGATGGCCAGTTCATCGAGTGTATGTGCTTGAGTCACAAATCCTCCTGCGGTGATGTATCAGTTCCAACTGTCAATTATAGCAGAGGCCGATCCATTGTAATTCTATGGTACACTCATAATTGCAACTGTTTGGTTGTCCTTCTCACGCCTCAGGGCATGCAGCTATTCACCAGCGCGCAAGGCTAGGAGCGCCACCATGAATCTGACCCAACAAATTCTTGAATTATATGTCGAAGTTCAAAAGCGCCAACGCCAGCGCTTATTAATTCGCGCCGCTTGGATGACCTTGGCGGTCTTATGCCTTGGCCTGATTGGCCGAAACTGGCTAGCTTGGCCACTTTCGTGGCCAATGTTGGGCTTAATTGTGATTTTGGTGGCGGCATTAGGCGGAGTGTACGCTTGGAAATCAATTCTTGCCCCAGCCGAATTTGTGCAAATGCTCGATCAGCATTATCAATTAAATGCCCAGTTGAGCACTGCTAGCGAATTTCAAGACCAGCGTGGTGGCTTTCACGCTGTGAATATTGAACGTGCCAAGCGCCGTTTGCCTAGCGTTGCCCGCGATGCCACTGCTAGCGTGATTGCGCCGATTGCGCTTGAATGGCAAAGTTTGGGCTTGGCTGCGGTGTTGGCTACTGGTTTGTTTGTGTTGGGCCAAATTGATGCTGGCTTGCCTGCGCCGACCACCGAGCCATTGCGCGAATTGGCGAGTTTGACCACGACTGAACCGCCGCAACAGCCTGCCACTGAGCAAGATCCTGCTGCTGATCCCAATCAGCCAGTTGGCAATCAGCCTGATCAACAACCAGAAATCAGCCCCGAAGGCCAAGAAATTGCCGATGCCTTGGCCGATGGCTTAAGTGATAATGGTGCAACGCGGGCCGCTGCCGATGCTTTGCGCCGTGGTGATGTGCAACAAGCAGCCGAAGAATTGTCCAAACTCGCCGATCAAGCTGATCAGCTATCGCCCCAAACCCGCAACGAAATTGCTGATGGTCTTGAACAAGCAGCCGAACAATTGCAGAATCAGCCAGAGGTGGCCGAACGCTTGCGTAGCGATGCAGAACAACTGCGTGGCAACCCGCAAAATGGTGCCGATGCGCTTGAAGATTTGGCCCAACTGACCGATCAGCTTGATAATGCCCAACCAGATTTAGCCAATGGCGAGCAGAATGGCCAAGCTGGCAACGAGCCACAAGCTGGCAACCAACCGCAACAAGGCCAGCCAGGCGAAAACCAAAATGGCCAGCCCAGCAACAACGGCGCTGGCAATAATCCCGGCACTGGCAGCCGTTCATCGCCGCCACCGAGCGCTGCGCTTGGCCCCGATGTAAGCTTGCCGGAAGCACCTGCTGCTGGCGAAACGACTCCAGGAACGGGCGGCGATACTTCAATCACCTTGCCTGGTGGTGAGGGTGCTGGTGGTGGCAATGCTGGCGGTAGCGGTGGCAGCGTGCCCAGCGATATTAGCGATCCATCCAATATTCCTGCGGAGCTACGCGATGCGATTCAAGACTACTTCGGGCGCTAGTGGCGACCTATTTAACCCTGAGTTTTTAGCGCGGATCGAACGCCTTGCCTTGCGTTCGCGGCGTACCTTACGCGGGGGCTTGAGCGGCGAACATGCCTCGCGCCGGCGCTTGCCCGCGCCAACATTTAGCGATCATCGCGCCTATAGCCCAGGCGACGACCTTCGCCACGTCGATTGGTTTGCCTATGCACGCCATGAAGATTTGCATGTGAAGCTTGGCGAAACTGAACAAGATATTAATATTACGATTGCCTTAGATTGTTCAGCCTCGTTGGATTGGGGCCAAGGCGAGCTGCACAAAGGTCGCTATGCGCTGCGTTTGGCGGCAATGCTCGGCTATCTCGGCCTTACCTCAAACGATCAAACCACGATTTGGCCGTTTACCAGCAAATTGATCAAGCCGTTTGGGCCGGCGGTTAGTCGCGCACGCGGCCCCGATTTGCTGCGCTATTTGAGCAATTTGAATTGGGCCGAACAAACCTCATTTACGCCAATTACTCAAGCAGTTCGCCGCAGTTCTGGCGGTATGCTCTTGATCATCTCCGATCTATGGACGAGCGATTTAGAGCCATTGCTGCGGGCGGCTGCCCCGCCAGTCTGGCAAGTTGTGGTGCTGCACCTGCTGCATCCCGAAGAAATCAAGCCCACGCTAAGCGGACCAGTTGAATTTGAAGATAGTGAAACAGGCCAAGTGCTGGCGCTTGAGCTTGATCAACAAACCCAAAAAGATTATCGCGAAAAACTGGTGCGTTGGGTGCGCATGCACGAGCAAATGTGTCAGCGCTATGGGGCGACCTATGCTGGCATTCGCAGCGATCGCCCGCTTGAGCAAAGCATTCTGCCCTTTCTACGGCGGCGCGGCATTATTGGCCTCTAGGCTTGCGCCAGCAAAATAACTCCAATAATCGCAATTACAACAATCAACCAGCCGATCCAAGCATAACTTTTACGCTGAGCATTAATTGGCTGTGATATTTGAATCGGAGCCGAATTATTGCGTGGCTGAGTCGCTTGCTGTTGTACTGGTTTTAATGCTGAGTTGATTTTTTTTGCTTGATTTAATCCTCCTACTGGTTTTTTGGGCTGTGAAGCCGGACTAATATCTGGATTATGTGCAATTAAATGTTGTTTCTGCGAAACTAAATCAAACAGATTTTTTCCCCATTCCTCTGCATTAGGTCGCTGAGCAACTGGTTTATCGAACGCACGCAGGAATAATTGTTGAATATCAGCTGGCATTCTTTCGTAATATTTATGTAACTTTGGCAACTGAACAATTGCATGCTTGTGATTACCAAATACAAATAAACTACGGCTAATATGGTCATCAATCGTTGTTGAATCATGAAATTTATCACCAAAGGTTGCAGCAAAAGGATGAATTCCTGTAATCAATTGATAGAAAATAACTGCTAATGAGAAATTATCCCACTCTTTTGCAATAATGCTTCCACTTTTAAGATAGTTACGATACTCTGGAGGCGAATATTCAGCTGTTGAAACGACCGATTTATAATAGAGATTCTTCTTATCATCATAAACCTGCATTGAATCAATATCGGTAATCGAAATAAATCCATTTAATGTGACTAATATATTCTGAGGTTTTAAATCGACAAAAATATATTTTTGCATTTGATGAATAAGATTAACCGTGAAAGCAATATTAACACAAACTTTAAAGCAATTAATAACCCCTTGTTTATCAGATCGTTGATACTTAATCCATGACTGATCAATATTTTTGATATGAATATGAGGTTGTGTTAATCGTTCAAGCCCAATGCTCTGATCAAAAGCTTTTGGCATAATGAAACCACAAAATTTTTGTTTTTGATACAATGCAGCAATTGGCCATGCAATCCGATAATTAGTACTGGTAAGAGTATCAGGTGGATTATCAACCATAAAATTAATCTTTTGCTCTAATTCAGGAGTTAATCGGTTAGGATAGAAAATTTTCGCACAATGATTAGGATAAGTAGCAGTGTTAATGATAGAATAAACACAACCCTCGCCACCTTTTCCTAGCGGCTTGGATTCATCAAGCTGAACGTGGGTATGCTGTTTGGTTTGATAGATAAGACTCATTATTGATATCCTTCTCGTATGCTTAGATCCACAAACCAAGAATCATGGTTTTATCATCTGGCTCATTGGCAAAACCGGTAGTACCTCGTTCTAGAATATCTTTAAACGTAGGCTGTAAATCTTGGAGACTTTGGCCTTTTTGTTTTTTTTCACGAAATAGCTGCTGCAAACGATCAAAAAATTGTTGATGTGGTCGATTTGGATCGTGCCAGTGCTGAGTTGCTTGATCAAATTGGCTACATTGAAATGTATGTTTTTCACAGCCATCAGAAATTAATACAAATCCATTAATGTGGTCGTTAATGACTCGACATTCGATTAATTCAGATGGATTTTTCCAAACCTGATCGGCAGTAAATGGCATAACCTCGTTGGCTTCTTCACCTTTATGTGGCGTAATCATTGAATGCCATTGGCCATGACGATCGCTATAGCCAGCCCGACCATCGCCAATATGTGCTACCAAAATGCCAATTGGGCTATAAATGACACTAATTAATGTAGAAGCATATTCATGAACTGATTGCTTTTCTGCTTGGGCCTTCTTTTGTAATTTTGCATAAATATCTTGGAAAATATAAATTACATAGCTCTGCCATTGCTGCAGATTCGGTAATTGCTTGGTTTCATACCAAGAATGCTTTTTCACCAGCTCTAATAATTGTGTGCATGCTGCTTTAACCACAAATTCAGAGCCAAGATGTGATAATTTGCGGCTACCCAAACCATCAGCTATCACTGCAACACCCCAACCTTCACCCAACATTTGATGTTGTGAATAATCTTGACATAATAAACCATGTTGACTATGGCTCTTACCAATGATCGATTCACAAAATACATGAAATTGATAGTTGGCATTCCGCAAACTCGGGTCAACTGCTGGTTTCAAATTGCTAGACGCGCTCGGTTCAGCGACTGGTCGCGACCTAGGTGGAGTTGGATTGCTCTCTGGTGGCAAGGCAATCTCCGCTGGATTTTGCTTAAGCAGCGGTTTCGGCATCAAACGCCGTTGGGGTTCGAACTGAGGCGAACCAGTCAAACGCACCCATAATAAGTATCCGCCAATCGCAAGCACACCCAATCCAAGCAGGCTTTTGAGCAATGTTGCTCCAAAACTAGTGGGGGCTTGAGTTGTAGCGGGTTTAGGAGCGTTTGGTTGCAGTTTGGCATTATCAGGTTTTGGCGCAACAGTTGCAATAGTGGTAATGATTGATTCAATTGGTGCCGCAACAGGTAGCGATTGGGTTGTTGTAATTGAGCCTGAACTGGTTAACGTTGGTGGTATAGTTGTTGATCGAATTATTGGAGTTGCCTGCGGATTGGTGGTGTTTAATCGGATAAAGAGCAGTACAATTAATAGACTGCTGAGCAAAAGCAGCGCAGATAACACCAAAATGAGTGATCGTTGATACTGTTTCATCGTCTCTTCCTTGCAAAAGGGGTCAGCTGGAGCCAAACCAACCAACCCCAACAAATTTTAGGACACTGGAAGAATTCCCCAACCACTCGTTGGCGGCAAATTGATTACTTGGCCATCAGTTGAGCTTGCGACCATAGCTAAACTTGCGCTTAACCAGTCAAAAAATGCTTCAAACCGTAAGCCTTGCAACATCATTGGTGGGCGATCTGGCGTGCTAATACGCCGAAGCATGTTAAGATCTGCTCCTTGAACCCCGATTGGGAAGAACGTAAATTGTTTATTGGCGACCCCATATTGAAGCTCTTGGGCTAAACCTGGAATATCTTGGTCTTTATCAGGCGCGCCATCAGTCATCAAAATAATCCATGGCCGATAATATGGCTGACCTGTTGAGCGATACCATTCTTTGCGTTCTTGGACTTTATGAATAGCCAAACGTACTCCATCAACGAGTTTTGTTGTTCCGGCTACCGCTAAAATTGGCATATCAAAATGATCAATTAAACTTGGCTCAACAATACAATCAACTTGACTATTAAATTCAATTAAGCAAATTTCTAAGCGTTGAGCAGTCGAAAAATTATTACTAATATCTTGATGAAATAATTGGAGACCTTGGTTTAATTCGTCAATTGGTTTACCCTGCATCGAACCTGATGTATCGACGACCAAAACACACAAACATTTCTGTTCGTAATTAGTTGGGCTTTCTAATCCATATTCCATAATTGCTCCTTTATGGGGTAACTGAAAGTTTTAAAACTGTATTTTTATACCAAATACAGCTAATAAATAGCACTAAGATTGAAATCACGCTGAATGTAAATCCCCATCCCAAACCAATGTCGCCTTCGATTCCAAAAATTTTTGCAAGGTTTCCATTAACGCTTAATCGGAAATTAAATGCTGAGTAAAGAAAGCCCCAAAAGCCAAGCATAATTCCACTGCCAATTTGGAGGAGCTTGATTGGTTGGGGTGGATGATTCAACGTAAAGCCTTTATACATTTTTGATCCCGTCATAATTACGATAACAGCAAAAATTGGCAATAGAAGAATCGCAATAATCCCCAAAACTATAAAAATGCTACCATTTGAAAAGCGATCATCAAATAGAACACCTAAAAGCATTCCCAACATATGGAGTGCGCTAAAACTGCTTCCCATACTGGCACCTAGGGTATCGCCAAAGCCACCAGCAATATTGTTTTGTACAAATGGCCCAAAAATAAAACAAATCAGCATAATTGAGCCAAGCCCAATTAAACCGTAAGCAAACATTTGCAATTGAAACAAGAGTTTTTGATGAGTTGATTGAGTTGAGCTTGCAATTGGGCTGGTTTGATAGGGTGCTGGCGGTGTAAGTGGTCTTGTTGCTGGTGCACCTAAAAGTTGATTAACAGGTGGACGCGCAATTGGCTTGGCCACAGGCTGGGTCGAAGATTGATTAACAGGTGACTGCGCAATTGGCTTGGCCACAGGCTGGGTTGATGGAACTGCTTGCGGCTTGGCTAATACTTGGCCACAATTCTGACAAAATGTTGAATGAGTGTTATTACGAAATTGACATTGCGGACAGGGCTTTACTGGGGCGGTACCAACAACTGGCATAAAAGCCTCCAACTCTAGCATAAATACGCATTACTAGAGTTAGATACATTCCAGAGGGTTTTTTTTGATTGGGATCTAAAATCAAAAGTCAAAAGTCAAAAGTCAAAAATTTAACGCAGAGGCGCAGAGAACTCAGGGCTATTGGCTATTGGCCATGTGTAATGGTTCATTGCGTTAACGACGATTCCCCCTCACCCCCTAGCCCCCTCGTCCGTCGAACGGGCGAGGGGGAACCGCTGAATCAGTGCTCCCCTCGCCCGCGTTCAGTGGGAGAAGGGCTGGAGGTGAGGGCATGCACTTGGTTGTCAACCTAATGAACCAGTACAGCTATTGGCTATTGGAATAATTAATTCGTGCTCTTCGCGTTCTTCGTGGTTTTCGTCCTTCGTGCTCTTCGTGCGCTTCGTGGATCAAAACGATAATCTAGCCTAGATCGGCTATTGCTTCTTGCATTCGAAAAAATTACTATCAAGTTGGAGCATATGGCTGTTGCTGATTCAGCCACTGCTACAGTTTAGGAGGATGGTATGAATTTTCTCGAACGCACAGGCACTATCATTGTGATAGGGCTGATCGGACTGTTCATCGTCGGAACCTTGCTTGCGCCGAACCATGCCACTTCAGCAACCACAAGCAGCCTTGCCCACTCATTTGGCGGCCCCACCGCAACGCCTGGACCAGAGCCTACCCTCCAGTCGCCTGCCAATGAAGCCATTTTGCCCCAGCCAGTTGCCCCCAACAAATGGACATTTAATTGGCAAGGCCCGCGCTGTGGACACACGATCCATCTCGATGGGCCTGGCGATCGGAATTATGTTTTCAATGGGGTTATGGGCCAAGGCCAAGCAATCGTCCCGTTTACCTTCAGCTATACTCAAACGCAAGCGCTGCCAGCCGATGCACTGGGGCCATGGAATTGGCATGTTGCCTATGATTGCAGCACTTACCAAGGCCAGAGCATTACCCGCACCTTCTCGGTTGAGCCTGCCAATTTCGTCTTTTTGCCATACACAACCCAGTAGTAATTATGAAGGATGAGGGATGATGAATAGCAGCCCAGAGTTCAGAGGGGTCAGGGTCTAGAGATCAGGGGTCAGGTTTACGTAATTGCGAGGGATGAATTATAGAAACCATGAAGTGCACAAAGAAGGTTTTTAGCCACAGATTATTAGGTTGCTTTGTGCTTCATCCCTCATAATTCATCCTTCATAATTTGCTTTACGCTTCTGGGGCAAAAACCTTGATTGGCTGATAGCCAGTTTCGCGCAATACCGCAATCGCCACTAATTGACCAGCTTGATCAAGCAAGCCAATCCGTTCGGCAGCGCTTTCAACCTGTACAACCCGCCCCATACGCACATCGGCTATAACCGCCTCATGCAGCGAGATTAAGGGCCAGTTGGCAATTGCTGCCTGTGGTGGCAAAAGCGCCGCAGCCAAAACCTCAGGCTGTTGATCAAGCTCAGCCAGCGCAATGCTTGTGCTCAAATCAAAGGCTCCTGCTCGGGTACGTCGCAAGGCAGTTAGGTGCGCGCCACACCCAAGCACGGCTCCAATATCGCGGGCCAAGGCGCGAATATAGGTGCCTTTGCTGCAATCTACCGCAATCGTTAATTGCTGCGCATCCCAAGCCAACAAATTAAGCTGCTCGATCGTGATTGGGCGGGCTGGCAACTCGATATGTGTGCCTTCGCGAGCATATTCATACATGCGTTTGCCATCAACCCGAATCGCTGCATATTGCGGTGGCACTTGCTCGATTGCACCACGAAATTGGCTCAACACCCGCTCAATCAATTCTGCATCAAGCGCAGGAACCGCCGATTCAGCAATTACAGCGCCTTCTGCATCGTCGCTATCGGTGGTGATGCCGAGCCGCAGGGTTGCCGTATAGGCTTTGTGATCTTCCTCTTGCAAATATTCCAGCAGACGGGTGGCATTGCCCAAAGCAATCGGCAGCACGCCCGTGGCCATTGGATCGAGTGTACCACCATGGCCAACCCGTTTCATGCGCGCAGTTCGTTTAACCACCCGCACCACGTCGGTTGAGGTCATACCCTGAGGTTTATCGATGTTTAAAAATCCATGCAGCATACGCAAACATGGCTCGTCAATTAACGAGCCACAACCTTTCTATTAATTAGGCTAAGGCTGACCGTAACGTGCTCAGCACCAACTCGCGGGCTTCGGCTAAGCCCATCTGCAAGGTTGCGCCAGCAGCTTCGCGATGGCCGCCACCACCCAAATTATGGGCCACGCTGCCAACATCAATCCCAGGTTGCGAGCGCATGCTGATTTTCACCGTGCCATCACGTCGCTCTTTAAACAGCACATAGGCTTTGGCTGTGGCAACGCGGCTGAGATAGGCCGTAATTTCATCACCAGCTTCATCATCTGCACCAGTGCCTTGTTGCATGGCTTGGGTAAATTCCGTCCAGATAATATCGCCTTCGTCGTGCATGCGCTCAATTGCCATGCCCAAAGCTTTGGCATGGGCAAACGGCTTGCCATACATCATCGAGCGCATCACCTCGTTTAATCGCCCGCCAAGCGCCAATAAATCGGCGGCAACGCGCAAGGTGCGCGGGCTGGTATGCGAGGTTTGGAAGCTTTGGGTATCAGTCACCAAGCCCATCAACAAGGCGGTTGCAGTTTCTGCATCAATTGCTTGGTTCCAAGCTTGCGCCAGCAAGCCCAAAATTTCGCAAGTTGCGGCGGCTTCGGTCATCACCAAATTTAAAAAGCCCTCGCCGCTATTGGTGGCGTGATGATCAATCACCAACAATGGGCGCTGAGCCAAATAGGCCCGTTCAGCACTAAAAATCGGCTCAATCCGCGAGATGCTGCCAGTATCGACCAACACCACTAAATCAACATCGGCGGGCAAACTTGCCCCTTGGCTATAAACCCCAACCTCTGGCGCATCGGGCAAAACCACCGCCAAACTTGGCAGATCGGTTGGCAAAACCATGGTTACTCGACAGCCCATCGCCCGTAAAATACGGGTTAGCCCAATACTTGAGCCAACTGCATCGCCATCGGGGTTGATATGCGAGGTAACCAAAATATGGCGTGCGGCGGTCATGGCATCACGCAGGGCCGGAGCCGCTTGTTGAATAGTGGTATACAGCATCGTGGTATTCCTTATTCGTCGTCTAGTTGTGGTGGATTAACCCGCCGTTCTTCGTCCACTTGGTTGAACAGCTTGTCCATATGTTGGCGTGTATCAATCGTCACGTCAAGATGAAAATGCAACTCTGGCACAGCCCGTAACTTCATTTGCTGGCCAAGTTCACGCCGCAAAAAGCCTTTAGCCCGATCAAGGGTTGCAATCGAATCTTTGCGGGCAGCATCATCGCCCATCACACTGACGTTGATATTGGCATGATACAAATCTGGGCTAACATTCACGCTGGTGAGGGTTACAAAGCCCAAGCGTGGGTCTTGAATTTCAAATTGAATTGCGTTGCTCAAAATGACTTTAATTTCTTCGGCAACTTGTTCAACTCGTTTACCTTTTGCCATAACAGTCACTCCCACAGGATTAATAATGCAGAATGGAGACAAACACACCTGTTACAAACAACAGATCTATTTGTCTCCACTCTAACGGTTAATCAGCGCTTACGAGGTGCGAATAATCTTTTCTTTGCGATAGAATTCCATGGTATCGCCAGCTTCGATGTCGTTGAAGCCATCGACCTGCATCCCACACTCGTAGCCAGACAGCACTTCGCGCACGTCGTCTTTGAAACGGCGTAGCGAGCCAATCCGTCCGTCGTGCAACACAACGCCTGAGCGCAAGACCCGTACCAATGAGTTGCGGGTAACCTTGCCGTCGATCATCATCAAACCAGCCACAACTTCGCGTGATGGCAAGCGGAAGGTATTGCGCACTTCTGCAAAGCCATCGGTCACTTCCTTGATCTCAGGATCGAGCATCCCGATCATGGCCTTGTTCAGGTCTTCGATCAATTGGTAAATGATGTTGTAGAAGCGAATATCAATCCCGTTTGCTTCGGCGCTACGGCGAGCAGCAGCATCGGGGCGAGCATTAAAGCCAATGATAATCGCGTGCGATGCCACGGCCAAGCTTACGTCCGACTCGCTGATTGTGCCCGTCCCACGGTGCAAAATCTTGATTTGAATCTCGCTTTGTTTCTCGTTCAACTGCGCCAACGAGTGTTCGATAGCCCCAATTGAGCCTTGTACGTCGGCTTTGAGAATAATATTGAGATCTTTGATTTTGCCTGCTTGAATTTGTTTGTAGACTTCATCAAGCGTGGTTGCTTTACCAAGCTGGTTGGCCAAGTGTTCCATCTGGCGTTGGCGTTGGCGTTGGGTTGCCACTTCACGGGCAATCCGCGAATCATCAAGCACTTGCAAAATATCGCCAGCTTGTGGCACTTCCGAAAGCCCAATGATCGAGACTGGCGTTGCAGGTTCGGCGATGCGAATCCGGCGGCCAATATCGGTAAACATTGCCCGAATCTTGCCGTGGGTTGCACCCACCACCACAATATCGTCTTGACGTAACGTACCGTTTTGAATCAGCACCGTTGCGACTGGGCCACGACCTTTGTCGAGCTCAGCTTCTACGATTGTACCGATGGCTGGTTTATCGGGGTTGGCCTTCAATTCTTGCAAATCGGCAACCAACAACACCATATCCAGCAAGCCATCGATATTTTTCTTGTGCTTGGCCGAAATTTCGACATCAGGAACGTCGCCGCCCCAGCTTTCAGTCGCAATGCCTTCGACCGCCAATTGTTGGCGCACGCGGTCGGGGTTGGCCCCAGGCACGTCGATTTTGTTGATGGCCACAATCATTGGCACGCCAGCGGCCTTAACGTGGGCGATAGCTTCTGCCGTTTGCGGCATCACGCCGTCGTCTGCTGCAACCACCAAAATAACAATATCGGTGACGGTTGCACCACGGGCACGCATGGCGGTAAACGCTTCGTGACCTGGTGTATCCAAGAACGAAATTTTGCGGCCATGGATTTCAACTTGGTAAGCCCCAATGTGTTGGGTAATCCCGCCAGCTTCGCCTTCAGCAACGCGGGTTGAGCGCACTGCATCGAGCAATTTGGTTTTACCGTGGTCAACGTGACCCATGATTGTGACAACTGGTGGGCGGGTTTTGAGATTTTCAGCGGTTTCAGCGCGTAGCGCATCGCCAATATCATCAACCAAGCCAGCCATGCTTTCAGGCACATGCTCGGTGGTTTCAATATCAAATTCTGCGGCAATTACAGCGGCAGTTTCATAATCAAGCTGTTGATTAATATTTGCCAAAATGCCTTGCTTGAGCATTTCTTTGATAATATCAGCTGCGCCGACGCTCAGCGCTTCTGATAGCTCGCGCACGGTCATAACCGGAGCAAGCTCGACTGGGCCACGTGGGCGCGCAGGCGCAACGGGGCGAGCCATCATTGGCGTGCCACGGCCACGGCCACCTTGTTGATTGTTGTTTTGGCCGCGTCCGCCGCTGCCACGAGGTGGAACTCCACCGCCGCGTGGAGGAACGCCGCCACCACCACCGCCACGATTACCACCAGGGCCACCGCTACGGTTTTGGTTATTATTATTGCGGTTACCGCCGCCGCCACCACCGCCACCAGAGCGATTGCGGTCGTCTTCGCCGCTACGGGTAGGGCGTGCGCCACCAGACGATTGAGGCCGATTGCGGTTGCCACCGCCGCCGCCACCGCCGCCACGGTTGCCACCACCGCCACCGCCGCCGCCACGGTTGCCACCGCTGCCGCCGCTGCTAGCAGAGAATGATTTGCGATTGTTTGCGCGATCACTTACGCCATCGCGGGTATTTTTTTGAGAAACTGGCATCTATAGTCCTCCTAATGCCCAACACGAAACTTGTGTTTAAGGGCTTGGGAAGCTGAAGCCAGAGGCGAAGGCAGTGATGCGGCTTAGTTCATCGCAGCCTCCACCGCTGGGTCAGCATCGGGAAATTGATCAGCAATTGTTTGCAGAGCCTGCTGATCAATCGCGCTTAATTCGACGCGCAAGGCTCGCTCTAAGGCCCCGCGCTTTAGCGCATTGGTCCAACATGGGCGTTCAGCACAGAGATATGCACCGCGGCCCGCTTGCTTGCCACTTGGATCGACCACAACACTTTGGTCGGCCAAGCGTACAAGACGTACCAACTGACGTTTATTATCGGTACGCCGGCAAGCAACACACATGCGCTGTGGCACATGGCGTGGGCGCGGCGACTGCTTTTGAGCAGCCATAGGCTATGCCTCGGTATCCGTCTCGTCGCTCTCGCCAGCTTCATCATCGATGATATAGCTAGCAATGAGCTTGTCATTGAAATAAATATTGAGTTTTTGGGCGGCGGCGCGTAACGCGACTTCTTCGCCAATAATCTCTGCTGGCAATGGGCCGTATTGTCGCCCTTGATAGGTAACCAAGGAATCGACCCGAACCTTGCGGGTTTCGACTTTGGCGGTTGAAAGCGCTGCTTCTTGCAGCATTTGTTCCGACGCGGCAGCTTCGCGCACTTCGGCAGCAGCGCGTTCTTCCTCAAGGAGTGAAGATGCGCTCTTGATGTCGATGCGCCAACCAACCAGTTTGGCTGCCAAACGAACGTTTTGGCCCTCCTTGCCAATTGCCAACGACAATTGTTTATCTGGCACGACCACGGTGGCCGTTTTCTCGCCTTCATCAAGATGAACTTCGACGACTTGGGCTGGGCTGAGGGCGTTGGCAATAAATACCCGCATATCAGCGCCCCATTGCACCACGTCGATCTTCTCGCCGTTCAGTTCATTGACAATATTTTGAATCCGAATCCCGCGCATCCCCACGCACGAGCCAACTGGGTCGATGCCTTCTTGGCGGGCATGCACGGCTACTTTCGATCGTAAGCCCGGTTCGCGGGCAATTGATTTAATTTCAACCGTGCCGTTATAAATTTCTGGCACTTCCATTTCAAACAAGCGTTTGATCAAATCTTTGTGGGTGCGCGAGGCCACCAAGCGCGGGCCACGGGGATCATCACGGCGGGCTTCCATCAAATAGACTTTGAGCCGCTGGCCATGGCGATAGTTGTCGTGGCTAATTTGCTCTTTTTGGGGCAGAATTGCTTCGGCGCGCCCAACTTCTAAAATGACGTTGCCTTTGGCGGTGCGCTGCACGGTCGCCGTGACAATTTCGCCTTCGCGATCAAAGTATTCGCCATAAATATGGTCGCGTTCAACTTCTTTGATTCGTTGGAGCACAACTTGCTTAGCAGTTTGGGCGGCAATCCGGCCAAAATCGTCGGGCGTGCTTTCAACATAGACGGTTTCGCCAATTTCAACATCGGCGCGCACGTTGCGAGCATCTTCAATGTCGATCTCGAAGCGATCATCCATTACTTCATCAACAACTTGCTTTTCAGCATAAACCCGAATGCGGCCAGTATTTGGCTCTAATTCAATCTTAACATCAACGGGTGGCGGATTATTGCCCAAATAGCGCCGATAGGCGGAGATTAGGGCTTGCTCGACCACATCCTGCACCGACTCGCGGGGAATGCCGCGCTCAGCGGCAATCTGTGAAATAGCTGCGTAAAAATCACTTTTCATATCTAGCCTCGCTTAGGGGTGCAGTGGGTCAGGTATCGACATAATACCTGCTTTGATGGAGCCACCCTGCGTTGGTTAACCTTGTTGACAAGAAGAAACGTGGGGGACACCCACGTTTCGGTCTGTGTACTTCATACTGATTATAGTATATCACTACCACTAAGGCCGTGCAACCCTAGGGAGTTGGGTAGGCCGTTGGTTGCGAGTTGGGGGCTGGGTATTGGCCTGGCTCCAAGGTTGGCTCAACAACCACGTTGCCATCTGCTGGCGTTGGGTAGCTGGCCGGGGTTTGGGCTGGGGCCGGATTGGTTGGTTGGTTGGTAACCGGAGCCGTGGTTGGAGCTGAACCGGTGGTTGAACAACCAGCCAAGAGTGCTAGCACAACAAGGCTAGCCAACATGTGTTTGCGCATCTGTAAGAACCTCCATGGGTTTTCAATCGCTCGTTATGCTACCGTAGCGCTGATAAAAAGTCAAAGCTTTGGCTTAACCGTTGTTAATCTTTTTGGCCTGCGCCGCTCGCCAATCAGTGCCGAGCAAGCCAAAGACCACCGTGTCGGTAAAGCGTTTTTCGACAATATCAAAGTAGTTCTCGCGCAGCAGCCCTTCTTGGCGAAAGCCAACTTTTTCGAGCGCTCGCCGCGAGCCTTGATTCTCAGGGTGAATTTGGGCTTCGACGCTATGTAATTTAAGGTTTTCAAAGCCAAATTGGAGAATCGCCTGCAAGGCCTCGGTCATAATGCCCTGGCCCCAGTATTGGGCTGCCAATTCGTAGCCAATTTCGGCCCGCGCATGCTCGCTCTCAAACCGCCAAAACCCACCAGAACCAATCCATTCGCCATGGTCGCGTAAGGTAATGGCCCAGCGCACACCAATTTTTTGCTCAAACGATCGTTTGAGATTGTTCAAGCGATTTTCTGCTTGCTCAGGCGTTTCCATTGGCAATTGACCAAAATAACGCAATACCTGCTGGTCGGCCATAATCGCAAACATGGGATCGCGATCGGCTAAAACTGGCTGGCGCAATATCAGGCGCTTGGTCTCCAACACGGGAAATTGGGCTAAAGCACGATCTAAATCAAGCATATCACCTCTTGTTGTAAACACGTGACGGGCTTTATCAACAATCAATTCAACAGGTTCGTGATTAACGCAAATGACGAAACTCAAACGAGCTTCGTCATTGCCAATTGTCGATCAAGCAGTTTAGGCGCGTTTTTTGATCAAGACTTTATCAATCCGCCGCCCATCCATATCGATAACTTCAACATCATAATCATCCCAAGCGACATGATCACCAACATTTGGCAAACGATGCAGTTCGTTTAGCACATAGCCCGCAATCGTCACAAAATCATTGGCATCATTAATTGCAATGTTTAAGCGATCTGCAATTACCGCATAGGATTCAGAGCCGTCGATCAGCCATGAGCCATCATCACGCTTGACCATGGTTTGTTCTTCGTTCGAATCATATTCGTCGCGAATATCGCCAACTAATTCTTCTAACACGTCTTCGAGGGTCAGAATCCCCGAAATTTGGCCATACTCATCGACCACCAAGGCCATATGCGAGCCAGTTCGGCGAAACAGACTCAACATTTTGGATACTGGCTCGTGCTCCAAGACATAGGTTGGCGGGCGCACCAATTCACGCAGTTGGCGTTGATCGTTGCCCAACATCGATGGCAACACATCCTTTATATAGATCGTGCCAATCGAGCGGTCAAGCGAATCGCCTTCGTAGACTGGCATGCGCGAATAGCCATGTTCAACCGCAATGCGAGTGATTTCAGCAAGTGGGGTGTTGGCGCTGACCGCTACCACATCGGGGCGGGGAGTCATCAACATGCGCGCCGTGCGATCCGAAAAATCGAAAACCCGCGAGATTAACGCTTCTTCGTGCAAGGCCACTGTGCCGCCTGCTCGCCCTTCGCGGGTCATATACAAAATATCGTCTTCGGTAACGCTAGAATCAGGTTTTTTGTTCTGGCCAATCAACATCAAAATCAAAGTTGATGAATTGGTAAGCACCCAAACGATTGGGCGGGTGAGCCACGAAAGCCACGAAAGTAACGGCGCAAGGTTGCGGGCAATCGCATCTGCATGCAACAAAGCTAAGCGTTTTGGCACTAGCTCACCAATAATCAACGACAGATACGTGATGAGCAATACAACCACCGTAAAGGCAATTGAATCGGCATAACTCTCGAGCGCAGGAATCGTTTTCAGATATTCGGCAAAGGGTTTGCTGATGTTCGCGCCCCCAAAAGCTGCTGCAAACGTACCAATTAATGTGATCCCAACTTGAACGGTGGCTAATAAACGATCAGGTTGGTCGGCGAGTTGCAGGGCCTTCTTTGCCCGAAGATCGCCATCGGCGGCTTGTTGTTCTAAGCGAGAACGCCGCGCCGAAACCATGGCTAGCTCCGATGCAGCAAAAACCCCGTTGGCAACCAGCAATACCAAGACAATTCCTAGCTCGCTGGCTATGTCACTTAGCATTCAATTGTTCCTTTCTCAAATATAGAATGTTCCAGCACAGTTTTTAATTGGGATTCCTTGTGCTGTAATATCACAAATTGTACCATTGACTTGGCCTCGCGTTGACGCAGCTTTGGGCTTGATTCAGCAGCTAAATCTAAGAATCATTCTCGTTTGACAGAACCAATAGCGCGACGTATACTCTGCCAATCACAATAAAAACAGTTTTTTCCGTACTAACTGATTTAACTAGACCTTGGCATTTGGAGGTTTCTGGCTCATGTATCGTTGGCTTTGTGCATTAACTCTCGTGGCAGTGCTTTTCGGCTGTGGTGCTGAAGAAGCTGCTCCTACCACGCAACCAACCCAAGCTGCCGCCGCTGGCGAACTTGGCGCAATCAAGACCTATCTTTTGGGCAAAACTGGCGATTTGATCACCAGTACCAGCGCTTTGGAAACCGCTAGCCAACGCTATTATGATTTGGCAAAAGCTGCTAATTTCGATTATGCAACGCTGTGGAGCAGCAAGCAAGCTGAGGTTGGCACAATCTTAAACGATGCCAAAGCAGCTTGGTTGAAATCCAGCCCTACCTACGAACAAATGGAAGGGATCGTTGCAGGCGTAAGCAGCTTGGCCGATTTCGACGTAACGCTTGACGCTGGCGCTTCGGCAGAAGAAGGCGGCGATAGCGTGGTCAATTATGATTTGACCTTGGCTGATGGCCGCACGGTTGCCAAACCAGGCAACTTGTTTGGCGTAACCGAAAGCACGCTCTGGGGCACCTACGATGCTTTCCGCGTCACCGATGTAGAAGCCGATATCAACGGCAACGGCACGGTTGAATTTGGCGAATCGTTGCCAGAAGCGAATGTGTTGTTGGCAGCAGCCCAAAAGCTCAAAGCCACCGCAACCGAGCTTGATACCGCCGCCAAAGCTTGGGAACCAACCGACAGCGACGCATTTAGCGCCTTGGTCGTGATGGTGCCAACCATGAACGAATATTTCGATTCGTGGAAGAACTCGCGCTTTGTTGCTGGCGATAGCAGCACCCAACGCGATTTCGTGGCCATCTCACGTTTGGCCGACATCGGCGATATTTTGGGCAGCTTGCAAGTTGTCTACGACAGCCTTAGCCCCAAAATTGCTACCCTCGATGCCGATCAAGATCGCCAAATCAAGACCAACTTACAAGGTCTACGCGATTTTGTTGCCGATGTGCACAAAAAAGAACAAGCTGGCCAACGCTTTACCGCGGAAGAAGCCGATTTGCTCGGTGCTGAAGCCCAAAATCGTGCTGATGCAATTACCGGCCAAGTTAGCCAAATTGCTGCTCGCTTGAATGTAAAAATTAGCGAATAAGCAAAAAAGCTCGAAATAGGCTAAAAATCGGTTCACGAACTGATTCGCAAATCGAACCAAAATAGGTATACTGCTTGTATCACAGTTATACCTATGCGATCAATGAGAAAGAAGTTGCGACGGAGCAAGGTCGATGGAGTTTGGGTGTGCGTCCCTCCATCACAAAACTTAAGCAGCAAAGGACGTGAACTGTTGGCATACGGTTCACGTCCTTTGTCGGTTTATTTTGCTGTTGCCCATTGTGAGCAGCAGCAAACCACAATTTTAGGAGCTTGTATGTGGTTGCGTCGTTTTTTGCTGGCGTTGGTCGTTGCTTTATTGCCATGGTCGGCCATGGCAGCCGAACCATCACCAGCCCAAGCCAGCGAATCGGTGCGTTCGTTGTTGGTGAAAGCCCAATTATCGCTCACAACTGATGCTGCCAACGCCAAACGTTTGGTCAGCGAAGCCCAAGCCTTGTATGATCAAGCTCTCGCCAAGGATTTGACCAGCTTGGCTCCCCAACAGGCTACTGAAATCGCCACACGCTGGGCAGATTTAGATCAGGCCTTGGCTGCGAACGATGTTGCGGCCTTTGCTCAACAGCGTGCCTTGCTCTGGATCGATTTGCTCAAAGCGAGCTATGGCATTGTTGGCCAAGCAATCGATACCGACAAGCCAGAACAAGCTTTGCAATGGCTGCCTGTGCGCGAGTTTCGCAATGCGACCCGCTTTTCACGCCCTAATGGCGATGCAGCCCGCGCTATCGAGCAATGGAAACAAGCAGCCTATAGTGCCGCCGATGCCCGCATTGCCCTCGATGCCGATTTGTTGGATACCTATCAAGCCAAACTTAACGAGAGTTTGCGCACCCTGCGTAGCGCCGCCCAAAAAGGCAATCGGATTCAGCAAGCAGAGGCTGGCGCAGCAATCCAAGGCTATTTTAATATTTTAGAGCCAGCCTATCGTGGGCAATATCCTGATAAGGCTGATAGTGCATTAACCAATGCCCAAGCCTTGCGCGAAGCAGCGCTAAGCAATACCAACCTAGAAACGGCAATTACAACCTTTGAAGGCTCACTCAGCGGCTTTCGGGCGGCTCCGCTTAGTCCATCGGAGCAAGTGCGTCGCGCTGGTCAATTGCGCCGCTTCTTGAGCCTTGTGCCTGTTGAATATGAACGTGGCGTGCGCAACGGCCAAGTCACGCTTGACCTTGAAATTCAAGAAGCCACTACCTTCCGTAATGGCGCTGCTGCCGCATTTAGTGACCTTGAAAGCTTGTTGGTCGAAATTGATGCGACCAAAACCCAACAAGTTGCTGGCGAGTTGCGCGATCTTGAAACGATGCTGACCGCTGCGGCCCAACGTACCAGCGTCGCCGACCCCGATGCAGTGCAAGCCAAAGTTGATAGCATTACCACAACCTTAGCCTCAATTATGCCTGCCGAGTGGCAAAAATCGAGCCTCGAAGGCGATTTCGATGTGATCGATTCAATGCTTGATCAGATGGAAAATGCTGTCGCTGGCGATCAATATGATCTGGCTGAATCGGCGCGTTTGGAAGCCTACGCTGTGCTCGAATCTGGCCCAGAAGCGCGCTTGATTGTGTTTGCGCCAGAATACAAAGCCCCAATTGAAAATCTCTTTTGGTATGGCAAAGACGAATTTACTGGCCTTGCCGAGTTGATTCGCCAAAAAGCGCCGCTGAGCGACATTCGCGCCAGCCGCCAAGCCTTGGATAAACAACTCGATTTGGCGCAAGATGCCCTTGGCGGCTCCAGTACCCCAGAAGCTGTGGCTACCAGTGCTGCCGTGATTGTGTTCCGCGAAGGCTTAGAGGCCGTGTTGATTTTGGCCTCGTTGCTAGCCAGCCTCAAAATTGGCGAACAACGCAGCTATCGCAAGCCAATTTGGATTGGTGCAGCCCTCGCGATGGTCGCTACAGCTCTAACGTGGGTGCTAGCGCGAGGCTTGATCAACGAACTGATTCGGCGTGGTGATCAAGAAAAGATCGAGGCGATTGTTTCGTTGATTGCGATTGGCGTGTTGCTATTGATCACCAACTGGTTCTTCCACAAAGTCTATTGGACTGGCTGGATGGCCAATTTCCATGCCCAAAAACGCCGAATTATTGGCGGCAAAGCAGGGCTTTGGCTGGGCTTGATCACCTTGGGCTTTACCAGCATCTATCGCGAAGGCGTTGAAACCGTGCTCTTTTTGCAAGCGCTGGTGCTCGAAGCTAGCACCCAAGTGGTGCTTGGCGGGGTTGCGCTGGGGCTTGGTGGCACGGCCTTGGTTGGCGTGCTAGTCTTTGGTTTGCAAGCCAAATTGCCGCATAAGAAAATGCTGATCGTCACTGGCGTGATGATTGGGGCGGTGCTGCTGATTATGGTTGGCAACACGGTTCATATTATGCAATTAGTTGGTTGGATGCCGCTGCACCCAATTCGCAGCCTTGAAATTCCGTATTGGGCCAATATGTGGCTGGGCTTCTATGCAACCTGGGAAGGCATTGCCTCACAAGTTGCAGCTGCTGCCTTCGTCATTGGCTCGTATGTGATTGCTGAGCACTTGCAACATCGCAAAACCGATGTTGCGGTTAAACGCCAAAGTGCCCCTGCCAAATAAATAATTTAAAGCTGTGGTCAAACGTCCCCTCACCCCCCAACCCCCTCTCCCACTAGACGCGGGCGAGGGGGAGCCGACCGTTATGTACCAACAGATTGCGGTACAATCAAGGTGTTAAAGCCCCTCGCATGCCTAGCGTGCGAGGGGCTTTTTCATGCTGTGGATGTCCCAAGAATGGTTACGAACTAAGGGCTTTTTATGTAGCTCGTTTGCCCACGTTTATGCGGCGTTATATCTAAAATTAAGTTTGTTAGCTGGAATTCTCAGCAATATTCATCGCTACTTCATCGTTTATTAATCTTTTATTGACCTTTGGGACGTGAGCAAGGACGTTGTTTCGGACTATCTAGCTTTATAGTGGCCGAGGTTTGAAATTCACCATTGCTTGAAAGGAGCACACGGTCATGGCAAGTATCAATAAATTACTCGATAAGCCAGGGTTTGGGATCGCTATTTTGCGAATTGTGGTTGGTTTTATTTTCTTTATGCACGGTTGGGATAAATTTACTGGCGAAGGTGGGCTTAACGGAACTTCTGGTTTCCTTGGCAGCCTTGGCATTCCAGCCCCTTATTTCATGGCAATTTTGTTGATTGCGACTGAGCTTATTGGCGGGATTATGTTGATTCTCGGCCTCTTTACCCGCTACGTTGCAGTGGCTGAAGCAATTGCCATGGTTGTGGCCTTGGTAACCGTGCACTTGGAAAATGGCTTCTCATCACAAAATGGTGGCTACGAATATGTGTTGGCTTTGATTGGGGCAAGCCTTGCCTTGGTCTTGCTTGGTTCAGGCTCATTGGCGCTCGACAACTTGCTCAGCCCACGCTTGACTGGCCGCCAAATTACCGCTCGCGCCTAAACAACTTACAGATACACACAGCGACCCCGCCATGCAGCCTAGACGCATGGCGGGGTCAGCTTTTAATTTAACAATCGCAGCTACAGCAATCGCCACATTCGCAGCAACTACCACATTCGCAACAGCCACAGCCGCCTTCGCAGGCATCAGTTGCATCGCAACAGATACATGAACATTGACAACAATCACAGCAATCACTATCACAACAGCGGCTGCGCGAGCGATGCGAATGGCGGCGGCTTTGGCAGCAACACAAGGCCGCACCTAAGGCCACATCGCGCTTGCTATCTTGATAATGGCCTTGCGGCGCGGGATGCGAGCTGGCTGGCGGCAACGTACCTGGTGGCAACATCCCTGGATCGTTGGGATTGTACGGCGGCGGATATTGCGAAGGATATTGTTGGCCTTGGTAGGGCGGTTGTTGCGGATATTGGCCTTGGTACTCTGGGTTTTCGTGGGGTTTGAGGGCCCGTGTTGGCCCAGTGTAGGCACGGTTGGGGTCGCGACGCGAAGGGTCGTCGTCATAATCGCTGGCCATGGCTGGCAACAATGCGGCGGCCACTGGCAAAGCGGTTGCACAGACCAAACTATGGCGTTTGCAAGCTCCAAAAGCTTTTGAGCCAATTGCTGGCAACATATTGAGCAACAACACTTCGACCAAATGCGCTTGCAAGAGGGTCAAACGTTGCCAGTGTTGGCGCAAGCTTGCCAAGGCATCGTTGAAGATTTTATGCGCCGTGGTGCGCAATTCAGCTTGGGGTGTTGCATTCAAGGCATTAAAATGGCCACGCGCCTGATCTTCGGCAAAATCGCCATAGCTATCGAGCAGCAACATCATGCGGCCATACATGCGACCCATATGCTCTAGCGGCTCGGCGTTGCTTGGCTGGTTGGCCAAAATTGCGGTATGCCGAAAGGCTGCGCCCACAGCGGCTTCAGTTGGCGCTGAGTAGGTGCAAAAATCGGCCTTGGGCAAGGCTTCGACTGCTGCTTGGGCAATTGCTTGTTCTCGCAACAAGGCTGGCTCGAAGCCCAATTCGCGGGCGGTTTGTTCTGCCTGCTTATCCCAGCGCTTGGCCACGCCATTGGCAACGAAGGGCACTTTACCAGCCCAGCCATCGCGGTCGGCCACATTGTCGCGCAGCCGAATTGCTGCCATCAGCAAACTGACCGCTGCTGCATAGCGCGACCCATGATCATCAGCCGCTACCACATCGAGCGCCCGAAAGCTGCGCAAGGCACAAACACTGGTGCGGCGTGCGCCTTGTTCAGGGCGTTGCGCTTCGTACAAGGCCGAAAGCAAGGCCGCATCGTAATTGGTGGTGATGCGGGCAACTTGGCCGTGCTGATCGCGCAATGTGAGGCACATGCCACAAATATGGCTCCACCAAGCAGCATGGGTCGATTGATCGAGGTGCGGCGAGCACCCACGCAAAACGCCAAACATAATAAGCCCTTTCTCAAAAAGAACATCGCAGAAAATGGCCAGAATTGGGAGAAAATCTTGCAAAAGGTACGTGGTTTCGGGGTTGATTGTTGCGAAAAAGAGCTTGAGGCAGCAACCCCAAGCTCTTTTGTGATTAAGCGGCGGCTTTGGCTGGTTCGCTTGGCTCTGGTTGCCAAGGATTATCCCATTGTTGGTAGCTGCTGGCTGGTGGGCGGCGTTGTAAGGCGCGGCGCAACACAAACAAACTGCTACAACCAACAATTAAAACAATGCTGGTTAAACGGGCGGTTGAAAGGCTATCGCCACACGCAGCGCCGCCAACCCCGCCAGTACACAGCTTATCAACCCGCAGATCTTCGATCCAGAAGCGGCCAATTGAATAGAGCACGCCGTAGATTAGCAATGAATCGCCGTTGCGCAAGCGGCCCCGGAAGCGGCGCTCGATAAACACAATTGCAAACAACACACCCAAATTCCAGAATGATTCATACAGGAAGGTTGGGTGGAAGCGGGTTGCTGCATCGTATTGTTCGGTGCCACGAATGCGATATTGAGCAGGAATATTTAAGTTCCAAGGCAGGCCATTATTGACTGGGCCGCCATAGGCTTCGTTGTTGAAAAAATTGCCCCAGCGCCCAATTGCTTGGCCAACACTCAAACATGGAGCCATGATATCCATCCATGTCAGGGCATTGGTTTTGGTGCGCCACGAAGCGATAATCACCGTGAGTACTGCGCCAACGATTGCTCCGTGAATTGCCAGCCCGCCTTTGGTGGTGTTGATCATATCGATGAATGGGCCATCGCGATATTGCGGCCACGACGAGGCGACATACCAAATGCGGCCTCCGGCAACGCCCAAAATCAAGCCAACGATCAACCAATCCCACACGATATTGGGATTATAGCCACGAGCGCGCGCGCGATGCGCACCCAACCAGCCACCCATCATCGCACCACTCAAAATGGCAATCGCATACATTCGAATAATAATCGGGCCTAATTCAAGCAAATTTGGACCAAACGGCGGTTGCATAGACTCTCCTTAGAACAATTGCTTGGGCCATTGTAGCACGGCCTAATCGAGTGTTTGCTGCCATTCGGCCTCTAACAAACCAAACGATCGATTGTAGATTGCAGCATAGTTGGCCGCACCAGGTTGGCGCTCGCCGCCAGAAACGTACAATTGATCGAAGGCTTCGCGGCCATATCTGTTAATCAAATAATCGACAAAGCTCGCCCATTGATAGTAGAGCACATTCATGCCGTCGATGCCAACGCTGGCGTAGTGCGTGGCAAGCGGCAAGGCTTGACCATTGGACTTATAGTCGCGGGCAAAACTGCTAAAATCGCTGGCACTGCCAAGCCAATAGCGGCCTGCGCCCCAGGTTGCAAAGCCTTCAGAAAGCGCCAAGTCGGCGCTCAAATGGGCAGCGCCATAGCGATCTTGCTCCAATTGATGCACAAATTCGTGAGCCGCGATATTAACCACGCGGCTACGCGCAACCCCAGCACAACTATAAATGTAAATCACCCGCACATCGGAATAGGTTACGCCATGAAAACCACATTGGGCATCCTGGCTAATTACGACGGTCACTCGTTCATTGAGGCGAATATTGGTGCGCTCTTGAACATAATCGAGCGCTGTTTGCAACTCGCCCGCCAATTCGTTGCTTTGGTCTTGGTACAGCTCGGTTTCGAGCACCAAATCGATTTGGTTGGAGCTGCCAGCAGCATTGCTTTGTTCAATCGCTTGCAAGGTGGTTGGTGGCAGGGGTGTAACTTGGCTTTGAGGCACGCTGGCAGCAGCATCGCTGAAATATGCACCCAGCGGAGCATAACGGGTTTTTGGTTGATTAAGCTGGTTGACAATTAACAGCAATAAGCCCAAAAGTACCGCAATTGGCCCAAGAGTTGCCCAATCCAATGGTTTTTTTCGCCGCATCGCCAGCCCCAATCTACACATCAGCAGCGGCTATTGTACCATTGGAGCTTTATGATGAGGATGATTTTTGGATTTTTTAACCAAGATTGAAGCTAATGTTCTGCCCAAATAATCCACAAAATAAATATTAGGGGGCGCTGGGGGATGAAAACCCCCGGCGTTTCCCTCCGGCGGAGGGACGGAAGGGTGGCGAAACAATGTCGTAGCGATAGATTGAATTGAACATCTTAAGCCCTAGAGCATAAGATCCTCTGTATCAACCAATGCTAACAAACGCTCAAGCTCTGGTAAAGGCGCAGGCCTAAGCTCAGCAAGCGGTGAGGTTAATTGCAGCATTGCCGCAATCAAGCTTTGAATTGCCTGTTTTTGGGCGAGGGTTGTGGCCGTAAACTGGCTGCGCGAGCCATGCTGATAGCTCCATGGTCGCTGTTCGATTAAGCGTTCGACTTCAAGCACAATCCGTTGCAATTCCTCCAGCCATGTCGTCACAAACACATGATCCTTGCGAATCAGATATTTAATCGTGACTGTGCTCATCATCCAAAAAAATGCTACCCGTTCTTTGATTAATTCAGCTGGGTTTGGCTCAGCCTGCGAGGCAGCTGCCACGGCAATTGGCACGTGCTCAAACAAGATCATCGCATCGACTGGGCGTTGCGCCTTGTCAGCTGGAACTAATGTCCAATCAACTATTAAGCCAATGCCTTGGTAGCAGACAAAGCTTTGGGTTCCGCCTGCTGGTGCATTCTGATGGGCCTCGTACAAGGCGGCAATTGGGCCAAATGTTGTAAATAACGCTGCCCGCTCGGGCGTTGTGCTGGCGCGATTAATCGCTGGTTTGGCTCATAATTGGGCGCTTGCCGCCTCGGCTACTATCACCATCAGATCAAGATCGCTGACTGCATCAGCAGCATTGCGACCAAAACTGCCAACCAGCCAACCAGCCACAAAGCGCTGATCGGCTGCGAGCGTTGTGCTTAACTGAGCAATTAAACGATCGCGCTGGGTTTGATATTCAAGCAAATCATGCATTAATTAATATCCTGCAAATCCAATTCAATCACGGTAATGCCTTTTTCATCGGCGACCGCAAAACGCTGGTTTGCTGAATCAAAGGCGGTTGGCGGCAGTGCTTGGTCAAGCCTGCCAATCATGCTGTGGGTTTGGCGGCCTGTGGCTAACTCTGGCCAACGCTGCACTACTTTGCCAGTTGTGCAATCGAATACTTTGGGATGATCAAAGAAGCCGACCACGTAGCGCTCGCTTAATGCCATGGCTGTGCCCACAATTTCTTGTGCCTGAACAGTTGCTCGAAATTGGCGATTTTCCAAATCGTAGTAGCCAATGCTATGTGCTCCGCGCCGTTGCACCAGCGTATCAACCAAATTTGCATTGAGGTTGGCAAATTCATCGGTGATGATCAGCAGGGTTTGTTCATCCAAAAAGCTGACCGAGCTAATATCAACTTTGATTGGCGGGCAAAAGCCTTCAGTATCAAGAATTTGCGGCTCTGACCATAGCTCATCGACTTTGTAGATTGCCACGGTATGGGCTGGCTGCCATTGCCAACCAGCACTTACCGCCCAGGTTCCTTTGGGGCTGACGCTCAAGCGCGAATGGAAAATATCGACTGGTTTGCGCTTCCAGCCTTCAGTCAAACGCCGTCCGGTTGCTACATCCTCAAGATCAAGTTGGTTGTGTTTATCGGGACAGTGTAGTAGCACATCATTCAAATCGGCATGCTGCAACACGGCTATCGGGTATTCATAGCTATCGGCGTAGTAATAACTGCGGTTAATTTCGCGCACAATCTTGCCATTTTTAAGCACCAAGCCCTTCGTTCCCAAGCGTTGATAGATGACGACCACCTCGCCTGAGGCCGATTGCACCGCCGCATCAAAAGGATACGGATAGACCGTGGCCGAACGCTTAATCTTGCCATCAAGCTGATAGCGCGTTCCGCCAGCAACCCAATCAATCAAACTATTATTGTTCCAGCATAACGAGCGCACGTTTGGCGCAGGAATGCGATATTCACGATACTTCATAGAGTCCCCAGCTATTTTTACCGATTTGGCTATAGCAGCAGTTGTGCCGCGTTATTCAAATCATTGTAATAAGTCTATTGCATGTGCCGCATTGCTGTGCTATACTTCTGTAACGTTTCAGAAACACAAGCGTTGCTTCAGCGTTTCGTCTGATAATGGTCTTTGGAGCATGTGCGGCAAACACATTCCAAAAACCGAGATTCGCGAGCCTCGCGTGTTCGAAGCATACTCTCCTTGCACTCCCAGCGGATTGGCCTTGATTCTCCCGATGAGGGCTGCTGCGCTGGGAGTGTTTTATTTAAGTGATAATTCATTTTTCAGGCGAAAGTCTGATCAATATTAGGCTCGGCTATGGCAAAATATGCTTTACGCCTGTCAAAAAATAATGCTGCCAACGCTATCCGCAGCTCGGAACCGCTCTCATTGAGCGGCTGTTGATCGCAATTTTAGCAAGCCTAGCGCTGTTTGTGAATTCGCTCAACAGCTCTGTTTGTTCGTTGGGCAGCGCAGCAAGGATTGCGCCAGTAAGTTTGTGCGCTTGTCAGCCTAGCAATAGAAGTTGTTTAGAAGGTCGGATTATGCCATCGATTACGATTGAACAAATTGCCGAAATTGCCCAAGTTTCGATTGCGACTGTTTCGCGGGTGCTGAACAATCAGCCGCATGTGCGAGCGGAAGTGCGCGAACGGGTCTTGGCGGTGATGCAAGAGCATCATTATACGCCGCAGGCAGCGGCCCGCACCTTGGCTGGGCAACGACCCAAAGTTATTGCGGTGTTTATCTCCGAAACCACCGCGACGATCTTTCGCAATCCGACCTTCTCGAATTTGCTGCAAGGTATGACCGAAGCCTGTAATGCCAAGGGCTACGTATTGATGGTTTCGCTCGATAGCGCTAATCGGGCTGATGATCCGGCGACCAAATTGTTGCATGGTCGCAGCGTCGATGGCCGGATCGTGATTCCGAATACGATCAATGATCCCTTGTTACCGCAACTGATTGCTGATCGCGTGCCAATGGTGTTGGTCGGCAAACACCCGCTTTTGCACCATATCGTGAGCGTCGATATTGACCATTTTGCTGGTAGCTATCAAGCGGTGCGGCATCTGCTGATGCTTGGCCATCAATCGGTTGGCATGATTATTGGCTCGTTGCATGCCCCAGCCAGCCATGATCAAATTGAGGGCTATCAACAAGCCTATCGTGAGGCAGGCTTGCCAATTCACCCAGCCTTGATTGTGACTGGAGCTGAGAGCGAACAAGGTGGCCAAAGCGCAATTCAGCAACTTTTGGCCTTGCAACCACGGCCAACTGCGCTATTTGTGAGTAGCGCGGTGATGGCAACTGGCGTGCTGCGAACCTTGCACGATGCTGGGCTGCGCATTCCCGATGATATAACCGTGGTGTGTTTTGATGATGTACCAACTGCTGCCAGCCTCAACCCCAGCATGACCTCGCTGCATCAGCCAATGTACGACCTTGGCACAACCGCAGCCAATGTGTTGATCGAAATGATCGAAGGCAAAACGCCAAGCAGCGAAAACACAATCCTTCCAATTAGCATGATCGTGCGCCACGAAAACGACGAATGTTGTGATGAAGAATGTTAAGGAGCAATTCCCTCACCCCCCAACCTCCTCTCCCACTCGACGCGGGCGAGGGGGAGCCGCCAGTGTTCATGGACGAATTGGGCAAGAACCAAGGACTTAAAGCCCCTCGCCTGTGCCACGGGAGAGGGGTTGGGGTGAGGGAATGTCATCAAAAAAGCCCTGCTGCTCGCTTGAGCAACAGGGCTGATTTTTTATTCTTCGGTTGGCAAGGGCGCTGGCACATAGCGGCCTTCGACCTTCTCGGCCAACACAAAATAGGGGCCGGTGCGCATCCAGCCAAACAACCACAAATCAAGCTCCATCAGCAGTGTGACCAGATATAGCGCCCAGTAAATTGGCGAGCTTTTGGTCAGGTGGCGACGCATCGCGCGCCGGGCCACGATTTCGCGTTGTGCGCCAGCCGAGGCATTAACGGCCTCGTCGGTTAGCACCGGAGCACTGGCTGATTTGGCAGCTTTGCGCTTGGCAATCAACGATTCGCCCAGTTTCATCAGCACATGCTCAACAAACGAGGTGAAAACGCTATTCCAAAATACAACTTTAACCGGCTTCAAACCTGCTTCAACCAAGGCTGCTTCAACATCATCCCAGGTTTTAAGGTCTTTGATGTGGTCGGATTTACGCCGTGCTTCGCGCTCGAAATCGTAAACGCCTTGCTTGACGAAGAATTTGCCCAAGCGTTTGGAAATATTGATGATCGGCTGAATTGGTGACATTTCGCGGGTATTCGAGAAGATTGCCACCCGCCCGCCAACCCGCAACACGCGTGCAGTTTCGACCAAATAATCGTGAATTACATCGCGTGGGAAGTGTTCGAGCACATCGACCGAGAGCGATTTATCGAACGCACCATCGACAAATGGCAAGCGCCGCGAATCAGCTTGCGCCAATTCCATCTCGGCCAAGGCTTGGTCGGCGAAGAGCACCGCTGGGTCGCTGCCAACAATCAAGCCAACTGCATCGGCGTTCCACAAGCCAAAGCGCCCATTACCACAGGCATTATCAAACACAATATCGGTTGGCTTGAGCGCCAACATGCGCCGAATTTGGCGATGGCGCACGCCTGCTGCCAGCAACGGGGGAGCCATCTCACGATAATCAAGCTCCTCGCCCATGCTTTCTTCTTCGGAAACATATTTCGAAATATAATCAAATTCAGTTTGGCGCGGCATTAAATCAATGTAGCCCTTGTGAATGGGATATTCGTTGCGGCAGCCAGCGCAGAGCACGTGCTCAGCATACACCGCCAAATCCCGTGAGTTACAGGTAGGGCATTGCAACAACCGATAAAGTTCACGTCCAACCATTGATCGACCTTTCTATTGGCGTAGCATAGAGTGCCGCGACGCGAGCGCTAAATCCACTTTAGACGCGGATCAAGCCCCGAAAGCCGCGTACAGCATAATACGAATCGGCACCACTATGATAGATAAAAACATGTTTATAGCGATAATCACCGAAGAGCGCGCCGCCATGATCGCGAATCGCGGGCGGAGTTTGAATCCAGCTTGAGGTTTTAGTATCGAATGCTCCAAGCTGTTGCAAAGCCCAATAATCTGCTTCGCTCAGCAATTCAATCCCCATTTCCGCTGCCATATCCTGCGCACTGGTTGCTGGTTTATGCTCTTTGCGGGCATTCAGCGCAGCACGATCGTAACAGATGCTGCGGCGGCCTTTGGGAGTTTCAATCGAACAATCATAAAACAGATATTGATCGCTTGCTGGATCGTAGCCAACCACATCTGGCTCGCCACCAGTGCGCTCCATTTCGTTGAGCGACCACAGTTTGGCCGGCTGGGCCACGAGTTTTGCTTCAATTTTGGCCCATTCCAGCGTTGGATGGCGCTGCATAAATTGCTCAAAGCGAGCTTGCAAGCTGCGCAGCAGAGCTTCGGCAGCTTCCGGTGCTAACGCTGCTTGAGTTGGATCAACACGCTTCATTGTTTATCGTACCTCCGCTGAATTGCTTGGCATTGACGGAGCATAAGCAACTAGGTTTGCGCAAAATGTGCGGCTAACTAGCGTGCTAGTATAGCAGAAATTCCTCAATTGCTAGCGATTTGAGTGCAAATAACTTGATTGTGCTATCATGCTCGCAGAGCGTTTGTTCTCAACTTGTGAGTTTAACCTATGCCTGTTTTAATCCAATTAACCACTGCCGATCACGGCGGACGCGTTTCAACCGGCAAATGTGGCACCGCCGAATGTGGCGTGAGTTGCAATTGTGGTTGCCCATATACCGCGATGGAAACTCGCGGCCATACCGAAGCCATCGAAATCATCGAAGCCCGCTATCCAAATCAATGGCTCGGCTTGGTGATTCCGCCCGAGGAAGATGAATTTGCACCTGAGCGCGCGATGCTGGTGGCTTATTCCCACGACGATAACGAAGTGTGGGATGCGATGAGCCGCGTGACCCACAATCAAGTGGTGCATGTCTACTTTAATGGCCAATATAGTGCCGATTATGCAGATTGGGCGGCGAGCGAGCCAGCAACCTATGGCACTCGGCTGAGCCAACCATCACCATTCGGCGGCGATATGATTAGTTTGATGCCTTTATGACGATTCAACAAGCCCAACGCCAATTGGATGTGCAAATTCTCGGCATGCTCGATTATCAAGCTGCTTGGGAATTGCAACGCCACTTGGTTAGTCAACGCAGCGCCGAAACCATTCCCGATACCTTGGTGTTGTTGGAACACCCAGCAACCTACACGATTGGGCGTTCTGGCGGCCACGAACACTTGTTGGTCAGCCCCGAAAGCTTGCAACAACGCGGTGCAGCCCTGATCGAGGTTGATCGTGGTGGCGATATTACCTATCATGGCCCAGGCCAGTTGGTGGGCTACCCAATTTTGCAAATTCGCGATCATGGCCGCGATTTACACCAATACCTGCGCATGCTCGAAGAAGTGATTATCGAGTTGCTGGCTGAATATGGTTTGAGTGCGCGGCGCTTTCCTGGCTATACTGGGGTTTGGGTTGGCGAGTGCAAAATTGCTGCGATTGGCGTGCGCTCGAATACCCGTGGCGTTACCTCGCATGGCTTTGCCCTGAATGTTACGACCAATTTGGATGATTTTGCAGCGATTGTGCCCTGCGGCATTCATGATTATGGCGTAACCTCGTTGGCCGATCTGTTGCCTGTCGCGCCAGCTTTGAGCGATGTGCAACAACGCATTATACGGATTTTTATCCGTGTCTTTGATTTAAACCTGCTAAAGCCTGCTTAGTCGAGGACTATCGAAACTATGCCAACCATTCTTTCTGTTTGGGCGCACCCCGATGATGAAGCTTTTGGCCCTGTTGGCGTGCTCGCCCAAGCCCGTGCTGCTGGCTATCGGGTTGTGATTATCACTGCAACTCATGGCGAACGCGGCGATGTAAGCCCTGAGCTGGAAATTGATCCTGAACACTTGGGTTCGGTGCGCCTAGAGGAGCTGCATCAAGCATGTCAAGCAATCGGAGTCGATCGCAGCATCGTCTGGGATTATCCCGATGGTGGCTTGGCACTGGCAAATGCCAGCGAATTGCGCGATAAAATTGTCGAAGTGTTGAATGCAGAGCAGCCAGAAATTGTCTTGACCTTTGGCCCCGATGGAATTTATGGCCACCCCGACCATATTGCAATTAGCATGGCCACAACCCAAGCTTTTGCCCAATATATGGCCTTGAATCCAAGTAGCGAACAGCCACGCTTGTATTATCAGAGCGTTGCGCCAGGCAGCGATCGCGTGATCAACGCTGCGAGTAGCGGCGATTTCCCTGACCCGCTGCCAGCAACCACGATTATTGATGTTAGTGAGTTTGCCGAAACCAAGCGCGCAGCTTTAGATGCCCATGCCACGCAGCGCCACGATTGGCAACAATTTCTCGACAACCATGATTGGTTTAATACCGCCTATTTACATCGCGTCTATCCTTCGTTCGGATTGAACGATCAGCCAGAAACGACACTTTTTGCATGAACACCAAACTCGAAACCAAAGCCCAAGCAACGGCTGGACGCAGTATTGCGCTAGCCGCTTTGTTATTAATGGTTGGCAATTTTGCGAGCCGCATCCTTGGCCTCGTCCGCGATAAAGTTATTAATCATAATTTTGGGGTTGGCGCAGAAACTAGCCTCTATTCGTTGCTCAGCGCCGTGCCCACCCAGCTCTACGATTTTTTGGTTGGTGGCTTGGTCAGCGCGGCCCTCGTTCCGGTGCTCAGCGATTACATCGATCAGCAGGATGATGGCGATTTGTGGCAAATTATCAACACAATTTTGACCATGCTCAGCCTTGTTTTGGGTGTTTTGGGCGGGCTGGTTTGGCTCTTTGCTGAGCCGATTAATCAGGTACTGGCTTCTAAAATTGTTGCTAGCCCAACCATGCTCAGCCTTGGCGTGTCGATGTTGCATTCCATGGTTATCGCAGTGGTTTTTATGTGCTTGTCGGGGGTGCTAACTGGTTTATTGCAAGCCCAACGGCGTTTTTCGTTGCCTGCCTTTACCTCGACCGTGTTTAATTTGGCCTTGATTGTGCTGATTTGGTTTTGGCCGCAGGATGCGCGGGTGTTGGGTTGGGCGATGGTGGCTGGAGCCTTGGCTCAAGTTGGCTTACAATTGCCAGCTTTGCGTGCTGCCCGCTTGCGCCCGATGCTGCGTTTACGTCACCCAGGCGTGCGCCGCATTGGCTTACTGTATGCCCCAGTTGCCTTAGGCATTAGCTTCTCGTTTGTTGGCACGCTGATCGATCGCCAGTTGGCGGGCAGCATTGATGATCTATCTGCATCGTATATGCGCAATGCCACAACCTTTATTCAATTTGCCTTGGGCTTAGTTTCCGCAGCAATCTCAATTGCGATTTTGCCAACCCTAGCGCGGCTCAACAGCGACGGCGATGAAGCAGGTTTTCGCCGCATCTTAGGCATTGGGCTGAAAGTGGTGTTGCTGCTGATTGTGCCAATGTTAGTGATTTTTGGCTTGCTGGGCGAATCTGTGCTGCGGATTTTGTTTGAAGGTGGCAAGTTTAGCCCAGAAAATACTCGGGTTACAGCGCTGGTATTGCTGGCCTACTTGCCAAGCATGCTGGCGGCGGCGATCGATCAGCCATTAATTTTCGCTTTTTATGCGCGCAAAAATACCTTGTTGCCCAATTTGGTACAAGCTCCAGCGATTGCCAGCTACTTTTTGGTGGCTGGTTTGAGCTATCGCCATTGGGGCATGTATGGCCTGATTGCTGGTAATGTGGCTCAATTAACGATCCACGCCTTGGTGATGGCCGTCGTGGCCCATCGGCGCTTACGAGTTTTTGATGGCCAAGCCATGCTTCTGGCTGTCGCCAAAATAGCCATGGCTGCCTTGGTCATGGCCGCAACATGTTGGGGGTTGTTACACTTGTTGCCAACCACGCCCAGCAAATTGAATGCGCTGTTGGTGCTGATTGTGGCGGGTGGCGGCAGTGGCTTAATCTATTTGGGCTTATTGTGGTGGCTCAAACTCGATGCACTGCAATTTTTCAGCGAAGCCCTGCAACGTAAATTCAAACGCAAAGCTGCCTAAACGAAACACGGCGGAGCGCAAACTCCGCCGTGTTTTGAAGAAACTCATTATTTACGTCGAAAGGTATATTCGATGCCTTGTTGTAGCGTGCTATAGGTCACGACGCTGCGCAAATCGAGGCCCACGCTGACGATGGTTTGGGCAATTTCAGGCCGCAAGCCAGTAAGCACCATGCGCGCCCCAAGCAGCTGAATTGCTTGCGAGGTTTGCACTAACAACGAAGCCACATAGGTATCCAAGACTGGCACGCCCGTAATATCGAGAATCACGAAATCGGCGCGATATTTGCCAACTCCCGATAAGACCGCCTCGGTCATCCGTTGCGCCCGTTGCTGATCGAGTGCGCCAATCAATGGTGCAACCAACACTTGATCATTGAGCGGAATCAACGGCGTTGAAAGCTCATCGAGCAAGTTTTGTTGCAGGCCAATAATCTCGGTTTGCAGCCGCTCGCGTTCGCGAATATCGTGTTGATGGGTGCGAATCTCTTGGCGCAATTTGAGTTCAGTCATCAACAATTCAGCAAATTCGTGCAAAATATCAAGTTCGTCAGCTGTCCAAACCCGTGGTTTGCTATCGATCACACAGAACGCGCCAAGCACATGGCCATCGCTGCGAATCGGCATGCCAGCATAGCTAATCACGCCCAAATCGGGGATGGCAAGATTATCGTGAACCAAAGGATGTTCGCGGGCATCGGTAACGATCAACTCGCTGCCATTGCTGACGACATGTTGACAAAATGAATGGCTCAAGGGCGTTTCGCGGCGCTCGGCCCAAGGCTCGCCCAAGCCAACATGGCTTTTGAAATATTGGCGATGATGTTCAACTAAGGAAAGTAATGAAACTGGTGCTTGCAGCACCTTGCTTGCTAAGCGGGTCAATCGATCAAAGGCTGGGTCGAAAGAAACATCAAGTAGCCCTAGCTCTTGCAGTGTCTCGGTTCGGTCAGCATTGTCAAGCTGCGATCCTGATGCTGAGGACATATGCCAGACTCTCCACATAATAGCGTTACTCAAAACAGTAACAGAGTTATTAAAATTGCACAATTGCCACGATAGGGTAACCATGAGGGGTAGCGAGGGATGAAGGATGAAGGATGAGGGATGAAGGATGAGGGATGAAGGATGAGGGATGAAGGATGAAGGATGAAGGATGAGGGATGAAGGATGAGGGATGAAGGATGAGGGATGAAGATAGTTTCGCCACGATTGAGACTAGAACCACGAAACAAACACCCCTCGCCCGCGTCTAGTGGGAGAGGGGGCTGGGGGTGAGGGAATCAGGCTATAGGCTATAGGCTATGGGAACAAGAATCTGTGGCTAAAAACTTAATCTTCGCGCTCTTCGCGTCCTTCGTGGTTTCCAATCTTCGTGTCCTTCGCGGTTTCTGTAACTGCTCTGATGCCTGACCCCTCATCCCTGACCCCTAAATTAACGTGATATAATATAATGCAGTGCGTCATTTGAATTCAGGAGTAGGGCCATGCAACGGACAATCGGCTTGTGCCTTGGCGGCGGCGGCGGCAAAGGCAGCGCTCATATCGGCGTGCTGCACGAGCTAGAACGAGTTGGCATTCAACCGAATATGGTGGCCGGAACGAGCATTGGCGCGATTATTGGCGCAGTTGTGGCGGCGGGCTACAACGCGAGAACCATCGAGCAAGCCTTTCGCTCAACTCCGTTGCGCCGCATTCTCAGTCTTGATCCGGCCAGCTGGGGCTTGATTGGCTCGGAAAAATTGGCTGGCGTGCTCAGCGAATTATTGGGCGATCAGCTGATTGAGGATTTGCCGATTCCCTATGCGGCGGTTGCTGTCGATTTAGTGACTGGCCATGAGATTGTGTTGCAACGTGGCTCTTTGGTTGAGGCAGCGCTGGCGAGTGCTGCTGTGCCTGGCGTATTTCCGCCGCGCCGGATCGATCGCTATATTTTGGCTGATGGTGGCATTCGCAATAATTTACCAATTGACATAACTCGTCAGCTTGGCGCTGAACGGGTGATTGCAGTTAATTTAATTGGCGAATTTGATCAATTTGAAGTGAGCAGCGCTGCCCAAAGTAGCCTTTTTTCGTGGCGGCGCTGGGTTCCACTCACCCAATTGGCCTTGGCTGAACGGGCGATTGGCATTATGGTGCATCAAATTACCTTGCAACGCTTGCGCGAAACCCCGCCCGATCTGCTATTTAGCCCCGATGTGAATCGCATGAGTATGGCCGATCTCTTGCACCTTGATGATGGCATTCAGGCAGGAATTGCCTGCGTAGCTGATTATTACGAAGAATTGCAGCAATTGGCATTGTGGCAGCGCGGCGAATTAGCCTAAGCCAAAATCGAGTACACTCTAAACCGTCATTGAGCCGACCCCGTTGGTCGGAAGGAGTATCTATGCGGTTTATTGGCTATTTTCTCGTAATCTGTAGCTTGGTTGCCTGTGGTGGTGCGACGGCCACAACGGTGCCGCCAACCGAACAGGTTGCCCAAGCAGCCACGGCTACGGCCACTGCTGAGCCAGTTTTGTTGCAACCATCGGCCACCCCAACCGTGCCAGCGACGTTTACCCCACGTCCGCAATTGACCCCAACCACAGACGATTTGGCGAATGTGCCAGGCGATAGCACATCCTTTATCGTAATTGACGAGCTGCAAACCTACACCAATCCAACCAAGGCCTTTTCAATCGATGTGCCAAGCGATTGGCAACTGCGCGATAGCGTTGATGCAGGCAATAATCTGCTGTTTTGGGTCGATCCTTTAGAACAAGCTTTTATTCAATTGCTGGTAGTTGAGGATGGCGAAAATTTAATTACCAACGAGGAAGAGTTTTTAAACGATTTTATTAGCCAAATCGTGGGTGAGTCGGCGGAGTTTAATCTTGATCAGCCAGTCAAGCAAGCAGATGGCACAACCTATGTTTCCTATAGCTTCGTTGATCCGCAAAGCTTGCTGGCGATGAGTGGCGATGGCTATGTACGCCGCGATGGCAAGTATATCAGCATGATTCAGATTTTGGTTCCCTTGGAGCAATTCGAGAGCTTGCAACCCGACCTACAACGAATTGTTCAAAGCTACAAAATCGATCCCAGCCTTCCATTGCAATAAAAAAAGCGCAGGGATGGCTCGACTATCCCTGCGCTGGCGCTAAATTTAGAAATCGCAGCCTGTGCGGGTAATTGGCAAATAGGCCTTGAAATCGCCACCTTGCAGTTGCTCGGGAGCATACACCTGTTGGCGTGGTGGCTCTGGCGCAGGGTTTTTGACCCACGCGGTACGCTGCAAGTCTTTGCGGCTCATTGGCCAGGGCATTAATTCGGGCAAATTACGGCCTGGGGTTTCCCAAACATAAATATTGCCAGCTCGGCTATGGGCCAAAATCTCAACATAACAATTGTTGTCAATATCGGCGATGGTTGGCGCAGCTTGAATGCCTTTTTGCGATCCAGCACTATTATCGTTCGATGGGCCTTCATTAGGCAGCGATAATGGAAAGCCGCCATGCAAAGTTCCGGTACGGGCATCGAGCGCGTACAGCCCCACAATTCCTGCATAAACGCGATCGAATGAATAGGTGCCGAACACAATATCTATTTTGCGATCGCCAGTCACATCGGCAATGACGACTTCGCTACCAAAGACTTTGCGGGTTGGCGCGCCAGCAACAGGCTCTTGGGCATAGAAGAACGACCACATTTGAACCCCATTTTCGCGATAGGCGCGAATCGTGCCATCGTCGAAGGTCACGACAAATTCTTTGATGCCATCGCCATCCAAATCGGCGACGACAATCGGGTTATTTGGCGTGAAGTTCACATCCAAGGGCGCGCCTGCCCGTTTGGCATCAGTCCAGCCTGCGCGGCGCGTGCCGTTTGGCTCGGTCACAATTACCGCGCTAGCAATTTGGGGGTCATAGTTATTATTGGGCAAACCGTCGGGAGTCCGCACTTTGCCTGCTGCAATAACCTCGTAACTGCCATCGCCATCTAAGTCGGCGACTGCTGGCCCAGAGCGGGTAAACTCCAGATAATCGTGGACATTCCAGGTGGTTTGGTTGACATTGGTATAGGTGCGAATTGGCCAGCCTGGATATTGGTTACCATCACCATTGTAGCGATAGAAATAGATTTCATCGCGGCCAACCAAAATTTCCGAATGGCCATTATTATCGATGTCGGCCAAGGCTGGGTGGCCCCAAATGCCCGAGCCTTTGTCGGCGCTGCGTGGATAGCCATTGAGGATGGTTCCGTTCGAAGACCAAGCATAGACATTTGGCGCAAAATTGGTATTGCTGCCAGCTTCGTTGGTCGTGGTTGCAATCACCTCAAGTTTGCCATCGCCAACAATATCAGCAGCTGCCACATGCACGACTTCGGGGAAATTGCCATTGGTAATATAGGCCCAATCCATCTCTTTGGGCCAGCCGCTCAGGATTGCGCCGTTGCGTTGATAGACGATCACTTTGCCGCGTTGGCCGACAGCAGTACCTTTGCCGCGCGTCCCAACCACAATTTCTAGCAAACCATCTTGGTTAATATCGGCGACCACTAACGAGCCGTTGACCCGTGGCGTGTTGGCACATGCGCCGCCAGTCATCCATGGGAAGCCAGGCAGCACTTGGCCATAAATGTTATGGCCCCAAATACAGCCAGTTGCATCGGCGGAGAGAATTTCCGGCGAGCCATCTTTGAACAAATCGACCACAGTGGGCGACGAAAAGTAGGAGCCATTGGGCTTGGTTGCTGGAAAGCCAGCGCGCATATTGTAGGCATTGGTTGCGGCTGGGCTTGCGACAACTTGGGCTTCAGGGGCGTTCGTTTCGAGCGGCTTTGCCGAAACTGTGCTCAGGCTAAAAATAACGAGCAGAACAAACATCATCCTTCGAATGAACATACCAGACACTCCTCCGTGACTGCAAACATGGCAGTTAAATGGAAATAATGGGTAGATCGTGCTATGCTAAGCGCTAATTGACTATAGGCCAACAGTCCTATTCGCCTTTAAAACTTTATTAACAAGTATGTATTTTTAAGCATTTAGGAATAGCCAATGAGTGATTCGATTTTGGCTCAGGCTGCGCCGCCTGCTGATCAGCGAATTTGGTATGCTGCCGATCCATTGCAATTTGGCGATTTGCGCTTGCCAGCTGGCAGTGGGCCATTTCCTGTGGTCATCGTTGTCCATGGTGGTTTTTGGCGTGCTCGCTACGACCTTGAGCATATTGGCCACGTTTGTGCCGCCCTGACTGCACTTGGCTATGCGACGTGGAATATTGAGTATCGGCGGATTGGCAATGGCGGTGGTTGGCCCACTACCTTTTTCGATGTTGCCCAAGCTGCCGATTTTGTGCCTCAGTTGGCCCAAACCTATCCGATTGATGCCCAACGTGTGATTAGCTTGGGCCATTCTGCTGGTGGCCATTTAGCTTTATGGCTGGCTGCACGCTCGAAACTTGCCCCAACCAGCCCGCTTTGGCAAGCCCAACCGTTGCGCTTACAAGGTGTGGTTAGTTTGGCGGGAGTCGCCGATTTGGCCTTGGCTGATCAACGGCGTTTGAGCCAGCAAGCGGTGCAAGAATTATTGGGCGGCTCGCCAGCAGAGTATCCAGAACGCTACCATGATGCTTCTCCAGCTGCCTTATTGCCCTTAGGCGTGCCCCAAATCGTGCTCCATGGCACAGATGATGGGCCAGTACCGTTTGGTATTAGCGAAAGCTATGTTGAGCAAGCGCTGGCTGCTGGTGATGAGTCGCGCTTGGTAGCGCTACCAAACGCTCATCATTTTGAATTAATCGATCCGTCAAGTCGCGAATGGCCTGCGGTTGTGGCTGCGGTTCAGGATCTATTGGCGACTCCATAGGCTTCGCGGGTTTCTTGGCGCAGCAATAACCACAGCCCAGCGATGGGCAAGAGTAATGGCGTAAAGCCATAGCCAATCCCAAAATCGCTCCAAACCGTATCCTTGGGAAACCAATCGCGTTCGATTAAGGTCAAAATGCCGACCGTAATTACGCCCAAAAGCTCAACCGCACATACCGCTATGGTCACGCGCCACGCTTGTGGGGTGCGTCGCCCAAAGCCCAAGAAAGCGATTCCATAAATCAACGCGGCGATGGTGGTTAGGCTATAGGCCAGTGGAGCTTGATTGAATTTGGTGGCAACTTGAAACAAGGCTCGCACGCCAGCAGAAATTGCCAGCACACAATAGGCAAAGCGTAAAACCCGGCTACTACCTGCTAAAACTTCCGATTCATTGGTTTGATCAGTACGCGCCATTGCGCCACTATCCTTTCAACAACAAAAAACGCCGAGCAACAACGTTGACCTCAGCGTCTAAGTTTTGTATAGCATACCATAAAATTTGGCTGCCCCAAGCAAAAAAATAGCTTATTGGCCGCTTGCTTGGGCAGTTTTTTGGGCCAAAACCCGCTTGAGTACGCTCAAATGTTGGCTCGCTTCTTTAATTAATGCAGAACGCATCAGCGGAGCAAATGGGCGTAAAAACCACTTAAAATCAATCGCGGTGCTAATGATTAAGCGCGTGCCTGCTGGCTCAACCACAAACTGATAATCCATATCCGATTGCATTAACGCTGAGCTAATGGTGAATTTGATTTGCTTTGGTGGCTCGTAATGATAAACCTTCAACTGCATTTTCATCGGAATTCCCGCTACTTTGGCGTGTTCCTCGTAGATTGCGCCAACGCCCTCGCCACTGATGTGTTGGGTATGGGTGACTGGCAACCACCATTCGCGGTTATTTTCAAACCGACAAACATAGGCGAAGGTCGTTGCTTGATCGCTGCTCAGCAATTCGTTGGCGCTAATGCGTAATGGCTTTGGCATCAATTTGTTCCTTCTGCTCGATTTACCCGCCTAGCTCTGACATTCCTCGAACTGTCGGTTTAACCCCTTCGGGCAAGCCATGGCCCCAAGGTTTGATCCAAACTGCATGGCGCACCAAAGCTGCTAGCTCTTCATCGCTACTCTTGCCACGCAGCGCTGCCCGCAGATCAAGCTCATTATCGCGCAGCAAACACAGGTGTAATTTGCCATCGGCTGTCAGCCGCATTCGATTGCAGGTGGCACAAAACGGGTCGCTAATTGAGCTAATAAAGCCAATTTTGCCTTGCGCCCCAGGAATTTGATAGGTGCGCGCTGGGTCGGCTCCATACCAGCCAAGGAAATCGAGGCCCAAGTTGGCTTCAATCTGGCCAATTAATTCGTTGCTTGGCACTACGCCATTATCAGCCACATCAGCCACGCCAACCAAGGGCATCACCTCGATAAAACGCATTTGCCATGGCTTGTCGATCGTCAGGCGCGCCAAATCGAGCACTTCGTGATCATTCACGCCGCGCACGATCACACAATTAAGCTTGAGTGGCGTTAAACCAGCCTGTTCGGCGGCTTCGATGCCAGCCCAAACCCGCGCCAAATCGCCACCGCGCGTAATTTTACGGAAGTTTTCGGGGTTGAGCGAATCGATGCTGATATTGACCCGTTTGAGGCCTGCATCGGCCAATTGCTGAGCAATCGGGGCCAACAATAAGGCATTGGTGGTCATCGAAACTTCGTTAATGCCTGGAGTATTGGCAATTGCCTCGACCAGCCCGACCAAATCGCGGCGCAAAGTTGGTTCGCCGCCCGTTAGGCGAATCTTTTCAAAGCCAGTTTGGGCCATAATTCGCACCAAACGAATCAACTCGTCATTGGTCAGCAATTCTGGTTTGGGCGCAAATTGCATGCCCCATTCAGGCATACAGTAGAAACAGCGAAAATTACAGCGGTCGGTTAGTGAAATCCGCAGGTAATTAATCCGCCGCCCATGAGCATCGTGGGCAGGGGTGCTGGCGTGAATTTGGCTGGTTTGAGGGCTTTCCAGTAGTTCAATCGGCATCATCGGCTTGCTCTTTCAGACAACAATGACGCATAGCAGCAGCCATGCGTCATTGAAGCGTTGCCAGTGGCAAGGCGCTAGGCCGCCACCATGGTTTCAATACTGATGCGGCCTGCGAGTGTGCGTGCAACTTCGCGGAAGGCATCTGCATAGGCATCTTTGGCGCTTTGAGTAACCGCTGGTTGACCAGTGTCGCCACCTTCGCGAATTGGCATGCCCAACGGAATTTCGCCTAAGAATGGTACACCCAATTTGGTGCTGGCGGTTTGTGCGCCGCCATGGCCAAAGATGTCGTAGCGCTTGCCAGTGTCAGGTGCGATAAAGTAGCTCATGTTCTCGACAATCCCCAAGATGGGTACATTCAACTTGCGGAACATCTCAACGCCTTTAATCGCATCAGCAAGGGCTACATCTTGCGGGGTGGTTACCACAACTGAGCCAGAAAGTGGAATCGCTTGGGCCAAGGTTAATTGAATATCGCCAGTGCCCGGGGGCAAATCGACGACCAAATAATCCAGCTGGCCCCAATCAACCTCGAACAAAAATTGACGCAACATCGATGAAATCATCGGCCCACGCCAAACCAAGGGCTGGCTATCATCAACAAAATAGCCCACCGAAATGACTTTAATGCCATGTGCTTCGAGTGGGGCAATTTTTTGGTTTTCGGTAATGCCTGGTTTGCCGCGTGCGCCAGTCATCAACGGGGCACTTGGCCCATAAATATCGGCATCGAGCAAGCCAACCCGTGCGCCTTCTTGGGCCAACGCGACCGCAAGATTAACTGCAACTGTTGATTTGCCTACGCCGCCCTTGCCCGAAGCCACAGCCAAAATATGGCTCACGCCAGGCACGCGGGCTTTATCAGGAATCCCATTGTATGACCGCACGGTAGCGGTAAAATCGACCTCGACTTCGCTCACGCCTGGCACTTGGGCCAAAGCTGCGCGCACATCGTTGGCCAACTGGTCCTTGAACGGACAAGCTGGCGTGGTCAGATCGACCAAGACAACGACGCGTCCGCCATCGATGGTCAGTTCTTTGATCATTTTGCGGGCAACTAAGTTGCCACCGAGTTCTGGCTCTTGCACCGTTGCAAGGGCAGCCAAGACTGCCTCTTGTGTTGGCGCATCCGCCCGTTTCCCAAACAAGCCCATGGTGCTATGCGCTCCTATAACAATGATGCGAGTGTCGCGCACCATTGAGCAATCTTGTTATGCTATTTAGAACGATTATAGCACGACTAGCTATGACTTAAGTCGCTGTCGTTAAGGATGAGGGATGAAGGAGAACATAGAGCAAAGAACATAGAACATAGAAGCTGTGAAAGTAAAAGGCAAAAGGCAAAAATCAGAAGTCAAAAATCAGAAGTCAAAAGCGAGGAGTCAGGGCTATTGGCTATTGGCTATTGGGAACGATAATCAAGCCAATCTGTGCTCATCTGTGGCGAAAAAATAATGCTTCGCGTTCTTCGCGCGCTTCGTGGTTTCAAGCCTTCGTGTCCTGCGTAGATCATTAACTCAGAGCTAGGGGGCGGAATTCAGGGGCGAGGGGCCAGAGTTCGCGTTTTTTAAGCCTGATCCCTGACCCCTTATTCCTGATCGCCTATTTATTTTTACGCACGCCAGTGAAACCTAAAGCGCCTGGCCCAATGTGGGTTCCCACAACTGCCCCAATTTCGGCCAGTACAATTCGTTCGGCGGGAAAAATTTCGTTGAGGCTTTGGGCAAACTCTTGGGCTTCTTCCTCGTTGCGTGAATAAAGTACCGCCAATTCTTCGAAGGGAGCCATATTGCGTGCTTCTTCGATCAAGCGGGCCACAGCTTTTTTCTTGCTGCGCACTTGCTCGAAGGGTTTAACTTCGCCATCACGCACGTCGATAATTGGCTTGACGTTGAGCAAAGTTCCCAGCAACGCACGGGTTTTGCCAATCCGACCACCTTTTTCGAGGTAGCGCAAGGTATCCAAGGCTGCAAGCAAGCGAGTGCGCTCAACGATGCTATGCACCAAGGCTTCAATTTCATCAGCCGATTTGCCTTCTTTGGCGGCGCGAGCTGCCAAAAGCGCTGCCCAGCCTTGCGACATGGTGGTGCTTTGGACATCAATCACCCGAATATCAAAATCGGGCAATAATTCGGCTGCTTGTTGAGCTGAGCGAATCGTGCCGCTCAATTTGCCAGCAATATGAATCGAGATAATTGGCTCGTCGTTGCCAATTGCGCGATACAATTGCTCGAAGGCCCCAACTGAGGGCTGCGACGTGGTTGGCAAATTGTTGCTGGCAACGAGGCGAGTATAAAATTGATCATGGGTAATTTCGACACCATCGGAGAACGATTCTGCATCGAAATTAACCGTTAATGGAATCACATGAATGTCGTGTTCTGCTGCCAACCCAGGCGGAATATCAGCAGTACTGTCGGTTACAATAATCGCCACTTGGCCTCCTTCTGGCTTTATTTTCGCCAAATCGTAGCGAGCGGCCTTTGGCTACACTGCCAGCACACTGCTCGCTAAGGGAATAGCTACCCCACGCAGCCGTATAATAGCCGAAAATGACGCTGCGTGGGGTGTTACGTTGGTTTATTTAAGACTGGTTGATGCACAGTTGATCTGCGGCGCTGGTTTACTCGATCCCTTCGTAAACCACGACACCCATTGCATTTGGACCCAGATGTGCGCCCAGCGCTGGCCCATATTCCACAATCATGACCTGATCGCGAGGATAGATCGGGTCAATCTTCTCTAGCAATTTCTCCACATCATCAGGCGTGGTGCTGTGCATAATCGCCACCTGCTCGACCTTGGGAAAGTCCTCAATAAAGGTAAACAAGCCTTCAATTGCTTTGGCTCGCGTGCGGGTGCGATCGTAAGGCACAATTTCACCATCATCAAGAATCAGCAACGGCTTGATCCGTTGCATCGAGCCAAGCATTGCCGAGGCTTGCGATAAACGCCCGCTGCGTTCAAGATAATCAATTGAATCAACAAAAAACACTACATGGGTCAATTGAATAGTTTGCATGACCGTTCGATGCACTTCATCAAGTGATGCACCATCAAGTGCTGCCTTGGCTGCGGCGATCGCCACCATACCTAAGCCCAACGAGGTCGAGGTGCTATCAATCACCTCAACGCGGGTCAGCGAGGCTGGCAATTTATCGCGGGCAATCGTTGCCGATTTAACCACGCCGCCAAAGCGATTCGACAAGTGAATTGAAAAGACCCCGTCATATTCACGGGAAAATTGACGATAATACTGTTCAAACACTCCTGGTGCTGGTGCAGTCGTATAAGGATACGGCCCACCCTCGGCCATCCGCCGATAAAACTGCTCGTTGCTAATGTCGATCCCAGCTCGCAACGTCTGATCACCAAAATGCACATAGATTGGAATCACGGTGATGTTCAGCTCTTGTGCCAAGGCTGGTGGAATATCAGCAGTGCTATCGGTAATAATCTTTACTCGCGCCATAACCCAACATATCTCCATCGCGCCGTCAGAAACGGGGCTGTGTATCACTCCGCAGAGAGAATGTAATCATAAAATGGTTGTCCGCCGTTTTGCACCTCAACATCAAGCGCAGGGTAGGTTGCGTTGATTTTGTGGGCTAGTGTTTCAGCCTGTTCCGCCGAACATTGTTCGCCATAATAGATGGTAACGATCTCATGGTCGTCCAAATCCATCCGGGCTAAGATGCGATCAATCACGTCGTCGGGCTGATCGCCAGATTCAACCAGTGCGCCGTTGAGCAAGCCAATCGTTTGGCCATCGCGCACTTCAACATCATTTACGGTAGCATCGCGCACGGCAGTGGTAATTTCCGCCGTAGTAATATCCTTAATTGCGCGGCTCATGGCCTGCACATTTTCTTCAGCGCCAACCGCATAATTAAAGGCAAACATTGCCGCCATGCCTTGCGGCACGGTTTTAGTTGGAATTACATGCACAACTTTATTGGTTAATTGTTGCGCTTGTTGTGCTGCCAAAATCACATTGCTATTATTTGGCAACACCACAACTGCTGGCTGGGGCAATTTCTCGATTGCCGTCACCAAATCTTGAATCGAGGGATTCATGGTTTGGCCGCCAGTGACCACTTCGCCAACATTTAACGATTCAAACAGCTCGCGAAAGCCTTGGCCAGGCGCAACCGCGACCACGCCAACATCGCTCACTGGCTCATCGGGTTTTACCCGGGCTGGTTGGCTAGTTTGTTGGGCTTTGGCTTCATGCAGATCGCTGCGCTGTTTATCCATATTGGTAATTTCAATTGCCCCAAGGCTGCCCCATTGCACTGCATAATTCAGTGCATCGCCAGGCCGTAGGGTGTGCAAATGCACCTTGACCAAGCGTTCATCGCCAACCGCGACCACCGACGTACCCATTTCGGCAATCGTGCGCCGCACATCCTCGTAGGGAATATCTTCGCCTTGGATCATAAAGTTGGTGCAATAGCCAAAATCATCGTCGCTATGAATATCGTCAAAGGCCATCGCCACTTGATCGACTGGGGCAACTCGTTGTTCAAGCTTCTCGCCACGGGCAAATGCCATCGCGCCCTCGAAGAGCACATACAAACCTTCGCCGCCAGCATCGACTACGCCAGCGTCGCGTAACATTTTCATCAGGTTGGGCGTATTATCGACCGAAACCCGTGCCCCTTTAACAATTAAATCAAGCACTTCATGCCAGTTCATTTCTGGCTTAAAGCCTGCTCGGGCTGCTTCGCTGGTTTCGCGAATAACCGTGAGCATTGTGCCTTCGACTGGTTTGATCACCGCTTTATAAGCAGTAGTTGAGGCTTGTTCTAAGGCTGCAACCAAGATTTCGGGCGTACAAACCTGCTGGCCGGCCATGCCCTGCGAAAGCCCGCGCAGAATTTGCGAAAGAATCACCCCAGAGTTGCCGCGAGCGCCCATCAAAGCCCCGCGATACACTCGTTCGGCCACGACCGCGACCGAGGCATCATCCTGCACATCCTTGAGCGCCGCTGTCAGCGTAAGGTTCATGTTGGTTCCTGTATCGCCATCGGGCACAGGAAACACATTTAGGGCGTTGACAGTTGCCACATTCTGGCTAAACCACGCTGCGGCTGCGCGAAAAACTGCCAACAGCCGGGTGCCATCAATTTGATTCTTCGGTGCGCTGTCCACGCAGACCTCCCATTACGCCAAAACGTCGCCAGCGGCTGGGCTGGCCTTCGGTTGCATCTTTTGTTGGTTCTTTGTCTGCTTGCTCAATCCGCAGGCCCTGAACATGCACATTGACCGTGATATTGGCCTCGCCAAGTGCATGCACAACCGCGTACTGAACAGTTTCCATAATATTGCGGGCAACAGTAGCGATCCGTGTGCCATACTCGATGATCACAAACAGATCGATGTTAATTGCCTCGGCACTGACTTGCACGTCAATACCTTTATATTGATCTTCCGGTCGCAACACATGGGCGACACTATCGCGTAAGTTGCGCGGGGCCATGCCCACAACGCCGTAGCACCGCACTACCGCTCCGGCTACTACAGTAGCAATGGCGCGAGAATGTACCTCGATGCGTCCAGCGTCGTTTTGGCGCACATTCGCGAGACTTGTTTTCTCGTTCACTCGAACAGTCCTCGCAACTAGATGGTTCGATGGTCGGCGCTCACGAGCGTCGGTTTTTTGATGAGAATAGCGCGGAACTAACCGCGCTACTGCTGTATGATACTCGATTATGCAAGAGCTAGCATATGCCATAATTGGCTTCAATCTGAAGCCCAATTGGCCTTGATTGCTGGGCATTCAGCCAGAAAACTTGCATAATTTAAAAAGTTGCATCAGAGCGCGTCCTATGGTATAGTCAGCGGGTACAGCCACCAAGGGTGGCTCTTTTTAAGTCTCAACTACGGAGGTCCGCCCATGGCAGTCTGCCAAATGACGGGGAAAAAGCGCTCCTTCGGCCACAATGTGAGCCACGCTAAAAACCGTACCAATCGCTCATGGAAACCAAATATCCAATGGGCTATGGTTGAAGTTAATGGTCAAATGAAGCGAATGAAAGTTAGCACCCGCTATATTCGCACCATGTACAAAGATCGCTAATGGTTTTATCACCGCAGAGGTGCGTTGCGGCAAGGAACCTCGGTTTTGACCGCAACGCATTATAGCGGATAGCTATACCCTTTGCAATAGTTTTTAACTATTATTTGACCTCATTTCAAGTTACTTTTTGATACCTAACAATTCGATAAATCCTCCAATGCATACAATAGTCCCATTGTACACTAGCACTTTACTCCTAACCTATGAAGAAACTTTGAACATCTATAAACTACCCCTTTTGGCTTATTGATCTTGACGAATCTCTTGCTATACTATACTTGTTATACTGTAACTGTAAGAATTACAGTTCGTGGCGTGGTTTTTGCTTTAGACATAATCCAGGATGTGGAAGCAGCCCGTCACAATCCAGCAAACATCCAAGCTTACCAGACGTAACGTAGTACATTGTATAAAGAATCCTGCGGGTTCAATAGATAGCTTTCGTGCGCCGCCAGCAGCGAAAGCCATAGTGGGCGTAGCCCAGCGAGCGTGGACGATGACAAAGTATGAAACGATGAATGTAGCAAAAAACCAACCGGAGCTTGAAGATGCCCCTGAGGGCTGGGAGCTTGAGCCGGGTTTTAATGATGAAGACGCAGAATTAGCCATAGTAAACCTACGCCGCAAGAAAACGCTCTATTCCGAGGCTGTCGAAGATTCAGTCCAGATGTATTTGCGTGAAATCGGCGAGGTCGAGTTGCTTACCGCCGAGGAAGAAATTACTCTCGCCAAACAAATTGAAACTGGGCGCAAGGCGGAGCTCCAGTTGCAAACCGAACAATACGCAACGTGGGACGAGCGCAAAGCGCTCGAACGCCGCGTCGATTATGGTAACGAAGGCCGGCGCAAGCTAACTCAAGCCAATTTGCGCTTGGTGGTCAGCGTCGCCAAAAAATATATCGGCAATCATATGTCGTTCATGGATCTGATCCAAGAAGGCAATATTGGCTTGATGCGTGCCGTCGAAAAATTCGACTATCGCAAAGGCAACCGTTTTTCAACCTATGCTACTTGGTGGATTCGCCAAGCAGTGACCCGGGCGATTGCCGAACAAAGCCGCACCATTCGCTTGCCAGTTCACTTGAGCGAATCAATCGCGCAAATGCGCCGCGTTGCCTACCAGCTTGAACAAGCCCTGCAACGCGAGGCTACTCCCGATGAGTTGGCCGATGCCTTGGGCGTAAGTTTGCGCAAGGTCAAGCGCATGTTGAATGCTTCAGTCCAGCCAGTGTCGCTCGAGCAACCAATTGGCAAAGAAGGCCAAGGTCGGGTTGGCGAGTTTCTGGCCGACGATACCGATGAAGCGCCACTTGAGCAAGCAACCCGCATGATGTTGCACGATGAGTTGGCCGATGCGCTTTCGCAATTGCCCGACCGCGAACGCCAAATCTTGCAGTTGCGCTATGGCTTAGCCGATGGCAAACGCCGCACTCTCGAAGAAGTTGGGGCTGAATTCGGCATTACCCGCGAACGCACCCGCCAAATCGAGGCCGAAGCAATGCGCCACTTGCGCCAACCCAATGTTGGACAACACCTCCGAGCCTATCTTGACTAAGAGTTTTTACTATGGCTTACGAACCCCTCGCTACCGTTCTGGTGGCGGGGGTTTGTTTTTGATCCACGAAGGGCACGAAGGGACACGAAGGACGAAAACCACGAAGGGCGCGAAAAACGCGAAGCATTATTTTTCGCCACAGATTGGCACAGATTGTTGGGATTATGTTCTATGCTCTCTGTTCTATGTTCTTTGCTCTCTGTTCTTTTTAGCCACGAATTGCCCGAATTCCACTAATTGATCGTCCGATAGCCCCTAATCCCTGATCCCCGATCCCCAATCCCCACTCTCTACCTTCTATCAAGATCCAAGCGATCGCGCAGGGCATTGCCCAAGAGATTAATCCAAAGCACGGTGGTCGCAATGCACAGGCCAGGAATAAGCATCAGGCGTGGTTCACGTTGAAAAAATGTTCGCGATTCGTTAATCAAATTGCCCCACTCTGGGGTTGGTGGGTTGAGGCCAAAGCCAATAAACGATAAGGCTGAGAGGTTCAAAATCACGCCGCCAAAGTTGGTCGTGGCAACCACAACAATCGCGCCAAAGAGGTTGGGCAGCACATGACGGGTTAAAATCGCCAGCGGCTTGACCCCAATGACCTGCGCACCTTCAATATAGGGCATTGCCAATTCTTTGATGATCAAGGCCCGATATATGCGAGCATACCACGTCCAATTGGTCAGCACCAAGGCCAGCAGCAAATTGCCAAACGAGCGCGAGAGAATCGCACTTAGCGCCAAGGCCAACAACACTGCTGGAATTGCTTGCAGGGTTTCGGTAATGCGGCTCAGTAGATAATCAAGCCAGCGCGGTCCCAAAGCACAGCACGCGCCAATGATCAAGCCTAAACAACTTGTTCCAAGACAAACTAATGTCGCTCCCGCTAACGACCAGCGCCCGCCAATCAAGATTCGGGCGAGAACATCACGCCCAAATTGATCGGTGCCAAGCGGATTGCTCAACGATGGCGGGGCCAAACGCTCAGCAACATTCTGCGCCAGTGGATCGACCTGCCAAAACCATGGGCCGATACTGACGGCCACAACCATGAGCAGCAACATTGCCGCTGCCACGCGGCCAAGGCTGCTCAAGCGAGGCTTGGCTCGTTGCTCTTCAGCCTGTTTAGCTTTGGCGATGTTGGCGGAGCCGTGGGTCAAGCGCTGCCATACCGAGGTCAGCGCACCAGTTAGCGACAACATAGATTCCTCCTGCAATCAACACCGCCAAGCCCAAAACTGGCATATCGCCAATTAACGCTGCCTCAACAGCCATACGCCCAATCCCGGGATAGGCAAAAACATGCTCGATAATCACCGTCCCTGTGAGCAAAAAGGCGATCTCAAGGCTAATTGGGGTTATCAAACTGGCAGCAACATTGGGCAAGGCATGGGCAAATAACAAGCCATGTTCCGAGCGACCTTTGGCCCGCGCAGTTAGGATGTATTGTTGATTCAGCACATCGAGCGTCGTTGCGCGCACGAGCCGCGAGGTTAGGGCAATATTGGGCAAGGCCAAGATGATTGCTGGCAGCAACATCCCTTTAAATGTGGTGCTACCCAAAGCTGGCAACCAACGTAGTTTGGCCGCAAAAATCAAAATGAGCACTAAGCCAATCCAAAAGCCAGGAATTGCCGCCCCAATGACCGCCAACAGCTGCGCCGTATGATCTAATAAGCTGTGGCGTTTGATTGCGCTCAGCAAGCCCAAGGGAATTGCAATGCTCAGCGAGAGCATCAAGGCCAAGCCAGCCATCATCAAGGTTGCTGGCAAACGCTCACGATACATCAGCCAAACAGGCTTGCCCGAATGGTAGCTGCTGCCAAAATTGCCTTGCCCAATGCCTTCAATCCAATTGCTATATTGGTTGAGCAACGGTTGATCGAGGCCAAGCTCGCGCCGTTTGGCCTCGACCGCTTCGACTGGCGGCGCGTCAAGGCCGTTGGCATTCAACAGCATGCGGGCTGGGTCGCCTGGGGCAGCATGAATAATCAGAAAAGCCAGCACGCTGACCATCCATAAGACGATCAGCCCGCTTAGCATGCGCCCAGCAATTTGGCGGAGCAAGCTACTCATTGATTGAGTTTCAATTCCTTGGTGATCAAATACACATCATTGGGATTGGGCACATAGCCGCTGAGGCTGCCCTTGCGATAGGCCGTAATCAGCGGCGGGCTGGCAAGATAGATATTCACTGGATCATTTTTGACTTCGGTTTGAATCCGCTTGGCAATTGTGATCCGTTTGACATGGTCTTGCTCGGCGCGCAATTCTGCAAAGGCGCTTTCAATTGCTGGGTTGCTATAGCCAGCATAGTTGTAGGCCGCACCTTTAATCAGCGTTGTGCCAACGGTATATTGGGGATCTGGCGAGGTGCCGATTGAATACATACTGGCGTTGAAGTTGCCTTTTTCGACGATTTCGCCAATATCGGTCACTTCCTTGACCTCAACCGCAATCCCAAGCTCTTTCAATTGGGCTTGAATCGCGATTGCCATCATGGTGATTTCGGCGCGACCTGGGTAGCTGTGCAAGGTAAAAGCCAATGCTTGGCCATTTTTTCTGCGCATGCCATCGCTGCCGACAACCCAGCCCGCTTGGTCAAGCAATTTGGCAGCTTGGGCAGGATCAAAAATTTGGGCTTCGACAAGTTCAATCCCAACACTTGCTGGATAAAGATTGGTTGCCACAGCACCTTGGCCATCAAGTGTCGCTTGCAACAAGGCTTGGCGATCGATTGCCAAGGTCATGGCTTGGCGCACCAAACGATCATCAAATGGCGGATAGGCACTATCTAACATAACATAATGCATGCGCGTGCCAGCAACGCTCTGAAGCTCAATATCTGCTGGTAGGCCGCTGGCCAAATCAGGCGCGACGTTGGTCAACAGATCCAAATCGCCGCTTTGCAAAGCCAAAGAACGGGCATTGGCATCGGGAATTTTCTTGACGCTGATTTTTTGCAGGCCTGCCTGACCATCCCAATAATTAGCAAAGCGTTCGAGCACCAATTCTTGGTCTTTTTCGAGACTCATCGGCTGATACATGCCAGTCAACACCGAAATTCCATTGACTGCAGGCTTGTGAATGACGAAATTCCAGTTGGCAAGGCTATAGGGCACGCTGCCTTCAGCTTGGCTGGTGCTCAAGATGAGGGTGTAATCATCAATCACTGTGGTTTTGCTATCTGCAGGAATGAAGTTTTTGGCGGCACTCAAGTTTTGCCAGCTACTGTTGAATGAAGTAACTACATCGCTAGCCTTGAGTTCGCTGCCATCATGAAAGCGTACGCCTTGGCGCAATTTAATTTGCCACGTCGTAGCATCGAGCGCGCTGACGCTTTCAGCCAACCACGGCTCAAGCTTATTATCAACAGTAAAGCGCATCAGGGTTTCGCCCGCGCCATAGGTCACCATGTTGTAGCCAGTGGAGCCTTGCGCTACATTCAAGCCAACTGGCAAATTGATACCGGTACCAATTCGCAACACGCCGTTGGAATTGGCCGTTTGCTCGCTCGCTGCATTCGTCGAAGTTGTGGGTTGAGCTGTTTCGCTGGCTGTGCCACAGGCGATTAACAGATGTATAAGCAGAATTAGCCCTAAAAGCTGAGCACCAAAACGCCGCATTGCCAAACCTTTCATTATTAGTTATTGATATTAAGTATCAACAAGGTGGCAATTGTAGTCGGCTCGCTTTGGTTTGTCAAATGCTTGCGCTAGGAACTCCACAGCTTGATCAGCTGGCGATGATAGCGTTTGAGCAATGCATGGAGCAGTTTTGGGCTGTAGCGTTGCAGCCAAAAAAGCAATCGATCATTGATACTCAGTATAATTTCGCTTTCGCCCGCCAAATAGCGCCGAATAATGTGCTCGCCTACCTGGTTTGGCTCGGCTAGGGGAAAACGCTGGCCGCTTTGTTGGGCCATGGCGGCGGTCATTGCGGTTTTGCTGGCAGGCGGATAGGCCCGCACAACCTTGATTGTGGTTTCAGCGGCGAGCGCCAAGGCCCATGCCTCAAGCGCCGCTTTGCTCAAGCTATACAGGCTTGCGCCGGGCATGGCAACCCTACTGACCGTGCTGCCAACAATCAAGATTGCTTTGGGCAAAAGTTGGCGGGTAAGCAAAATTGGCGATACAAGATTGGCATTGATTGCAGCTAAAATGTGCTGTTCAGGCAGCTGTTCAAAAGCTCCGCCAGCGAGGATTGCTGCATTATGAATGATTAAATCGAGCTGAAGATAGCGGTGTTTAATCTGTTTGGCGAGTGTTTCCACCGCCTGCTGATCGCTTAGATCGCAAACAATTGGCCACGCTTGGCTGCCAGCCTGGGTAATCAAGCCAGCACTATGGGCCAGCTTTTCGCGGCGGCGGCCAACCAGAATAATTGTTGCGCCCCGTTTGGCCAAGGCCAGCGCCATGGCCTGACCAAGGCCAGTGCCAGCCCCAGTAATCAACACAACCATTGCCAATTCCTAGTAAATTAAGGCCACTACGCCCAAGGTGATGCCAGCGCCCGAGCCAAGCAGCACCAACCGATTGCCGCGTTGGATGCGGCCCTCGGCGACAGCTTCGGCCAACGCTAAGGGAATTGAGGCGGCAACACAATTACCACGTTTGGCAAAATTGCTAATCACTTGATCAGCTGTAAAGCCCAAGCGAACTTGCACTTGCTCAATTGCATGACGGTTGGCTTGATGTGGAATCAAAGCATCGACTTCGTGATTTTGCCAGCCAAGATCGACTAAAAATTGCTTTACAAATTGCTGAAGCTCACGAAACACAAAGCGAAATGCTAGCGGCCCTTGCATTGAAAACCAATTCATGTCGGGCGTGGTAGTGGCTGCATTGGGATGCTGGTTTGAGCCGCCGCCGCGAATTTGAATCAAATCGCTACCATTGCTCCATGTTGTAAATTGGCTCCGTTCGAGGCTGCTGCTGCCATCGCCACGCTCCAAAATAACGGCGGCAGCGGCATCGCCAAACAGCGCTGTCGATTGCCATTCGTTGGGGTCGAGCGCAACCGAAGCGCGTTCGGTGCTGACTAACAGCACCCGTTGATACACTCCGCTGGCAATCAGGGGTGCTAACACTTGCAAGCCAAACAGAAAACTTAAACAGGTAGCGTTTAAATCGAAACATGCGCTGCGGCCCGCTGGTGCTTGTAAAGCCTTTTGCAACAAAGCAGCGGTACATGGAATGTATTGATGCATGCCTGCCGCAGCCACCACAATCAAATCGATACTATCAAGCTCGTACTTGGCATCGGCTAGCGCTTGTTGTGAGGCTTGAACCGCCATCGTCAAGGCAGTTTCTTCCACCGCATAACGGCGCTCGGTAATGCCCGTGGTGCGCTCAATGATGCTGGAATCAACCCCAAAGCGCTCGGCCAAGTCGCTGGTGGTAACGATGGTTGCTGGAACGTAAGCGCCGATGCCGGCGATGCGCAGAGGAAACTGCATAGTACTACCTCGTAATTAAAAAGTTCAAAACCGTTGCTCTAGCCATGCGATGGCTTGCTGTACGCCATGTTCAGCGGCTAATGTGCTGGCAAGCTGTTGGGCTGCTTGGTGATAATCAGTGCGTTCGCTCAAGCTGCGCAACAGTTGCGCCAAACGATCAATCTGCAATCGATTGGCTGGCACAGGCGCAGGCCCAGTTTTTAAAGCATACACCCGTTGGCCCCAAAAATATTGGTCGCCCAAAAATGGCGTGACCAAGGCTGGCTTGGCTGCCTGCAACGCGGTTGCGGTTACGCCCGCGCCGCCATGATGCACCACCGCCGCAACGCGCTCAAACAGCCAAGCATAATCCAAGCCAGTAGCGGCTAGGCAATTGCTTGGCAACTGACCTTGGCCCAAATCGCCCCAACCTTGGTTGATAATCAAGCGCAGGTTGGCTTTTTGGCTGGCTGCAATCAGCAATTGGCTTAATGCTGCGCCGCGCTCTTGGCCATGGATCATACTGCCAAAACTCACGGCGATTGGGGCTGGGCCTGCTGCCAGAAAATCACGCACTGCCGCTGGCGCTTGCCAGTTTGCTGCTGGTTCGAGCATCCAATAGCCGGTAATCGCACCAGCGTTCTGCCAGTTTGCAGGCGGCGGCGCAACCAAGGCGCTATAGGCATATAAACTTGGCGGTTGAAACTGGCGGCTACGTTGCCAAAGTTGGCCGACACTCAGGCTTGGCCGTTGCAAAATCTGCTGGCGTGCTTGGTTAAAGGCCATACGCAGCACTTGCCATTGCACCTGTTCGGCTAGCACATAGCTCATGCGGCGATAGATGGGCCAAGTCAATTGGGGCATAAAATGATGCGCCGTTTGGCTGCTAGCGCCATACGGATGCATATGCACCACCACCACCGGAATTTGCAAATGCTCAGCGAGATGTAAAGCAGGCCAGAACCCTAAACTCGCCACGATCAAACAATCTGCATCACGACAGGCTGCCAAGGCATCGGCGATTAATTGCTGAATAAGTGGCGGCGTTTGTTGGAGAAATTGTTTGATAATTGCGCCGCGACCTGCTGCCAAGCCCGCTGCCATCTGCTCAGGGTCAAGCAAAGCTTGAATCGAGCCAATCAAAGGGGCAAAGCGACAAGCATAGCTTTCGACCAATGCCCGATAATCGTGAGCGGCGGCGATAACAACTTGATGGCCTTGGGCCTGCAAACCACGTGCCAAAGCGATAAACGGCTGCACATCACCCCGCGAGCCAAGCGCCAAGATGCAATAGTTCATTGCCGAATTACACGCCGACGTTTATTCAGCGTCCCATAATCGATTGCTGCAAAATCGATGCTCAAATGATACGCGCTACAACCATATTCGGCTAGCTGACGCTGAATCTGCTGCTCAACCGCTGTACTAACCAATGTAGCATCCGCCGTATCTGCTATGGTCAAGCTGATTTGCAACTGGTCGTCTGCTGGCTGGATGATTTGATATTCTAAAATTGCTGGATGCGCTAAGAGAATGGCGCGGCGCAAGCTATCAGGGAACATTGCTTGGCGCTGACCATGTGCCGTAAAGTAGCAAATATCATCACGCCGCCCCTCGATCTGTTCAATCACCGCGAAGCTGCTGCCACAGCTGCACGCTTGCGAACTCAGGCGCAATACATCGTTCAATCGATAGCGAATAATCGGCTGAGTGCGCCGCCACAAATCGGTGACATACGGCGTAACTCGGCCTTGGCCTAAATCCTCAAAATCCAGCGCCACCAAATCCTCTTGAATGTGCAAACTGCCATGCGCACACGAGATGGCGAGCAAACCTTCGGTTGCTTGATAGATTTGCTCGATTGGAATGCCAAAAAACGTGCTAAGTTGCGCTTGTTCATCTGGGGCCAACGCATCAGCCACGCTAATCATGCGCTCAGGGCGATGCGTCAATTCGCCAGTTTGGGCTGCGGCGAGCAATTGCAACAGCAATGCTGGCGGCGCAACAATGATTGTTGGCTGGTAGGTATTCAGCATTTCAAGCTGCGGCTCAAGCGCTTGAGTCAAATCAAAATAGCGAAATTGAATCAACCGCCCGCCCAATTGTTGGTAAAGATTGCTGTTGGCACGCAGGAAAAAGGCAATTTTGGTTGGCTTGATTTGGTGCAATGTGCGGGCCAAAATCGTGCCAACCCACAGTAATTGCTCGGCGGGGCTAAGCAAAAACAAGCCGCGATGGCCCGACGTGCCCGACGAAAGCCCAACCGTCAGATCACCCAAGCGCGGCACAAAATCACGCTCTTGCTCTGCTTGTTGCGCTAGATCGAAGGCCGCTGCTGCTGGCACTTCCAAGCTATTAAATTCACGAAAGTTAGCCATCATCAAGCGTTTATCGACGACCGGCAAATTGCGCCAATCACGCAGGTCGTGGCCTTGCCAATGCTGGCGATAGAAGGCTGAATGCTGAGCCACCCACGGAATTAATTGCTGGGCTTTAGTATTTTGAAAATCTCGCAAACGCTGTCGATTCAGCCGCCAACGCCAACGTGCGCGCCCAAAATACCAAGCTGTAGTTAATGTATCGCTGATGCTCATGCCTTGGCTACCTCGCTAGCATAGATTTCTGGGCAATGGCAAGGCACAATCAATACCTCAGGGTAGGCTTGAGCAAAAGCACTCAAGCGCGCCAAGGTTGTGGCCATAGCTTTGGCATCGTCGATCATCAAATAGGTAATTGGGTGTGGCAGCACTTGTTCGCGAATCGCCCGTGAGTGCCACGCTCCATCCGCCGCCAGCAGGATTGGCCGCTGATTGGCAACATACATGCCAATTTGGCCGCGTGCATGGCCGGGCAATTCAACCAAACGCAACAGTCCATCGCCAAACAAATCGTGGCTATTGCCCAAGGCAAACAACGGCTGATCGTTAAATGTATGAATTAAATGCAGACGTTGGTGCCAAGCTTGGGGAAATAAACTTGGAATAATGCCCCGCCGCAAAGCATTAATCCCCTGAACTTGGCTAACCAACTCAAACGCCGTTGCCGAAAGATATAAATCGGCCTGCGGAAAATCGGCCAACGCGGCTACATGGTCGGCATGCGCGTGAGAAAGCACAATCCAGCCAATATCGGCGGCGCTCAAGCCATAGTTTGGCAGTTGATTGATCACTTCTAGCGCTGGCGACAAGCGCAGTGGCGTAGCCCGCCGATAGAGCGACCACGGCAAATGTTCGGTTGCGCTGAGCATCGCTTGGCTATAACCAACATCAAACAAGCCCCAGCCCCGCTGGGGATGCTCAATCAAGGCCACAACTGCATGGCAATCGATAATTTGGCTGCTGCCATCGCGCAACATATGATATTCTGGCACGCGGCAAATTCCCGTATCCAGCAAGAAAACCTGCATTTAATCCACCTTTGTTGGCTGTTTGAGGGCGGCGATTGTGCGTTGAATGCCAAGCTCAAGGCTAATTTGTGGTTGATAGCCCAAATCGTGTTGAGCAGCAACGATCGAATGGGTTTGGCTGCGCGCCAAGGCCAACACGCTATAGCGCGTCAATAATGGCTCGCGGCGGGTTACCAGACTAATACTTTCCATTATGCGTGCCATCAACAGGGCCACAGGCAAGGGCATTGGCCGTAAATCGCTCTTCACGCCCAACTCAGCCAGCACCCGCCGAATGACCGCCCACAGTTGCGGATGCTCGGCGTTGGTGATTGTGTAGGCCTTGCCAAGCGCCGCTGGTGCAGTTAACGCCAGCTCAATTGCATGCACCACATTTTCCACATAGGTCAAATCAACCAGATTTTGACCAGCGCCAAATTGGCGTAAGCGCCCAGCCCGTGCTGCCGCAATAATTCGTGGCAACAACGCTTGATCGCCCTCGCCAAAAATCGCCTTGGGCCGCAAAATGACGCTTGGCGTTGCATGGGTCAGCACCAACTGCTCGGCCTGCTGTTTGCTGGCTGAATAGAGCGAGATTGGCCGCGCCGGATAGGGCGCAGTATCGACTAAATCCAGCTGATCATGGCCATTGGAAAGAACGCTTGGTGATGAGATAAACACCAAGCGTCCAACATTGTGCGCAGCACAACCAGCCAGCACATGGGCCGTTCCGTCAACGTTAATCGCCTGAAAATCGCGGCGACTGCCCCACGGTGCCGAAAGTGCCCCGCTATGCACCACCAGATCGCAGTCAGCGCAGGCCGCAATCACTGCATCGCGCTCGCGTAAATCAGCAGTAATTGGCTTAATGCCAGCGTTCACAAGCTGTGGAACCTGCTGCCAGCGGCGACCCAAGCCCAGCACCGTATGCCCAGCTTTGTGCAGGGCCAAAGCGGTGTGCGAACCCAAAAAACCAGTTGCCCCAGTTACTAAAATGCGCATTCTTGCCTACGTTCCAAATTGGCGGTCACCTGCATCGCCCAAGCCGGGCACGATATAGCCTTGCTCGTTCAAGCGTTCGTCAAGCGCTGCCAAATGAATTTCCACGTCGGGGTGAGCGTTTTGCAAGCGTTCTACCCCTTCAGGTGCGGCGATTAACCCCAAGAATTTAATCTTGGCAGCGCCCCAAGCCTTCAAAATATCAACCGCAGCAACTGCTGAGCCACCAGTTGCCAACATTGGGTCGAGAATCAAACACACATCAATATCAGGTTGGGCTGGTAATTTGTTATAGTAGGTAACTGGCTCAAGCGAGTTATGGTCGCGATACAGGCCTAAATGCCAGACGTGGGCGGTTGGCAAGAGGTCAATCACTGGCTCGACCATGCCCAAGCCAGCCCGCAAAATCGGAATCAAGCCAATGCGTGCGCCGATGGCGTGGCCTTCCATCGAGCCTAAAGGGGTCTGAATGGTATAGGGCGCAAGCGGCATATCGGCAGTTGCTTCATAGACCAAAAATTGCGAAATTTCGCGCACCAATTCGCGGAATTTCTTTGGTTCGCTCTCGACGCGTCGCAGTAACGCCAATTTATGTAAAACCAATGGATGCGATGATACATGTAAGCCCATAACAACCTCAATACTAAAAAAACCGCAGATCGTGGCTATTGTATCCCATCTTGACAAACCCCTCTTAGGCATGGTTCAATCAACCTAGCACGTTATACCTGCGATCCTCTCCATGGAAACGTCTTCTAGTACTTCCATCCCAATCGTTACCTTACCCCTGCATAGCCATAAAGAGTATTGACATATCATAGACGGATACATCCAATTGCGGCCATAATACAGTTGTCATTTTTCTTACGTCGATGCCTGCAATCAAGCCTGCTAGAAAATATATTTGTTCCAGCTTGTATTATTTTTATACAGAATATGGACAAAACCTAGACAACATCGACTGGTTGTACTGCGCAAAAAGGAGACGGCTATGGCTCTCGAAGGTAATTTTGCTGATATGCCATTGATTGATTTGATGCATGTATTTCATCATGGGCGCAAAACTGGTCGTCTACTGATTGCGAATGCTCCATTCAAGGCGATGTTGTGGTTTTTTGATGGCGCAATTATCAATGCAGGGGTGGTCAAAAATACTTCCCACGAACGGATTTCGTGTGGTGAACAAGCGGTGTTTGATATGCTGGCCTGGGACGATGCCCAATTTGTCTTTTTACCACCCAACCCACAAGAAACGGTCAGCGTGCAAATTCAACGCTCAATTGATTGGCTGATTATTGAAGGCTTGCGTCGCCGCGACCAACCACAACGCTTGGCTGGCACGACCAAACTTCAGCCAACCTCGCGTTTGCGCTTGGTGCCAAAGCTCAGCCAAGCCAGCGACATCACCCTGACCCTCGAAGATTGGCGCATTTTGAGCCAATTAGTCCAAGAATTAAGCGTGGCTGAACTGGTTGAAGCCACTGGTTGGAATTACGATCAAACTCTCAAAGTGCTGCATCGTTTGATCGCCTTGAACTTGGTGGAGGTGTCCTGCGAGATTGTTGTTTCTCAGCGTTCGCTTAGCCCAGTTTTGATGGCTCCAAACCCTGAACATATGGTTGAAACTCGGGTGCGTGGGTTGGTTCAAGCTATCAAAGCGCGGCTGCGTCGTACCAGCGCTAGTGCGTAGGAGTGACAATGGTCAATTATAAAATTGTTATCACGGGAGCATACGCGGCGGGTAAATCGCAATTTATTCGCACAGTCAGCGAAATCGATGTCGTTGATACTGATGTTGCCGTCACACACGCTGAAGAAAAAGAATTGAAACATCATACAACGGTTGGCTTGGATTTCGGCACGTTGACGATTGATGCCGAACAACGCTTGCTCTTATTTGGCACGCCAGGCCAAGAACGTTTTGATTTTATGTGGGAAATTTTAGCTGAAGGCTGTTTGGGTTATATTGTTTTAGTTGATAGCTGTCGCCCAGCCCATTTTAACGAAACAATTGTTGTATTGGAACGCTTCGCGGAACTGACCCCCGTACCATTCGTGGTTGCCGCCACCAAACAAGATTTACCTGGGGCCTTGCCGCCAACGTATATTCGCCGCCGTTTAGGGCTACCAAACGATATTCCGATTCTCGCTTGTAACGCAACCGACTATGCGCTGGTGAGCGATGTAATCGCTACGCTGCTTGATCGAATCGACGTTTTAGCCCAAGATTCATCCTCCTCGCCTGTAACTCACAAGGAGCACTCTCATGGCTAGTCGTTCGGAGCAAATTAATACTATTTTAGGCCAATTGGTTACCAATAACGGTAACGATATTAATGGGGCCGCATTAATTAGTTCAGATGGGATTTTGATTAGCTCGCGCATGTCGGCAGATGTTAATGCCGACCGCATGGGCGCGATTGCAGCCACGATGATGGGGGTTACGACCCGCGTGGTTAACGATTTGAAAATTGGGAAGGCCAACGAGGCCATTGTTAACGCCGAAAGTGGCTATCTCTTAGTTATGCCAGTTGCTACCCAAATGATTCTGGCAATCATTCTGCGCCAACAAGCCAATCTTGGCATGATTCGGATTGAAGCGCGGGAAACTGGTCGGGCAATCGCCGAACTGATGAGTGCTTAATCAAGGAGGTAGCTCATGGCAGATCGTCAAAGTTGGGGCGTGAAAGGCACGGCCATTCTCACCGAGTTGGTCAAAATGATGGATGTTTCTGCTGCCGAAGCGCAATTACTTGGCGGCTTACACGAAAAGGCCAAAGCTCAAACCAAAGATTTTACCGATGCATTTTACAAGCGCTTGCTTGGCCACGCCGCTACCGCTGAATACCTCGATGGCGTTTCGGTAGAACGCTTGACGGGCATGCTTGGAACATGGTTTAGCGATTTGTTTCGTGGGACGTATGATGAAGCGTATGCTCAGCAACGCTTGAAAATTGGCGAAATTCATGTGCGCATCGGTTTGCCTGTGCGCTATCCGTTGGCGATGCTGGATATTATTATGCCGTGTGGTGAGCAGATTGCCGCTACGAGCAGCGACCCCACTAATGCAATTATTGCCTTCCGCAAAGTTCTAGCCCTCGATGTAGCACTGTTTAATCAAGCCTACGAAGATAACCAATTGGCCCATTTGGCCGATTTGGTTGGCGGCGAGCGCCTTGCCCGTTTGTTGCTTGCTGGTCAATAGGCTGAACCTAGCTCAATTGCGGCGTTGTAAGGCGCGAATTTGGGCTAAGCAGCCAGCAAAATCCCAAATTAAATCCTCATGTTCGAGTCGTAAAACCTGCCCACCAATCTGGAGCTCAATCTGATTGAGCAACGGAATCAGAATACATGTGCCTTGCGGCGGCGTATTACCATCGTGTAAGCGCCGTCGCGCTACGTTCATGCCCTCGCTGATTAATTGTTGGCTTAGTTGCTCGATTAAGCTATCACCTAGCCAGAGATCGTTGATCTGCTTGGCGTGAATGAACTGCTGCCAATTGGTGCTAATAAAGGTAATTCGTCGAAAGCGTTGGGCTAAAATTGGCTGCGGCAAGCTTTGCAATTGGCCAATTTGGAGTCGCCAGTAGCGCTCTTGAGCACGAGGATGCGCTGGTTGCTCGGGGATTAGCTGACTGCGGGTGGCTTGGCTCACATGATTTATTTCTGCATACCAGCGAATTTGACCGCCCTCAGCACCAAACGCCTTGGTTTGATACCATGCCAAAATGCCAGCAGTCATGCGCCGTGGGGCGTGGGCTAACGGAACCCGATACCAATGCTGCTCCTGAATCCGTTGCCAATCTGCTTGGTTATTCAAGACTGCGACTAAAACTGGCGTATTGGCTTCTGGCATAACCTACTCCACATCAACAAGTTCAGGCGCAAAGCGTTGGAGATCGCTGCGCGCTCGTTCAAGCGCCAAATCGCCTGCCTTAACCTCAAGCATCAGATCGTAATCGCGCTGGAATGGCAACCGTAGCAGGCTGATTAATTCAAATGGATTGGCCAAATCGCTGTGCTCATGCCACGTTGGCAGCAATAATTGTTGGCGTTGACCAAGCCGAATTTCGGTTCTAGGTGAGCTAAAATGCACTTTGGGCTTGCGTTGGCTTGGCCAAGTCGCCAGCGCATATTCTAATCCAGCGCCAGCATTGAGTTGGGCTGGGTTGTAAAGTTGATGATGTAGCCAATCGAAAATCACCGGAATCTTAGTTTGGGCATGAATGTGCAATGCATCGAGCAAGCTCCAAACTCGGCCATCGGCCTCTAGGGCTAAGCAATTGAGAACTGCGGAATCAAGCTGCTGCAAACTGGCGACCGTTTGCGCCAAGGCCCAAGCTCGATCGCCATATTGCGCCCCGATATGGACTACAATCACTGGATCATAGCTGCCAAGCTGGGACAAAAAGTCTGCTGCACTAGTTAAATAATTCAGCGCATACTGGCGAATATGCTGATCATGGCTATTGAGCAGCACATTGCTTGGCGCATGATAGGTTAGGCGAATTTTGGCTTGTTGGGCATAATTGCCAATTAAGCTGAGTTGATCGGCGGATTCGGGCCAGCTATTCAGCAATTCATACGGCCAGGCTGGCAAACGATAACAATGAATGTGTTGTTGGTCGAGATAGCGCAGCACATCGTAAAGATACAAAACCCATTGACTTAGGCCTTGCTGGTTGGGCGCTTGTAAATCAGGTCGTTTCAAAATGCGGCCACTCAGGCCAAGATAGCGCATTGGTAACTCCACAAAGGCTGGTTTGGGTGAAGATTGCCAGCCTCTGTGGAATGGATGCTATGCAATACATAGCTGGTAAATCTATTCACTCGCTTTGGTTAGATACACTTGATCACGATTTTTGGCATGGGTTGCTGCGCAATTTGCGAAACTGCTCAAACGTTGCATAATAGCTGTTTAGATTCGTTGCTTAGGCTAGGAGTCGGTGGTGGTTGATTCGCAGCAGATTCAATTATTGGCTTTCGATTTAGATGGAACGTTGGTCGATTCGGCGCAAGGGATTGTGGATACGGTCAATCAAGTGTTGGCGGAACATGGCTTTGCTGGAGCTGAATATCGCCAGATTGCACCATGGATTGGCTTGCCATTGCAGGTTTTTTGGGAACGCTTGACCGATTTTGGGCCTGAAAACTATGCGATTTTGACCGAGCGCTATCGTACAATCTACCGTGAGATTGCGATTCCGAGCAGCCGTTTGTTTACAGGCGTGGCCGAAACTATCAGCAAATTAAAATCTACTGGCTATCGGTTGACGATTGCTAGCTCGAAAATTACGCCAGTGAGCGCTGCCGTATTGCAGCAAGTTGGCTTATTTGAGTATTTTGATTTGCTGATGGGCAACGATTCGGTAACTCAGCCCAAGCCGCATGCCGAGATGTTGGAAAAAACCTTGGCCTATTTTGGCCTGAATGCAACCCAAGCACTGATGATTGGCGACACGACCCACGATATTACGCTTGGCCATAACGCCAAAGTTGCGAGCGTAGCGGTTACAACAGGCACGCATGATCTGGCAACGCTCAGCGCAGCCCAACCAGCAACGATCTTAAATCAGCTCAGTGAGTTGCCCGCGTGGTTGGCTCAAAGCGCGCAACGCTGAATGGTACAATAGAGCTATTACTTGAATTGGAGGATTGTATGCCACAATATAAAAATCGGATGTATCGCAAGGAATGGCTTTCGGAACGCCGCAAATTGGCCCGCGCCTTGGAAGGCCTTGAACAAAACTGGGATCTTGAGGCTGAAGGCATTGTGTTGCCAACCGATGACGACGGTACTGCCTTGAGCGTTGAGCAATTACGCGAACGCATTGCTGACCTCGATGGTAAGCTCGAACGCTATCCTAATCCGCAAAAATAACTCAGTTTCCCTCGCCCACTGAACGCGGGCGAGGGGAGCAAGCTTGGGGAGCACAGCAATCAGGCCAAGAACACCGTAAAAGCCCCTCGCCTGCTGGACGGGAGAGGGGCTGGGGTGAGGGGATTCATCTAAATCTTTTAAGAATCAAATAGAAACCTCAATAAAAATGACTTGCGTTAGACCACTGACAGCCGTATCATGATGTATGGCGGCGACTGTTGATCGATGGGATGAACAGCGGCGACCAACCTAAGGAGTAATCAACGATGATTCGTACCCTCGTGCATGCCAAAATTCACCGCGCCACCGTCACTGGGGCAGACCTCAATTATGTTGGTTCGATAACCATTGATGAGGATCTTTTGGAAGCAGCGGGAATTTGGCCATTTGAACGGGTTCAAGTAGTCGATGTTAATAACGGTGCGCGGCTCGAAACCTATGCAATTGTCGGCGAACGTGGCTCGGGCACAATTCAACTCAACGGTGCTGCGGCGCACTTAGTCAATGTTGGCGATTTGGTGATCATCATGGCCTATGCCCAAGTTGATGCCAAGCCCGAAGAATGGGAGCCAACCGTGGTCTTTGTTGACGAACAAAACGCGATTACCGAGGTCAAGGCCTTGCAGCCTGCTGGTGGTCGTTAGTTGTTGTGAGGAGTGTGCCATGGATTGGGTTTTGGCCCATCCATGGCCTTTTTTTATATGAGCTTACTTGCTGTTGCCGATGCTCAAGCGGCGATTCTTGAGCGCATGACCACCCTCGCCAGCGAATCAATTGCGTTAACTGAGGCCTTAGGTCGCGTCTTGGCCATGTCCATGTATGCCGATCGCGCTGCACCGCCATTTGCTAACTCGGCTATGGATGGCTATGCGGTGTTGGTTGGCGATTTGGCTCAAGCCAGTGCCGATCAGCCTGTATCGTTGCAGATTATTGAACGGGTTGCGGCGGGAGCGGTGCCAAAGCATGAACTGCGGGCTGGCAGCGCAATTCGGATTATGACTGGCGCTCAAGTTCCGGCTAATGCTGAAGCGGTTGTGCCCTTCGAGGAAACCGACGAAGGTCAGCCCAACGCCCAATCTGAGGTTGTGCGGATGTTTCAAGCAACCCAGCACGGCAATAATATTCGCCCAGCGGGTGAAGATATGCAGGCTGGAGCCTTGGTTTTAAACGCTGGGCAGGTCTTGCATGCTGGCAGCATTGGGGTTTTGGCTACGATTGGCGCGGCTCAAGTGCCAGTGTTTCGCCAACCACGCGTCGCAATTATTGCAACTGGCGATGAGTTGGTTGATGTTGGCGTTGAGCCAAATCCTGGCCAAATTCGCAACTCGAATGGCTATGCCAATGCCGCCCAAGTGCGCGAAGCGGGAGCGGTTCCGATCTTAATGCCAATTGTGCCCGATAATGCTGAGGCCTTGCGCGCAACTTTAGCCCAAGCAGTGGCCGAAGCTGATGTATTGTTGACTTCTGGCGGCGTGTCGGTTGGCGATTATGATTTGGTCAAGCAAATTTTGAACGAAGTTGGCAAACTAGAATTTTGGCGCGTGCGTATGCGCCCAGGCAAACCCTTGGCCTTTGGCTCGATCAATGGCAAACCAATTTTTGGCTTGCCTGGTAACCCAGTTTCGGCCATGGTGTGTTTTGAGCTGTTTGTACGGCCTGCGTTACGCAAGCTTGGCGGTTATCAACAGCTCTTTCGGCCTAGTGTTTGGGCGAAACTGCTCGATGCCGATTTGGAAAGCAACGAACGTCGCCAATATTTGCGGGTGATTGTTAAAAGCAGCGCTGAAGGCTTGACTGCTCAATTAACCGGTGCTCAAGGATCAGGCTTGGTTAGCTCGATGGCGCGAGCAAATGGCTTGTTGATTGTGCCAGAGGCAAGTCGTGGCATTATTCGTGGTGAATACGCCGAAATTGTGCTGTTTGGCGAATTGCAATAGTTGATGGAGTACGGCGGATGCCATTTGAATCATTTCAAGATCTGATAACGATGCTGGTGGTAATCGTGGTACTCCAAGTGAGCTTGGCTTTTTTGTTGATTGGCGTGCGCAAATGGCGACCAACTACCTATAAGCGCTACCCACGGATTAGCCTGCCGCCAACCAGCGACGATCGCCATGAATTTCAGTTGTATATGTCGGGCGAAGAGCTATTTCCGGCGATGTTGCAGGCTATTGAATCGGCACAACGCTTGATTTTGCTTGAAACCTTTATTTTCAAAGGCGATGAATTAGGCCAAAAATTTCGCGATGCTTTGATGCGCAAAGCCCATAGCGGCGTGGCCGTGTATGTGATTGTCGATGGGTTTGCGAATTTGGTGGTGCCGCGTAAATTCAAAAAGTTTCCTGCTGAAATTCACTTGTTGACCTATCCTGCTTTTCCGCGCTTATCGCAAATTTTCGATATTGGTTCGTATGCACGTGACCATCGCAAACTGTTGGTTGTCGATAATGACGTAGCCTTTATTGGGGGCTACAATTTAGGCGAATTGTATCGCACCGAGTGGCGCGACACCCATGTGCAAGTGCGTGGGCCGATTGTGCGCAATTTGGCCGAGATGTTTGCCTCGCAATGGAATCGCTATCGGCGGCGCTTGCCTCGGCTCAACATCGACCTTGATTTGGAATGGCAATCGACGGTGCGGGTGCAACGCAACGATGCTGGGCGTTTGGTGTTTCCAATTCGTTCGATGTATCTCGATGCAATTGAACGAGCTGAGCGTTTTGTCTACATCAGCAATGCCTATTTTATTCCTGATCGGGCAATTTTAGAGGCTTTGGTGCTCACTGCGCGGCGTGGGGTTGATGTGCGGATTTTGGTGCCAGCTGAATCGAACCATGTGTTGGCTGATTGGCTGGCGCGCCATTATTTTGAATTTTGCTTGCGCCATGGAATTAAAATTTTTCTGTATGAAAACGCCATGATTCATGCCAAAACAGCGACGATTGATGGCATTTGGTCGACGGTTGGCACGGCCAATCTTGATCGGCTGAGTTTGGCGGGCAACCACGAAATTAATCTTGAAATTTACAATGCGGCCTTTGCTGAACGCATGGAAGCCATTTTTGCCTGCGATATGACCAATGCCCGCGAATTGACCTTGGCCGAATGGATTAAGCGTCCTTGGTATACCAAGGCTGCCGAGCTGGTGCTCTCGCCACTGTGGCCGATTTTATAGAAATGGAGCAAGCATGCTCAAACGCAATGAATCGTTGGCTTTTGGCCGCCCATTTTTGATTACGGTGATTGCGATTGGCTATGTGCTGACCGCACTGGTTGAGATTGGCGTGGCCTTGTTGGGGCGCGTGCCGGCCTTCTTGCAATCGTTTATCTTATCGGAAGATCCAATTGTGTTGGTTGTGACCGCCTGTTTTCAGATTGTGATGGGATTGGCGCTGTTTCAAGGCTGGCGCATCATGTGGTGGGTGGTGATTATTAGCGCCTATGTTTCGATTGGTGGCTACATTTTAGATGGTTTATTGGGCGAGCGCTGGGCTTGGGGCGGCATGTTGTGGAATGTGATTGTGTTGGCCTATATGAATTCGCGTGATGTCGAAGCCTTTTTTGGCCGCGAAGTCTATTATTAAGCCTGCAAGGCTTGGGCGATGAGGCCTTCCTCGGTTTCGTGCTGCTTCAGAAAATCGTTGAGATGCGGGCTTTGTCGCCAGCGTAAGGCCATTGGGGCAACTGCTTTGATGTCGTTGGGTGTAGCCCGAAGCCGATCATCAGCAGCAGCGCGGGCGCGGGCGGCCTCGAGCAACACAATTTCGGCGCGATGCGAAGGAATTGCCAATTGAGTAATGATCTGCATCGCATAGCGTTCAGCAGCTTTGGTTAGATGAACGTTGGGCAGCAACTCGCGCGCTTTGAGTACATCGAGCCGCAGTTGGGTAGTTGCTTGGGCATAGGCCAGGCGAAAGGCTGTGCGGTCTTGGCGAAAGGCAATTGCGCGGCGATAAATTTCAAGCCGTTCGCGGGCGTTTGGCTGCGGGCCAACCCATACCCGTAAGCCCAAACGATCCAAGATTTGGGGTCGTAACCGACCTTCCTCTGGGTTCATCGAGCCAATGAGCACCAAGCGACTTTGATAGAGTTTGACCATTGCCCCGCGACGCACGAAGGTTTGTCCTTGGGCTGCTGCATCGAGAATCGCATCGATCACCGCGTGATCAAGCAAATTAATTTCATCGACATAGAGCAAATTATTGTTGGCGCGGGCCAAAACCCCTTCTTCGAGCAGGACGCGTTGTTGTTCGATGGCGACGCGTTCGTTCAGACCGCCGACCACATCCTCTAAGCGAGCGTTGAGTGGCAGCTCGATTAAGCGCATGAGATCATCTTTGAGCCGTGATTCGCCGCGTTCGAGGTAGTCGAGGCAAGTTGGGCAGAGGTCGCTCTCGTCGTCGGGGGGGCAATTATTCTCGCAGCGCGAGCGTTTGACCAAGGGCATAATATCGAGCAAGCCGCGCACGGCGGTGGTTTTGCCCACGCCATAGGGGCCACTTAACAAAACCCCACCCACAGCGGGATTGACTAAGGCCAAGGTAAGCGCGGTTTTTAGCTCGCTTTGGCCGACAATTCCCAACAATGGGTAGGGTAGCAGCTCATTCATAGGGTTGGTTATTTCTCGCTAACGCTGCGGGTTGCCGCAAAAATTTCGAGAATTTCGGTAATTGCCTGTTCGCGTTCGCCCTCGTTGGGTGAGCGAATTGCATTGGTAACGCAGGTTGAGAGATGTCGTTCGAGCACGAGAGCATCGACTTTTTCGAGTGCGCGGCGAATAGCTAAGGTTTGGCGCAGCACATCGATACAGTAGGCATCCTCTTCGAGCATGCGTTGCACGCCGCGCACATGGCCCTCGATACTTTTGAGTCGCCGAACTAAGGCTTCAGTTTGTTCATCAATCATGAACTTGACCTAACTACCTATGCTGCTTCAGCAGCAGCACGGGTTTCATTGACTGGCCGTTTTAAGAAGGCGTGAAGCACCTTGTTAAATTGTGCTGGCTCGTCAAGGAAGGGAAAATGGCGACTTTCTGGCATCACAAAAACTTGCGTGTTGGCCATATCGCGTTGTAAGAAAATATCTGCCTGATTAGGATTGACAATATCGTCACGAGCGCCATGGACAACCAAGGTCGGAATCGTCAATTGTTCGAGTTCAGGCCGCAGATCGGTGCGCATCATCGAGCCAACGGCGCGGCGCAAACTTTCTTCGGTTGGCTTAACGCTATCGTCGAGAATTTCGCCGTAGGCGGTATCGTTGACATTGCCCAAAAACCAGCGAAACAAAAACTTGGTGACGACTGGCACGCGGGCCATTGCTCGCGAAACATACTGATTATCGGTGAGTTTGAGCAAGCCTGAAAGCGATGTACCAACGATTGGAGCACCAATAGCCGCAACTCGGCTAATCCGATTGGGGTGGCGGATTGCAGTTTTGAGCGCGACCATTCCGCCCATTGAGTGGCCGACTAGCGGAACCTTATCGATGCCCATGGCATCTAAAAATCGAATCACTTGATCAGAGAAATTGGTAATGCTAATACTCTTGGCAGTACTTGTTTTATCTGAATCACCAAAACCCCAAAAATCGAACGAATATGTGCGGAAATCTTTGGAAACGAATTCCATCGTCGGCATCCAATATCGCCACGAACCGAGCCAGCCGTGAAGAAATAGGACTGGACGACCACGCCCAAAGGTCTCGTAATGCACAACTTGGTCATCAATGACGATTACGCTCATGGTGATGCTCTCACGTTGCAGACTGCTGTCAACCAAACTATACCATACCGCCTAAAGCTCGGCAACGCAGCATTGCTTGCTAAAATGGGTTGTGGTTGAGTGGTCGCTGTAGTGTACCTGTGATACGACGTTTATGTCAATTCTCAAAAGTAGGGTCTACACGGGTGACAGATGGGTTGCTTTTGGCGGGTACAATGGAGTTTTGGTCGTATAAGAGGTCGGGTTATGTCAGATTTTCGCACCCAGATTCAGGCCTATATTCGTGAACAAGCTTTACCGATCGATAAATATAGCCATCAACCGCGCTTATATCAGTTGGCGACAACACTTGGCGAAGGTTTGGTCTATGATGATGATGTGTTGTATGCGGCAGCATGGTTGCATGATCTTGGGGTCTTTATTGGTCATCGGCCTGCTGAACCATCAGAATTGGCTGCTTGGGATAATGTAGCCTATGCCTTAAAAACCGTGCCAGATTTATTGCACCAATGGCAATTTCCAATTGATAAGATTGCAGCGGTTTTAGCGGCGATTGCTCAACATAGCCCGCAGCAAACCCCAACCAGCCTTGAAGCCAGGTTATTGCGCGATGCTGATATTTTGGAGCAACTAGGGGCAGTAGGAATCTTGCGAATTGTCAGCAAGGTTGGTCGTGATACGCGCTACCCAACCTTTGCCGAAGCTTTGGCGACCTTAGAGCAGAATCTGCATCATTTGCCAAACCAATTGCAGCTTGCTAGCGCCCAGGGTTTGGCTGAAGCCCGAATTGCGCTGCTAGCCCAATTTATTAGGGCTGCCCAAGCAGAAGCGCAAGGGCAGCCGTGGTAAATTTAGGCTTGTTTATGCAATTTGAACCAGTAGCCCATGGCGAAGGCTAAGCCAACCCCAAGCACGAGCGCGATGCTGAACCAGAGCAATAATGATGATTCAGACTCGGCTGGCGCAGGAGCTGCTTGCTCAAGCACTTGATCCTTGAGCACTGGCGGCTCCAAGCTGATTGTATCGGGCGATGAAGTGCCATTCGGCTCGATTAGTGGCTCGTTCAAGGGATTGCCAGCCATGGCGGTCGCTTGTTCAGGGCTAATGCTACGGGCCATATCGCTCGTATCGCTCATTGGACCTGAGCCAGCAGCGTATGGTTGGGCCGGCGGTGGATAAGCCCCAAGCATTGCATCGGCAGCTCCACCAGTTGGTTGTTGTAGCAGTGCCATCTCTGGAGTTGGCATGGCTGCGCTTCTTGCCGTGCTCATTGATGTCGCTGCAGGATTTTCATTTTCGTTTTGCTGGGATTGAACAGCAGCTGATTCAGTGCTGATTATGCGCGATTCAGGAGCCATAGTCATCGATTGCTCAGCCTGATTAGTAAGCTGTAAGCCAACCGTCAGCATTAAGGCGAATACGCCAACCACCGTGACCCAACGTGTCCAGCCGCTGAGCCAGAGGCTGCGTTTGGGCGCATGCAGGGCAGGGTCGAGCGTAAAACTACGTGGCGGTCGAACAGGCGGGAGGTCTTGCAACAACGCCTGCATCGAGCGCAACTCGGCAAATTCGACAGCTAAGCCAGGATCGTGCTCAAGCTGTTGATCCAACTGAGCTTGCTCGGCGGCGCTAAGCTGACCATCGAGGGCTGCCGAAAGAAGTTCTTGGTGTTGTTCAGATATTGGTGTCATTGCATACCCACTTGTGTCGTCATATCAAGCTTAACGTTCGGCAGTTGGCAAAAGTTCCCGACTTTTAAGATAATCGCGCAACTTTGCCCGTGCTCGGCTGAGCCGCGATTTGACGGTGCCCAGTTGGGTATCAGTAGCTGCCGCGATTTCCTCGTAGGCAAAGCCTTGAATATCGCACATAATTAACACTGCGCGTTGATCTTCGGGCAAAGTTGCCAAGCCTGCTTGAATGGCTGCTTGCAACTCGCGATTGATCATATGCTGATCGAGAGGCAGCGATTGATCTTCAAATTGCTCGCCTGGGCTATCATCGTCGCCAGCAAGCATTTGATCCATCGAGGTGGTGCGGCGGCGTTTTTGGGCGCGCAACACATCGTAGCACGCATTGGTGGCGATGCGTAGCAACCAAGCAGCAAACGAGCCTTCGCGAAAACGTTTAATTGCCTTAAATGCCGAGATAAAGGTATCTTGGGCCACATCGGCAGCGCTATCGCTATCGCCCAGCATTCGATAGGCCAAGCCATAGACCCGCCCTTCGTACATGCGCACTAATTGATTGAAGGCTTCAACGTCGCCAGCTTTGGCGGCGCTCACCCATTGTCGTTCTGCATCGGTCATGCAGGCCATTCCCCCAAGCCCATAACGGGTTCTGCTCCAAAAGGTGGTCGGAAGCAATAGATCGTATCATAGCATATCAAGGCCTTATTCGTTAGTATCAGGCCCCAACGGTTTGCGCAAGAGATCGAGGAACAATTGGGCTGCATTCGTAATGTGGCGGTCGCGATGATGCACCACGTTATACACCCGCCGCGTTGGCATATTGGCCAAATGCAATTGACGCAAGCGCCCAGCCGCTACTTCGCGGCGCACAGCCATGGCTGGCACTAAGGCGATGCCTAAGCCAACTTCAACCGAGCGCTTAATCGCCTCAAGATTGCCAAGCACAATTGGCTGTTTAGGGCGAATTTGCTGCTTGGTGAGCAACTCGCTGACGCTTGCTTGCAAAGCCGAGCCTTCTTCGCGCAAGAGCATGCGTCGCCCATGCAAGGCTTCGAGATTAATCTGTTTCAAGCGTGCCCAAGGATCATCGGGGCTGACGATGACCACCAATTCGGTGCTGAGAAATGGCCTCACGATCAATTGATTGTGGCTAATCGGCGAACCAACCAGCGCCAATTCAAATTCGCCAGAAATCACTTGAGCCAGCAATTGCTCGGTGTTACCAGTACCAATGTGGACGACAAATTCTGGGTGTTCCCAGTTGAAGCGTTGCAGCAAATCGGGCAGCGCATAGGTGGCTAAGGTGTTGCCAACGCCCAAGAGCAAGGTGCGTTCGCTTTGGCCCGCAGCGGCGCGCACCGCCTGTTCGGCAATTCGTTCGAGCGCAATCATTTGCTCGGCGTGGGGTAAAAGCGCTCGCCCAGCAGCGGTTAGCTCAATGCCACGGCTCAGCCGCTCGAACAAACTCACACCGAGTTCGCGTTCGAGCGTTTGGATTTGTTGGCTAACCGTCGGTTGCGTGAGATCGAGTTGCTCGGCAGCGCGAGTAAAATTGCGGCTTTGGGCAGCGGCCACAAACATGCGCAGTTTTTGTAAATCCAGCATAGGGTTTTCTCATAGGTGCGATTGTGGTTTGCACTGTAGCACAATTTTAAGCCAAAACAAAAATCGCAGCATTGGTTAAGATGCTGCGATTGAAAACATGCTGTAGGTGAGAAGTTTAAGGTTTGTTATAGTTGCGTTCTTTGGTGACTAAGCGGCCATCGCCAGCATTGACCTCGACCTTGAGCGTAATTCCAGCGCCACTTGGATAGCTATCAGGCACGCTGAAACTGGCCCGGTATTGGCCAGCGACTTCCTGGGCGACCTCACCATAGAAGCTGGTCAATTGCTCTTTGGATGGGGTTTGGTAGATCATCGCTTTGGTATCGCGTTGCAAATCTTCCAGCAATTTGCCATCAAATTCTGGGCTGGTCAAGCCAATAATATAGGTAGGAATTTTGGCTTTGGCTGCTTTGGTCACAATGCTATCGTAAGTATCGCCTTTGCTGGCGGTATCAGCGCCATCAGAGATCAGCACGATAAAGGTGCGGCCTTCTGCGCGGCGTAATTGGGTATAGCTGATTGCCAAGGCATCATAAATTGCTGTTTGGCCTTCGGCTTTAAGCTCGGTAATGCTTTGGCGCACTGCGCCAATATCGTCGGTTAATGAGTGATCAACCGTGACCATCGTGCCAAAGTGAATTAAGCCAAGATTGGTATTTGACGGTAGCTGATCGATAAAATCAAGCGCAGCAATTTTGGCTGCATCTAAACCGCCATCAGTTAAGCCTTCTTTGCTGGGACCCATACTGCCGCTCGTATCCATCACCAACATAATATTCAGCGGATCGCGAATCTTCGAAAGATTGACCCATGAGAAGGTTTCAATTTTATTATTATTCTCAAAGACGCTGACATTTTGGCGTGGGACATCGGTTACGACCCCGGTCGGGCGCATAATACTCAGATACATATCAATGTCGGGATAGCCCGTATCATCGATGCGATTAATCTCAACTCCATTGACATCGCTGAGGATTGCCAAGCCTGTGCCTGGTTTGTCTGGTTGGAAATCGGTGCTTGGGCCATTGGCTTTGGCCTGGCCAAACTCAGTATCCGCTGCTTTATCCCGCTGCGATAAACCATAGATGACTAAGAACATAATGATTGCCGTGCCAATTGCACCGACCAGCCATTTCAGCTTTGAAGACTTCTTTTTGGCAACTTGGGTAACTTTGCCTGCTAACCAATCTTGGATTTGTTGGCCAAGCTCTTGGGCACTTGGGCGTTGTTTTGGATTGGCGGCAGTGGCGCGTTGTAAAATGCTCGCTAAGCGGCCATCAATTGCTGGCAACATGGCTAAAGGATTCCCTTGGGGGGCAACTTGGCCGCTAATCATCCAGGCAATTAAGGCTCCGATATAATAGCTATCGCCTGCTGGGCTGGGCTGTTCGTTCACTGGCAATAATTGCGCTGGAATTGGCGCAGCTTTTTGGCCCAAACTGGAATCGATTTTTGGCACAATTGTGCCTTGCGAACCAAGGTCGAGCAAACTTGGCCCATACAAATTGCTACTGGTGAGTGCAGTGCGTTGGCGATGGTTAAATTCGGCTGTTTCGATGAGGCCTAAGGCATATTGGGCGGCAACCGGCGCAGGCAGGCTGCCAGCTGTATCCAAGAGTTGTTGCAGCGATAAAGCCTGAACATCTAAAATAGCGACCTCGCTGCCTGCCTGCTCGGCAATTTGTACCACCATTTGTTGTTTGCGCAAGGCATCGGGAATGCGGCTTTCCCACCAAACGAGGTAGGGAATGCCCGCTTTTTTGGCCATAAAAAAACGCCGATGACTCGACTGCTTGCCACAAGCACCGATGATTTCAAAGGGCGCGGGCAGGTGCGGATAGGTTAACGTAGACATTGCCTCTACACTTTCTACATCAATTTTCGTTTAAGGGGAGAAATTTTCTCAAAGGCGATTATATCATGCCATGCAAGTGGCTAGCTATGCGATAATGCTGTTATGAAAAAAGTACATCGACCCAAAATTGTAACCTTAGCTGTGCGCCTAACCATCACGATGGTGGCGGTGAGCGTTGTGCCTTTAGCATTAATCGCGATCATTATTCTGATGGGTGTACGTATTAGCGAAGCTGATCGTCGCAGTGTTGAATTAAATAATCAGCTTGAGTTGTATATTGCCTTTGCCGAGCAACTGATAGCCAGCGATGGCGATTTACAATCGGCAACCAATATTCTGCTGAGTCGGCCAATTGGCAATGGCGATGGCGCAATTCGGGTCTTTGGGAGTGCAGGCCAAATCTTTGGGGCCAACGGCTCGAACTCTGCTTTGCCAAGTCGGGCTGCTGCTAGCCAATTTGTAACCAGTATTCCAACCGTGTTTGTGGGCGAGGCCCGTGGGCGACGTTATGTGGCAGGCCAAGTGCGTTGGCAGCAAAAAGTTGTGGGGGTTGTTGAGGTTTCACAAAGTGTTACCGACGAGGATCGCTTGTTGCGTGTGCTGGGCCGCTTTGTCTTTATTTCGATTGCTTTGGCTTTTGCGGCAGCCTTTTTAGGCTCGTCGTTGGTAGCCCGTTGGTTGGCGCGACTGATTGGCCAATTGCGCGCAACTGCCGAACAAGTGGCCGATGGCGATCTGACCGAACGGGCGCTTGAGCGTGGCCCCTCGGAAATTATTCAGCTTGCGCGTTCAATTAACACCATGACTGATCAATTGGCCGAGCGTTTATCACGGATCGAGCAACAATCGGAAGCCCAACGGCGGTTTTACCGTGATGTTTCGCACGAGTTGCGCACGCCAATGATGGCCTTGGGTGGCTACTTGGAAAATATTGAGGATGCTGAGAACGCCGACGAACAAGCGCAATCGATTCAGGCAATGCAGGCCGAAATTGCGCGGCTTGCCCGTTTGGCCGATGAGCTTTTGCGCAATGATGCTCAACCAAGCCTGACCCTTGGCCCCAAACAAAGCCTCGATCTTGGCGAAATGATTTATGAATTGGTGCAGAATTTGAGTGGGCGTGCCCAACGCAGCGGGGTTGAATTGCTGGCCCAAGTTCCGCCGCGCCCAATTGCAATCGACGCTGATCGTGATCGTTTGAAGCAGGCTTTGTTGAATTTGTTTGATAATGCCTTGCGGGCCACGCCTCCTGGCGGCCAAATTATTATGCGGGTCAGCTTAACCGCCGATCAAGTTGTGATCGATGTTCAAGATACTGGCGAGGGCATTCCGGCAGCTATGCGCGAAGCAATTTGGGAGCGCGGCGTGCGCGGTGCTGAAGGTGGCTCGGGCCTTGGCTTGGCGATTGTGCGGGCGATTCTGCGCGCGCATGGCGGCGATGCAGTGCTGATTCCTAGCGAGCAAGGTGCACATATTCAATTAAGCCTGCCATTGGAATAGTTTAGCCAAGATGATTCCTGACGATTGGTAAATCTAACAGCGATTTAGGGCTAATGTAGACGATTGAGATAAACCAGAGGCTGAGCCATGCCAAAATCATGCTGCGCCCAGATCGATATGCATGCGGATTAACTACATGCTGAACCAGAATCAAACTAAAGCTTATTAACATTCCAAGCACAATGTTGGTGGGGCTAACCATATAATAATGTTTATCGGCGCTTGGAATTGCCAATCTGAATATTGCTCTGAGGCCTGCTGAATTATCCAGCAACGGGTATAGCATCGTCGCACTTGTACTACTAAGCAACCATGTCAGCCCGATCCAAATATGCTTTTTAGGATTCAGGGCTAGCAGCATCCCGCAATTGAACAGGAGGCTGGCAATAAATCCATAGCGCAAAAGTTTGTAGTGAAGCTCAATGGCCTGGGTTAGATTGCCATCGGGAGCATAGATGCGATCGTATTCTAACCAGAATGGGCCAATGAACCAAACAAGCGCCAAACATGCTGGCAAATCCCAGCCATAAACCATGCTTTGCCACCAAGGTTGTGGTCGATCAATTTCTGCTACTGCGACGCTATCCATTGCAAAACTCCTAGCATAAAAAGCTTAGAATGAGTGTAGCAATCCCAAGCGAGCAGCTAGAGCAACTTTGCAGCAATTTAGGCGCAGCAATAGCGCAATTTCAGAGGCAGCCTGAATGATTCAGCATGCGTATGAGCAGTTAGTGAGCGCTGCCGATTGCCAAGCCTGTTACGAGCAAACCCTTGAGCGCTATCCAGTGCAGCGGGTGCGCATCAACGGCCACGAATGGGAAATTTGCGATACTGGCGGCAATTTGCCTGGCTTGTTGATTTTGCCTGGTGGCTTAGCGCGAGCCGATTTGGCTTTTCGTTGGCTGGATCGTTGCCAGCAGCGCTATCGGGTGCTTAGCCTTGCGTATCCCAACACAATTGATAAGCTCGCTGATTTGGCGACCAATCTGCAAGCCTTATTCAATTATTTGCAATTTGAAGCGAGTTGGATTGTGGCTGGCTCATATAGCGGCTTGATTGCGCAGGCAGTTTTACACTATCGCCCTCAATTAGCTCAAGGCTTGCTGCTTTCGGATACTGGTGTGCCGCGGCGTTGGCGTTGGCTATGGCTTAGTTTGCTGCATCCACTGGTCGCGATCTTGCCATTGGGCTTGGTACGTTGGCTGTTTTGGCGCGGCACGCAGCAATTTTTGCAGCCAATGGCCACCATGCTGCGGCCATTTTGGGCTGAGCGGTTGCAGCAAAATCTGCAAAAAATGCAACGCCACGATTATCTGAGCTTGCTGCGCTGGTGGCGCGAGCTGGATTGGCATTTGGGTGCAGCGCGGTGGCATGGCAAGCTGGCCATGATTGTGGCTGAACACGATGGCTTGTTTGGGCGGCGTGATCAAGCATTATTGCGCCAGTATTACCCGACGGCGAGCTATTATCGCGTGCCACAGGCCCAACATTGCGCTTCGCTAGCCCAAATTGATGAATATATTGATTATGCGTTGGTGCAGATTGAGGCGACATAATGCGATTGTTGGCCCTGTGGTATTTGCTTGACCGCTGCTGGCGTTGGTTGGTGTTGCGGCGCTTTTTTGCCAAGCCCAAGCCTGCTGCGCCTGATGATTGGCCAAGCATTGATTTAATTCAGCCTTTGACCCATGGCGTATTCGATTTGGCCACAACGTTGGAGCAACGGCTGAAGTTGCGCTATTCTGGCCAGCTTAATCATTATTGGGTGGTTGATCGCGCTGATCAGGCAACATTTGCAATCTGTGCTGCGCTACAGCAAAACAATCCAAATCATGCAATTACCATTTTGCAAATTGAGCCTGATTGGGGCCGCTTGGCCTCGAAATTGGGTAAGATGCGCGCAGCGTTGGCCCAAGCCCAAGCCGATGTGGTTTGGTTTGTTGATGACGATGTGACGTTGCCGCTTGATGGCTTGCACCAAGCAATTCCGTATCTGTTACAGCCACAGGTTGGGGCGATTTTCGGCTTGGCCTGTTATACGAATTGGCAAAATTTGCCTTCGGCTTTGATGAGCAATTTTGTGAACGCCAATGCCTTGCCAAGCTACGTGGGCGTAGCGACGCTGACCGAGCCATACACGATTACTGGGCATCAATTTGCCTTGCAACGCAGCGTATTTGAGCAAATTGGTGGTTTTGAAGCCATGCATGGGCGAATTGATGATGATCATGAGTTGGCGCGGCGGGTACAAGCACATGGCTTGCGCAATCTACAAACGCCATTAATCTACAGTGTTGATAATTATTTTGCCAACCTCAAGGCCTATGGCTTGCAGATGGAGCGCTGGTTTACGATTCCGCGGGTGTTGATGTTGCCTGAGCTTAATCAGCGCGATAAGTTAGTAACTGGCCTGACGAGCGCTGCTCAGCCGATTCCGCCGCTGTTGGCGTTGGCAAGTTTGCCTAATGCGAAGCTACGGCCTTGGTTGGTGGCTTGTTTGGCGGCGCAATTGAGCTTGCATGCTTGGCAAATGCGGCGTTATTGCCAGCAAACAACGCCGTGGTGGGCTTGGCCGTTGAGTATTTTGGGAACATTGCTTGACCCATTGCTGATGCTCTGGGGCTTGCTTGGCGATGACACAATTGTTTGGCGTGGCGAGCGCATGCGGTTGCGGCATTTGGCAGCAGCGCAGTGGTTGGGCAAGGAGCAAAATCATGATTAAACGGCTTTGGCTGCTGTTGTGCGGCTTAATGCTTGGCCAACGCTGCTGGAAGTGGTGGCAAGTTTGGCGTTTTTTTCGCCAGCCCACGCCTCAATCGCAGCGCGAGCCAGCGACAACTTTGGTGAGTTTGCTGCAACCAATTTTGAGCGGCGATCCGCATTTAGCAACTTGTTTACGGGCTAACTTGGATGCACCAAGCAGCTATGGGCGCGAATGGTTGTGGCTGATTGATGACAATGATGCGGTAGCGCAGCAACTTTGCCATGAACTGCAAGCTGAATATGCCAACCAAACAATTCGGATTATCAGCTTGCCTGCACCTGCGGAGCGGGTGAATCCCAAAACTTTCAAGTTAATTGCTGGTTTGGCGCAAGCCCAAGGCCAGATCATTTGCGTGCTCGATGATGATACTAGCCTGCCAGCCTATGGCTTGGAAGCGTGTTTGCCATGGCTGGATCAAGCGGGCGTTGGCTTGGCGTTTGGTTTGCCCTACTATCGCTCGTTTGATAATGCTTGGTCGAGTTTGGTGGCGCTGTTTGTCAATAGCAATAGCTTGCTGACCTATGTGCCCTATATTCAAGTGAGCAAGCCATTTACGATTAATGGCATGTTCTATGCGTTGCGGCGCGACGTGCTGGAGCAATTGAATGGCTTCAATGGCCTAGAGCATATTTTGGCCGATGATTTTGCGGTGGCGCAACGGGTCAAACAGGCTGGCTTGGGCTTGCAACAAACCAGCATGCGCCATGCAATTCGCACGACCGTGACCAATGCTCAGCGTTATCGGAGCTTGATTCAACGCTGGTTTATTTTTCCGCGCGAATCGTTGTTGCGCCATTTGAATCGGCGCGAACGCAGTTTGTTGTTGTGTTTGGTGATTGTGCCAACCATGTTTCCTTTAATTTTGGCAATTGTAACCGTGCTGCGCCCAAGCCAACGCCAGCGCTGGTTTAGTGCGATCTACACGCTGTTTGGGCTATTGAATTTCATCCAAATCGATCAGCAGTATCTTGAGCAATCCACGCCACGCCGCTATTGGCTGCTCGTGCCATTTTTAGAATTGCTAATTCCCCTGCAATTGATTCAGGCTTTGCTTGCCCCGCAGCGCATCGTTTGGCGCGGCCATGTGATGGATGTCGAAAAAGGCGGCGAATTTCGGTTTGTGCAGCGTCGGGATGAGCAATGAGTTTTGATCCACCAAGAGCACGAAGAGCACGAAGCGCGAAACCGCGAAGAACGCAAAGAGCACGAAGGGAATGAGGCTCTAGGCTATGGGCTTTTGGACTTTGGCTTTAATCCTTCATCTCGCATAATTCATCCTTCGGTGCTCTGCGCCTCTGCGTTAAAAACCAGCCGTTTTAGCCACGAATTGCACGAATTACACGAATAAGCACTTGGGACTCAATAGCTTAAACCTTCGTGCTCTTCGTGTTCTTCGTGGTTAAATAAATCCCATTATCTGATCCCCGATCCCCAATCTCTAGCCCCTGGCCCCTCGCTAATGATGCTCAAGGCTCAAATTAATATCAGCAGGCGTGAGATACAACTGGGCCTTGCCTTGGCTGAGGCTTGCAATTGCCTCTTGGCGGCGCAGAATATTGAAAATCGCCAACTTTTCGCTGATTGGCAAATCGTCGCCGAGGCCTTGGATAAACGCATGGACGCGCTCGGCTTCGGCCAAACCGTGGGTTTCGGCTTCTGCTTGGGCGATGCGGCGCTGCAATTCGAGCAAGCGGCTGCGAGTTTCCTGGGCCACAATTTCACCCTCAAGTTGCTTGACCTTGATTTCGTTCTCGCTCTCTTGTTTTTGCAACCGATTGAGCCGATTGGTGGTTTCTTGAATAATTTCTTGCAGTACGCGCTGGGTATTGGGGTCTTTGCAGGTAATTGAGCGCACTTCGACCGAATGCAATTTTACGCCGCGCTCTGCATAAAAATCGTCTTCGGGCACAATTACTGCATCGCGCACAATGCTATTGAAATTGGCTAAAAAGCGTTCTAGGCTGGTTTGCGAAACAGCTTGGATGATGGCGCTACGAGCGTGGGCGCAAATATCGCCTGGTGCATCATCGGTGCTCACAATCATGGCCTCAACATCAGCCAATTGCCAAAAGAAGGTAATATCGATCAAAATTTCGACATTATCTTGGGTGCGGGCTTCGAAGGCATACCACATAAATTTTGGCCGAATATCCAAATGGGTGATGACTAAATTGCGTTTATCTTTGTGCAAGCCCGACGACCAGCGAAAAGTCACCAAATCGGTGTATGGTTCGAGGAAGAACGAGCGATCTCGTTGACTGCCACGGCGAAATTGATAGCGTCCATCACGATCTTTAATTACCACAACTTCATGGTTTTCGAGCAAAATCCGTTGGCGATGCTCGATCACTTCTTGTTCGGCGGTGGGAATAAAGACTTGCGGCGTGGTGATGAGGTTTAATTGGCCATCGGTGGTGCTGCGCACCAAAACAGCGTGATGCTCATCGATATTATAGCCAGCCTCAATCGCGCCAACTTGAATCTCGTTGGGTTGGAGATAGACGCTTTGCTCGCCGCGCTCAACCCGTAATTGGCCCGTGCTGCGATCCAAAATGCGGGCATATTGATTTTTCTTGAGCGGAATTGCCAAAAGGATTTTGCCAAGCTCTTCGTAGGCGTTGGGGAAGAGCAGTTGTGGGCCGCGTTCGAGCCGTACTTGGCCGCTCAAGGAATCGGTGACATACACATATTCGGTTGGGCCAAGCACCAAACCGTTGCGCCGCGTAATTCGCTCGAAGGGTCGAGCGGTGTAGCGTTGCGGCCCATTGACCGTCCAACGGCGGCTAAAACTCTCGACTAATAATTGTTCATCAGCTTGAACGTAGTAGATCCAAGGAATAATCATTGTGTCCTCCGCTGCTATGCTAGGGCTAGCATACACCGCAGTTGTGACAATTGCTATGACATTTAATACAGGGATGAAGGATGAATTATGAAGGATGAAAGCTAAAGTCAAAGGGCAAAAGGCAGGAGTCAAAATATAGGCTATGGGCTATGGGAACATGCAAAGGCAAAAATCAAAAGTCAAAAGGCAGAAATTTAACGCAGAGGCGCAGAGTTGCGAAATTATCAAGGATGAGGCATGAAGGATGAGATGCTAAAGGAACATAATCGCAACAATTTGTGGAATTGGGGGCGAAAAAACTTATCCTTCGTGGATCAAATACTTAACACAGAGAATTATGGCTATGGGCTGGCGAACCACGAGGCCCACGCTCCCCTGGCCCGCGTGCAGTGGAAGAGGGGCTGGGGGTGAGGGCATGCATCTCATTCATACCGACTGTGGAATTGGGGGCGAAAAAACTTATCCTTCGTGGATCAAATACTTAACACAGAGAATTATGGCTATGAGCTGGCAAACCACGAGGCCCATGCTCCCCTCGCCCGCGTGCAGTGGGAGAGGGGCTGGGGGTGAGGGCATGCATCTCATTCATACCGAACTTCATAGCTCCAATGTCCTGCCCCAACTACCAGCCCCCGACCTCCAATGCTTAAAAATCCGGTTCGAGGAACAAAACGAGCGGAAAACCCAGATCGCGGGCGCGGCTTTGGGCGCTATACACGCGCGAATTGGCCTCTTTGAAGGGCAAAATCGTGACCAAAGCATGACCCTTGAGATGGGCTTCGAGCATAATGCTGCTGGCTTGTTCAAACGATTGCTCAAAGACCTTTTCCAAAACCCAGACCACCACTTCCATGGGGGTTATATCATCGTTTTGCAAAATCACCCGATAGGGCTTTTCCAATTCCTCATCGCTGAGCGTGATAAAATCTAGCTCGACATCAGTGGTCGTTTGTGGTTCGGCGGTTGCCACATCCCGTGGTGTATTCATTGGTTGATTGACCTCACTTTTTGGAGACATGATAGCATGACCAAGCGACTCTCACCACAATTATTGATTTATGGCTATGCCCAAGGGATCTTTCCCATGGCCGAGGATGGCCAAATTTATTGGTACGATCCCGATCCACGGGCGATTATTCCGCTTGATGAGCGTTTTCATGTGGCGCATTCGTTGCAACGCACGATTCGCCGCCAAACCTTTGAAATTCGCTTTGATACGGCGTTTCGTGAAACCATGCAAGCCTGTGCTGAACGCGACGAAACTTGGATCAGCCAAGAATTTATTGAAGTTTATAGCCAATTGCACGCTGGTGGTTTGGCGCATAGCGTCGAGGCATGGCAAGCTGGCGAGATGGTTGGTGGCTTGTATGGGGTTGGCTTGGCTGGCTTGTTTGCTGGCGAAAGTATGTGGAGCAAGGTGCGCGATGCCAGCAAAGTTGCTTTGGTAGCGTTGGTTGAGCGCTTACGGGCTGGCGGTTTCCAATTGCTCGATACCCAATTTATCACGCCGCATTTGGCAACCTTTGGAGCCTATGAAATTCCGCGCAGCGACTATAAACAACTGCTGGCCGAGGCGTTGGAGTGCAGCGCAAGCTTTTGAACGCCTGCGCTGCGCCGCTGGTTAATTGCGAAACCAATCCACCATCGAGCGAATTCCCTCTTCGATTGGCGTGGCTTCAAGCCCGAAGGTTTGGCTAAACGCGCTGCTATCCATCACAAACGGCGCTTGCCACTCATACATCATCTCAACCGTTTCGCCAATTTCTTTGACAAAGCGTCCAAGTAGCCAAACCATCGCTGTGTTGATGGTACGATAGCCAACTGGCTTGCCCAAAATCTTGGCCAAAATTGCTACAAACTCGCGCTGGGTCAGCGCGGCTGGGCTTGGTGCATGCCACGGGCGGCCCAAACCGCGATCATCGCTGCCCAACAGCGCCAGCGTTGCACCAATATCATTGACATAACTGAAACTATGTGGCATATCTGCATTGCCAAGCAAGGTTGCTTTTTTGCCTTGCAAAGCAGGTTTCACCACCTGATCGCCCATCAGCTGATATTCTGGGCCATAGAAATTTGAGGCGCGCACGCTGGTTGCGCGAATTCGGCCAGCCTGATGGGCTGCAAACAGATGCTCGCTCATTTGGGCGCGCAGTTTGCCTTTGCGGGTGTGGGCGGCAAATGGCGTTGCTTCGGTCATTGGCTGCGTGCAGCGGCCGTAGCCATACAAATTTTCCATCACGACCAAGCGCGCATTGCTTTGGGCTACGCCTGCGATCACAGCCGCTTGCATAGCGGGAAATTTGCTCGTCCATTCGTAGTAGGCTGGCTGGGCACATTGGTAAACGCTGGCGGCATCGCGGGCTTGCTGCGCGACGAATTGTTGATCGTAAATATCGCCAGCTAGCACTTCAACGCTCTCTGGCAGATGGCTGGCCTTGCCGGAACGATTAATCATTCGCACCTGTTTGCCTGCGCTAACCAAACAGCGGGCGGTCGCTTTGCCAATTGGGCCAGTGCCAAAAATAACGTGTAATTCGTTTGTCATGGGGAGTTTCCTTATTAATTTTGGCAACAGCAAGCTCAGCCTTATTGCCAAGGCCAATTTAAGTGTCATTGCCAGGTTGATTAAGTTAAGTCGTGAAAGCCAAAACTGTGCAGCATTTCCATCACCCGATGGCGATAGAATTCCTCAGCATTGCCAACATTCGAGCTAAGATGCCCGTATAAATCCAGCATAATCAGGCCATGAATTTGCGTCCAAAGCGTCATCACAACATACATCGATTCAAGCGAAACTGGATAGTTATTTTGGGTAATCATGGCGGTCATGCGTTCGGCACAGGCCTCGGTCATGACAAATTCGTTGAGGCTCGATTCGCCAGCTTTGATGGCTAAATCGGCCAAGCGTACTGGGGTGACAAACGTGCGCACCACGGCAGGTACGGTAATTTCGCGCGGGGCGTTATAGCCTGGAATCGGATTCCCATAGATCAGTTGAAAATCGATTGGATGCTCAAACGCCCAGCTGCGATAGGCTTCGAGCACAGCTAATAAGCGGCCTGCCTTGGTCTTGGTTCGGCTTTTGAGTCCGACCTCATCCAAGCGATCGGCCAAACTATTAAAACTATCAGCGATTAAGGTTGTAATCAGGTCGTCCAAGTTGGCAAAGTAGTGATACAGCGCCGGAGGACTCACCGACAGCACTTTGGCAATCCCTCGGATTGATAAGCCTGCTGTGCCATGCTGCGCCATAAGTTGGCGAGCTGCTTGCTTAATTTGAACGGTTGTTTCAGCATTGAGTACATGATTCCGCGTTCGCGCCATTCCAAAACCTCAATAGATTTACAGTGTAAATCTTATAAATGAATTTACACTGTAAATCGAATACTGTCAAGACCTAAAAAAGACCAATCGTGGCAAGCGCCAGATTGGCTTTAGTGTAGCATTAGCGGGGGGCTTGATTGAATTAAGCGCTCCATTCATTGAGGGTTGCGCTCAACTCGCCACGATGAATTGCGCCCGTCCAGCGTTGCAACAACAAAAATGTTAAGCGATCGAATTGGGTATCGATTAGAGGAACGTGCTGGGTAATCGTCCGCATGGCGCTGTTGAGCGCTTTAAGATAGCGTAGCGCATATTTCCAGCGGGTTTGGGGCACGCCCATCCATGCCGCCACCTCAGCACCTGCCAAATGCTGGATCAATGCGGGAACCATGCCATCGAAAAAACGGCTTGGTAATAGCCCCGTATGCATTGCCAGCAGTGCTTGGGTCAGTTCGCGGCCCTCGTCCGAAGGGCCATGCTGACGGTTCGAAATGCTATAGGCCAAATCTTCGGCTTCGGCGATTGAGCGTGGCAAGCTGGCAGGATCGATGCCAATCAAGCTGCCAATCAGATTCCACGTATACAGAAAATCCTCTGCTTGCTGCTTGGCGATGCGATAGCCAAGTTGCTCCAAGCCCCAAATTACGCCATACGAAAACACCATCAGCGTGCCCAACATATCTTCTTGGCAAATTGGCACCCCCAGTTCGCTGTAATTCCATTGGCCAGCTTGGTCAATGTGGTAGCGCACAGCGGCGTGCATCAGGCGCACTTTTTGAATGATCTGCAATCCTTCGCCATTGGCTTGTAAAGCATTTGGTTGCAAGACTGCCATCACAAAATGGCCCGATTCGGTGACGCGGCGGTAGGGTTCGGTTTGCAAGCGCTGGGTTTGGGTGAGCACTTTGACCCCTTTTTGGGCCGCATAACAGCCAACCAACGCGGCGGTTGAGAGCACAACCGTAATTGCCATGCCATAGCGGGCAAAAAAAGCTGCCCCATTATTAATTCGTTGCCAATCGATCGTTGCAGGAGGAGTAGAATGTTGTGCGAGCCATGCAATGAGCAGCGGCGGCAAATCGTGGGGCGATGGCTGGTCGTTTTTGGCAATTTGGCGCAGCACTTGGCTTACGCGCGCTAAATCGCCATGAGCAGCCAACTGGGCAATTAAACTATCGGCGGCAGGGTCGCCAATTGGACGCAACGCTTCAAGATATGCTTGGGTGTAACGCATACTTCCCCTTTCAATTCTCCAACGATCAGGGTAAAGCCAAGCCTAGTGGCTGGTATGACCGATGTGCATAGAAAGGGTGAAATGCTCGTGGCCAAAGGATCTATGCTTGGCTAGTATCATAGGGGTGTTTGGCAGCCCGTGCAAGCGCCTTAAGTCCGATCAATTTATTAACTTTTGTTAATAGATGAATTGTGTGAGTTAACGAACCCCTCTCCCTTTCAAGGGTAGTAGTTAAGATCCCCTCACCCCAACCCCTCTCCCGTGGCGCGGGCGAGGGGCTTTAACGCCGTGGTTCGTGCAAAAATCCCTGATAAAAACGGGTGCTCCCCCTCGCCCGCGCCACGGGAGAGGGGTTGGGGGGTGAGGGAACTAAAATTGGCTTGAAAAAAAACACTATTGAGCGAGCACTTGATGGCAAACATTGCAAACAAGTTGATTTTTGTGTTGGACTAAGCTTGCTTGACGGCCACAGGCTTGGCAATGGGGCAATTGAATCATTGGCTCAAACAAGGGCGAGATCGCGATTAATTGTGCTTGTTGTTTGCTGCCAATGTGCAAAACTGGCACGTGGAGGGTGGCGACGCTTACCGTTTCGGCGGCTAGCGAAAGCGCATAACGATATTCTTGCTCATCAAGCAAGCGTTTGCGTTCTTCTTCGAGCGCGTATTGTTTGTTCGATTCGCCCTCTTTGGCCCCCAAGGCTAAGCCTGAATCTTCCTCTAGGGCATCGTAGAAGGCATTGATGCGCGCTTTTTCGACCGCCAGCAATTGGGCAAGTTGGGCTTCGTGCAGGGCTTTTTGCGGGTAGAGCAAGCGTTCGAGCCAGCGCCGAGCATGGTGCAAGGCGACATTCACGTGCTCCTCGGTTAGGCCGGTTGTGGGCAAGGGCGTTAATTGCTCACGCAGATTGGTGATGTCGGTAACCGTGGGCCAAACTTGGCCAGTTTCATAATCGACACAACAAGCCACCATTTTTTCTTCGATCACTTCGCGCTCAAAACGAATGCGGAAGGTAATCCGCAGCACAATATGCTGTTGCAAGGCGCTAATTTGCAAGGCTGGGCCTTGAATTAGCTGCGCTTGCTGCACATCGGCCAACAAGCTAGCTTGATCAGGATACCATTCCAAGCGCGCGCGGTGGGTTGGCCGCCCGCGTGAACGCAACTGCTCGGCGAGGCGCAAGGTTAACGATGAGTTGGGCGAAAGCAATTGTAGATCAGGGTCGAGCGCCGCAACTTGTTTATCAGTTGTGACCAAGACTGTTTCTTTGCCAAAAACCCGAGCCAAGCTGCCGGGAATAGTTAATGTCCACGTGGTTGGGCTGGTTTGTTCAACCCCAATATGTAAATCCGCCGCTGCTCGGCGCAAAAAATCTTCCATAATCGTCCATTTCAAGCATGTCGCAATCTATCAGCATCATGCTATTTTACCATGCCCAAAAGTTTGCTATACTTGCAGCTAAGTTAATATCTTTTACCTGTTGTGGGGAGCCTATGCGTCTGTTCAAACCATTCATTCTCCTGATGGTGTTAGCGGGCTTTTGTCTGCCAAGCGCCTCCGCCAACACACCCGATCGCTTGGCCAACAAGGCCGATTCAGCCCTTCTGGCCAAGCTGAATGCAGGCCAACGAGTACCAACCTTGGTGTTGTTACACGCCCAAGTCGACACCAACTTCGCTGATCGCTTAGCAAGCAAAGAAGCCAAAGGTGCTGCCGTTGTCGCCGCCTTGCGCCAACAAGCCCAACGCGATCAAACCCCGCTCCTAAACGAACTCAGCAACCGTGGAATTCAATCAGAAGGCTTTCTTTCAGTCAACGCCGTGTATGCGACGCTTGATTTAGCCAGCGCTCAATGGTTGGCTGAACAAGCCAGCGTCAAGCAATTGATCGAAGATACGATTGTGGCCAAGGTTGAAAACCCTGTTGCTGAAACCAGCCCCGCACCACAAGCAGTCAATGCAATAACCTGGGGTGTGAACTACGTTAAAGCTCCGCAAGTCTGGGCCAAGGGTATTACTGGCCAAGGGATTGTGATTGCTGGCGAAGATACTGGGGTGCGCTGGACGCACGCCGCCATCAAGAACAAATATCGCGGCTGGAACGGCACAACTGCCAGCCACGATTACAACTGGTATGATGGTATTCGTACCTCATTAGGTGGCACCAACCCCTGTGGGATTGCGATTAACGCACCATGTGACGATAACTCACACGGGACTCACACTGTTGGGACAGTGGTTGGTGATAACGGCTCTGGTGAGCAAATTGGGGTTGCGCCAGGTGCGAAGTGGATTGCCTGCCGCAACATGGATGCTGGTGCTGGGACACCTGCAACCTATATCCGCTGTATCGACTGGATGTTGGCTCCATTCCCAAGTGCTGGCACCAGCGCTGAAGGCGACCCCAGCAAAGCTCCGCATGTGATTAACAACTCATGGGGCTGTCCAGCAGATGAAGGCTGTAATAATACGCCTGCTGATGGGATTCAGACCTCAGTTCAAAACGTGACCAATGCTGGGATTATGTTTGTGGCTTCGGCCGGAAATTATGGTGATGAGGGCTGTAGCTCGATTAGAACACCAGTCGCAATTTATCCTGAAAGCTTTACAGTTGGTGCCCACGATTCTGCTAGTCTAATTGCTGATTTTAGCAGCCGTGGCCCTGCTACCAATAACGGCGTAAGCCGACTTGGCCCTGATATTTCTGCTCCAGGGGTTAGTGTTCGTTCGGCTACCCGCAGCAGTGACACCAGCTATGGCTCAAGCAACGGGACGAGTATGGCTAGCCCGCACGTGGTTGGTGTGGTGGCCTTGTTGTGGTCAGCTCGGCCAGAATTGCAAGGCCAAGTTGATCTGACGCGCGCAATCTTGCAAGAAACCGCAACCGCTGCTCCTTCAACCGAAACCTGTGGTGGCGTACCTGGCTCAAGCATTCCAAACAACACCTTTGGCCATGGCTATGTCAATGCCTTGACCGCAATTGCCCCAACCTTGCAAGGCCGCATCACGCTTAATGGCACTGCCGCAACTTCGGCCACCGTGCGCTTGGAAAACAGCGTTGGCGTGGTTGAATTTGGCAAAACCACTGGTGTCTATAGCACCAGCTTGCCATCAGGCGTGTATACCGCCACCGTAACTGTACCAGGCCAAGATCCAATTACCCGCCAAGTGACGATTGTCAAAGGCCAAGTTACTACCGAAGATTTTGCTTTTAGTGGTGGCCCAACTGGTACTGCAACTGGTAGCGTGACCCTCAACGGCATTGGCCGTGCTGGCGCGGTGATCACCGCTAACCCAGGCAACGTGACGACCGAAACCAACGCTCAAGGGGTGTATAGCTTGACCTTAGCGCCAGGCACTTACACGATCGCGAGCGATTTGATGGCCTTGGAAACGCAAGTGGCAACAGTCACGGTTGCACTCAATCAGAGCGTAACCCAAAACTTTGCCTACACCGCGACCCAAACCGTCAACATTCAAAACTTCCGCTTTAGCCCAACTCCCATTACGGTTACCTTGGGTACCAATGTTCTGTGGCGCAACCTTGATAGCGCTCCCCATGACACAACCCGTACTCAAACCCCATTTACTTGGGAGTCGGGCACTCTGAGCCAAAACCAAGAGTATGCAGTAACCTTTGATACGGTTGGTAGCTTCAGTTATGTCTGTACGTTGCACAGCAATATGCAAGGTACGGTTATCGTGACCGCTCCAGCAGTTAGCTATAAAGTCTATCTGCCTTGGACGACCAAATAAGCTGAATGTCATTCAATGGTACTATGGCACAGTCTGTAACAACAGGCTGTGTCATTGTTTTAGCGCGCTTTCTGGATACCGCAATGCAGCAACAATTTCGTTTAAAGCTTGGTTTGGCGTGGCTGGGCTTAGTTCTGCTCTATAGCCTAACGCTCACGCAGATTCATACTTTCGATGCCTATTCGTATGCGACGGCGGTGCAAGCCAAACCGTGGCGCGAATCGTTTCATCCCCATCATTTGTTGTATGGGCCGCTTGGCGAAATTGTTTATGGATTCAGTCAGGTTGTGGGCTATCAGGGCATGGCTTTTAGACCGTTGCAATTGCTCAATGTGCTGGCTGGCGCAAGCGGCGTGATCATCTGGTGGAGGTTGCTTTATCGCCTCACCAAGCAAGCATGGTTGGCGAGCATTGGCAGTCTGCTGGTTGGCGGCGCATATGCCTGGTGGTATTACGCGGTTGAAGTCGAGGTCTATACCTTGGCTGGCTTGTTTTTGATTATTGCCACCGGTTTGTTGCTGCGCTTGGCTGAAACGCCCCAAAACGTGAACTTATGGCGCTGGCTTGGTTTGGCGCATAGCGGCGCGATTCTGTTTCATCAAACTAATGTGTTGTGGTTGTTGCCAGTGCTGGCGGTTTGGCTGAGTGCCAATTGGCAATCCACGCTATGGAGCCAACGCTGGCGGGCATTCATCCACTATGCTTTGGTTGGCTTGCTGGTAGTTGGCGGTAGCTATGCGCTTGTGATGTTTGGCTTGAGTGGCTTTCGCAGCTGGCCACAAATCCAACAATGGCTGTTTGAATATGCCAATACTGGCTTGTGGGGTGCTACGCCAAGCGCAACGAGTGTTGGCAATTTGCTTAGCGGTTGGCAACATACGATTCATGGCTGGCTTGGGGGTGTCGTTTTGCTGGCAAGCCTTGGCCTGATTGGCTGGCGTTGGCGGCAGATTTGGGTCCAATCCCGCCCGTTGGTGTTGCTGGCCACAACCTGGCTGGTAAGCTACAGCCTCTTTTTTGGCTGGTGGGAGCCAGATAATATTGAATTTTGGATTGCCTGCTTGCCGCCGTGGGCCTTGTTGATCACGCTGGCGCTAAATACACTCAGTTTGGCGCGTTGGCCGTGGTGGCAGCCAGCCCTCAGCGCGGCTTTGGTTGGCTTGGCTTTAAACAATGGCTGGCAAATTAAAGCCAACGGCAATGCTGCCAACGATCAAGATCGCATGATCATTACTGAATTGGCCCAAATTGGCAGCAGCAATGATTTTTATCTCGTGCCAAATGGCTTGCAAGCCTTGTATGCAGAATATGAATTTGCCCGCCCAAATAGTCTGCCGCTCAGTGTCAGCCCTGGCGATTGGCAGCATGGCTGCTTGGAAATTAGCGCCAAAATTGTCGATACCACTAGCTCTGGCTATCCAGTTTGGCTCGATCAGCAGGCGGTTGCGCCTAGCCCAATTTTGCTCGAACGCTATGGCTTAGAGCCGCAAGCGGTGGCTGAATGCTTTGCGCCGTTTTTGCACCAAGCGCAACCAATTACCCTGACCTATGCCAGCTACTTTAAGCTCGACCCCATTCCTCAAGGTATGCCCGATTGGCATTGGCAAGATTGGAGTTTGGGTTGGCGCGAGAATTTTATCGCTGGCACGACGTGGGTTGATGCTTGGCAATTTGTGCCCGAGCAAGACCCGCATTTGCTTAGCCCACGCATCACGCTTGATAGTGCTCAATGGCGCAAACTAGAAATTACGATGGCCACCAGCTTGCCCAATCAACACGGCCAACTGTATTGGATGGCTCCAGGCGAAGGCGCAACTGAAGATCATTCGGTTGCTTGGGATGTGATTGGTGATGGCGCGCTGCATACCTATACCCTCGATCTGAGCCAAATTCCAACTTGGCAAGGCCAAATTGGTATGCTGCGGCTTGATCCGGTGGTGGCTGGCGCTGAGCAGCAAACAGTGAGGTTGCAACGCTTGCGCCTACTGCCCTAAGCTTCCCTCACCCCCCAAGCCCCCTCTCCCACTGAACGCGGGCGAGGGGGAGCTAGATTATGAAAGACCATGTTTCCATGATAATTCATGGCAAAATCTAGGCAACGAAAAGCCCCTCGCCCGCGCCACGGGAGAGGGGTTGGGGGTGAGGGGCTTATATAATTAACCCTTGTACGCTTGGCGCATGGCAAATATGTTAAAATAAGCTGAATTTTTTGCATTCTATGGCGAGGAACCAGCAATGATCACCGCATTTGTGCATATTCAAACAGAACCAAGTGCCGCCAATGGGGTAGCAGCTGGCCTGACCGCGATTGAAGGCGTGGCCGAGGTTTACTCGGTTACCGGCGAATGGGATATTATCGCAATTGTGCGCTTGGCCGATTACGATCAACTGGCCAAAACCGTGCCCGACCAAATTGGCAGCCTAAAGGGGATTGTGCGCACCTCGACGGTTTTAGCCTTCCGTTCATTCACCAAAGAAGAAATCGCCGCCACGTGGGATATTGGCTTATCATAGAAGGAATCGATAATGAATCGTAAACTTGTGCAAATTATTGTGGTCATTCTGGCCTTATTGTTTGTTGGCACGCTGTTTAAGGGCCTAATCAAGCTTTTAATTATTGGTGCTATTATTTATTTAGGCTTTACGGCATTTCAATTACTTGGCAAACAGCGTGCAGGCTAAATCGATGGCCTTAGCCCAAGCAGTCATTACGGCCTTGGCCCAACGCCAATGGACGCTCGCTACCGCCGAATCGTGCACTGGTGGTTTGCTAGGCGATTGGCTGACCAACATTGCTGGCAGCTCTGTGGTTTATTTGGGCGGCATCATCGCCTATGCCAACAGCGCCAAACAGCAGCTTTTGCATGTGCCAGCTTCAACCCTCGCAACGGTTGGCGCGGTGAGTGCAGAAACAGCCTTAGCCATGGCTCAAGGCACAGCCCAAGCACTTGGCGCGACGGTTGGCCTAAGCACGACTGGCATTGCTGGGCCTGGTGGCGGCAGCGCTGAAAAGCCAGTCGGCTTAGTGTATTTAGGTTTGGCTTTGCCGAATCAAGCCTTGGTCGAGCAACATATTTGGCCCTACGATCGGCTGGGCAATAAGCAGGCTTCGGCGCAACGGGCGCTTGAATGGCTGCTCGAACAGTTGAACGCTGCTTAGCGCGCGCAATCGGCGGGAAACTGTTGGCAATGCGGGGTATCGCCTGGAATCCGATGGCGATATTTGACAATCAGTTTGTAGACGCTATCTTGAATCTGGCGGATGCCCCACATTTGGTACAAAATCAATGGCAAACGCTTGCCTGTGGCAATGCTCAGCGCCGCATTAACCGACCCAGCTCCGCGCCACAATATACCATCACTGGTTTGCAGCCATGCTGCTTGCTCGCATTGGGCATAGGTTAAGCCAACCGATTCGGGAATGCCAGCTTTTTGAAATGGCTCAATCCGAATTCGTTGCTGGCGATCGAGTTTTTTGATCCAACGGGCGGCGCGGGTGCAAAAATCGCAGGTTCCATCAAAAATTAACAATGCTTGCGACATAGGAGTCTCCTAATGACGTTTCGCTCGTTTTGGGGGCGGCGCTGGCATGCTTGGACACCCAACAATGCTGAGATTCAGCCGCTTGCTGCTGGAGTGCGCTTAGCCCTTACCAAGCATGATCGCATAGTTTATAGCGATGCGCAATTGGATGATTATGTTGCTGGCGATTTATGTTGGCATGCGCCAGTTCGCTTGCACCTTGAAGCCCAGTTTTGTGGTGATCCTGAGCATTTTGTGGGTACCGCAGGCTTTGGTTGGTGGAATGATCCTGCTGGCACTGGCTTGCGGCGTTTGCGTTTGCCTCAAGCGTTGTGGTTTTTCTATGCAAGCGCGGCCAGCAAACTTGAATTAACTGCTAATGGTGCGAGCAATGGCTGGCTCGCGATGAGTTTTGTGCCGCGTTTGGCGCTGTGTTTGGCTTTGTTACCACTTGCTCCCTTGGCCGTTTTGCTCAGCCAAAATAGCTGGTTGCGCCAACGCTGTTGCTTGCCCTTGCTGCAATTGGCCTTGGGCGTGCGCAGCCAGCCGATTCAGCTCAAATGGAATGCTTGGCAACACTATCAAATCGATTGGTATGCCGATCGGGTCGAATTTTGGCTGGATCAGCAATTGGTGCTCAAAACACACAATCTGCCAACCAGCAAATTAGGCTTGATTCTCTGGCTCGATAACCAATATGCTCAGGTTTCACCGCGCGGGATTGTGCGTGGCGGCGTGCTGGCCCACCAAGCCCAAGCCTTAGAAATTCGCAATTTAAGCATCAGCGAGCTTGCAACTGCCGCAATTTAGTCTTCTTCTTCCCATTCCTGCACGCATAGATTGCTCAACTCCACTCAGCCTCAATGATCTTGCACAGAGTTATGAACTCGACTGTTTTAGCATGGATGATGCATACGATATGCTACGCCAAACATTAGCATTTCTTGGCTATTCGCTGATTATTATTATCCCCTTAGCATTATGGATGCTGAAAAACGATAAACCTAGATATAAAGTAATGCTGTATTGTCTTTTCATAGTCTATATTTTTGGGTTAATTGCCCAAATCTGTTTACCAATAAATTATCATGGTATATCACTTTGGAATACTATCAAAAATTATCCTTATCGCGAAGCTATCTATCTGATTCCCTTTAAGCAACAATATTTTGTGTTTGATGAACATGATGATGTCTTAAGATTACTCAAATCGTATCTCCTCAACATAATTCTTACCATTCCGTTTGGGATATTTTTACGCTTATTCAAAAAGCTCCGCATCCAAAGCGTGTTTGCTATTGCGCTGCTGGTTGGCTTTAGTACAGAAACAATTCAGCTAGTGACTGGGTTAATCTTTGGCTATCAATTTCGAATTACCCACATTGATGATGTGTTAATGAATGCAATCGGTGTACTACTTGGCTATCTGATGATTAATTTTGCCATGCGTAAATACGATCGCTTGGTAGCTCATAGCGATCATACTCCATCACGCAGCGCAATGATCGATGACTAGCACGAGGTTAGTGCTTGCATTGCTAGGAGCTAGGAGCTAATTTATCTATATAAGTTACATATTGACATACATCTTGAATCTATGTATACTCCTAGCCAGTTGCTATATGGGAGGTGCAATGAGTGTTGACTTAACTCGGGGTGATTTGCCCACCTTAATTCTCAGTGTTTTGACCCATGGCCCGTTGCATGGCTATGCAATTGCGCGGGCGATTGAGCGCGATAGTGATCAGGTTTTGCGTATGCGTGAAGGCTCGCTCTACCCTGCGTTACGCACGCTGGAAAACTCCGAATGGGTGACCAGCTCGTGGGAAATTCAAGCCCAAGGGCCTGCGCGCAAAGTCTATCATTTGACCGCTGCCGGTTTGGCCGAGTTGGAAACTCGCATTGCTGCATGGCGACGCTATGCTACGGCAATTGAAGCCCTGATGGGCAAACGGAGACTGAGCTATGACCCCAGCATCTGATCGAATTGAACGTTATTTGAAAACCGTGGCTGCCGAATTTTCCAACTTGCCTGCCGCTCAGCGCACAGATGAAATTCGTGAGCTTCGCAGCCATCTTGAGGCGTTGGTTGATCAAGCAATGCAGCAAGGTGCTGATCAGGCGACGGCGGTGACAACTGCGCTGGATCAATTTGGCAGCGCTGATCAATTAGGGCGAATTTTAGCAACGACATGGCAGCGGCATCAGGCAACAGGCCATGTTGCTTGGTGGCAGCTGCTGCTCATTTATATCGTGGGCGTTGCGGTAACGCTCGGCATGTTGGTGTTGATTGGCGATGTGCCAAGCAATTTCCCCACTAGTTTCTTGCCAGTGCTGTACAAAGCGCTGTGGATTGCCGCACTTGGCGTTGGCACGCCAATTTTGGCGGGATTTATCCAACGTCGTCGGTCACCTGCGGCGCGAATCTAGCCTTTAAATTTCAAGCCCAACCCAAAATCTGCATTTGGGTTGGGCTTGAATTATAGGGATGTTCGATTTATTGGAGTGATTCAGCGAAAGCTTTCATTGCTGCTAAGTCCAAACGATTGCTTTCGAGTTTGAAGCTATTAGCGCCGTCGCTCCAAACCAATACATTGACTCCGACAGTTGTGAAATGACCAGTCCCATCGTCGGCCAACAACAATGGTGCTTGTTCAATCCAGAGGCCGCTAACGCCGCGCACTTGCACTGGTGTGCTAGCAGCTGAACCAACCGCAAAATCGTAGGCTTGGGCATTGGCTTGAGTTTGGTGGGTTTGGCTCAGGCTGATCATTGCCTGATCGGCATTGGTCGTATCTTGTTGATTCGCATAATAGCTAATCACGGTCGAACCGATGCTGCCAACGTTCATGTGGCGCTCCAAAAGTTGATAGCCAGCTGGCACAGTGCTTGCAGCATACACATGGCTGCCAAGTTGGCTTGAAAGGCTTTCGATGCTTGCGATGCTTGGTGCTGGCACGCTGGTTGGTTCAGGCAAACTTGGATCATAGGCAGGCAGTTGCTGGCCTTGGAATTGTTGGCCTGAAGTTGCCTGATCAGTGACCCGAATCAAGCCAAATTGTTGTAAAACTGCGGCCAAACTGCTGCGAACTGGCGTTAGCGCCAGCAGCGCGACCAACGCCAAGCCAAACAGCAAAGCAAAACGTGGTGTCCGCATTGGTTTAATCTCCTTATATGTTTTTTGTTGGAATAAACGTTGGCGAAGCGGCTGATAGAGCGAACTCTGAGCCGAAGGGTCGCTTTCGCTCAAGAGCCTCAGCACAGTTTCTTCGGCGATCAAGCCGCGATCAGTGCGACCAGGTTGGGGTTGTTGTTTCGACATTGGTTTCTCCTTGCGACTGGCTGAGTGAACGGCGTAATTTGAGCAAGCTGCGGGCGGCGATTGTGCCAACATTCGATTCGCTTAAGCTGCTAATTTGGGCAATCTGACGATTGGTTAGCCTAGCCACAAACTTAAGCGTGATGATCTCTTGTTCGCGTTGGCTCAGCCCTCGCAGCGCCGTCAATAAGGCTTGCTGTTCGATTTGGGCCAACACAACAGTTTCTGGGTTGTGCTGGTTGTGCGATTCGCGAAAGCTATCGAGCGGCAACCATTGGATTAAGCGTTGACGACGCATATACGATTGCACAACCCGCCGCGCGATGGTAAACAACCAAACCACAAATGGCGCTTTGGCTGGTTGATATTGGTCAAAATGGCGCAATGCACGCTCAAAAATCTGCGCCGTCAGATCATCGGCAACGGCGTTGTTATGCACTCGGTAGTACACATAGTTGTAAATTGCTTTGAAATGGGTGGTATAGAGTTGGTCAAAACTTAACTCCTGCTCATTGGTCATGAGGCTACCTCGCGCTAGGTTCGATTCTCAATGAACGTTCGTAAGTTAATACCAATAACATGCCAAAGTATCACAGGCACAAAAAAACTCCACACGTTTTGATGCGTGTGGAGTTGCTGTTTTCGTATTCCCTCACCCCCAGCCCGCTCCTTTTAAGGGTCGGTTTTGAGCGATTGGTCGGCAGTGGAGCGTTCCCTCACCCCCCAGCCCCCTCTTCCACGAAAACGCGGGCGAGGGGGAGCACCAATGTTTACCACAAATCATGCAAAACCACAGGCTTAAAGCCCCTCGCCCGCGTCACGGGCGAGGGGGCTGGGGAGAGGGGATCTTTACCACCGAACGAAAAATCCCCTCGCCCGTCCAACGGGAGAGGGGTGAGGGAATCTCAGGCCTAGCTGTCGAGCTTTAAGACCGCCATAAAGGCATCTTGCGGAATTTCGACGTTGCCGACCATCTTCATGCGCTTCTTGCCTTCTTTTTGCTTTTCCAAGAGCTTGCGCTTGCGGCTGATGTCGCCACCATAACATTTCGACAACACGTCTTTGCGCATTGCGCGAATGGTTTCGCGGGCGATGACCCGTGAGCCAACTGCTGCTTGAATTGGCACTTCAAACATTTGGCGTGGAATCAGCTTTTGTAGCTTTTCGACCAATTGGCGGCCTTGGCGATAGGCATTATCGCGGTGGGTGATCATCGAAAGCGCATCGACTGGCGTGCCATTGACCAATACGTCGAGCTTCACCAAATCGGAAGTGCGATAGCTGCTCAGATGATAATCCAACGAGGCATAGCCTTGGGTGCGCGATTTGAGCGAATCGTAGAAATCGACCACAATTTCAGAAAGTGGAATTTCGTACTTCAGCACCACCCGCTCTTTATCGAGATAATCCATGCTTTGGAACACGCCACGCTTGCCAGTGACCAATTCCATCACCACGCCGATATAGCGGGTTGGTACGATAATGCTGATCGCCATCATTGGCTCTTCGATTTGATCGATCATGCCAACATCGGGCAATTCCGACGGATTATCGATGATCAAAATCTCGCCAGCATGGGTCAACACTTGATATTCCACGCTTGGCGCGGTGATCAACAAGTCGATGTTGTATTCGCGTTCCAATCGTTCTTGAACAATTTCCATGTGCAGCAAGCCCAAGAAGCCAGCCCGAAAGCCAAAGCCCAAGGCGGCTGAGGTTTCTGGCTCGAAGGAAAGCGCTGCATCGTTCAGGCGTAATTTATCGAGCGCATCGCGCAGCAAGGTGTAATCGCCTGAATCAACGGGATACAAACCAGCAAAGACCATTGGTTTGGCTGGTTCGTAGGGAGCCAAGGTTTCCGTTGCAGGGTTATCAATTAGAGTGATCGTATCGCCAACTTGGCAATCGCGCACCGACTTCAAGCCCGTCGCGATGTAGCCTACCTCGCCAGCGCTGAGCGATTGTCCAGCAACCATGCCGGGCCGGAAGAAGCCAATTTCCATCGCTTCGGTCAGCACGTCGGTGCCCATCAAGCGCAATTTATCGCCAGTGCGAATCGTGCCATCGACGACCCGAATATAGGCAATCACCCCTTTATAGGCGTTATATTGCGAATCGAAAATCAACGCGCGGGCTGGGGCTTCGTTCTTCCCTTTTGGTGGTGGAATGCGGGCGACAATTGCTTCGAGAATTTCGGGCACGCCGGTGCCTTCCTTGCCCGAAGCCAAAATAATCTCTTCGCGTGGCAAGCCCAGCACATGCTCGACTTCCTCGGAAACCCGCTCAACCTCGGCCCCAGGCAAATCGATTTTATTCAAGATTGGAATAATTTCGAGATTGTTTTCGAGCGCCAAGTAGACATTGGCCAAGGTTTGGGCTTCGATGCCTTGCGAAGCATCAACGATCAACAATGCGCCTTCACAGGCTTGCAACGAGCGTGAAACTTCGTAGCTAAAGTCAACGTGACCAGGGCAGTCGATCATATGCAAGGCATATTGTTGACCATCCTTGGCAGTATATTCTAGCCGGACGGGGTGCATCTTGATTGTGATGCCCTTTTCGCGTTCCAAATCCATGGCATCAAGGGTTTGGGCACGCATCTCGCGTGATGAAAGAGTTTGGGTCACTTCCAACAGGCGATCCGAGAGGGTAGTTTTGCCATGATCGACGTGGGCGATAATGCTAAAGTTGCGAATGTGCGTCTGTTCAGCCATTGTGTTTTTTATGTCCTATGTGTGAGGGCTTGCAATGTCAGTCTGCTCACAGTATATCATGAGGCACGAAATTGATTGAGTTATGGCTAGTGAGATCCGTTCCCCTCACCCCAACCCCTCTCCCGCCCAACGGGAGAGGGGCTTTAATCCTGTGGTTCTCTCCCAATTCCTTGGTGAACCACGGCTGCTCCCCCTCGCCCGCGTTCAGTAGGCGAGGGGTCTGGGGGGTGAGGGAATCACCATCATTCTGAACTATTCCACTAACCCTGCGCGTTGGGCGAGGGCTAATTTTTTGGCATGCACCCGCAAACTTGCCGCATCGATCATCTGATCATCAATTGCAATTGCGCCCAACCCTGCATCTTGATCGGCGGCGGCATAGGCGTTGATTAAGCGTTGGGCCTCGGCGATTTCGGCGGCAGTTGGCAAAAAGGCTTGGTTGATGATTGGCACTTGGGCTGGATGAATTGCCCATTTGCCATCGAAGCCCATCGCAGCGGCCCGCTTAGCATCGCGTTGACAAGCCTCAGAATCGCGGAAGGCAAACGTTACATTATCAATCGCCGCCAGCCCAGCCGCTTTGGCAGCAACCAGCATTTTGTGCTTGGGGTAGGCAAACATGCCCCATTGATCGTCAGCAGAACGTGCGCCCAAATCGCCTGCATAATCGGCCAAACCAAAAATCAGGCTTTCCAAACGCGGCGAAGCATTGGCAATGTGCTCAACCGCTTGCAACGCCCGCGTGCCTTCAATTAATACTTCGAGTTTAATCGAACCAACCGCAAGGCCAATATTGGCTTCGATTTGGCTCAGCAAACGATCAACAAAGCGCACATCATCAGCAGTTTCGATTTTTGGAATCACCAGCACGTCGATTTTATCACCAGCAGCCTCGACAATTTCAACCACATCGCGATAGTGATAATGAGTTTGGACGGCGTTTGGCCGCACCGCCACCAGCTTTTGACCAAAATCAAGCGTTTGCAAGGCCTGAATGACCGTAGCGCGGGCAGCAATTTTTTGTGAAACTGCACACGCATCTTCCAAATCGATAATGACCTCATCGGCCTCAGAAACAGCGGCTTTGCTGATCATGGCGAGGCTATGCGCTGGGCAGGTCATTTCACTGCGGCGAATCCTGAGCGACATGCTGAAATCCTTTGTGCTAAAAACGCCAAGCCGCCAAGACCCAAAGACGCGTTAGCGGGATGCTTTGGAACCGAGCGGCTTGCCAGAGAACTAGGCGAATTCGACTGAGCTAAATGCATAGGCGGCGGCACCGAGCACGCCAAGGTTATCGCCCATTTTGGTTTGATGAATTGGCACATTGCGATAGCCAGGCAAGGCGCGTTTGCTAATTTCGGCTCGGGCTGGGTTGAGCAGGCGATCGCCTAAGTTGGAGACCCCGCCACCCACGAAAATTGCCTCAGGGCTGAACATATGCAACAGGTTGACAAAGGCGATGCCCGACCAAAAACCAGCGTTTTCGATCAAGCGAATTGCCAACTCGTCGCCTTGTTGGGCCGCAAGATCCAAATGATGGGTCGTCACTGCATCGGGGGTGGTTAATTGATTAAGCACCGTTTCTGTGCCAGCGCGCATCGCTTCAGCAGCGTGGTAGGCCAAAAACGTGCCCGATGCCAAGGCTTCCCACGAGCCTGCGGGAGTAGGCGTAGCTGGAGCAAAGCCGTGGGGATCGAGCACCATGTGGCCAACTTCGGCGGCAAAGCCATTGTAGCCAAGCAACAAACGGCCATCGCAAATAACGCCGCCGCCAACGCCAGTGCTAATTGTGACATAGATCATATTTTGCATGCCTCGCCCGCCGCCGAACAACCATTCGCCAACTGCTGCGAGATTGGCATCGTTGCCCAGCACAACAGGGAAGGGCACTTGGGCTGCGATTCGTTCGCGGATCGGAAAGTTCTCCCAGCCTGGCAAATTGGGCATAGTAATGACCGTGCCCGTAAAAGGATTAAGCGGGCCTGGGGCGGCGATGCCAACGCCGACAATTGTTTCACCATTCGCCGCAGCGATCATGGCGTTAATTAATTGGGTAATCCGACCAACCACTGCCTCGGCACCTTCGTGGGCTTCAGTCCGAATCCGTTCATGGGCAAGAATTTCACCTTCTCGGTCTACTAAGGCAGCCCGTAAATGGGTGCCACCGAGATCAATCCCGATTGCAAATGCCATACAAAAAACCAATACCTTTCATGCGGATCTTTAATTGCGCAATTATAGCACAGGGCTTTTTGGGCTTTCTGCCTATAGACATTCACCCAGATGATCAATACAATAACAAAAATAGCTCAAAATGTATTTTACGCCGTGAATCAATTGTTGCCGCATAGTACGGCCTATGCTATACTCGCGCCGATACACTCACGATGTAAATCGTCCCGGGATTGACAGGAGTATCGATGAAGCTACGCCACAGCGCACAAACCGACATTGGGCGTTCACGCGAAGTTAACCAAGATGCCTATGGCGTGGGCGACCCGCTACCAAACGGAATCCAACTTTTTGTTGTTTGCGATGGCATGGGCGGTCATTTAGCTGGCGAAGTCGCCAGTCAAACGGCTGTGCAAACCATGTTGGCAACATTTCCGAACGTTGTTCAAACCGATATTCCCAAGGCCCTCACTACGTCTATCGTGAGTGCGAATCAGGCTGTGTTTGACCGTGGCCGTGGCAATATGGGAACCACCTCGGTGGCCTTGCTGGTTTTCAAAAATGTAGCGTTTCTAGCCAATGTTGGCGATAGTCGAGCCTATTTAATTCGCAATAACTCGATGCGCCAAATTACGGTTGATCACTCATTTGTTGAAGAGCAAGTTCGCGCAGGCTTAATGACCCGCGAACAAGCGTCACAGTCGAAGATCAAAAACATCATTACCCGCGCCGTTGGGCATCAACGCGAGGTTCAAGTTGATGTGTTTCGCGAGCCTGTTCAGGTTGGCGATCGCTTTTTGATCTCATCTGACGGCTTGCATGGCTTCGTTGATGAGGCAACCATTTTACGTACGATCAATACGTTGCCATTCGATCAGATTGTGCCAAAGCTGATCGATCTGGCCAATGGAGTTGGCGGTTACGATAATATCACCGCTTTGTTGGTTGAAGTTGATGAGCTTGATGAGCTTGAAGCTAATGATCCATTGCTGGAAACATTATTAAACCAGCCACTGAATACGCCAGCCCGCAGTGCCGACCCGATCACTGAGGAATTTGAGTTGCCTGCTGGGCCAACTGGCACCAAGCCTATGGCGGTAGTTGGGATGCACGATGATGAAACCCTACAGCACGTGCCGCTGACTGCTTCAGGTCGTTTGACTCCAGCGATGGCCGAGGCTCATGCCCGTCCTGTTGCGTCTGCGCCGCGCGCTGCGGCCAAGGCCGAAGGCGGTGGTTTATCGGGGTGGGGCATTCTAGGTTCGTTGGTCGTGTTGGCGGCGCTCTTAGGGATATTGTATTTCTTCAAGTTGCCCCCAATGAGTTTGCTGTTTCCTGATACGACGACAACGCCAGGCCAAAATGTGGTGGCCGTGCCTTCGTTGATGCCAACAACCCAGCCAACCACAACCTTAGCTCCTATGACTACTGGGCCGTTGGCAACTGCAACCACGGGCATTACGCCAACCTTGCAACAACCAACCCCAACTCCATAACCTGGTCTTTTCTTCCAATGCATCAACCCCGTGCCAATTGGCGCGGGGTTGGCGTTTAATTCGTGTTTTTGAGCTATTGATTGGCGCTTGAACTTGGTCTAACGGAACCACCAGCCAATCCAAAAGCCCAAACCAAGCAAGCTGAGCGAGGTGACTGAGAGCATTGCTGCGTCGCCCCAGGTTGGCCACCAGCGGCGGCGTGGTTTGACGGCATGCAGCGCCATCCAAAAGAAGCCCAGACATGCCATAATCAAAATGATGATGGTAATGCGCCAAACCGAACGTGGCTCGGCAATAATTGGCATGCCATCAGGCCCAAATTGATCGGTTGCTGGGTAAATGCCAATCGAAAAGGTTCGCCAACCTGGAAAATTGAGGCCCGTATTGCTGAAGGGGTTGCTGCCTGGCCACCAACCAGGCCCGCCGCCAGCCGCCCTCGGGATTGCTTCAAATGGCATGCCGCTACTGCTTGACCCCGATAAGGTTCCAAGGCTCGAAGCTAAGGCGCTAATCGGGTTTGGCGCTAATAACCCAGTTGGTACTGGATCGGTCGTGCGATTCGTCCAGATTTCTGCTCCAAACAAAAATCCACCCAACACCAAGGCAATAATTACATAGCTGACGACCGCTGCCCGTCCGGTTTTGCCGGTCATTGCCGAGGCCCAAATCCCAAGCATGGCGCTGGTGATGGCACTCAGCACAATAATAACTGCTGCTTGGATGACATGGCGCAAGGTGATCCCACCAAAGAGAAAGACAATGCTGCCCAGCGGAATTGCCGCCAAAAGCAAAAGCGCAATGTACGATAGCGCTGAAATCAATTTGCCCCATAGCAAGCGATGCGATGGCAAATTGGTGGCAATCAACATTTCGTAGGTGAGGCGTTCGCGCTCGCTGCTAATTGCCCCAACCGTTACTGCTGGCGCAATCAGAATCACCAAAAACAGCAACATAAAGGCTAAGCCTGCAAACAGGGTTTGGCCAACTTGAGCACTAAAAATCGGTGCACCGTTGTTTTGGCCGGTGGTAGCGCGCAGAAATAAGCCATAGCCAACCAATCCCAAGCCCAGCAAAAAGCCCGTGAGCAAGATAAAGGCTCGACCACCACGCATACGCGAACGCAACTCTTTGACCACAATTGGGTTTGGTTGCAATCTCCAACGCCTGCTCGCCGCACGATTGCTCATAGCTGTTCCTCCGTAACATGGTCATTGACAAGCTGCAAAAAGAGCCGTTCGAGCGAATCGTCTTCGCGATGGAAATCGGCAATTGGCAACTCGGCGCGCGCTAAATTAAGCAGCAACTGTGATGCTTGCTGCTCATTGCCATCAAATTCTACTTCGATCAGGTTGGGCGTTTCTTCCGCTGGCTCAAGCACCCGCAACACGCCTGATTGAGCGCCAATCAAGCGCATCGCCCGCTCTAAATCATCAAGCACTTTGATTTGGAGGGCTGGGCGGCTGCGTTGGCGCAAGGTTTCAAGTGAGCCTTGGGCTAGCAATTGGCCACGCGCCATAATTCCGAAATTGGTACAAATATCTTCTAGCTCATTCAAAATATGCGAGCTAAGAATAATCGTTTTGCCCATATCGCGTAGGGTGCGCAGCAACTCGCGTAATTCAACCCGCGCTTGGGGGTCGAGGCCGCTGGCTGGCTCATCGAGCAACAAAATTTTGGGGTCGTGCACAAGCGCATGAGCCAAGCACAAGCGCTGTTGCATCCCACGGCTCAGATGTTGCACAAAAGCATTGCGCTTGTCGCTCAGATCAACCAAATCGAGCAAACCATCAACGGTGCTTTTGCGTTTGGCTGGCTCAATTCCATGGCAACGCGCATAGAAATCAAGATATTCCCAAACCCGCAGATCATCGTAAACCCCAAAGAAATCGGGCATATAGCCAACGATGGCTGCCGCTGTGCTGGTTTTTTGAATCAGCTGGCCATGCAAAAAGACTTGGCCGCTGCTTGGCTCAAGCAAGCCCGCCAGCATCCGCAAGGTTGTGGTTTTGCCAGCGCCGTTTGGGCCGAGAAAGCCAAAAATACTACCAGGCGCGATGGCTAAGTTAAGCTTGTTGACGGCAGTATATTTGCCATAGCGGCGCAGTAAATCAACAGTTTGAATCGCTAATTCGCTCATTTGACCACTCCCGTAAGCACCGGCCCAACCGAGAAACAGCCCCACAACCCAGCAGTGGTGTCGATCGATGGATCAATGGTGTAGCGCATGCGCAAACTGCCTTGTTGTAAATAATCGCTTGGGTTGGTGGTCAGATCAAGCGCGCCATTTTTGAAGCTTAGGCCATCCCATTGCCCAGTAACCCAATTATAAAGTTCGTAGTTGACTTTGTTGGGTGCGACCATGCCACCATCGATTGTTGGTAAAAAGCGCAACGATTGGGCTTCGATTGAACTAAGCGTTGCTGGTAAGTTAAGTTGGATGATGCCAGTCTTTTGCGAAATGCTTGTGCCTGAGCCACGGGCACTGGTAGTACAGGCCGAACCCATGCCCATATTGGGATCTTCTTCCATGGTATAGCTGAACCAATTGTTGTTCAGTTCAACCACATTTTGGCTATAGCTTAATTGTGGATATTGTACTAACAAGCTGCGTTGGGTTGCGGCAAAGCGTTTTTCGGGCAAATCGATCACCGATTGATTGAAATCGACGAATGCCACAAACACGGCGTTGCGATCAACCGAGCTATAGGTGTTGGGCAGTGCAATATCAAGTGCTTGGGTTTTGGCCAACAGGTCGCGTGGTGGGCCGGATGGCGTTTGATAGCCAGCATCAAGCTCTTTTTGAAACAGCAAATAGCTTGCGCCCGACATCGAAGGATTATTGTTAATTTGCAATTCAATCGATTTTTCAGCGCCTGGCTCGATTGTGCCAAACTTTTGGGCATTACCTAACATAATAAATGCAGCTTCGTTGAGCGTATATTTGCTGGTATTGCGCACGGTGCCAATGATTTTCTTTTCTTGCATGCTGATTTCAATTTGCACGTGCGGCGCATCGCTGATGCTTTGTTCATAAGCAAACATTTCCATCGACCATTGATTAATCGTCAAGTCGCGAATATCGCCTGGTTGATGGCTATAGAGTGCTCGGGTTGCATTGACCCCGCCATTATTGCCGCCCATATTGGGGTTGACCAAAAGTGGTCGTGGATAGGCCCCGTTTTTGATTGTTACCTGATATTCGTCGCGAACAGGCGAGAAAATCCCTGCATAGCCAAGCACGGTCGCATTAGCATCAGCATCGGGGTAGATTAAGGCCACATCATGAACCAAAATATCAGTGCCGCGTTGTTTTGAGCCAATTCCATAGGCCAGCACTGCAAAAACCAAGGTTAATGAGGGAATTGTCAGCCATGCGAGGGCCATGCGATCAAGCCGTCGCAGCACGAGGTAGGTCACTGGCCCCGCCAACACAATGTAAAGCCCCAACAGAATTAACAAGGTTTTGAGCGGTGGCAGGTCAAGCGCTGGTAAATTGTTGAGCAATGCTGGCGCATTCGTATCGCGAATCATATTTTCGCTGCTGCCAGGCCCCATCCAGCCAGTATTTTGGGCTTGGGGAAAGAGCGAAACCAGCATATTTTCGTAGCCACGCCAAGCGATGATTTCCTGCTGATCGAGATTAAACGCACTGGCGATGACAAAACCTTTGCCAACTGGGCGTTTAACAAAAATCGGCGTTTGATCTTGCTTCAGGCTCGCAGCCGATTGATTATTTGGCTGAAGCAGGGCAATATTCAAGCTTGCTTCATTGAACGGCTGAAGAAATACTTGGCTTAAGGTTGTGGTGGCAATAGCTTGCTCGCCTGCAACTTGGGCTGGCTGGAGTTCGGCAGGCAAATCTTCAAGCAGATTTGGCTCGACCAACAACATCCCACCATTGTTGACCCACCGTTTGATTGCTTGCTGTTGTTCTGGCGATAGCTCGCCCCACGACCGCTGATTGAGCGCAATGCCATTGAGCATATCGAGGCCAATCGCCGAATTCGGCAATTGCTTGCTATCAGTCGCAACCAGCACTACCTTGGTCAATTGGGGCAGCGGTTGCTCCAACAAGGTTGCCACCATCGGGCGATCGGTTGAGCGCAGTTGAAGCGTGGCGGTTTCGCGTTTTTCGCCATTTAAATAGAGCGCCATTGGCACCCGAAACGCTTGATCAAATTGGCCATATAACAAAGTTTCTTTTTGACTGCCGCCGGGCACATCAAGCTCAACATTGTAGTTGCCAACGTGAATTTCAACCTTGCGATCAACGCCAGTATTGCTCACCTTGACCCGCAAGGCCATCCACTCGCCAGGGCGATAGGTGGTGCCAAATACTGGCTCAACTTGCCAAATTAGCCCATTATTTGATTGCTCTTGGCCCGATGCTGCACTGATCGGTAGGGCTATCAGCAACAGCAGCCAACACCAGCGTATCCAGCGCATACCCAATACTCCACACACTAAAATCGTTTCGGCTGTCTTATCATAACGGATACGAGGCCAATTGTGTTCCCTTTTTCAAGTAACTCTCAGCATTTTCAGCAACATATCAGTTTTTGCCCGCAAACTGCCCTATTTTAGGCTTCGAGAATTTTAACCAGCTGGCCAAAAATCAGCAGGTAAGGCTGCTGCTGCTGGACGATAAGTGCTGGCCACTCCTGAATCCGCTGCTGGTGGTCAGTCCAGTAAGCTGTAATCGTCAGGCCTTCGGCGAGTTGCGGACTTGGAGTTGGCTCAAGCAGCAGTTGTTGATCAAGCATTGCTTGCAGCAGCTGTTTAATCGAAGGCTGATGGTTTGGCGCTTCTGCAAGAATCGCATGCTGAAGTGCCTTGATAGAAGTTGTTAGCCCCGTCATGGCTGGTGAAACTTGCTTAAATTGGCTTGTCAGCAACCAAAGCAATTGTAGATCGGCATTGGTTGCAAGTGGGATGCTTGCAGCGCTGCGCACAGCAAATCCGGCTGCTTGCCAAACAACATCCCAGCTGTGTTGGGGAATTAGCAACCCTTGCCCAAACTGGGCGTGATCAGCCCAAACATTATCAAGCTCAGTAGCTTGATCGATCATGGGCACAAAAACAAGCCATTCGGCAAACCGCCTGAGGCGATAGGGTTGAATCAGGTAGCTATGGCCAAAATTAAAATCTAAGCAAAATTCAGTTTGATCGTCATCAAATATGCCACTATGATAGATTGAGCCGCTATAGAGCACGATTTGCTGCTGTGGCGTTTGATAGCGCAAGCTAAGCCAAGGATCATACTCGTCTGGTTCAATTGAGGCTACAAGTGAATTATTAAGTGCAGTCATAATCAACAACCTTTTGCTCCATGGTAACAATGGCATTAGCCAGCAAGGCTAAGCATTGCCTGAATAACCAAAAAGAGCATGAGATTAGTGCCGAATCCAAGCACGATCGGTTGATACCAGTGGCTTTGGGCTGACTCGACCTGAAGTTGCTGATTTGGATCAACTCCGATGGTTTGGGCATAGCCTTGTTTGAGCCAATAGTTCAATATCAGCGTATCGTGAACGCAGATTGCCCCAAGCAGAATCACGTGATAGGCGGGGACGAATCCAAGGCGATTGCTGAACATGGCTGGCGCAAAAAAATAGATGCCGCTCAACACAAGCATGCTAAGACTGGCTCCCGACATAAAAAGCAAAAAACTTTTAAGGAAGGGTGCCCGCCGCTGAATCCATTGGCTGCGCGGGAAAACCCAGGCTTTCACCACAATAACAAGCGCTATAATTACCCAAAAACCGATAAACCCATAGAGCCAGCCAAATGATTGGGGCCATAAACCATAGCAGCAGGCAAGGATTATTTTTTGCATTGCTGCTCCTCGTTATAAACTAATTGACTATCCAAACCAATAAGCCAATTAAGCCAAGGATTAATGTATTTGATAGGATTGCTACCAGCCATGGCGGCAGATAAGTGCGATGTGCTGGCTCAACCTGTAATTGTTGACTGTCGTCTAGCCTAATCGCTTGAAATTTGGTTTGGATTGACCAACGTTTGATAAAAAACGTATCGATGATGCAAAACAATGCCCAAATGATAATTTGATAGGAAAATAAAAATCCAATTTTCGTAATAAATACAACACGTGGCAACACTGTTGCAGCTAGAATAACCAAGCCGATTACAAAGCCTTCAATAAATGTCAAGCTCAAACTATCGATCATTAATGAACGACGTTTTGAACGATGGGTTTTTGCAAGCAAGAAATATTTAATTGTCATATTACTGATAAATAGCAGAATTGCTGTCCCAAAGAGTAAAATAATTGGGCCTAATGGATTTACCCCACAGGCGAGGATAAGCTGTTGCATAGATTCTGCCTACTTTCGCGATTAGCTTGTCAAAAAATACATGAGAACCCCAATGTTTACAGTTCATATGCAATACTGATAAATTGAGGCATATTCGGCAACTTTCTCTAGGTTTAGGGTTGCGCTGCAATCATAACGATCATGCCACGGTCATAATCTGCCACCAGCAACTGTCCTTGCGGGCTAACAACCAAGCCAACTGGGCGCGCAAAGCCGCTGGCAAATGGCACAATGCTTTGATCTTCTGCGTTCATGCGCACAATGCTATGACCACGCAATTCTTGGCTATACCACGAACCTGATAAACTAATAAACCCATCGCCCTGATAGCTGGCAGGAAACGCTGTGCCTTGATAGAAGACAATTCCGGTCACGCCACTATGGGCTGGCAAAAGCGCTGCTGGCTCGCTGGTCGTTGCACACGCTGCTTGATCGCCGCCGCCATCAGCATCTGGCTGGCGCTGGCCCCAACACGCAGGCCAACCATAATTGGCCCCCGCCTCAATCTGATTAACCTCATCTGGCGGCAGATCATCGCCTAAGCCTTCGCGTCCGTTGTCGGTTGCATACAACTGCTGTTGGGCATCGAACGCCAAGCCAAACGGCATGCGCAAACCAGTTGCATAAACGCTGGCTTCGCTGCCATCGCCCCGAAAGCGCCGAATATAACCCTCTTGAATTCCAGCGGTTGCAGTGTGATCTGCTTGGGTGCCAACCCCAAGATAGAGCCAGCCTTGCGCATCGGAGACAAGGGTTGCGGCTTCAATCTGATCAGGCAGATCGCTTAATAAAATTGTTTGCTGATCGACGCTGCCATCGCCGTTGTGATCATCCAAGCGCTGAATTTGGCCTTGCTCAACCACATATAACGCTTGCTCAAACCAGTGCAAACTGAGCGGTTTATTGAAGCCCGTGGCATACTCGCGCGGCGGATCAGCGCCCTCTTTGATCAGCACACTGCCTGAGCGTTGCGCAATATACAAACGCCCTTGAGGATCGAAGGCTAGCCCAGTTGGCTGATCGAGACCAGTAATGATTGGGCTAATCGTAAAGCCTGCTTCGATTTGCAATTCGGCTGGTGGGCTGGTCGGTGGATTATCCGAGGAATAATTGCCTGGAATTGCGCATGCTGCCAAAGCCAAGCCTAAACAGACGATCAAACTCATGCGTTTGAGGTGTTGCATCTCTCGCTCCAAATTGAGTAGCTGTGGTGCTGCTAGCTTACAACCTGCAATCAGCACATTCAAGCCCCAATTTGGCTTATTGATCGTTAGGCTAAAGGTTGATCTGGCACTGATTTGAATCGATAAGCTTTGGATATGGCAGCATCAGAATGGGCTTTTGAATGGAATTTGGCTAGCGGCTTTGGGCTGATTAACAAAAAAGCGCCCAGCACCGCAATTAGTGCTGGGCGCTTGGTCTCAGGCCAGATTAGTTTTTGTTCACGAATGGCAAGTAGACCGTAAAGCTTGGGTTTGAGGTTGCGGTAATCGTCACGTCATCGGCAGTCAAATCAATATCGCTATTGAGCACAGCGGTGTTGCTGACCGTTCCAACGAAATTACCAACACTGCGCACGGCAATCGTGTAGGTTTTGATTGAGTTTGGTGCAAGGCTGCTGTTGGTGCTGACGGTTTGGCCACTGGTGGTCAAGCCAGCACTGACGCTCACAATTTGCAAATTGCTGTTGATCACGTCGCTCAAGCTGAAGCTGCCTTCTGCCGCGCCACTATTGCGAATCGTCAAGGTGTAGGTGAAGACTTCGCCTTGTTCGACGCTGGTATCGCTGACCGTCTTGGTTGAGGTGCCGAAGTTGGCAGTTGGAGCTGCACCCAAGTTCAAGCCAACCACGATTGGGTCGTGGTCTGACGCACGGTAGGCGTTGTTGCTATACAAGCTGGTGATTTGGCCAGGGCTCTTGAAGTTGGTGTTGTAATCCAAGGCAATTGGTTCGTCGGCGTTGATGTGCAACTCTTGTACATCGGCAACTTGGCCGAACAACGAATTGCTTGCCAAGGCATGGTCGAGCGAGCCAGTTTGGCCGTCGAAAATGTATGAGTAGGCTTCGTCGCCAAGCAAGGCTTTTGGTACGTTGACATAGCCAGCGTTACGGATAACGGTGATTGGATCTTCCATGGCGTATGAATTCAAGTCGCCGATGATCAAATAATCGCTATCATCAACATTGGTTGGGTCGGTATTCAACCAGTTGACCAACTCTTGCGCGGCGGTTTTGCGGGTCAAGTTACAGTTGCCTTGGCCATCGCCCAAATCTGGGTCGCTTGGCACTGGGCTAATGTTATCGGTACACGCGCTACCCTTCGACTTCAAGTGGTTGACCACAACGGTGAAGGTTTCGCCGCTGCTGGTTTCGGTGAACGATTGGGTCAACGCTGGGCGGTTACGACCAGTTGGGCCGCTGCCGGTGTTGAATTCACCGAATGCGCCAGTGTTGAGCACGGCAGTCGTGCCAGTCAAGCTTACTTTGGCTGGTTTGTAGAGCAAAGCAACCTTGATTGCATCGGTGCCCAATGGATTGGTTTGGCCAGTCCGCGCATCGACATTGATCAAGGCATAGGTGTTTGGTGCGGTTGCAGCGTTCAAGCCATTAACCAAATCTTGGATGGCGCTGTTGCTGCCGAAGCCGTCGTTTTCAATTTCCATCAAGCCAATAACATCGGCTTGGGTCATGATGATTGCGGCAATGGTTTTGTCTCTTTGGCGTGTGAATTCGGTGGCGTTTTCAGCCCCACGGCAATCGGTAGCAGCGCCACCAACCCCGCCAGTACAAGCGTTTGTGCCAAAGGTATTGAAGTAGTTCAACACGTTAACCCCAGCCACGCGCAACGAGCCATCAAGCTCAAGCGAGGTTGGGCGTGGGTTTTCGGCCACGAAATTTGGCGATTGGCTGACCCGCACGCGGTAGCTGTTGGGGCTTGCAGTTGCGCCACCCCAGGTGTAGGTCATAACGCCTTGCAAACCGGTGATGCTATCGCCAGCGCGCAAGGTATTGTTGGCACTTAAGCCATTGCCACCACGACCAAACAGAATCGGATCAGCATTTTGGTTGTTGAATGGATCATCAAGGATGATTTTGTGCAAGTTGTTTTCAGCTTGCAAGGCCAAAGCTGGCGCACCTGGTGAAACCACGTTGGTTGGTTGCATCAAGCGTTCGTTGAGCGACAAGGTAACTTGGCCGAAGCGAGCCAACAAGTAGTGCTCTGAAACAACCAATTTTTGGTTGAACTGCACAAGCATGCCTTCGTAGCGCTCGGCTTCGGTAGCTGAGGCGAATGGCAAGGTCACTTGTGCTGGCGTAACCACATTGGTTGTGCCACAAAGCTCAACCGTCAAGCTGCCGCTCAATTGGGTTTGTCCTTGGTTTTCACCAGCCGTACCCGTGACGCGGACGACTTGACCCAAGGCAACTTGGTCAGCGCCACCATTGAACACGAAAATACCATCCGAGGTGGCTGGGTTGCTATCGCCAGCATCTTGCAGGTAGAAACCGCGCAAGGCTGGTTGAGCACCTTCATAATCGGCAACCACAGTCCCTTGAACGGTTACAACCGTACCATTGGCAGGGGTGGTTTCGCCAGTGCCTTGGACTTGGCCGATTGGCGTAACCGTGCCGCCGACACAGGCAACACCGCTCGCAGTGTTGAAGCTGAAGCTATGGTTTTGAGCCATTTGATCTGGCGTGCCATCGCGATCAGTTACTTGGCTAGCAACAACCGTTACCGTACAAGCATCGCTAGCAGCAAAATCGCTGCTTGGATCAAGCACATAGCTTGTTGGGCCGCCAGTAACGGTAGCAGTGCGAGCGCCACTGGTACAGCTGATGGTGTACCACGTGCCAGTTGTGGTAACTGGTTCGCTGAAGGTGATCGTAACGTTAGCGTTCAAGGCAACATTGTTGGCAGCGTTGGCTGGCACAGTGCTGGCAACGGTTGGTGCGTTATCAACAGGTGAGCCACCGCAGGTTGCGGCTGGGCTGCTGCTATTGCGTGGTGCTGAAGGGGTTAACAAGCTGAAGTCAGCAGCGTTGTTATCGGTATCAGCACAGCTTGAATTGTTGCGTTGATAGCTGCTATTAGCCGCAGGAGCACCAGTAGCTGTGCCTTCAACAAAGGCATTGGTAGCATTCCCAAAGCCGACTGAATCGATGATAGTGCCGGTATTGGCAGCACCATTGCGGATGGCGATCCCGCCACCAGCAGCAGCCAAGCCACTGCTAAAGCTTCCATCAGAGGTTGCAGTGCCATCATAGCCGCTGTTTGTTAAGAGATAAAACCCACCAGCAGGAATCACAACCGAGGTTGACCAGTTGGTGATTGCAGTATCGGTCGTTCCCGACGTTGAACGATATACTACGCGATAACCATTCAGATCGATTGGGTTAGCACTGATGTTATGCAGTTCAATGAATTCATCGCTGGCATTAACGCCAGCAGTTTGAAATTGACTAATAACCAGAGAGGTTGAGACAGCACTGGTCGGCTTGGTGTAGGTCGCGGACAACGAAGTACCAATCAACGTGAACAGCATCGTTAACGCTGTTAGGAGTCGTAAACCCTTAAATTGCACAGAATCCTCCACGATTCATGTAGAAAGGCCGTTCACACCAACTGTGACGGCTAAACCAAAGCGGAACCTTCAGTTCTGGAATGTCATGCTGCATAAAGAAGATAAACCGCATGTCAATGCTGCTTTAACTGATGGTTAAATCTCGTAGAGACTGACTATACCATAGACATAATCAATGGGCAACTAAGTATAATTTCTTAACCAATCTTCATTGCACGATGGCTCAGGCTGTGCTACCATGGCGCACTATGGAGATGCAAAACCTGCCACCAAGTGGCCCACCAACTCAACGAGCGAAGTTGCTCAGCGCCCTGCGTTCAAGTCGTGCGATGCAAAAAATCCGCCAGTATCAGACAATTCTTATGGCTGGTACATTTTTTGTGTTGGCTGCAATCTTTGGGCTTAATTCGCAATCGCCAATTGAAGCGCCTGCAACTGGGTCTAGCCCAACGACGTTGGCCCAAGCAACGCTGGCCCCTGCCGATGGCTCAATTACGCCAACGCTGATTAGCAGCACCGAAGTAGCCAGCAATCGCCCAACTGCAACTGATGTGGCAGGCGGCGGGCCAGTCGGGCCTCCAGCGCCAAATCGGGCAACCCCAACAATTGAAGGGGCCTATCCGCCGCCAATGGGCGATGGGCCAACTCCAACAATTGATCCTTTTCCAACGTTGCCAGTTGGTGGTACGTCAATGCCGCTCTTTCCAACCAGTAGCACTGGGAATCGCAGCACAACTGCCCCAACCCAAGGCTCTGGCAGCAATTATCCTACTCCCGATACCAAGAGCACTCCAGCCCCAACCAATATTCCTGTACCAACTGATTCGATTCCGTTGCCAACCGATCAATTGCCTTTCCCAACTGAGGAAGACGATGATCCAAGGGCAACCGAAGATCCTATGGAAACTCCCAGCAGCACTGAGGAGCCATTCGAAACGCCAACCGCGACTGCGACCGAAGGCCCAACCGCAACGCCAACCAATACGCCAACTCCAACGCCATTGCCCTACGACATGATTCGTGGCAATACCCGTTGGTCAATCGCTCAAAGCCCAGTCAAAGTTCGCCGCGATACTATTATCGCCAAAGGCGCAACCCTGACGATTGACGATGGCGTTGAAGTGCTGATGGATGCCAATACCTCGTTGGTCGTTGATGGTAGCTTGAGCGCCAATGGCGCGCGCTTCCGCAAAAGTGGCCAAAGCTTGTGGAAATCGATTGTGGTTAATAATGGCGGCCAAGCCAATTTGAACGGGGTCGATGTACGTGGTGGCGGGGCCGAAGGCGTGCTAATCTCAGCGCTCGGCGGCAATACGATCATCCAAGATAGCGTCTTTGAAGAAAACCAAGGCCGCATGTATATTAGCGGCGGCAACTTCGATATGCAACGCAGCCGCGTGGTTGGCTATGCGCCGATTAGCGCTGAGGTGCGTGGCGGCAAGAGCTTACGCCTATTCAGCAACGTGATTAACAACACAGCCAGCGATGGCGCAACTGGCGTAAGCCTCAGCGCAACCGCCGATGATGTTGAAATTGTGCTCGAAAAGAATAGCTTCCGTGGTAATAGCGGCACGAATGTTCGCGCTCAATTCAACCAATCGTTGAATGCAGTCTTCCAGTGCAATAGCTTCAGCGGCGGCGCATATGGCTTGCAAATCAAATCAACCGACCCAACCTTAGATGGCTCGCGCATTTTGATTAGTGCCAATAGCTTCCAAAGTCACAAAAATTATGGCTTAACTGGCGATGTGGGCTTTGATGCCCGCAACAACTGGTGGGGCGATGCCTCAGGCCCGTATCACCCTGAGCAAAATGGCGCTGGCACTGGCGATGCAGTCGGCGTAAACTTGACCTTCAGTCCATGGCTGAATGCCAAACCAAGCTGCACCCCATAGATCTTCGTTTTTGCAACAGCCTCAGTTCATGCAACTGGGGCTGTTGTTTTTTGTGAAGGATTATTTATGCAATGGCAACGTGGCGACTATACAATCAGCACCGATCCTGCCCTGCTCGATTATGCGGCGATTGTTGCTGGGCTGCACCAAACCTATTGGGCCGCCGAACGTGATCCAGCGCTGATTATTCGCTCGGTCGAGCATTCGTTGTGTTTTGGGGTCTATCACGGCCAGCAGCAAATTGGCTTGGCGCGCGTCATTACCGATTATGCAGTTTTTGCTTATATCGATGATGTCTATATTTTGGCTGAATATCGGGGCCAAGGGCTTGGCAAGTGGCTGGTGCAAAGCATGCTCGCGCACCCTGAGTTGCAAGGTTTGCGGCGTTGGCTGTTGGCCACCAGAAATGCCCAAGGCTTGTATGCCCAAGTTGGTTTTGGCCCGCTGGCATCAGCCGAACCATGGATGGAAATCTTCAATCAGCAAAGCTAGAATTGAGCTAGTTTTGCGGGCGAAACAACGGCCTTTTGGCGCAGGAAAATAAAATTTGACAAGAATGCCAAAGCTGATTATAATACCACGGCACTAAACAATTGAATAACGAAATGCAACACAAACCAAATGTTGCAAACCACCTGCCCAGGTGGCGGAATTGGCAGACGCGCTACTTTGAGGGGGTAGTGGGAGCAATCTCGTGTGGGTTCAAGTCCCACTCTGGGCACCAATTCGTTCTTCATACATATGGGTGATTAGCTCAGTTGGTAGAGCGTCTCGTTTACACCGAGTAGGTCGGGGGTTCGAGTCCCTCATCACCCACCAATGCCACTTTAGCTCAGTTGGTAGAGCATACGACTGAAAATTGTAGGGTCTCCGGTTCGAGCCCGGAAGGTGGCACCAAATCAAACCACTGGTCATTCGACCAGTGGTTTTTTGTTGTTTTAGTTCATCTGAACCAATGGGCTGAATATTTCATGCATAACCGGGCTTAACCAGCGCTCAATCGCTGGGCGATCGCGCTCGCGGCTGAATATGGCAATAAATGGCTGCAAACAGCTGGCCTCAGCACAGCCATTCAAGCTCGCGCCAGTCACGCTCCAGCCAAGGTTGGTTGGGCCGAATACTTGGGTATCAAGTTGGCCAACCCATCGCTGTTGATGAGGTGTCGTACTGCTGCTTTGGACGTTGTAATAGGCCCAGCCTGGGGGCGGCGCATTAAAATCATCAAAAATGCTGCTCGAAAGGGTGGGATATTGCTCGGTGCTGCTATGGTAAAAACTGACCGCTACATCATCGCGGCCATTCACCGCAGCACTCGGCAGCGAAAAGCCATTTTGGGCATTGAAAATAAATGGCCGTGCTAAACTAAATGGCAATAAGCTCAGGTCACGCTCATAGACTCGCACTGCATCAATATAGGGAAAGGTAATGGTGTTGCTGGAAACAGCATTCCACATAAACCCGACCGTGCCTTTGGCGACCCAGCCCGCCCGAATTCGGCCATCATCGTCGGCACACCAATTCTGCTGATCTGGCGTTGGGCAAATTCGCGCGCCTGCTGTCCATTCGGCCACAGTTACGTCGCTCGTCGTAGGAACTGGTTGGTTTTCATCCCAAACATACATGCGCAAGGTTGTTTGATTGATGTGGGTTGCAAAATACATCATGTCTTTGGCTCCCCGCACCAAGTGCCAGGCCCGCTCCGTTGCTGATGAATAGCTGCGCATAAAAACCAACTCATCTTCAAGCGTATCAGTTTGAAGCTGACTGACCCATGTGCTTTCGATTGCCCCGCCGATGGCTTGGCGATCCATTGCTAGCCAAATTTGGTTGGCGCTTAGCTCAAGCTGTGGCTCAACCCAAGTATAGCCTTGGGCAGCTGGCACGTCATACCATTCCCATTCGTGTTCGGCCAAACCTGCGCTATCGGTGTATGCAATGCGCACCAAGCCGCGTTGAGTATCAGGCGCATACTGCAACAACCAAATAAACAGATCACGGCCATAATCGTACGCAAAGGCTTGTTGACAACATAAGCCGCCTGCCGCTGCCGGAAACAGCGCTTGTGGATCAAGCTGTTGCCAATGATTGCCTGCATCAAGCGTCAAAAAGGTTTTTTGACCAACCCCAACCAACCAACTATCGCCACTGGCGACCCCACGCACAGCATCGCCAAAATTCATTGTTGTGGGAATCGGATGCAGCCGTAGCACCTGAAATGCGCCTGCTGGATCTCCCTCACCTTCGCCAAAAATTCGCTCTGTAGAGTTTGGGTTCGCAGCTTGGGTTTGCGGGATACTTCCCAGCAACACTGCTAGCATCAGCCCAACCAGGGCTACCCTCAACCAAACCATGTCGATCTTCCTTTCAACAGCAAGCCTTCAATAGAGCGCAACTATACCCCTGAATCGAAATTGTGACAAAAACTTGTGACAGTTGTTGTCACAACGTGCTGCTATGCTCAAACCAACATTGGTTAGGAGGTCTGCAATGCATCCAGTAACGGGAATCGAAGCGGTATTGCAATGGTTTGCTGAACACTATTCCTCAAGTGAGGCCGAGCAAATTCGCAGTGCGGTCAACGCCAATACCCGTTTGCTCAAAGCATGGCGGCATAACCCTGCCAATTTGCGTCCCTTGGCCAGCGATAAACATTTGTGGTGCTTGATTGGCGCAATGTATGGCAACCCTGTGCTTGCTCAAGCCCAAGCAGTCTATCGGCATGCCACCGCCCACTATCAGCGTTGGCTCAATCGGCGGCGCAATTTGCAAACCGTCGAGGTGCGTTTGCAAGGCGATCTGGCCCGTTTTGGCGAGCAACACCCACGCACCCAACGCACAATTGCCCAACTCCAACGCTTGCACCAAGAACTATTGGCCGCTTAATCAACTTCTCATCAACGTTTTTGCAGCCGCCTAGGCTGCATTGCGCAAGCATTGGTATGGTTATTGCCCCAAATCTGCCCTGCAATGGGCTTATTTTGGTTTAAAACAGGCCGAAGATACGAATAAACACAGTTTTTTCCGATTTTATTGACAGAAAATGATTCTCGATTTATAATCATTCTCAATAACGAACCATGCAACGGTATGGTCAAAGGCAACATGCGAGGTATCTATGACCGTGTTTGGTATCCGAGAAGGAACGCCCGCCGGCGATATTGTGAGCTACATTCAGCGTAAAGGTTCAGCGACTGTCAAGGAATTGGAAGATGCGCTGGCTGTGAGCACAACTGCGGTGCGCGAACAACTAACTCATCTCACCAACCAAGGCCTCATTAGCCCAAGCAAGATTCGCCAAGGCCCAGGCCGTCCTTCCTATCGCTACACCCTGACTGCTAAGGCGCAATCGCTGTTTCCCAAGGGCTACGATGTGTTACTCAATGTGTTGCTCGAAGAAATTTTGGCAACCGAAGGCCCAGAGGGTATGGCTCAATTGCTCAGTCGGGTTGGTACGCGCTTGGCAACGCTCTACACGGGCGATCATCCAGCCAACGTGGCCTTGCGTGAGCGCTTGATGCAATTTGTCTACACGATGAACCGCAAAGGTATGTCGATTAATGTCGCCGAATCGCCTGGTGGTGGTTGGGTGGTGAGTGAGTATGCCTGCCCCTATTTTGAGGTCGCGCAAACCCACGATAGCTTGTGTAGCATGGAACGCCAAATGATGGAAACTGCACTCGGCCATGAAGTTGAAATTCAACGCCGCATGGTCGAAGGTCATAACGGCTGTCACTTTGTGATTAAAGCCGATGAGATTGGGATCGAGAAGCATAACTAAGTTCTTTGGCGGCTGGTAATGCAGGGGCATGCCATGCTGTTGTCTTGAATAGCAATCTTGAATAGGAGTGTCATGAGCGCCAACAATTTGGTCATTCGCAACTTGCACGTTGCGGTCGATGGCAAAGAAATTCTCAAAGGTATTAATCTGACCATCGAAGAAGGCAAAATTCACGCCATCATGGGGCCAAATGGCTCAGGCAAGTCGACCTTGGCATATACCCTCGCTGGTCACCCACGCTACGAAGTGACCGAAGGCGAAGTTTGGTACAAAGGCCAAGATGTGCTTGACCTCGAACCAAACGATCGTTCAAAATTGGGCTTGTTCCTTGCATTTCAATATCCAGTCGCGGTTGCAGGCGTAACTGTTGCCAACTTCTTGCGCGCAGCCTTGAACGCTCATCGCGCTCAAGAAGGCGTTGATCCAAAGTCGACCGCCATTCCAATGGCCGAATATCGCAAAGTGATCAAATCGCGCATGGATATGTTGGAAATGGCTCCTGATTTTGCCCGCCGCTATTTGAACGAAGGTTTCTCTGGTGGCGAAAAGAAACGGCTTGAAATTTTGCAAATGGCCATGTTGCAGCCTTCAATCTCAATCATGGACGAAACCGACTCAGGGCTTGACATCGACGCATTGAAAATTGTGGCCGAAGGTGTCAACAAAGTTAAAGCCGAAAAGCCTGAACTTGGCGTGTTGGTCATCACTCACTACCAACGCTTGCTCAACTACATCAAGCCCGATTATGTGCACGTTTTGATGAACGGCCAAATTGTGCGCGAAGGTGGCCCTGAAATGGCTTTGGAACTCGAAGAAAAAGGCTACGATTTCATTCGAGAGGAAGTGTTTGGCAATGCCAGCTAATTTGCAATCTACCTTTGATGTGGCGCAATTTGAGGCCTTGCTGGCCAGCCGCAACGAGCCAGAATGGCTCACGAGCCGCCGCCGCGAAGCATGGCAAGCATTCGAAACCGCCGAGCAACCAGATTGGCGACGAACCAACCTCAAGGGCTTTAATCTGGCCGATTATAGCGTTGCTGAAGCCGAAGTTTCGGTTGAATTTGCTGGCGCTGAAGGCGTAACGATTTTGCCATTGGCTGAAGCGATTCAAAGCCATGCCGAGTTGGTGCAACGGGTGCTTGGCAGCGCTGTGCAAACCAGCCGCGATCCCTATTCAGCGCTCAACAATGCCTTGGTCAACGGTGGGCTTTTCATCCACGTTGCCAAAGATGTTGTGGTCGAAGAATTGGTACGAATTCGCTATCACGTCGCTAAGGCTGGCACAATTGTCGCGCCCCGCACGCTGATCGTGACCGAGCGCCATAGCTCGATCAATGTGATCGAAGAAATTAGCTCAGCTGATTTTGATGCCAGCGCAGTGGTTTTGACTGGAGTTGAAATTGAGGTTGGCGATGGTGGCCAAGTTAATTTCAGCAGCGTACAAATTCTGAACAGCAATGTCTATGTGCTCGGTAGCCAACAAATCCGCATCAACCGCGATGCCCAAGCAGAATGGTTGAATGTGGTGGTTGGCAGCGCTGTGCAGCACGTTACCTTGGAAGCCAATTTGAGCGGCAATGGTTCAAGCGTCAATTGGAATGGGTTGTTGTATGGCAATGGCAAGCAAAACTTGCTTGTTGCACCCAAACTGAATCACATTGGCTTGAACACCGAAGGTCAAATTAACTTCAAAACCGTGGTTGATGATGAAGCCTATGCTGTTTTCGATGGCATGGTGAAAATACCCGCCACTGGCCAAGGTACCAACTCCGACTTGCGCGAAAATGCCTTGCACTTGAGCAAAACTTCACGCTCGGATTCAATTCCAGGTTTGGAGATTGATGCCAACGAAGTTAAGGCAGGCCACGGCTCGACCAGCGGCCAAATCGACGAAGAGCAGTTGTTCTATCTGCAATCACGCGGTTTGCCATTTGCCGAAGCCAAGCGCACGATCGTGTTGGGCTTTGTCGGCGAAATCATCGATATGATTCCTGACGAAGCTGTACGCGAACGCGTCGAAACCATCGTCGCCGAAAAAGTCTAAGTTTTGATCCACGAAGGGCACGAAGGACACGAAGTTTGTTTTTTGTGTGATTCACAAGTGGATGAAAATGATTTGTTGGTCGATGAAGTTTAATGATGTGATCCACGAAGAGCACCAAGGACACGAAGTTTGTTTTTTGTGCCATCCCAAAAATAGTTGGTTTGTGTATCTAGTAATTCGGAACCAACTGTTTTTGGGAGGCGTGGATGGCAACGATTCTTTTGGCCGATGAAGTGTTCGCTGTGGTTGGAGCGGCGATAGAAGTGCATCGCGAGTTGGGCAGTGGTTTCTTAGAGGCAGTGTACCAAGAAGCACTTGAATTGGAATTGACTCAACGCCAAATTCAATTCGCAGCCCAAGCATCTTTAGCAATTCGCTACAAACAGCAATTACTCCAAAAAACCTAATATTGCTGATTTTATTTGTTACAACCAAATTATTGTTGAGCTAAAAGCGCTGAATCGTTTGACAACGCTCGAAGAAGCGCAACTGATTAATTATCTCAAAGCAACCCAGTTTCGGGTTGGCCTATTGATTAATTTTGGCAGCCTGAGCAAGTTGGAATGGAAACGTTTAGTTCGTTGACATCCCAACCCATTAATTGCCTATGAACCCTGACCGAAGCGCCAAATCTAAACATTCGTGCTCTTCGTGTCCTTCTTGGATCAAAAAGCAATTCTTGGTGCTCTTCGCGGTTTCTCTGCTTCGTGTCCTTTGTCGATCGGATATTGGTGAGTTATGTCTGTACAAACAACCCTTGATATTAACGCCATTCGCGAGCAATTTCCGCTCTTGGATCAATCGATTAACGGCCATCGCCTAGCCTATTTGGATAGCACTGCAACTGCGCAAAAGCCGCTGGCTGTGCTCAATGCGATGGATCGCTACTATCGCACGATTAATGCGAATGTGCATCGGGGCGTGTATCAGATTAGCGAAGCGGCGACCGAAGCCTATGAAGGCACACGCCGCACGATTGGCCGCTTTATTGGCGCGAAATCGACCAAGGAAATTATTTTTACCCGCAACGCCACCGAAGCAATCAATTTGGTTGCCCAAAGCTGGGGCCGTGCCAATCTCCAAGCTGGCGACCGGATTTTGCTCACGGTCAGCGAACATCACTCGAATTTGGTGCCATGGCAATTACTGGCGGCCCAAATTGGCGTAGAGCTTGATTTTATCGAGCTTGATGCCCAAGGTCGGCTTGAGCTGAGCAATCTTGAGCAATTATTGACTGAACGCACCAAACTCGTAGCCATGACCCATATGTCGAATGTGCTGGGCACGATCAATCCAGTTGAACAGGTGATTGCCGCCGCCAAGCAGGTTGGGGCCTTGGTTCTGCTCGATGGAGCGCAAAGTGTGCCGCATATTCCAGTCAATGTGCAAGCGCTTGGCTGCGATTTTCTGGCCTTTTCGGGGCATAAAATGTGCGGGCCAACTGGCATTGGCGTGCTGTGGGCGCGGCGCGAATTACTTGAAGCGATGCCACCGTTTATGGGCGGCGGCGATATGATCAAACGGGTTGGGTTGCGCGAAAGCTCATGGAACGACCTCCCATGGAAATTCGAGGCAGGCACGCCAGCGATTGCCGAGGCGATTGGCCTTGGCGCGGCGATTGACTTCTTGAATGGGCTTGGGATGGAGGCGATTCACGAGCGCGAACGCCAATTGACCCACTACGCTTGGGATAAACTCAGCGCCATCGATGGGCTGACCATTTTTGGTCCGCCTGCTGCTGAGCGCGGTGGCTTGTTGAGCTTTACCTTGGCTGGAGTGCATGCCCACGATGTGGCGGCAATCCTCGATACACAGGGCATTGCGGTGCGGGCTGGGCATCATTGTACCCATCCATTGCACGATATTTTTGGCGTACCAGCAACGGTGCGTGCATCATTCTACTTATACACGCTTGAGGAAGAAATTGATCGTTTGGCTGAAGCCTTGGTTTTGGCGCGCGACACCTTCCAACTGTGAGGCATTGTGGACGATTTATATCGTGAAAATATATTAGATCACTATCGCCATCCGCGAAATTACGGCGAGCTTGAGCAAGCAACGATTGTGCAACATGAGCATAACCCGTTGTGTGGCGATCAACTCAGCATTTATTTATTGGTCGAAAACGAGCGAATTGTTGATGTAAAATTTAAAGGTAAAGGCTGCGCAATCAGCCAAGCTTCAGCCTCGATGCTCAGCGAAGAACTCACTGGCAAAAGCGTCGACGAAGCCAAAGCCTTTGATAAACAAACCATCCTCGATTTATTGGGGATACCGATTGGGCCTGTGCGGCTGAAATGCGCCTTGCTCTCGCTCAAAACGCTCAAAGCCGGTCTCTACGGGGTCAATCTCGTAGACGACGATGAGGATAGCCTTTGAGCCATCTTGCTCCGCACTCAGCATTAATTACCATCGTTCGCGTTGGTAGATTGGCTGGAGTAGCACTTGTTCTATGGGTAATCTATGCACTGATAGAACGATGGCGTGAGCAGCATTATCAACAATCAATTGCTACGACACTAGCTGAATTTTCTGCTAATGAATGGCAGCATCTGGAAACAGAATTGCAAGATTCTGAATCAAGTAATCTCATCACTTATTCGTGATCACACTATAGGAGGCTCAGGGCATGTCCAACCCTGCACAAAACGAGATCGAGTTTGATTACTCGAAGTACGGCTTTCGCGACGAAGAGAACTATACATTCAAATCTTCAAAAGGTCTGAATGCCGATATTGTGCGCACGATCTCGGAAATGAAGGGCGAACCTGAATGGATGTTGCAACGCCGCTTGAAGGCGCTGGAAATTTTCCATAAAAAACCACTGCCAGTCAGTGGCGTGTGGGCCAACCCACGCTTGGCTGAGTTGGATTTCCAAGATATTCACTATTATGTGCGGCCTGGCGAACGGGCCGAAAATAGCTGGGACGATGTGCCAGAAAATATCAAGAATACCTTTGAAAAATTGGGTATTCCTGAAGCCGAACGCAAGTTCTTGGCTGGCGTTGGCGCTCAATACGAATCAGAAGTTGTTTACCACTCGTTGCGCGAAGAGTGGGAAAAACTGGGCGTAATTTTCCTTGACACTGACACAGGTTTGAAAGAATATCCTGAGTTATTCAAGGAATATTTCGGCACGATCATTCCTTCAGCCGATAACAAATTTGCTGCTTTGAACACAGCAGTTTGGTCTGGTGGCTCGTTCGTGTATGTGCCAAAAGGTGTCAAGGTCGATATTCCATTGCAAGCCTATTTCCGCATCAATGCTGAAAACATGGGCCAATTCGAACGTACCTTGATTATCGTCGATGAAGGCGCAGAAGTTCACTATATCGAAGGTTGTACCGCGCCAGTCTATAGCACCAACTCGCTGCACTCAGCAGTGGTGGAAATTATCGTGAAGAAAGGTGGTAAATGCCGCTATACCACGATTCAAAACTGGGCCAACAACATTTTCAATTTGGTGACCAAACGCGCTGTTGCCTACGAAGATGCTTCGATGGAATGGGTTGATGGCAACATTGGCTCGAAGTTGACCATGAAGTATCCAGCAGTCTACATGATGGGTCGCGGCGCAAAGGGCGAGGTGCTCTCAGTTGCCTACGCTGGCGAAGGCCAACATCAAGACGCTGGGGCCAAAATGGTGCACGGCGCTCCCGACACCACCAGCCGCATCACCAACAAATCAGTCTCGAAGAACGGCGGTCGCACAACCTATCGTGGGTTGGCCAAAGTTCAACGGGGCGCACACAACGCCAAAATCAACGTGGTCTGTGATGCCTTGATTCTCGACGATCGCTCAGCCTCGGATACGATTCCCTACATCGAGATCGAGGAAGATTCAGCGACTGTGGCCCACGAAGCAACCGTCGGCAAAATCGGCGAAGAGCAATTGTTCTATCTGATGAGCCGCGGCCTCGACGAAGCCGAAGCACTTTCGATGATTGTATTGGGCTTTATGGAGCCATTCACCCGTGAATTGCCCATGGAATACGCTGTCGAATTGAACCGCTTGATCCAAATGGAAATGGAAGGCTCGGTCGGCTAGTGCTGGCCTACCAACGCCGAGGCGCAAACCCTGCGTCCTCGGCATTTTCTTTGCTCGATCATTGTTAATCAATTTAGTTAATAAATTAAGGAATAACGAGATGAGCTATCAAGTTGTTGCAACGCTGCACGATTTGGCCGACACGCCAGCGATTCAGGTTGATTTTGCTGGCGAGCAAGTGGGGATTTTTCGCTGTGGCACGCAGTATTTTGCCACCAGCAACATTTGCACCCATGCCTACGCCGAATTGCACGAAGGCGAGTTGGATGAGGATGATTGCACAATCGAATGCCCGCTGCATGGCGCACGTTTTGATTTGGCCAGTGGCCGCCCGCGCTCATTGCCAGCGACCGAGCCATTGAAGGTCTATAACCTCAAAATCGAAAACGATCAGATTTTGCTTGAAGCTTAATTATTAATTTCAATAAAGGAGCAATCGATGAGCGATTACGTGAATCCTGATGTGTTGGTGAGCACCGATTGGGTTGCTGAGCATTTGAACGATGCCGATGTGCGTTTGGTTGAATCGGATGAAGATATTTTGCTCTATGAAATGGGCCATATCGCTAACGCGGTTAAAATCAATTGGCAAGATGATTTAAATGATGTGCAGATTCGCGATTATATTGATGGCGATGCATTTGCTGCGCTGCTGAGCCGCTTTGGCATTAGCAACGACACCACCATCGTTTTTTATGGCGATAAAAATAATTGGTGGGCCTGCTATGCCTATTGGGTTTTTCAATTGCTTGGCCACGAAAAGCTCAAAATTATGAACGGCGGGCGCAAAAAATGGATCGACGAAGGCCGCGAATTGACGCGGGTGGTGCCAAGCTTCGAGCCAACCCAGTATGTTGTTGGCGAACCAAAGCCCGAAATTCGCGCGTTCCGCGATGATGTGCTGGCCCATATTGGCCGCCCAAATGCCCGCCAAACCGCAATTGACTTGCCAGCAGGCCATAGCTTGGTCGATGTGCGCTCGCCCGATGAATTTACTGGCAAAAAATTGCACATGCCCGAATATCCTCAAGAAGGCGCGGTGCGTGGCGGCCACATTCCAGGCGCGGTCAATGTGCCTTGGGCCAAAGCAGTTAACGACGATGGCACCTTCAAGAGCGCTGATGAAATTACGCAATTGTATGGCGATGTTGGCGTAACGCCCGAAAGCGATACTGTGGTCTATTGCCGCATTGGCGAACGCTCATCGTTGACGTGGTTTGTGCTGCACGAACTCTTGGGCTACAAAAACGTGCGCAATTACGACGGCTCATGGACGGAATGGGGCAATGTGGTTGGCTTGCCAATTCATAACCCTACGACCAGCAAATAGTGTAGTTCCCTCACCCCCCAGCCCCATTCTTTCAAGGGTCGGTTTTGAGCGATTGGTCGGTGGTGGAGCGTTCCCTCACCCCCCAACCCCCTCGCCCACGAAAACGCGGGCGAGGGGGAGCACCCGTTTTCACCCCCAATCATGCCAAACCCACACAACCAAAAGCCCCTCGCCCGCGCCACGGGAGAGGGGGGAGTCGCTGAATCATTCGAAAACCACGGAATCAAAAAGCCCTCGCCCGTTGGACGGGAGAGGGGTTGGGGTGAGGGAAATTAGCTAAACAACGCCCGATTGGCGTTAAGATATTCGCCCAATGATTGCGCTGGTTTGCCAGTCAAGCGCTCAACATCGTTGCTCACAACATCCAACGCGCCTGAGCCGATCAAATCGTGATCGATGGCGACGACAAAACCGGCAACTGGCGCTGGCAGGCCGTATTGCTCAAGTTGTTGTTGGGCGCTGGCGGCATCGATTGGCTGATACACCACGTCGCGGCCTGCAAATTCAGCGACGGTTTCAGCAATGGCTTTGTGGGTTAAGCTGACCGGGCCAGTAATGTTGTACACTTCTGAAGCGGTGCTATCGCTCACCAAGGCAGCAGCGGCGGCAGCAGCACAATCGGCGCGGGCAACCAAGCCAGCAGCAGCGTCGCCAGCGGCGGCGGCAATTACGCCACTTGCCAAAGCGCCTTTTACCTTATCGGTGATCGTTTCAAAATAGAAGTTATTGCGCAAGAAGCTGTAGCTCAAGCTACTGGCCTTAATTGCTTCCTCGGTCGCAGCGTGTTCGCGCACAAATTCCATTGGGGCTGCGGCAGGATTTGTTGCTGAGGTATAAACGATGTGTTTCACGCCAGCGTCAGCGATTGCTTTTACCGCACCAGTTTGCAAACGCACTCGTTCGCTGCCAACTACATCGATGCTGATCAGCAAAACTCGTTCGACTCCGGCCAACGCAGCGGTCAAACTTGCTGGATCGTTGAAATCGCCAGCGACAACTTTTACGCCTTGAGCGGCAACATCGGCCAATTTGGCTGGATCACGGGTGATTGCTACAACTTGATTTGCCCCAACTTTTGCCAATACTTCTTGCAAAACCAAGCGTCCTAATTGACCTGCTGCACCGGTGATTGCGACCAAACCTTGAGTATGAGCCATGATTAAAAACCTCACTGATGAATTGAAGTCTAAACAACACTCGTTGTTTAATTGACATCTGTTGAATAGCATAGAGAACCCGTGCTATAGTGTCAACCAGCAAAAACGAAAATTTGTTGCTTAGGCAACAAAGGAGCCAAAATGTTGGGAAACGCTGTTAAAATTGACCCGCGCACCAAGCGCACGCGCAAATTAATTCTCGATGCCTTGATTCAGCTCTTGCGCACACGTACCTTCGAGGAAGTGACAGTTAACGAGATTGCCGAAGCTGCGACGATTAATCGGGCAACCTTCTATGCTCATTTCAGCGATAAATATGCCTTAGTTGATGAACTGATTCGTGATGGCTTTATGATGTTTCTTGATCGGCGTATGCAGCATTATCCCGACACGCCAACCCGCTATATGCAAGCTTTGCTGTGGGCAATCGCCGACCATTGGGCGATGATTCATGGCCAGTGCAATCAATATCATCGTTTTTTCGATTCGTTGGCTGAAACCCAGATCAAACGCATGCTAGAGCAACATATTCAAACATGGCTTGATCATTATTTGCCGTTACGCAACGTAGCAGCAATGCAACGCCAACTTTTGGCAACTATGCTCAGTTGGTCGGTATTTGCCTTGGCCGCCCGCTGGCTCTATAGTGATCGCTGCCAAAACCTCGAAAACTTTATCAACGATAGCGTGCCCTTGCTGGTTGGTAGCATCGAAGCGTTAAAAGGATGAAAGGCAAAAGGCAGAATGCAAAAGGCAAAAGCGTATTTTTAACGCAGAGGCTCAGAGGATGTTTGGCTATAGACTGAAGGCTATAGGCTATCGGAACGTTTGGTGAATGACACTGGTTCCAAAAGCTCATAGCCCATAGCCCATAGCCTCATACTAAAAATCTGTGGCTAAAAACAGCCTTCGCGAGCTTCGCGTCCTTCGTGGTTTCTCGCTCTTCGTGGTTTCTCGTTCTTCGTGCTCTTCGTGCCCTTCGTGGATCAGATTGAGGATTGTTGGAGGAATCTATGCGTTCAACTATTCGTAGCTTAGTGACCCAAATTGCCCCCTTGGATTTACGTGAGCAAGCAGATTGTAACGAAACCGTGGCATGGATCGATAGCGATGCGCCATTGTTTCGCACCGCCAAGCCTGCTACGCCGCCGATGCACCTCGTTTCCTACATTGTGGTTTATGATCCTGCGACCGCTCAGATTTTATTAGTTGATCATCGTAATGCCCAGTTGTGGTTGCCTTGTGGTGGCCACGTTGAGCCAGATGAACATCCAGCCAGCACCGTCAGCCGTGAAATTGAGGAAGAATTGGGGATAGAAGCGCAGTTTTATTGGCCAGAGCCATGCTTTATTACCGTAACTGAAACTGTTGGCCTCACCGCAGGCCATATTGATGTTTCGTTGTGGTATGTGGTGCAGGCTGATTCTCAGCAAGCATTGCATTACGATCAGGCTGAATTCGCCCAAATTCGTTGGTTTGCGCTTGATGACGTGCCATTAGAACGCAGTGATCCCCAGCTCGGACGCTTCCTTGGTAAGTTTCAACAGCTGCTTAATCGCGAAGATCGAGGATTATTGGCAGTGCGTTAACATTTCGTTTAAGCAGCTTTTAAGCCATTCAAAGCGCCAAAGCTGCGTGGTATAATCTAGCGATGCAGCCGTGCTGCCGATATTCAGACACCACGAGGTACCACATGTTTAAATGGCTTGGGAAACTACTGGGCGACCCCAACGCTAAGGTTGTGAAGAAAATGCAGCCAACCTTAGATGAAATTAACGCCCTTGAGCCAACATTCAAGGCTCTTAGCGATGAACAACTCCGTGAAAAAACGGCTGAATTACGCACACGGTTCGCAGAGCTTACCAAAGCGGATCGTGAAGCGCTCGACGACCGCTACGCCGACGAAAATCGCCACGATTCAACCGTCGAAAAAGAGTATCAAAAAGAATTACGAATTATCGAAGATTCAGCCCTTGATGAATTGTTGCCCGAAGCGTTTGCCCTCGTGCGCGAAGCCTCAAGCAGGGTCATTGGCCAACGTCACTACGATGTCCAGATGATCGGCGGGATTGTGCTACACGAAGGCCGGATTGCCGAAATGAAAACTGGTGAAGGTAAAACCCTTGTGGCTTCCTTGCCCTTGTTTCTCAATGCAATTCCAGGCCGTGGCGCACACTTGGTCACCGTTAACGACTATCTCGCCAAAGTTGGTGGTGGTTGGATGGGGCCAATTTTCCATAGCCTTGGCATGAGCACTGGCTATATCGCCCACGATTATTCAGCAATTTACGACCCCAATTATATCGACCCCAACGCCAAACAAGATGATAGCCGTTTGGTGCACTGGCGGCCTTGCTCACGTCGCGAAGCCTACATGGCCGATATGACCTACGGCACGAACAATGAATATGGCTTCGATTATCTGCGCGATAACATGGTGCAGCACAAAGATCAATGTGTGCAGCGTGAATTGCACTACGCGATTGTCGACGAAGTTGATAATATTTTGATCGACGAAGCCCGTACTCCGTTGATTATCTCCGGCCCAGCCCAAGAATCCAGCGATAACTATCGCCGTTTTTCTTCATTGGTGCGTGGCCTCAAGCGCTCAAGCATCTCGCCCGACGAAGTGCGCAAAGGCTTGAAAGACGATTTCGACGGCGATTACTGGATCGACGAAAAATCGCGCTCAATTACTTTGACCGAATCGGGCTTAGAGGTGATGGAAAAACGCCTCAACTTGCCCGAAGGCGAGAACATGTACGATGCCAAGAACTTCGAATTGACCCACTACTTGGAAAACGCGCTCAAAGCCGAATATGTTTTCCACCGTGATGTTGATTATGTGGTCCAAAATGGCGAAGTTGTGATCGTCGATGAGTTTACAGGCCGGACGATGCCTGGTCGGCGTTGGTCGGATGGCTTGCACCAAGCGGTTGAGGCCAAAGAATCGGTCGAGGTCCGCCGCGAAAACGTCACCTTGGCAACCATCACCTTCCAAAATTACTTCCGCATGTACAACAAACTTGGCGGCATGACAGGGACAGCAATCACCGAAGCTGAAGAATTTAGCAAAATCTACAATTTGGAAGTGGTGATTATCCCAACCAATCGCCAAGTGGTGCGCGAAGATTATCGCGACCATATTTATGCAACCCAAAAAGCTAAATACAACGCTGTGTTGCGCGAAATCAAAGAAATGCACGAGCTTGGCCGTCCAGTCTTGGTTGGTACAACCTCGGTTGAAAGCTCAGAAATTGTCAGCAATTTGCTGAATCAATCAGGGCTTGAACATTATCTCTTGAACGCTAAGCAACACGAACGTGAAGCCTATATTGTGGCCCAAGCTGGGCGCACTGGCGCAATCACGATTGCAACCAACATGGCTGGTCGCGGTACCGACATTTTGCTTGGCGGTAATCCCGATGGTTTGGTCGAGGAGCATCTTAAAGCGCTGGGCACAACCATCACCGAAGCCACGCCTGAGCAATTGGCCGAAGCAACCGCCAAAGCCAAAGCCGATGTCGATGCAGAGCGTAAAGCGGTGATGGACGCTGGCGGCCTGCACATCATTGGTACTGAGCGCCACGAAGCCCGCCGGATCGACAATCAGCTGCGTGGTCGGGCTGGCCGTCAAGGCGACCCTGGCTCATCACGCTTCTTCATCTCGCTGGAAGACGAGTTGATGACCCGCTTCGGTCGGATCGACACAATCAAACGCTTGATGGAACGTATGTCTGATGGCGAGGAAGAATTGCCACTCGAATCGGGCTTGCTCGATAAAGCCATCGAAAGCGCGCAAACGCGGGTTGAAGGCTATAACTTCGATGTGCGTAAACACGTGGTCGAATATGACGACGTGGTGAACAAACAACGCGAAGTTATCTACGCCGACCGCCATGCCATTCTTGGCGGCGAAGATATGGGCGACCGCATCCTTGAGATGGTGGTTGACGAAATCGAAGCCCATGTCGAAGATTTCCTCGATAACAAAGAGCTTGATCAGCCAGATATGGAAGGCTTCTTGCGCCAATTGTATGCGATTGTGCCGCAACTCAAAGCCCAAGAAACTGAATTGGCCGCTCGTTTCAAAGGCCGCCAAGCTGATGAAATTGGCGAAATTGCGACCGATGTTGTCGAAGAAGCCTACAATCGCTTGGGCCAAGAGTTGGCAACTCAATACACTGGTTTGTTGCAACGTGGTGTGCAGCCAATTCCTGGTGTTAGCGGCCCCGAAGCCTTCTTTGCCCACTTTGAGCGCCAAGAAATGCTCGGCGCAATCGATCGCGAATGGATCGATTATCTGACGGCGGTTGATGAATTGCGCCAAGGCATTGGCAACGTCGCGATTGCCCAACAAGATCCGTTGGTGGCTTTCAAGCGCGAAGCCTATAAGATGTTCGATGAACTCAAAGGCAATATTCAAAACCGGATTGTCTACAACTTCTTCACCGATGCAGCCAACTGGCAAGTGCGCTTGCGCCAAGTTGAACTGGAAATGGAAGCTCGTTTGGCAATGGCCCAAACCGCTGGTGGCTCAGAAAACGCTACTGAAGAAGCACCCAAGCCAGCCAAACGAGGTGTTGGTGGTGCTGCACGCCGCGTCAGCAATGCCGCTGGGCAAGCTGCTCCAGCCCGCCGCATTATTATCAAAATCGGACGCAATGACCCTTGCCCTTGCGATAGCGGCAAGAAGTTCAAAGCATGCCATGGCTTGCCGGGCAAAGAAGCCGAGCTTGAAGCAATTTTGGCGGTCAAACACACCCACGCCCAAGCTGTTGGCAAAAAATAATCTTTGATATAACGACTAAGTTCCTACAGGCCATGGAGTATTTTGCTCTGTGGCCTGTTGATTTTAGAACATAGAACATAGAGCATAGAGCAAATTCAGAAGTCAAAAATCAAAAGGCAGAAAATAAGGATGAAGGCTGAAGGATGAGGGATGAAATACCAAATCAAAGGTCAAAAGTCAAAGGTCAAAACTCAATAGCCGATAGCCACAGCTTGGCGCAATTCGTGTAATTCGTGGCTAAAAAAATAACATTCGTGATTTTCGATCTTCGTGCTCTTCGTGCTCTTCGTGGTTTCAAAACGCAGCTTTTATGGTTTGGTTGAAATCAATTTGGAGCTAGGCGTTAAAATAGCGTTTTATACTCATCTTGATGAATAGAGCTTACTATGCGAATTGTAATTAAACTTGGCACCAGCGTTTTGACCGATGGCACTGACCGTTTACAGCGCCCGCGCATGGTCGATTTGGCCCGTCAGATGGCCCACTTGCGCACTGCTGGCCACGAAGTCGTGTTGGTTTCCTCGGGGGCGGTATTAGCAGGTTGGGAGCGCTTGGGCTTTCCCAAACGGCGGCGAGAATTGACCCATAAACAGGCCTTGGCGGCGGTTGGCCAAGGTCGATTGATGCACATCTACGGCCAATTATTTGAAATTTACGATGTGCCAGTTGCCCAAACCCTGCTGACCCGCGCCGATCTGCGCGATCGGGTGCGCTACCTCAATGCCCGCGCAACCTTATTAACCTGTTTGGAAATTGGCGTGCTGCCGATTATCAACGAAAACGATGCGGTGGCGGTTGATGAAATTCGGGTTGGCGATAACGATACGCTCTCGGCGTTGGTGGCAAATTTGGTTGATGCGCAGCTTTTGGTCATTTTGAGCGATATTGCTGGCTTGTATAGCGCCGATCCGCGCCATAACCCCGAAGCTCAGTTAATCGACGATGTGGCAGTGGTAACCGAACAAGTCTATGCCTTAGCGGGGGCGGCTGGCTCGCATCGGGGCACTGGCGGGATGTTCACCAAAATTCAGGCTGCCGAATTAGCCACGCGGGCTGGCACAAGCATGATCATTGCTGCTGGCAACGAGCCTGATGTGCTGTTGCGTTTGGCCGCTGGCGAGAGTATTGGCACGCGCTTTCGGCCAGTCAGCACCCGCTTGGAGAGCCGCAAGCGTTGGATTATGGCCGAGCGCGTGCGCCAAGCGCATATTGCGGTTGATGCTGGGGCGGTGCAAGCCCTCACTCAGCAAGGCCGCAGCCTGTTGCCAGCAGGAATTGTGGCGGTTGAGGGCGAGTGGCGACGTGGCCAAACCGTAGCGATTGTCGCTCCCGATGGGCAGGCGATTGCCTGTGGCTTATGCCAATACGCCGCCCACGAAGTTGCTCAAATCAAAGGCTCACGCACCAGCGACATCGAAAGTATCCTCGGCTATTCCTACGGCGATGAAGTCATTCACCGCGATGATATGGTAGCCTTTGTTAAGGATGAGGGATGAGGGATGAGGGATGAGGGATGAGGGATGAGGGATGAGGGATGAGGGATGAGGGATAGGATTTTTGCGGCTTTGAATTATTGCTTATTTCTAAAAAGGTGTGAATATGTGAGCAATGAAATTCATCCTTCAATAAATAAGGTGTGAATGGCTGAAGAAGTATTTCATCCCTCATAATTCATCCTTCATACTTCTATAAAAGGGGTTTTATGGCTAAACTGTATTTGATTCGCCACGGGCAGGCTGTGGTGAATGTCGAGCCAATTATTGGCGGCATCAAAGGCGATCGAGGCTTGACCGATTTGGGCGTGCAACAAGCTGAACATTTGCGCGATCGGCTGATCGCAACCCGTGAAGTCGTGCCCGATCTGTTTATTTGTAGTACGATGCCACGGGCCATGCAAACCGCCGAAATTATTGCGCCTGCGTTTGCTCAACCCTTGCTCTACGATGAGACATTTTGCGAATTCAATGTTGGCGAGGCCGATGGCCTAAGCTGGAAAGAATATAATCAACGCTATGGCAAATTTGATTTCGATTTGCGCAAGCCCTTATCACCAGGTGGCGAGACGTGGCAAAGCTTCTGCCTGCGCACTCACACCAATTTTGAACGGGTGTTGCATGCCAATCCCGATGCGACGATTGTAATTGTTTGCCATGGTTGGGTGATAGAATCATCGTTAAGCTATTTTTGGCCACATACCCGCAGCGAGCAACCGAATGTTGACCTAGAAGTGACCAATACATCCTTGACTCATTGGTATCAGCATCAGCGGGGTGGGCAGGTGCGCTGGTTTTTGGGCGGCTATAACGATGCTGTGCATTTGCATGCAGCAGTGCGCTGGCAACTCGAAGGCGATCTCGAAGGCGAAGATCATCCAGCAGCACCACTCGGCGAGTTATGATGGCTAGTCAATGAGGAGTCTACAATGCTTGAGGCAATGGGTCAGCGCGCAAAGCTGGCAGCCCGATTATTGGCCCGCACAACCACGGCCCAACGCAATGCAGCCGTTGAGGCGATGGCCGAAGAACTAAGCCTTGATCGCGAATCGATTCTTTCGGCTAATGCTGCTGATATGCGGCTGGGGCGCGAGGCTGGCTTAACTCCGGCTTTGCTTGACCGTTTATTGCTCAACGAGCAACGGCTCGAAGCAATTGCCAACGATGTGCGCACGGTGGCAGTGTTGCCTGATCCGGTTGGCGAGGTTTTTGAGCAAGGAGTGCTGCCCAATGGCTTGCGCATTGAAAAGCGGCGCGTGCCGTTGGGCGTAGTCGGCGTAATTTACGAAGCGCGGCCAAATGTTACTGCCGATGTGGCAGCCTTGTGCATCAAAGCTGGTAGCGCGGTGATTTTGCGCGGCGGCAAAGAAATTACCCGTTCTGCAGCAGCATTGGTGCATGCCTTGCGCCGCGCCTTGGAACGAGTTGATTTGCCCGCTGATGCCTTGCAATTGATTGATAATCCTGATCGTGAATTGGTGCGCGGCTTGCTGACCTTGGATCGCTATGTGGATATGATTATTCCGCGTGGTGGCTCGGGCTTGCACGATTTTTGTCGTCAAACTGCCACGATTCCAGTGATTACTGGCGGAATTGGCGTGTGCCATGCCTATGTTGACCATACTGCGCCGCTCGATCAAGTTGTGCCGATCATTGTCAATGCCAAGGTGCAACGCCCAAGTGTCTGCAATTCGCTTGAAACTTTGTTGATTGAACGCAGTGCAGCCGCTAAAATCTTGCCGCGCTTGGGGGCTGCCTTGCAGGAGCACAACGTCGAATTGCGCTGCGATCCTGAATCCTTGGCGATTTTGCGCGAGGCTGGCAATAGCGAGTGGCATTTAGTCGCGGCCCAGCCTGATGATTTTGGCCAAGAATTTTCGGCATTAATTTTGGCGGTGCGGGTGGTCGATGGGCTTGATCAAGCGCTTGAACACATCGATCAGCATGGAACCGACCATTCCGACACGATTTTGTCGCAAGATCCAAGCGCAATCGAGCGCTTTTTGAATGAAGTTGATTCAGCGGTGGTGTATGCCAATTCTTCAACCCGTTTCACTGATGGATCGCAATTGGGCTTGGGCGCTGAAATTGCGATCAGCACCCAAAAATTGCATGCTCGTGGCCCGATGGCCTTGCGCGAATTGACCTCGTATAAATGGATTGTGCGCGGCGCTGGCCACGTTCGCGATTAGCTTTTTTTAGCGGGCAATTGCGCTAGTTTGGCGTGAATTGCCCGTTTGTTGATCAACCCGCAAGCCCCATAAGGTTGCTAGTGCCCCAACTACATCAGCGCCAGCAAAAAACAACAATTGCCATGGCCCAAGCCCGCTGATGACCCACCAACCGAAGATCAACGGCACGCTGAGCCGCAACACCACCGTCGCTAAAGCATAGCGTTGCAGATTGATTGGGCTAACATTCATGTGCAATACGCCGATAAAGCCAATGAGCATGCCCGCCACCCGTGGCCAAACTTCGCTAGTTGCTGGCAAGCCAAAAAGGCCCAAAATAAGATTTGGTGCGAGCGCGGCCAACAGACCGGTGCTAAGCGCATACCAACCAAACCAGCGTAAACTTTGGGTTGTTCTAGGCATCAGAAACTCCTTGTACACAGGCCATCTCGGCCAAAGCATAAATAACTGGGCATTCGCGCGAGTCGTCGGCGGAACGAGTGGCAAATTCTTCGAGCGCCAAGCGCAAGCGTTGAAACTGTTGAATCGTTTGCTCAATTTGCTGCACTTTTTGCTCAACGAATTGCTCAATCAACGCTTGCTCAGTCGTTTGCGGGCTGAGTTGCAGAAACATGCCCATTTCGCTTAGACTAAAGCCAAGTGCTTGGCCCTGCTTGATCGCCAAAATTCGCGCAATGACTGTGCCCGCATAATCGCGATAGCCCGATTCGCGGCGTTGGGCGGTTTCGATCAAACCCATGCGTTCATACAAACGGACAGTTTGGACACTTACGCCACAGCGGCGGGCTACTTGACCAATTTGCATCGCTCAATTCCTTTCTGATGCCTATCATAAACCCTATACTATGCTATAGAGTCAAGGGGTAATTTTGAAAGGATGAAGGATGAGGGATGAAGGATGAAATGCCAAAGCAAAAATCAGAAGTCAGAAGTCAGAAGTCAGAAGTCAAAAGGGATCAGGCTATTGGCTATTGTCTTTTGGCTTTGGGAAAGAATAATTTGAGCGAATCTGGGCCAATGGAAAAGATAAAGGATTAGGGAGGCTACCAAAAATCAGAAGCAAAAATGGCATAGGCGTTAGATATAATAGTACATCACTTAACCACTGATTTCCCCTCACCCCCGCGCCCGTCGAACGGACACGAGGGAACCACAGAGTCTGTGCTCCCCTCGCCCGCGTTCAGTGGGAGCGGGGCTGGGGGTGAGGGCATTCCACTGCTTGCCCATCCAATGTAACATTAGAGTTAGAATCCAAGGTTTAGGAATTTATGGAACCTTAAGCCACGCTGTACGTATTATCGGCGGTTGATTGAGAATATCAACCAAATCCCCGTAGTATTTATGATGAGGAGAATCTATGTTCAAGCGTTTAATTAACCAACCACGTCCGTACCTTTTCTTGATTCTATCCTTGCCATGTATCATCCTTGGGATGCTTATGTTGCCGTCTTCAATATTGGTAGCCTCAAATTGGGTACTATTTCTAAAGCTACTTATCTTTGCAGGAGTTATCTTTTTAGGCTATGGTCTTGATCATTTGCCAGAGATGATTGATACGATTGATTTTGATCGTAAAACGTATGGCTGGAGAAATTTATTTTTCTCGCTAAGTTTACTAATACCATTTTATACATCATCTATGTTTATTAATGCACCAACAACTGCAAGAATGTTACCTCTATTGATAACAATAATATTCGTAATCGTATCATCGTTTGGTTTTATCACAATTTTGTTTAAACATATTAGCCAATCGACATTACCACTTCAACCTGAATATCTTCTGATCAAAATCATAATGATTACAGTCGTATCGATTCCTTTATTGTACTGGTTATCAAAAGGATGGAATCTACTGCCAGTGCTTATGCTGCTAGGATTATTTAGCTATGGCTTTGGTTTAATCTATACTCGGAAAATTCAAGTATATGTGCTGTTTCGCTGTCTTACATTTATTGTAGTGAGCTTATTACTATCTCAATTGAATAATTTAATCGTCGTATGGGAGCTAAGTTTTAATCGCTGGATACGCTAAATCTGACGGCTAGTGCTGAGCGGAACACTTAATCTAATCGACTTCAATAAACAATGAGGCTACCTGCAATACATGGCGATAGATTGGTAGATAGGCCTGTGGCAGGTAGCCCCAAATTTCCTTAGGTTCAATCAGTCGTCGTTCGATCATTTCGAATTGTGGCTGCCATGCTTGGATTGTAACTTGGGCCAGCCAAAACGCGCGGACTAAAATTAGCCCTTGTTCTGCTCCAGCCAAACATTGGCTTTGGCAAAAGCCCAATAAGCTAGCGCTTTGAACCATGGCACATGCTTCTTCGGCTAGCTCGCGTTGCAAGGTTGCTGCCCACGATTCGCCTGCCTCGCTGCGGCCTGCTGGTACATCCCAATCAATCCCATTTTGGCTCACCACTACAATTTGGCGTTCAGGCGTGAGGCAAATGCCAGCCGAGCCATGAGCTTTGCCTGCTGACTCGCTATCGGCTGGGTGCCAACGCACATGCCATGTTTGTTGATGCGTATTAACCTGCCATGTAGGTTGCTGCATTGATTTTCCTCGCCTTATAATCAGCGCTACAACTACTCAATCTTCCTCACATTATAATCAAGGCTGCAAATCCTAAGGATCGCAAGAATGATTAACTACCATCGGCAATGTGGCAAATGGGGCTACACGCCAAATCCAATCGCATGGCATCCCTATCAGGCGCTATTAGCAACTGGCTCAACCTTAGATTACAAAAAACGCTATGATGTGACAATTTGGAATGCTGATGGCCAATTGCAAACCAAATTAAATTGCCAGAGTTATGTGGAGGAACTCCAATGGGTGCTGAATGGCACTTTGCTGGCAGTTCGAACCAATGTTATTCAATTATGGAATCCACATGGTCGTTTGATCCGTCAAATACCAGGCTCGCGCATGGCGTGGAATCCAGTCTATCCCCAAGTAGTCAGCTATAACGCCAAACAGAATTTTTGGCAATTATGGGATTTAGCGAGTGCTACACTTCATGATTTGGGTCAGAATCTAATCCCAGAAGCGTTTAAGGATAATCTGGCTTGGTCGGTGGATGGCGAATATCTGGTCGCTGCGTGGAATCAACCTAGCGTAAACCCAATTGAGTTGCGTATTTGGCAACGTAATGGCCAACTCATCGCGCAAACTAGCATCAACCATCACCAAATCAGCCAAGTGCTTGAAATTGTTTGGCATCCCAGTTCGCGAATGTTTGCGCTTCGAACCCAATTCACAGTGTTTTTGATCGATCGCGCAGGCCAAATGCTTGATCAATGGGAACTGGACAGTGATCAACGGGAGTGGGAACATGGCCGCTGTTTTGGTTGGTCGCCAGATGGGACTCTTTTAGCCCAAGCCAATCAAACCAAACTCCAAATACGCACTTTAAATGGTCAGAGTATCAGCATTGAATTGGCCACAACAGTAATGGCTTTCGCATGGCATCCAAGTGGCGATTTCTTGGCGATCGCAGCCTGGAATAATCAGATTCAATGTTGGGATCGCCATGGCAAGCATCTCGCAACGGTTATAACTGATGTTGCGGACGTTGGCGGAAGAGCCGTCATGATTCCATTCATCCTTGAATGGGATGTAAGTGGTAGCTATTTAGCGGCCTCGTTGCTTGGTTGTACGGTGCATCTATGGCGTTATAGCCGAATTTAATCTCAATGAGAGCAGCCCAATTAGTTCGAATTGATGCCTCCTAGCAAGCGCTTATGGTCTATGCTGTGCATATCCTATTGATTCTGTGGTCTCATCATTGCTAGTTAGCTAGCTGGCTTCTGCTGAAGCTAGGTACCATGTGATATAGGAGGTATCCATGAATCGAATCCATCGCCAGTTGGGAATTTTGAGTGCTGTTGGTTGTTTGTTAGCGCTGCTTGCCGGCTTGGCAGTTTCGCCAACGACGACCAGCGCTACACGTCCAGCACAGGGCTTGCCTGAAGTTGCGCGCGACACATCAATGGGGCAACTCAAGCCTAGTGGCACGTTACTGACGAATGCTCGTTTGCCGCAGGTAATCACCCCAGTATTCGATACAATCACTGGGGCTGATGATTTTATTAATTTTGCAAACGCACCCCATACCTATATGGGACAACCGTTCAATCTGGCAACAGCAAGCGATATTACGGCACTCCAGTTTGGGCTGGTTTCACTCTCCGCAACCACCTATACCAACATCCAAGTTCGAATTCAATTTTGGGATAGTTTCAATGCTACCAATACGCAGGTGTTTACAAACCCTGTTGGTGGTTTACTCAGCTTTGATCTTGGCGGCGGTAACCTCGTAGCGGGAGGACTTTACGATATTTCAATTCCGTTGACGAACCCGTTGACTCTGACTGGCCTCAGCGACCATGGTGTTACGATCAATATTCGTGGCGATAGCGGTGCTGGCCTTGTTGATACGACGAACCTGACTACAGCAATTCGTGGCGGTGCAGGTGCTCCAGCCTTTGCTGCTGGCTCGGTACCGTTAGGTGCGCCAAACTATGGTTATTATCGCAATGTCAATGGGCAAACCGACTTCAATTTTCTGTCCGGTGATGCGCGCAATATAGGGACAAATAGTGCCCTATACATGATCTTGTTTGCTGACATTCCTGCGCCAACAGCAACCGTCACGCCAATCGCAACGATCATCCCGACAGCAACCATCACACCAACCGCAACGATTACCCCAACGGCAACCGTCACGCCTACCGCAACCATCATTCCAACGGCAACGGTTACGCCAACCGCAACCATCACACCGACGGCAACCGTTATTCCAACTGCAACGGTTACGCCAACCGCAACGGTCACGCCGACGGCAACCATCATTCCAACCGCAACGGTTACGCCAACTGCAACGATTACCCCAACCGTAACACCAACGGTAAGCATCACACCAATTGTCACGATTACGCCGACCTTAACCATCACGCCAACTGCAACCACTCCACCGAGCGTGACGGCAACCACTACTACGCCAACCAGCACTCCACCATCAACCACGCCAACCAGCACCACGCCAACCAGCACTCCAACAACAACCGTCACCATCACATCGCCGACTATAACTCCGCTAAGTTGGAAATTGTATTTGCCATTTGTAGGCCGCTCTGAATAGTGGGCAGCAAATTGGCCTACACATTGATGGAGCATTGAGATGATGCTGCATTAATAAAGAGAGCGATCGATGGTTCGCTATCGATCGCTCTGCGTTTAAACTAGCGCGAATAATGGTGCTTGGCTTTAGTTAGGCAGCAGATATTTCTACGAATTGCGTGCCAACAACACAACCGCCGTCAGAATCAGCAGGCCACCAGCGAGTTGCCAGATGCTAATTGGCTCGTGGAGCACAACAACCGCTGCGCCAACCGAAACCAACGGCTCCAATGCAGAGATCGTTGAGGCTGCGGTTGGCCCAATCCGTTCAAGTCCAACAAAGAACATCACAATTGCCAGCACGGTGGCAACCAGCGCGATGCCGACAATTGCCAGCCAGCCGTTGATACTTGCTGGCCAAACTGGGCCGCGCGCCAGCATGATACCTGTATACACGACCGCCGCTGCGCTCATAATGACCGTCGATGCGGGAATAGCTCCAGCGCGGGCGGTAATCTGGCTGCCCACCGTGATATAGATGGCGTAGATCACCGCTGCAGCGATGCCAAGCATGATGCCAAGTGGCTTGCCGCCACCGATCGGGCCGATTGCCAACGCCGTGCCCGCCAAGGCAAGCGCCAAAGCTATCAGCTTGCGCGTAGTCAAGCGTTCCTTGAAGAACACCACGGCGAGCAGCGTAACCAGTCCAGGATAGAGGTAGAGCAATACCGCAACCAATCCTGCCGATGCCATGGTCAGCGCAACAAAATAGGCCAGCGACTGGCCTACATAACCAATCCCGCCCAACAAGATTAAGCCAATTAGCAGCTTGCCCCGTGGGAGCCGTTCACCGCGCAGGCGCAGAATGCCATGCATCACAATTGCGGCGATAGTGAATCGCAAACATAAGACCGTAATCGGCTCAGTGCCATCGTCGTAGGCTAATCGCGCAAATACTCCCAGCCCACCAAAGGCCATTGCCGAGATAATCATGGCCGTAATTCCAAACCAGCGCTGGCGACGGGCCGCTGGTTCGGGGTTATGGCTTGGCGAAGAAACCGCTGAATCTCCAACAGCCTGCTTCATAGCATCCTTTCACTAGTTCGAGCCAACGATTCACCCATTAAATGCTCGTCAGCGAAACCCAAGAGTCTGTGATAATTGAGAATAATGCTGGGTTATAGTGTACCGCAATCGTCAGATGGCTGATTGTTGGGCATGAATTTGGCGAAGCTATTGCGTGATCAAGCGTGGATTTTTAAATGATAAACGCCCAGCTGAGTTTTCAGCTAGGCGTTTATGCTTTGGCTCCCTGACTAGGACTCGAACCTAGGACATGCTGATTAACAGTCAACCGCTCTACCAACTGAGCTATCAGGGATTATCATTTGTAAAAAGAAGTGGCTCCCTGACTAGGACTCGAACCTAGGACCCATTGATTAACAGTCAATTGCTCTACCAACTGAGCTATCAGGGATTATGCTGTTACAACGCAAACGTCGTTCAACAGTGCTGAAGTATAGCCTAATTGGCCGGTTTTGTCAAATGTTGCTTGACGAATTCAAAAATCGATTATAATGATACTTGGTATCAATAAATAAACAAGGATTATACTCCATGTCGAAGTTGCCGCTTCCAGTAACTGTGCTTTCAGGGTTTCTCGGTGCTGGAAAAACCACCTTATTAAATCATATTTTGGCCAATCGCGATGGTCTGCGGGTGGCCGTGATCGTGAATGATATGAGCGAAGTGAATATCGATGCGCGCTTGGTGGGCCAAGGCGAGCTGGCGCTCAATCGGGTTGAAGAACAATTGATCGAGCTCAGCAATGGCTGTATTTGCTGTACGTTGCGGGAAGATTTGTTGCTTGAAGTTGGTAAATTGGCCCGCGCTGGGCGTTTCGATTATCTGCTGATCGAATCAACTGGCATCTCCGAACCCTTGCCTGTGGCCGAAACCTTTACTTTCGAGGATGAATCTGGCGTAAGTTTGGCTGAAATTGCCAAGCTCGATACGCTGGTGACGGTAGTTGATGCGCATAATTTTTTGCACGATTTCAATGCTGCTCACGATTTGCGCGACCGCGATTTGGCAATTGATGAGGCTGACGAACGCACCTTGGTTGATCTGTTAATCGATCAGATTGAGTTTTGCAATGTGTTGGTGATTAACAAAACCGATTTGATTCGTGCTGAAGAGCTAACCCACTTGCACGAATTGCTGAGTACGCTTAATCCGCAGGCTAAAATTGTGCATGCAACTCATGGCAATGTGCCGCTCGCCGCAATGCTCAATACTGGCTTGTTTGATTTTGATCAAGCGAGTGCTGCGCCTGGCTGGCTGGCCGAATTGCGTGGTGAGCACACGCCCGAAACTGAGGAATATGGCATTCGCAGCTGGGTTTATCGGGCACGCCGACCATTTTCGGCCCAACGCTTTTGGGACTTTGTGAATAGCGATTGGCATGGCGTGATTCGGGCCAAAGGTTTCTTTTGGGTGATTTCGCAGCCAACAACTGCTGGCTTGCTCTCGCAGGCGGGCCAAAATTGTCGCGTCGAGCCTGCTGGCGAATGGTGGGCCGATAGCGATCAAAGCGAGTGGCCGGAAACCGCCGAGGAACGAGCTGAAATTGAGGCCTTGTGGGATGCACACGTTGGCGATCGTCGCCAAGAATTAGTCTTTATTGGCCAAGATTTTGATCAGGCTTGGTTGCAACAGCAATTGGATGCTTGTTTACTCACAGATCAAGAATGGCAGCAACCAGCCGAATTCTGGCATATCGATGATCCGTTTGAAGACTGGAATGAGCAAGAAGTTGTTGGCTAGGTTTTGATCCACGAAGGACACGAAGGGCCACGAAGATGTGATGAAAGGCTACAGGCTACATGTAATGGTTCATTGGATTGGCAATCAAGAACATGCCCTCACCCCCAGCCCCGCTCCCACTGAATGCGGGCGAGGGGAGCATGGGTTTCGTGATTCCCCCTCGCCTCGCGGGCGGGAGAGGGGGCTAGGGGGTGAGGGGATCAGGCCATGGTTAACGCAATGAACCATTACAGCTACAGGCTATAGGCTATTGCCTTTTAATTTTTGCTTTCTGCCTTTTGCATTTCATCCTTTGGTTCTCTGCGCCTCTGCGTTAAACGAACAGATATTTAACGCAGAGACGCAGAGTTGAATCTCCAATCCCCAATCCCTAACAACCGATCCCCAATCCCTATGCTCTTTGTTCTTCTTTTACTCCCGCATAATTCATCCTTCATCCTTTTCTCATCCTGTTTGGCTTATCAAGAGATTGTGATAAAATAAACACGCCCGCGACGGCACCGATTCGAAAAACATTGCACCGCCGCTTGACGCACAGTGGCGGTTTTGGCGTGAACGCCATGGGAGTCACGCACCGAGAAAGGAATCGCCAATGCTGAAAGGAACGATGGCCTATTTTAAGGGTCTCAAAACCACGGCGAAATATCTCTTCAAAAAGCCTGTGACCGTTGAATATCCTGAGGTCAAACGGCCTGTCCGCGAGCGCTTCCGGGGGCGGCATGAACTGAAGCGTTTTGCTAATGGTTTAGAGCGGTGTATTGGGTGTTCGCTGTGTGCGGCAGCTTGTCCTGCTGATGCAATTTATGTTGTGCCTGGCCAGAACGATCCGGCTAAGCCACGCTCTGCAGGCGAGCGCCATGCGGCGGTGTATGAAATTAATATGTTGCGTTGTATTTTTTGTGGCTATTGCGAAGATGCATGCCCAACCAACGCAATTGTGCTTGAGCACCAATATGAATTAGCCTTCTACGATCGCCGTGCCTCGATCTATACCCAAGAGATGTTGTTGGTGCCGGTCGATAAAGGCCACGGCGAAGTGCCACCAGTCTTGCAACAAACTGGCAAACAACTTAACCCACCGGCCCAAATAGACCTGTAGTAAAGGCAAAATGCAAAATGCAGAAGGCAAAAAATAGAAACTGAGTATTTTGACTTCTGACTTTTGCCTTCTGCCTTGTTTCGGGAGTGTCCATGGAAACATTTTTGTTTATCACCACGGCCATTGTGGCGGTGGGGGCAGCCTTGGCAATGGTGCTGAGCAGCAATGCAGTGCATAGTGCGCTGTTTTTGATTTTGAATTTCTGCTCGGTCGCCATTTTATATTTTTTGCTGCGCGCGCCGTTTCTCGGTGCAGTTCAAGTGACGGTTTATGCTGGCGCGATTATGGTGCTGTTCCTGTTCGTGATCATGCTCTTGGGCGCTGAAAATGCTGAGCTTGGCGAGGAGAAGATTGGTTGGCAAAAGCCCGCTGGCCTCATCCTTGGGGTGGCATTATTGGCCGAGATTGGCTATGTGGCCTATCGTGGCACCAAGCTGATCGACGCGCCAGTGGCCGATGCGACCAATATTGGCGCACCAACCACGATCAGCGCCAAATTGTTCAGCACCTACCTCTTGCCCTTTGAAGTCATTTCTATTCTGCTCTTGATTGCAGTAGTCGGGACAGTTGTGCTGACCCGTCGGCGGGTGGTTGCCCGCGAGGAGCGCCAATCGTGATTTCAACCAATGCTTATGTGTTGCTGAGTGCAATTCTATTTACGATTGGGGTTGTTGGGGTCTTGGTGCGCCGCAATGTGATCATCATGTTTATGTCGGTTGAGTTGATGCTCAATTCAGCCAATTTGGCGTTAATTGCTTTTAGCCGCGCGCGTGCTGAGAGCGATGGCCAAATTATGACATTTTTTGTGATTGCAGTCGCTGCGGCAGAAGTCGCAGTTGGTTTGGCGCTGTTGGTGTCGATTTTCCGTGCCAAAAAGACCACCAACATCGATGATGTGAATACGCTCAAGGGCTAGGCAACGGCCTTGCACCTTGCCGAAGTGTCTACTGGAGAACTTATGGCGGAATTAATTTGGCTTGTGCCGTTGCTGCCACTGCTCGGTGTCGTGATCAATACCCTGTTGGGGTTGAACGATTTGCGGCGTAGCCGTGCCAACGCTCACCACGACCACGGGCATAATCACGGGCATGGCCACGCTGACGCGCACCACGGCCACGGCGATAACCCAACCTCAAAACGCTCTGGCTTGATTGCGAGCCTGATGGTTGGCTTGGGCTTTGTGCTGACCCTCGTAACCCTCGTTGAGTTGCTGGGCATGCCTGCCCCAACCACGTTGGGCGAAAATAATCGTTGGTTTGATGTAACCTATTGGAAATGGATGGCCTTTGGCGATTTGAAAATCCCCTTCGGCTTTTTGATCGACCAACTTTCAGTTACGATGATGCTCTTGGTCACTGGCGTAGGGACGTTGATTCACCTCTATGCGATTGGCTATATGAGCCACGACGAACGCCCAACCCGTTTCTTCGTCTACCTCAACCTGTTTATTGTGGCAATGTTGATGCTCGTGATGGGCAACAACTTTGTGATGCTGTTCTTGGGTTGGGAAGGCGTGGGCTTGTGTTCGTTCTTGCTGATTGGCTTCTGGTTTGAGCAACGCGACCCACCATGGGCTTCGGTCAAAGCCTTTGTGACCAACCGGGTTGGCGACTTTGGCTTGTTGATGGCAATGTTTGCAATTTATGCCTTGGCGCGCAAGCCCGATGGCACCTTCTTGCATTCATTAATCTTCCGTGAAGTCTTGGATCAAGGCACGGTCTTCTCGCTGCAACAATACAGCACCTTCTTTATGGGCACGCAATACACGGCGGCTGGGGCGATTGCCTTTATGCTGTTGCTTGGCGTAACCGGTAAATCGGCGCAAATTCCGCTGTTTGTTTGGTTGCCTGATGCAATGGCTGGCCCGACCCCAGTTTCAGCTTTGATTCACGCCGCGACCATGGTTACTGCTGGCGTGTATTTGATGATCCGCACCCACCCAATCTTTGAATTAGCACCATCAGTCCAAACCACGGTAACCTTTATTGGGGTTGCAACGGCGTTGGTAGCGGCTTCGATTGCGCTCGGTCAATACGACATCAAGAAGGTGCTGGCCTTCTCGACTGTTTCGCAATTGGGCTTTATGGTGGCGGCGGTCGGGATGGGAGCATACGTTGCCGCGATGTTCCACCTGCTGACCCACGGGATTTTCAAGGCGCTCTTGTTCCTTGGCTCAGGCTCAGTGATTCACGGCTTTGGCAACGAACAAGATATGCGCAAAATGGGCGGGCTGCGTAAGAAAATGCCTGTTACCTTCTGGACGTATATCGTCGGAACGATGGGCTTGATTGGCTTCCCGTTGGTTTCAGGTTTTTGGTCGAAAGACGAAATTATCGGCCATGCCTTTGATCACGATCATCGCACGGTTGGCATATTGTTGATTGTGGGCGCGGTGTTAACCTCGTTCTACATGGGTCGCCAAATCTCAATGGTCTTCTTTGGCGAACAACGCGATCAACACATTCACGCGCACGAGAGCAGCCGTTGGATGACTGCCCCGTTGTTCGGCTTGGCGATCTTGACTCTGGCAAGTGGTTTGATCAACCTGCCTGGCAAAGATTTTCACTTTCTGACCACATGGCTTGAGCCAATTGTCGAAGAAGAAGCTGCCAAGTTCCACCTTAATATCGCCGCAATTGTGACGATCTTAGGCTTGCTTGCCTTTGCAGCGGGCTTCTACCTGTATCAATGGGCAGCTAAAAACAAGCGCATCAAGCCCAACCAACGCGACCTGTTGCACCACTGGGGCGGCGATTTCTACGCCATCCTTGAGGAAAAATGGGGCTTTGATGCCTTGTATAACGCTGTTTTAGTCAAGCCCTACAAGGCTTTGGCGAGCTTCTTTGGTAAGTTCTTCGATGTCAAAATTATCGATGGCATCGTTAATGGCACGGCAGAGCTTGTCGGCTTGTCGGGTCGCGGCTTGCGAACGTTCCAATCGGGCTATGTACGCTCGTATGCACTGATGTTTGTGATCGGTGTAGTGATCGTGCTTGGCTTCTTTGCGTTGCGCTAGGACGTGAAGCGCAGGCTCCGGCTTGTTTCTTCACAAGGAGTAACCCTTGACGAATACAAACGACTTAGGTTTTACGATCTTATCGCTGGTGGTGTTTTTACCCGCCGTCGGTGCGATCATCCTGGCGTTTATGCGCGGCCAACGCGGAGCAGCCCGAATTTTTGCCTTGGGCTGGAGCACACTCGTTTTCGCCGTGTCATTGCCAATTTTGTTCAATTTCAAGCACGATGCCGCTGGACTCCAGTTCTACGAATATTTCAGCTGGATTCCAGATTGGGGCGTGCGCTACGAGTTGGGTCTTGATGGCATTAGTTTGTGGTTGGTGCTGCTGACAACCTTCATCACTCCTTTGGCAATTTGGAGTGCATGGAATGTTGAAGACAAAACCAACAACTTCTTGATGCTGATTCTGTTGCAAGAAACTGGGATGTTGGGCGTGTTTTTGGCCCAAGACCTGTTCTTGTTCTATATCTTCTGGGAATTTACCCTGATTCCAATGTATTTCTTGATTGGGATTTGGGGTGGCAAGCGCCGCATTTACGCCACAGTGAAGTTCTTCTTGTATACCTTCGCTGCCTCGGTGTTTATGTTGATCGGCATTATTGCCTTGGGCTTGCTCAATTACCAATATTTGGCGCAACAAGGCTTGCCAACTGATACGGCCTTCCAAGTGCAAACCTTGATGGCCAATATCAATCAATTTGGCTTGTCGGATACCGAATTGAAATTGCTGTTCCTCTCATTCTTCGTGGCGTTTGCGGTCAAAGTGCCATTGTGGCCTGTCCACACGTGGCTGCCTGATGCGCACGTTGAAGCACCAACCGCTGGTTCGGTGATTCTGGCGGCGGTGCTGCTGAAAATGGGTGGCTACGGCATGATTCGCTTCTGCGTGCAGTTGTTCCCGCAAGTTGCCCAAGAATGGGCACGGCCAATTGCCTTGCTGGCAGTGATTGGGATCATCTATGGCGCAGTGCTTTCGTATGCCCAAAGCGATATTAAAAAGCTGGTGGCCTATTCATCAGTCAGCCACATGGGCTTTATCGTGCTGGGGATTTTCGCGCTGAATGAAGTTGGTTTGCAAGGCGCAGTGCTGCAAATGATCAACCACGGGTTGAGCACTGGCGCATTGTTCTTGTTGATTGGGATGGTTTACGAACGCACTCACACCCGCGAATTGGCCGATTACGGCGGTTTGTGGAAAGTTGTGCCCGTGTTCGTTTACTTCCTGTTGTTTGCCACGATGGCCTCGGTCGGCTTGCCTGGCTTAAACGGCTTCGTTGGCGAATTCCTAATTATGCTCGGCGCATTCGATTCGCCAATCGGCTGGACGTTTACCGCGTTTGCCGCAGTTGGCGTGATTTTGGCAGCGGTCTATTTGCTCAAAATGTTCCAAGGCATTGCTTCGGGGCCATTTAGCGAACGCCGCACGCCGCACCTGAGCGATTTGACTCGCCGCGAAGTAGCGATTTTGTTGCCACTCTGTATATTGATGTTGGTAATTGGTCTCTACTCGCCATACTTTACTCGCCCAATGGAAACAACGATCAAGGCGCTTGAAGCCTTCGTTGCCAATGCTGCGCCACTGATTGCTGGCCAATAAGACGGAGCGTGAGTTCGAATGAATGATTTAACATTTGTCACGCCGGAGATTAACTGGACAGTCTTAGGCATGCCAGCATTCCTGATGATTTGGGCGATGTTGGTCTTGATTGTCGATATGTTTACCTCAGATCGGCGGGTTTTGATCACGCTAAGCCTGATTGGGCTGGGCGTGACTGCGGCGCTTGGTGCGCTGGATTATGGCTTAAATGTCTCGGGCTTTTCAGACATGTTGGTGTTTGATCAGTTTGGGGTGTTAGTAAATTGGATTTTGCTGGCGGGTACAGCATTGACCTTGCTGATTGCCTTTGATTACATGCCACGCCAAAATCTCAACCAAGGCGAGTTTTATCCCTTGGTGCTGTTTGCAACCTCTGGCATGTTGTTCTTGGTTCAAGCAACCGACCTTGTAACGATCTTCATCGGGGTTGAAACGCTGTCGATTGCGCTGTATGTGCTGACGGGCTTTGCCGTGCCGCAGTTCAAATCGGGCGAAGCAGCGATTAAATATTTGTTGCTTGGCGGTTTTGCCGCTGGCTTCTTGGTCTATGGCATCGCCTTAATCTATGGCATGACTGGCAAGACCAACTTGGCACAAATTGCCACCGAATTGAGCACATGGCAAAGCACCGGCAAAGCGCTTGATGATCCAATTTTGTTGGCTGGGGTTGGCTTTGTGCTGATTGCCTTGGGCTTCAAGGTTTCAATGTTCCCCTTCCACGCTTGGACTCCTGACGTGTACGAAGGCGCGCCCACGCCAGTAACCGCCTATATGTCGGTTGCGACCAAGGGTGCTGCGTTCGCCGCCATGTTGCGCTTCTTGAACGTGGCCTTCCCTGCGCTCAAGCCAGAGTGGCAATTGCTGTTTGGCCTGTTTGCAGCAGCAACCATGGTTTATGGCAATATTGTGGCAGTTGCCCAAAGCAACCTCAAGCGCATGTTGGCCTATTCGTCGATTGCGCACGCTGGCTATATGTTGCTCGGCGTGTTGGCTGCCAGCGAAAAAGGCATCAGCGCCTTCACGGTTTATCTTTTGGCCTACACCTTGACCAACCTTGGCGCGTTTGCCGTGCTGATTGCCTTGGAAAATCGCGGCATGCCCGTGTTTGAACTGAAGGATCTGCGTGGATTGGGCAAGCGTAGCCCACTCTTGGCGCTGGCAATGACCGTGTTTATGTTCTCGTTGGCTGGTGTGCCACCAACAGCCGGTTTTGCTAGCAAGTTTGGCATTTTTCGCGCTGCCTGGGATGCGAACCTCGATTATCTGGCGATTATCGGCGTGATTACCAGCGTCGTTTCAGCCTTCTTCTACTTGCGGGTGATTGTGACGATGTGGATGCGCGATGCTGAAGCCACCGAGCCACAACCAACCTATGCCACGGCTTCGCTCTCGTTGGGCGTGCTCGTTGCAGTCATTGGGATTGTCGCAGTTGGGATTGCGCCAAACATCTTCACCGATTTGGCCAAAGCCTTGGTCTTGACCGTCGCCCAATAACATCTATTTCTCAGCCTTGCTTCCCTCATGAACCTACGAGTTTGTGGGGGAAGCGTTTTTTAAAGTCAAAAGTCAAAAGTCAGAAGTCAAAAACCAAAAAAAGGAGTCAATAGTAGTCAGGGTTCAGGTTCCTGGCTGATGACTTTGAGAGATTAAAATAATAATCTGTGTAATCTGTGGCGAAAAAATAAAAGCCTTCGTATGTTTCGTGGATCGGCATTTAACGCAGAGGCGCAGAGATTCCAAGGCTAATGGCTTTTGGCTGTGGAAAGATAATCAAAACAATCTGGGCAATCTGTGGCTAAAATGTACTTCGCGTTCTTCGCGTTCTTCGTGGTTTCAGCGGCTATTTTGACTTTTGACTTTTGACTTCTGCCTTAACAAAAACACCCCTCTCCTCATTATAAGGAAAGGGGCGTTGCGTTGAGCGTCAGCCTGATTTAGCTGGCGATCACGTCTTGGCGAATAAATGGCATCAGCGCAATTGTCAGCACTTCGTCCATGGTTTCGACCGGAATCAATTGCAGATCTTGGCGCACTTTTTCTGGCAGATCGACAATATCTTTGGCGTTTTCCTTGGGCAAAATGAAGGTTTTGATCCCAGCGCGATGCGCTGCCAAGGTTTTTTCTTTCAAGCCACCAATTGGCAGAACCCGGCCACGTAGCGTAACTTCGCCAGTCATAGCAACGTCACGGCGTACCGCTCGCCCAGTCATGGCCGAAATCAATGCGATCGTTAAGGTGATCCCTGCTGAAGGGCCATCCTTGGGCACTGCACCTTCGGGAACGTGAATGTGAATTGAGTGCTCGTCAAAGTAATTTGGCTCGATGCCCAATTCTTTGGCGCGATAGCGCACATACGACATTGCTGCTTGCGCCGATTCTTTCATCACATCGCCCAATTGACCAGTCAGGCGTAATTCGCCTTTGCCCGTCAATGGCAAGACTTCGAATGAGAGAATATCGCCACCGGTTGGTGTCCAAGCAACGCCTGTTGCCACCCCAACTTGATCAGCAACTTCGGCCATTCCAAAGCTGAAATGTTCTGGGCCAAGGTAGGTTGGTACATCAGCAGCATCAATCAAGAATTTAATTGGCTCGGCTTTTTTAGCCTTCTTGCGCCGCTTCTTGCCTTCTTGGGGTGCTTCCTCATCTTGTGATTCAGCTACCTTGCGGGCAATTTTGCGGCACAGAGCCGCGACTTCACGCTCAAGGTTACGCACGCCAGCTTCGCGAGTATATTCGCGAATCAGCTTCAAGATTGCAGCATCGGTTACTTCTAATTGGCTGGTTTCGAGGCCATGGAACTCACGTTGCTTGGGCAACAAGAAGCCTTGGGCAATCGCCAGTTTTTCATCCTCGGTGTAGCCGCCAATCTCGATAATTTCCATGCGGTCGCGCAGCGGCGCTGGAATTGGCTCAAGTTGGTTGGCGGTTGCCACAAACACCACTTGGCTCAGATCAAACGGAATTTCCAAATAGTGATCTGAGAAGGTGTTGTTTTGCTCAGGATCAAGCACTTCCAACAGCGCCGAGGTTGGGTCGCCACGGAAGTCATTGCCAATCTTGTCGATTTCGTCAAGCATAAAGACAGCTTGGCGCGACTTGGCGGTTTTCATGCCCTGAATAATCCGGCCTGGCATTGCGCCAATGTAAGTACGGCGGTGGCCGCGAATTTCGGCTTCATCGTGTACACCGCCCAACGATTGGCGCACGAATGGCCGATCCAAGGCGCGGGCAATCGAGCGGCCAAGGCTGGTTTTACCCACGCCAGGAGGGCCAACGAAGCACAAGATTGGCGAACGCATTTTGCTGCCAGCGAGCTTGCGCACCGCCAGATATTCCAAAATCCGCTCTTTGACTTTTTCCAAGCCATAATGATCTTCGTCGAGCACTTGGCGAGCTTGAACCAACGAAATCGCCGCAACTTGATCGGCGTTCCATGGCAGGGCAATAATCCAATCGAGGTAGGTGCGAATGACACCTGCTTCTGGCGAATTCATGCCTTGTTGGGCCAAGCGCTTAATTTCGTGCAAGGCTTGATCTTTGACATATTGCGGCGCGTTGAGTTCATTGACTTTGCGACGCAATTCATCAATTGGATCATCGCCATCGTCATCTTCGCCTAGTTCACGGCGGATAACGCGCATTTGTTCGCGCAAGAAATACTCTTTTTGGCCTTGATCGAGCACTTCTTTGGTATCGGATTGAATTTTGGCCCGCAAGCGCAAGAGTTCTAATTGGCGAGCCAAAATGACTTGAACTCGATTCAAGCGAGCCAATGGCTCGGCCTCGTTCAACAATTCCAAGCGATCTTGGAACGAGAAGGCAGGGCCATAGGTCACGAGGTCGGCCAAGTGGCCAGGCGTGTTAATGCGATGCACAAAAGCAACAGCTTCTTGGGGAATTTCGCCTAAATAATCGACAAATTCAGTAATTTGCTGTTTGACTGTATCCATTAATGCATCGACTTCGATGCCTTTTGGTTCTTGGTCTGGCAAGTAGCGGCAGGCTACGCGATAGAAGGGATCGCTCTGAACACAATCAACAATCTCAGCGCGGGTAATCCCTTCGAGGACAATTTTTACCGTGCCATCGGGCAATTGGGAGAAATCTTCCAAGCGCGCGACCACGCCAACTTTGGGTAATTGTTGGGGTTCGTGGCCTTTGTAGGCTTCAATTTCGGCCTCGGAAACAAAGATCAACAAAACGTGTTGATCATCTTCCATCGCTTGTTCCATGGCCCGATAAGACTTGCCCTGCCCAACCTGGAGCGGCACAGTCATGTGCGGCATGATCACAATTTCGCCCAATACCACCAGTGGTAAAGTGCGCTCGGTTCCTGTACGAGGGCGGTCTTTTTCTCGGGTCATATCAAAAATCCCTCATTTCGCTGTGGCAGAATGGCCACACAGAGTGGGTTAAAAGCAGCATAATACGTCTTTATAGTATACGCTAACTTATCTTAACGGCAAGCCTCGATCGTCCTGTTTTGGTCTAATCCTTTTAATTTTAATACTCTGTTAGCACAGTTGCGGCTGCTTCGTTGGTTTCAAATTGTAAATGGTACAAGCGAGCATATGTGCCTGCTTGAGCCAAAAGTTCGCTATGGCTGCCAAGTTCAGTCACGCGGCCATGCTCAATCACGGCAATTCTGGTAGCATTTTTGACGGTCGAAAGCCGATGGGCAATCACGAAGGTGGTGCGGCCTTGCATCAAGCGTTCTAAGGCCTCTTGTACCAAGCCTTCCGATTCACTATCCATCGCCGAGGTTGCTTCATCCAAAATTAAAATCCGTGGGTTTTTGAGCAAAGCTCGGGCAATCGCGACGCGCTGGCGCTGACCACCAGAGAGTTTAATCCCCCGCTCGCCAACGATTGATTCATAGCCACCCTCGAAATTGCTGATAAAGTCGTGAGCGTTGGCTGCTTTGGCCGCTTCGATAACTGCTTCCATTGGCGCATCGAGGTTGCCATAGCGAATATTATCGGCAATCGTGCCGCTAAATAGCAAGGTTTCTTGCGGCACAATGCCAATTTGCGAGCGCAACGACGGCAAATCAACATCGCGAATATCAAAGCCATCAACCGTAATTCGCCCTTTGGTAACATCATAAAAACGCGGAATTAAGTTGACCAAGGTCGATTTGCCAGAGCCACTTGGCCCGACAATCGCCATCACTTCGCCTGGCTCAACCCGCAGATTGATGTTGTTCAAAACGGGTATACTGCCTTCGCTATAGTTGAACGAAACATCTTCAAGGTAAATCTCACCTTCGATTGGCGGCAAGGTGATGGCGTTGGTTTTGCTGGCGATGGAAGGTGCGGTATCCAAAATGCCAAACACCCGCGCGGTTGAGCCAAGCGCCTCTTGCAATTGGCTATACAAGCTAGTAAACGTGCCAAGCGAGCCAGCAATTACCGCCGCATACAGCAAGAAGGCAATCAAATCGCCAAGTTGCATCGTGCCATTCAAAACTTGGCGGCCACCAAACCAAAGAACGAATACCAAGGCTCCAAAGCCCGAAAACGAAACGATTGGCACAAACTGGGCGCGGGTTTTGGTGCGCCGCATCGAGGCTGAGAAGGCATGTTCAATTGCGCCGCTAAATCGCTCAACTTCATAGGGTTCGCGGGCAAATGATTGGACGATTCGCACGCCGGAGATGGTTTCTTCAAGCACCGATGAGGCTTCAGCCATGCGATCCTGAACTTCAGTTGACATATTGCGAATCCGGCGACCATAAATAATCGCCAGCACAATCATTAAAGGAATTAGCAGCAGCGTAATTGCGGTCAGCTGCCAACTGAGATTGATCATCATAATGAAACTGCCGATGAAGGTAATACCATTTTGCAGAAAAGCAGCAACCGCATTTGTGCCGATGCCTTGAATGACCGTTACATCGTTGGTGACGCGCGAAGTTAATTCGCCGACGCGGCGTTCGCTAAAGAAAGCCAACGAAAGCCGCTGCAAATGCGAATAGACCTCAATTCGCAGATCGGCAACTGCGCGCTCACCAACATAGGTCAAAAAATAACCTTGAATATAGTTAAACACCATTTGAGCGATAAACACGCCCATTAAGCCCAGCGCAACCTTATCCAAGGCGCTGGTGCTTGAAGCATCTTTGACTGTTTCGACCAAATTGCGAATTGCCAGCGGCATGATTAGGCCAATGCCGCTTGAAATTGCCAAACAGAGTAGCGCGATTGCTAAGCGCCAGCGATAGGGATATACATACTGAAACATGCGTCGTAGCTCTAAATGACGCAAATTACTTAATTGTTTCGGGGCTTGTGCCAGCATCGTGTCCATCCTTCAGCCAACAAATAGCATCATTGGCACGTATATACACGCTTGCCCAGCAACCAGCAAGCGCCGTATTGATCAATCGATCGGTTTCATGATGATTGTACGTGGCTGATGGGTGATGTCAATCGCTGTGTTGGTTAGCAGATGTTACCACCAGCCGTTTATTCGGTTCGGCGGGGTCGATATTGCAGTGCTTCGGCCAAATGCGCTGGTTGAATTTGCTCAAGATTAGCCAAATCAGCAATTGTGCGGGCCAATTTAAGCACCCGATGATAACTGCGGGCCGAGAGTTGTAATTGGCGCATGGCCGCCTTCATCAGGCTTTGGCTGGCGGCATCAAGCTCGCAGGCTTGGCGCAATTGGGCTGGCCCCATATCGCTATTGGTCAAGATTGACTGCTTGCAAAAGCGTTCAGCTTGGCGTTGGCGCGCTAACACGACGCGCTCGCGAATTTGCTCCGATGATTCGCTACTACGCACACTCGCAAGCTTTTCATATTCAAGCCGTGGGACTTCAATATGAATATCGATGCGATCGAGTAATGGCCCAGAAATGCGTTTTTGATAGCGGGCAATTGCGGCTGGTGGGCAGACGCATTGGCGGGTAGGGTCACTTAAGTAGCCACAAGGGCAAGGGTTCATAGCACCTATTAGCACGAAGTTTGCCGGGAATGTGAGCGTGCCTGCGGCGCGACTGAGTACCACCGTATGATCTTCGAGTGGTTGGCGCAAGACTTCGAGTACTTGTTGGCTAAATTCGGGCATTTCGTCGAGAAAAAGCACGCCCCGATGGGCCAACGAAATCTCGCCTGGCTGCGGGGTGCGGCCACCACCGACGAGGCCAGCATTGGAAATTGTGTGATGCGGCGAGCGAAATGGGCGCGTGCGAATAAAGGGCAGATCGCTGGGTAACAGGCCTTTGACCGAATAAATTTTGGTTACATCCAAGGCTTCATCAAGGCTCAACGGCGGCAAAATAGAGGGTACGCAGCGGGCTAGTAAGGTTTTGCCAGAGCCAGGCGGGCCGCTCATCAGAACATTATGACCACCAGCAGCAGCAACTTCTAAAGCCCGTTTGACGTGTTCTTGGCCTTTGACATCGGCAAAATCGACGCTATAACTGAGGGCTTCAGGGGCTGGTGGCTGGCCTTCGTAGGCTGCGATATAGTGCTCGCCATTGAGATGAGCAGCAATCTCGACGATGGAGCGCACAGGAATAATCGTCATATCGCCGAGTAACGCTGCTTCGGCGGCATCGCAATGCGGCACATAAACTGTTTGCAAGCCTTCGCGGCGGGCAATTGTGACCATTGGCAAGATGCCATCGGTGTGGCGCAAAGCTCCATCAAGCGATAGCTCGCCGACAAACAGTGCTTGGCTCACATCGGCAGCGATTTGGCCTGAAGCCAATAAAATGCCCACGGCAATTGGCAGATCGTAGGCTGGGCCTGCTTTACGTAAATCAGCAGGAGCCAAATTGACGGTTAGCCGTTTATCGGGGAAGGAACCGCCACTATTGCGTACGGCGGCGCGGACTCGCTCTTTGGCCTCTTGAACGGCAGTATCGGGCAAGCCTACAATCGTGAAGGTCGGCAAACCACGACTGAGATCAACTTCGACTTCGACTAACGCACCATCGAGGCCAACCACGGCGCAACTCCAAACTTTCGCCAACATGATGATACCTCCCGTAACAAAACGCTATCGGGAGCTAGAGCCGCATGTTGGCGATTTTTGGCATGGAGTTGGAGCAATTGAGGAAATTAGCCGAAGTTAGTTGACGGCAACCCAATCGAGTTTAACCAATTTATCGGCGACGGTATTCATATCGGCTCCGCGGCAACGGCAGCTTGGTTGATGTTGCACAACCACTTGCCATGCGCGACAGACAACCTGAACCGGCCAGCAATCTTGGCTTGGCACTTGATGCGAGGCACTCACATGATCAATAATTTGTTCGGCAACCATGTAGGCATCGTTATCGTTGATACCCTCGGCTTCGCGGACAATGACGGCTAATTGGACTATATGGCTTGCTAATTTAAGCAAGACCCCACGGCTTTTAACGCGTTCGGTTTGCATGGTCTGCGATCCTTTGGCATGAAGGATTGATAGGACGTTTATCGGCAAATACCACAGTGGGTATTGGCAAAATCATAAAAATAGCGGCACGCAATCGCAATCACGTACAGCTAGGCACAAAATCCATTTGCTCAAGTAGTCGAATGCAAAAGTGAAGCGTTGCTAAAGAGCATCAACGTTCCTCAATCTGTCTCTTAATGATAGTAAAACATTCGCAGCCGAATTTCAATAGATTTTGGCCTAAATTATTATGCAAATAATAAACTGTTAATAAGATTTGATTATCTAGCCACGATTTACTCTTACAATCTAACGTAGTAAATAGCACACTCGTGCTTTTAATTGAGTTGCAAGGAGATTGATCAATGAGTGAATTTGCTGCTGATTTAATCCACCATTTGCGTCAAGCCCAATCAATGGTTGTATTAACTGGCTCGGGAATTTCTGCGCCCAGCGGGATTCCGACCTATCGTAGTGCTGCCGCCGATGCCCGTTGGACGGCCTATGATCCTGATAAGGTTGCAACCTTGGCTGGCTTCGAGCGTGATCCAATTGGGGTTTTTCAGGTGTATCAAACGATGCAGCGCCAATGTGAAGCGGCTCAACCCAATGCTGGCCATTATGCAGTGGCGCAGCTTGAACAATTGATGCCAGAATTTAAGTTATTTACCCAAAATATTGATAGTTTGCATCAACGGGCTGGCTCAAGCAATGTTTTTGAGGTGCATGGCAGTTTGGCGCGCACAATTTGTGCGCATGAACGACGCTTGGTTGAAGATTGGGATGCTGAGCAGCCAATTTGCCCTGCTTGTGGTTCGCCGTTGCGTCCCGATATTGTGTGGTTTGGCGAGCTGTTGGATGCGGCAATTTTACAAGCGGCAAAAGATGCGTTTGATCGCAGCGATGTGGCCTTGGTCATTGGCACATCGGCGATTGTCGAGCCAATTGCTTCATTGCCGCATCGGGCGTTGCGGCGCAAAAAGACGGTGATTGAAATTAATCCTGATATACCGTTGCGCGGGATTGCGAGCTATTCGTTGGCGGGCAGTGCTGATGTGGTGTTGCCTCGATTGATTGAGGCTGTTTGGATGGATTAATAGATTTTTGGTGAATTCAATTTTTTTTTCGCCACGAATTGCACGAATTACACGAAGCATTATTGTTTAGCCATAGATTGGCACAGATTTTTAGGATTTGGTTTCTGCTAGCCCAGAGCCAACAGCCAATAGCCAATAGCCACATTTCCTCTGCGCCTCTGCGTTAATAAATTGATCCACGAAGAACACGAAGATCACGAATGATGTTCGCAGAAGCCCAAAGCCAATAGCCAAATCTCTATTTTAGCCACGAATTGCACGAATTGCACGAATGATGTTCCGATAGCCAATAGCCAATAGCCCTGGAATCTCTGCGCCTCTGCGTTAAGTGATAGTGCTGAATTATTAATGTGTTTATCCTCAGCCTTCGCGTTCTTCGTGCTCTTCGTGGTTGCTTGTTCCTGAATCCTGAATCCTCGTCCCTTCACCCCTCATCCCTCATCCCTCATCCCTCATCCTTCATCCTTATCGTTGCCACCAGCGCACGATTGGCCCCAAAATGTGGTCGAAGCGGTGATTAACTGAGGCTGTGCCCTGCAAAATTGATTGAAAATTGGCAAGATCTTGCTGATTCCACTCGTCACGGAGTTGGTCGGCGGCGCTGGTCAAATTGCGCTCTAATTGGGGTTGCAGTTGGTCGCGGCTTGTGCCAGCATCGACCCAGGTTGGCTCGCCACAACGAATTAAGGAAACTGGGCGTTGTTCGCCGCTAAATTCATAGCGCAGGGCAACTGGCAAACACCACAAATTGCCAGTGCGGGTGGCAATATCGGCGACACCGCGAAAAAGTTGGAGCGGACGGCGATCTGGCGGTATAATTTGGCCCTGCGGAAAAACCCAAACTAAGGCGTGGCTGTGGTGTTGAAGCTGGGTGCTGGCGTAGCGTATTGAGCGCAGGGCCTCACGCGGTTCTTGGCGGTTAACCGAGAAGCAACCACACCAGCGGAAGAAGAAATAACGGGCGAGTTGCGCTTCTTCCATCATCAAAAAATGGCGGCGTGGGTAGACGTTGCGAAATAGCTCAAAGGCAAGATGACCATCCCACCAGCTTGTATGGGTCACATAGCACAAAATTGGCTCGCGGCTGCGCAAGATGTCACTGGCTGACCCAACATTGAGCAATACTTGATCGAAGGTTTTGCACAAGGCTGGCCGAATGAGTGCCCGATAGACCAACCATTCGCCCAAACGATTGGGTTGAGCTGGCAAACGTGGTTGATTATTGGCTGAGCTTAGTGGCATAATCAAGGTCTCATGCTAGTGACAATCTGTCCAAATAGTAGCATAGCTAAAGGAGCCTGCAATGGCTAGCGAGCGCGTGATCGTGATTGGAGCCGTCGCCGCCGGAACGAGTGCTGCGGCCAAGGCCAAGCGCACCAACCCTGATCTGGATATTTGTGTGTATGGCCGTGAAGCGCATGTTTCCTATTCGGCGTGTGGCTTGCCCTACCTGATTAGTGGTGCGGTGAGCGATTATCAAGCCTTAATCGCCCGCACTCCGGCTCAATTTGCCCGCGATGGCGTAACCGTGAAAACCGAACATGAAGTGACTGATCTTGATGTGGAAGCTGGGCGAGTGACGGTGCATAATTTGGCGAGCAATACGACATTCCACGATCATTTTGATCGCTTGGTGATCGCAACTGGCGCACGGGTCAATTGTCCACCAGTACGAGGGATTGAACTACAGGGTGTCTTTCGGTTACGCTCTATGCATGACGGTTTAGCAATTCAAGCTTATATCAACGAGCACCAGCCGCAGCATGCGGTGGTGGTTGGTGCTGGTTATATTGGGCTAGAAATGGCCGAGGCGTTGCTTGATTTGGGCATTAGCGTGACCTTAATCAACCGCAGCAAAACGGTTTTAAGCTCGCTTGATGACGATATGAGTAACCAAATTATCGAACGACTTGAAGCTGCGGGCGTGCATTTAGCGCTTGGCGCAGCGCTCGAAGGTCTCGAAGGCAAAGCCGATACAGTGACTCATGTGGTTGCTGGCAAGGTCGATTATCCCGCCGAATTGGTGATTATCGCCACTGGCGTGCAGCCAAATAGTGAACTGGCTGCAAGCTGCGGCGCTGAGCTTGGCGAAGCTGGGGCGATCAAAATTGACCAAGTAGGCCGTACTACAATCGATAGGGTGTTTGCCGCAGGCGATTGCTGTACCGTTGATCATCGAATCTTAAATAAACCAGTGTATTTGCCGCTTGGCACCACTGCAAATAAACAAGGTCGAACCCTCGGAGCCTTTCTCGCAGGCCACGAGCGACCATTTCGCGGCGTTGTTGGCACATCGGTGACCAAATTTGCCGATTTACACATTGCCGCGACTGGATTAAGTGTTGAGCAAGCTCTCCACCATGGCTACCACGTTCGTAGCAAAATTATCCATTCGACCGATCATGCGGGGTATTACCCCAATGCTCGGCCCATTACGGTTAAATTGGTTGCGAATGCAGCCGACGGCACATTGTTGGGTGGCCAAATTATTGGCTACGACGATGTAGCAAAGCGGGTTGATGTGGTAGCGGTGGCATTAGCGGGAAGAATGACGGTAGATGAGTTTGCTTGGCAAGACCTAAGTTATGCACCCCCATTTTCATCGGTGTGGGACCCACTCTTGGTTGCTGCCCAAGCATTGGCTAAAGGCTAAGCTTGAAAGGACATTCTGTGAGCATCGAAACGCTTTTTGCCCACGCCCGTGCTGCGATTAGCACTGGCCGGAAGGAGGAGGGGCGCAGCTTATTAATTTCAATTATTCATGAAAATCCCGATTTTGCGCCAGCTTGGCTGTGGCTGAGCGGGGTTTTGGAGGAGCCAGAAAAACGCCGTGATTGTTTGCAACGGGTGCTGGAGCTTGATCCAACGAACGAAGCAGCGCTCATGGGCTTGGAATTCTTGCGCTTGCAAGTCGTGGTTGATCAAACGCCACCAGCAGCGCCGGTTGAAAAATCGGTTGCAGCGGTCAAACGTTTGGGCGAATATTTGGTTGAGCAAAAATTTATCAAGCAAATCCAGCTTGAGGCTGCCTTGAGCGAGCAAGCGCAAGAAGCCCGCTATGGCCGAATCGTGCCGCTGGGCGATATTTTACTGCGCCGCCGCTGGCTGACCACCCAAGCGTTGGGCAAGGTTTTGGAAGTGCAAAAAATGGCGCGCGCCCAGGGTGGCCATGCCAGCACAGTCAATCGCTTGGGCGACCATCTGATTGAACAAGGCCTGATTACGCGTACCCAACTGAATCAGGTAATTGCGCGCCAAGCAGATTTGAAAGTGCGCGGCCAGCATTTTCAGGTTGGCGAGTTGCTGGTGCTTTCGGGCATGCTCTCGCGCAATCAATTACAACACGCAATCGATGAACAACAACAAACTTTTATGCGCGAATTACCACAGCGCTAGCCTTGGGATTGCAGCATTCTTCTTCTGCATTACTTTCGCTGCGACCCAAAAGCTCGTTATAATACGACAGCATGGTGCAATCAACACCATGCTGTTTGTTCATTCAGCGCAATCATCTGGGCCTGCACCGAGATGCTTGTGAAGCATCGAGCCTTATGAATTTGCTTGTTCCCTTGGGCTTAATTGGCTTAATTTCGTTGCCAATCATTGCAATTTTGCATATGGTGCGGCAGCGCCGTCAGCGCTTGCGAATTCCCACAATTCGGCTGTGGGCGGCGCTCAAACCACCACCTGAGCGCCAGCAACGCAAATTGCCATTAACCCTTTTGTTGGCGTTGCACCTCTTGGTTGCCGCATGTTTGGCCTTGGGCCTGACCCAACCAACATGGATTTTTGGGGTCAACGATCCACGTCATGTGGTGATTATCCTCGACACAACCTCGAGCATGCTGGCCAATGGTACCTTTGAGCAAGCCCAACAACAAACTCAAGATTTGATTGGTGATTTGGGCCGTGACGATAGTGTGGCTTTGGTTGAGCTAAACCGTGAAGCCCGCTTGTTGGGCTATGGCGGCTATACAGAGCGCCAACAATTGCGCCAAATTGTGGCCGAGCTTGCGCCTGCTGGCAATCGCGCCGATCTGGCCCAAGCGCTGAGCATTGCCAACGCCACTCTCGCCAATGATCGCCAAAATCAAATGCTGGTGTTGAGCGATGGCGCTTTGCCTGCTAGTAGCACGCCGCTCTCGGTTGCCGCCGAATTAGAGTGGCGCACGCTGGGCGAAAGCACCGCCAATAGCGGGATCGTGACCTTCGCCAGCCGTCGCTTGCCCAACCAACGCAATGCATTGTATGCTCGCGTGACCAATTTTAGCGATTTGCCCACAGCTCGAACATTAACCCTGTTGCTTGATGGCGAGCTGGAATCCGAGCAAAATATCGTGATTCAGCCTGGCGGCAGCGAGGAACGCACATGGGAAGTAGGCGCAGGCGAGTTGGCCGAATTGCAGCTTAGCCCCAACGACGATTATGCGGTTGATGATCGGGCGCTGGTATCGCTTGATCGCTCTGGCTCGTTGCGGGTGCATTTGGCAACATTAACTCCATCGCCACTGGAACGCATGCTGCGGAGTTTGCCCAATATCGAGCTAAGCGTGGGCACAACTATAAGCGAGCGACGGGTTGATTTGACGGTGTTGAATGGCGTTTTGCCTGAGCAATTGCCCAGCAGTGCGCTGTTAATTGTCAATCCCCCGCGCGACGAGCGTTTGCTCACTGAGGATAGCATTTTAGGCGAACGGGCGAGTAGCGCGGTGCTTGATGCCGATTTTGCTGGCATCGACCTTTCGAGCGTTCAATGGGGTGGTCGTCGCCCAATGACTCGCGAGAATATCCCAACTGGTTTGACCAGCGTGATTGAAACCGATACCCAATTGCCCTTGGTGCTGCGTGGCATGTGGCAAGAGCAAGCTACCATCGTTTGGCTGTTTAATTTGGATAATGCTAATCTCAGCGCCAAATTGGCCTTCCCCTTGCTGACCGCAGCCAGCATTGCCAATCTCACTGGCGGATCGTTGCCTGAACAGCTGGCAGCTGGCAGTTTTGCCCCGAATACGCCATTAACTCGACCTGATGGCGAGGCTCAAGCGCTCGATCAACGGTTGAACCAAGCTGGTTTATATCGGGTGGTTGGCAGCAATCGCGGCGGCATTGCGGTCAATTTTGGCGATCCACAGGAATCGAATCTACAGCAACAAAGCCAACCAACAATCAGTCAAATTGCTCAGCCAGAGGGCGACCGCTTAGCACCTCAAGGCACGCCATTATGGCCAATTTTGATTGGCTTGGCGTTGGCGTTGCTGGTAGTTGAATGGTGGTATAGCTTTCGTAGCTAAGCATCGTGTGAAGGAGACCGACAATGAGTGATAACCGTCAACGGTTTAGCAATCGAGTTGCCGATTATGTGCAATTTCGCCCAACCTACCCACGCGAAATTTTTGGGCCATTGCAAACGCAGCATGGCTTTGGCTCAAACTCGATCGTGGCCGATATTGGGGCTGGCACGGGCATTTGGAGCCAGCAATTATTGGAGCATGGCGCAACGGTTTATGCCATCGAACCAAACGCGCCAATGCGTGAAGCTAGTTTGCAACTAGCCGAGCACTATCCCAATTTTCAAGTGGTTGATGGCAGCGCTGAAGCCACTGGTTTAGCCGATCAGAGCGTTAATTGGATTACGGCTGCCCAAGCCTTCCACTGGTTTGAGCTAAACGCTACGCGCCAAGAATGGCAGCGCATTTTGCGGCCTGATGGCTGGGTTGCCTTGATTTGGAACCAACGTTCGCTTGATGCTACGCCATTTTTGCGCCAATACGAAGCCCTATTACACCAATTTGGCACCGATTATTCGAGCGTCAAACATACCAATATCGACCCGCAACTGATTAGCGACTTTTTTGGCCAACAACCAGCTTGCTACAGCGCCCAAAATGCCCAATATTTTGACCAAGCAGGCCTGCTTGGCCGCGCATTTTCCTCGTCGTACACACCAACGCCCGATCAACCAAGTTACCAAGCCCTACGTCAAGGCCTGATTGATGCGTGGCAGGCGCATCAAGTTGACGGCAAAATCGCCTTTTTATACACCACGACGGTCTATGTTGGGCGCTTTGCCTAAGTCCAAGCACAGGGCATAGACTAGTTTGATCTATGCCCTGTGCTTGGACTACAGCTTGGGAATGCGCCGTGTACGTGCAATTTGGCGAATTGCATCCAAATTGCAAATTTCTGCTACCTCAAAGATGGTTGGAGTTGTTTTGGGAACAGGCCGCATATTGATAATTGGCAGAAAATAGCCTGAACGCCCGTGCAACTCGGCAATAACTGCCAAGGCCAATGGAGCCAAGCCTGGGGGATTGATAATAATCGGTACAGTTTGCCAATCGGCGGTTTTCAAGCCAACGCTTTCAACTAAATCATAAGCAACCTCAGCCAAAGGCCGCATTCGGCTAACTTGGGTATCGACAAAACATAGTTGTGGCGTTTCTTCAACGATGGCCACGACTTGGCTAAACTGCGCATCAGTCAATGGATGGGCAAAGTTAATCAGGAGCATAGACTTTCCTTCAAACGATCGTTGCTAATAAACTTTCTAAACGATCACAGATTTTGATTGTTTGGTCAATAATATCAGCAGCTGTGCGCACATTTAGTTGCTTTCGACCATTCTTGATAAAAACTGGAGTCATTCCACAGTGGGCAATATCGTTTCGAACATGATTCGTGGCTTCGGTTTTATCATTTGGGTCGAGGGTAATCCCTGACCAAACTTCCCTAATTTGCTTTAGATGTGGTTGAAGGGTTTCTGTAGGACGTGGATCTTCGCTCCATGAATTTTGGTTGAGCATTCGAGCAATAACCTCTCGATCTTTATAATTGAAAATATCGTGGCTTCCTTGATGATAAACTCCTAGCGAAACTAACCACTCGCGAGCTAAAGTCATTGCCTGAATTGGTAGACCTTTATCCAAATATTGGCGAATCATTTTTATTTGAATCCGCAAAAAGCCTTGTTGATCAGATCGGGCTTGGCGATAGGCCTCAGTCAAATCTGCCAGCGGATCAGTAGCAATCGCAAATGGGCTATATTCATCTTTAATTCGTTCTAACAACTGTTGATACGGCTGCATGGCTGGGTTTTGTTGCACGGCGGCCTCAACCTTGGCTAAAGCTTGCTCAAAGCCTGAGGCTGCTTGAATTACGCCAACTGGGCGGGTGGTTAATAATTCTTGTGAAAGTTTGTGTACTTGTTTGGCAAAACCTTCAACTGCATCGTTTTTAAACGTTTCAGCAAGTTTAGTAAGCTGTTCGGCGCGGCCTGTTTGAATAAAGGTGTTGGTGGCGGTTGTCCAGTCGAGCAAGGTTAAAAATGGAGTCAGATCGAAAACAGGCGATTCAGTTGCAGGATCTCCGTCAGAAAGCATAATATCTTTCTTTACTTCAAATGCTCCATAGACTAAATGCTCAATTGTTACTTTACGGACAGAGGTAATATAAGCACACGCGATAAATCCTAAAATTGGTAATGAACGCAAACCATTTGTAATATCAAAAATAATTGTGTCACCATCTTGGAGCGTATTTGTAATAGCATTAAAAATTTGCCAGATTTCAGTATTATTCTCGCCAATAGGAATGTCACAAGCTATGGGTTCGGTCAGATTTGCCTCATTCATATGTTGGGTTAATAAATCGAAATTATTAAATTTAGCTTGAGGTGTTACAAATACATAAACTTGATCAGAATTGAAAATTTTTGCCATGGCAGCAGTCGCATAGAGTGACTCATGTTCTAATTGCCCATATTTATAAATCGTTCGTTTATAGTTGTTACTTGGTGGATTTGCTCCTAGAAATGAAATTAATTTGCGCATAGCAAGCTCCTTTATATTAACCTAAGCTTTCAAGTAGTGATTTAATTTGCTCTTCTGTCATACAGTTAGCATCAAGCTCCATCCGGCCATAACCACTGGAGGTTTTTGCGCCGATGCCCATATGCGTCAGGCCATTGGCGAGCAAGCTTCGGGCGGCATTACACCAACCTTCTACTCCGCTGAGTGCTACCAAATAGTGACCAGTCGCGCTCAGAAATGGAATAATGGTTGGGCTATCCCAATCGGCTGGTGGCATAGTTTGCGCTTGATCACCCTTGGCAGGAGCTTGTTTCTTGCCTTGATAATACTCAGGATGATGCACAGTAATCACATCGGGATGTAATGGGCCTCCAGCTTTGGCCGTCTTAGGAATATACAAGGCATCATAAAAGCTGATACAGCCACTTAGCTCGGTTGAGCCAAATAATTCGCGATGAAATTTGCCACCCTTCGCCCAATCGTTGGGTGTATCTGCATTGGCAGCTCCTTGGCCGAGGCGTTGGTGGGCGAAGCTCGATGCCAAGCCCTTCAAGGCGCTACCTGGGATGTAGGGCATGCCATAGGTGCGCTGCAAAGTAATCGAGTTTTCGAGCACACTTTCAGTCCCGAGACCCACGACCATTCGGCCTTTTACTTCAGCTCTTAGCAAGCAAATAGCGGGAATTTCCTTTAATGTGTTCACCCAGCGCTTAAAAAAACCTTCATAGATTCCTGTTTGATCCATTTGATTGGCGATATTGGCAACATCGGCAAAATGCTTCGTTTTAGAATTTTCATCGTCATTTTTTTGTTCATATAAATAACGATCAAGCCATAAACCTGCATGTGCTATGTTATCCACTTTGATATTATTTAAATGATCACGTCGACTATTCATTCTTTATCTCCCTGCTCGTCATCAAGTTGATCGGTTGGCTCAATGCCAAGCACGCTTTGAGCAAAGCGTTTATACCATAACAGTGCATCAAGTATCTGTTGTGTTATGTACATATACTTTGAGAGATCTACTTTAATAGCATATTCAACAATATCTGATGTATCTATATTTATTGTTTTTGTAAGATGAGTTAGGAATAAACTAAATTCATCATCTTTGCCAAGCTCTTTTTTCTTACTCCTTGAACTAATAAATACTAATGCTTGAGCAAGCCCAGCAGTTCTAATTAATATAGGTAATTTATGTGCTATTACACCATAGCGTTTTTGGTTTGCCACAGACTGTTGCTTAATGTCTTGGATTTGTTGATAAATTACTGATGCAAATTTCTGATCGCGGGTTTGAAAAACTGAATTACTCATGCTACTGCTCCTATTTCACAATCACGCGACAAATTCCGCGCCCAACGGTTGCTTTGCCACCAAGCTGAATTGGTTTTTCACAAAGATTTGTAAGATCGTTTGCCATTGCATCTAAATATGTTTGGTTTGCTTTTGGTGGCGCAATCAACATCAAGCCAGTCAAAATTGATTCGGCTGGCAAGGCTTCTTCGTACCACAAAGCGCCTTTTTTAACTGTTTTTTTATCGTCATCAAGGCTGATACGAGCGGTTATTTCGGTTGCAGTGTTGAGTAAAAAGCTCAAAACATTATCGTGAACAATACATAAACGTTGAATAAAGTGATCATGCCAATATTTTTCAGCTTCTGTGGTTGAGTCAAAAATATTCTGAGCGATGAATGTTCCCCATTGATGAATCCCCTCCTGGTTTTTGGCCACAAAATCAAGATCTTCAAGATACACTTTGGTATTTGCAGTGAGACTTGAATTTTGGGTTACAAGGCATTGAGTTGCTTCATCAAGCTGGATAGGGGCTAACTCCCTCAGCTGAGCTTGATGAGTATCGGCTAAACTTCGGGCAAAACGATTGAGAATATAAGTCGAGCTAACCCAGGCAAATGTGCCAAACAAACTGCGCACAGGTAAACAAAGCAAGTGTAAATCGGAGAATTGCACCACCCCCATGGTCAAATTATTAGTTTCAGACCGTCCGAAAATTTCTTCAGGCGTTTTATTGAGGGGCACTCCGCATTCATTGGCGTTCATTGCCCGATCACGCAACGGGCCTTTGAGCGATGAACCTGGCAAATAGGGCAAATTGGTGGCTTTTTCGCGGGCAATTGGCAAATCGATGACCCCAGCGCCTTGGCCTGTGCCAGCATGCAGTGGTGAAAGGGCATGGACAAAAACGAGTTTGGTGAGATTCATGGTTTATGCTCCAATTAAATAAGAATGTTTGAAGAATCGTAATTATTTTTCTTTCGGCATTTTCCCCTCAAGATAGGCTAAAAATGCTTCAAGGATATTTCCTTCTACAGATATTGAATTTATATCAAGCATTTCATTATCTCTTAATAGAAACCTAAGATCTTCTGGCTTTGGATCTATAGGGTTGCTGGGATTAGCCTTCAGTGATAACTCCATGTTTGAAGATAACTCGGTTCCTGATAAAATAAATGCTAACCCTATGCTATCTCCATTTGTACATTGGAAGGTTTTTAAGATAAGTGGGCTAGCTAAACGCTCACTCTCTTTTTTTGAATCGTTAGGATTTACCAATCCAAGAGTTGTAGGACGAGGATCTAAATCTTTTCTATCAGATCCATATCTATTATCTTTAAATTGAAAAATGATTGGTAACCCAAACTGAGCACGAGGAAATGCCTTGATTATCTTATGCTGCTGACCTGCTTGAACATTATCGGGATTATGATGCTTAAGATGTTGTTTTGTAATTCTACGGATTTGATTTGGTTCAGGCCAACTACTTCTACCATCATCATTTTTTGCTTGACGAAAATCTCGAAAGTTTTCTATTAAATTCCTCCACATTCCAAATAATCCTGATTTTATTGTTTTATAAAAAATCATAAATCTTAGAGAATTGTGAATCTCTAGCTGGGGAAATCTATGTAGGTGTTTTAGTAAACTATACTTTTTAAAATTTGTATCAAGCCATGGTTTGAAATCTTTCATTGTATCGGGGTATGTTAGATCATCCGTTCTTCTAATTGAACCAAATCCACGCCGGGTACGACCACCAACCCCACCAAATGTCTCCCATGCCCATAGTGCAGCTTGAATTTCAAGTTTAAAACTTTCGGGATACGTGATCTCTAAAGTAAATTTGAGGTTGTTGGTAAGGTATTTAATTTGGTCATGCCTGTTTTCTTTTCCTATTTGTTGTGCTTCCTCTGAAGTTGGTTGGAGTGGAAAAGCAATATAGAGAGGAACTACATTTTGTTTATTAGGTTTGGTAATAAATTTATTAGGTTCATTTGTTTTTTCTTCGACCTTATACGGTTTAATAACCATTGGAACGCCCTGCTCTTCAATATGAATAACCTCAGTAACATTAATTTGCACAGATCTAAAAAGTTGTTGGTTTTTTTCTGAATCACTACTCGTGCTAGCACTACCCCAAATTTTCGATTCTTCTTCTCTCATTTTCTCAATTGAACTATAGCCACCGCCGCGAATAGCTCGCCACCAAAAGCGCAATTGGCCGCGAATGCCACTGGCGCGAATTGGGGTGATTGGGTCATTCACTCCAGCTTCAACGCCACCACCAAACAATGGGGTGATCAGCTTATAGGTGCGGGTTTCGGTGATATAGGTGTGTTCGCCAATGGTAAATTGATTGGGTAATTGATAATTTTCCAGATCTGGTGCAGAAATAGTTGGTTTACGATTCATTTGATACTCCCTTGATTTCAGCAAATTCGCCATCCCAAGTTCCAAATACGGCCAAGCCAAAGCCATCACGGCGATCTTGCTCCTCATCGCTGATGCACTGCATCCAAAGCTTACGAACCCATGCTTCTATTGCCGCCGAATTTTCCTTTTCAGCGAATGTGAGGAACAAGACAGTGCCAGCGGGAGCTAGCCGGCGAGTATGTTTGGCCTTGCGAATTGCTAAATCCCAGCCTGAAATAACTTGAGCGCGCTTGATCGCAATTGCCTCAAGTGTTGGCTGCACACCATCAACATCGCGGCATAGCCACGTTGGGCGATAGCCTTTTTCAAACATGCATGGCGTGAGCAGAATCAGGCGGCATGCTCCTGTTTCCCCAATTTTTGTCGCAATTGCATCAATGGTTGCTTGATCGAACGGGGAAGAACTGATTGTTGGAACACTATGCCAATGAGCCAAACGACGTTCACCGCCAAGTGGCGCTAGCTTCATTGCTGGGACTGCAAGATTAGATTGCTTGTAGTCGGCTTTGACAAATAGCGCTAAACGCTGAGCTTCGGCGAGTTGGTCATCTTTAGCTTGGGTAAAGCTCAGCCCACGAGTTTGAAATAAGCGGCCATCTTCGGCGCTCTGGCGCTCAGGATCAATTTGGGTATGAGTGCGTTGATCGATTGGCAAGCCTTTAATGCCCAAATCAGCCGTTTTTAGTTCTGAAGAACCGTGTGTTTGATTGATTAATCCTGCTGGATCGTGCAACCATTGCAGAAAATGTTCCCAATACCAAAATTGCGGTTGCTCTTTGGCTGGCTTACGCGCATCAGCCTCGACTAAACCAACCAAGCCAAGTTCATTGAAATCGCTACTAAACCTAGCAGGAGGCTGAATTGGCACTAATTGGCGGAGCCAAACTGCGGATGTCGTCGATTCTGCTGCTTGAGTATCGGATGGTTTTGCTTCAAGCTCAAATAACAATGCATCAGCAGGCGCAGGGCATAGGAATTCAGGCTCATCTTTTTCTTTATTTGGATTGGGCAATTTGAATAGCAATGGCCCATAAATTTTTATTTGTTTAAGCAGATCAAGCTTAGGTTGATTAGGTTGACCATCATCAAGGGTAAGCCGCATATTTGTTGCGTAGGCAGTTTGTGTTCGAACAACCCCCGCTAAAACTGATGGTGGCGGAAATGATTGAGTATAGGCTTTGGCTCCAGGCGTGTTATTAAATGGTCGACCATCACGAACGATTAATGGGTCACGTGGCTCGATCAGCCATTGACCAGTGTTGGGTTTTGGTGGCTCTGATTCTTGGTTTCTTGTGGATGAACCACGACGTTTATTTCGCGACATCAATTAACTCCTTGAAAGCCTATTGAGTTGCTATTATTGACCTGTAGTCAGTTTGTTGGCTTGAGCAATAAATTCCGCAATAATCACTTCATCAGCAAATTGGTGGATCATCGTGTGTGCTTCGGTCTGCGTTTCTGGAACCAAATCATTAATCATGGCTAGTAATGCTTGAGCAATATCACCGTCAACTTTGATCCCGTTGCTGGTATGCTTGCGCTCGATAATTCGTTTGGCTTCGGCGCGAAAAATTGCGGCAGGTAAATCTTTTAGTCGGATGGATAAATCATGCAGTTCAAAAGCAAAGCCAAGGGGAATTTGATCGTTTTGATGCCATTCAATTAATTTTTTAAGTCGATTGTAAAATGAATATGTGCTTTCAATCCATGAGCCAACGATAATTCGATCTGCGCCGCCACGTTTGCTGAGGTTGATGGCCAGCGCATTTTTGCCTGCTACAGCTTTGGCTTTTTTCTCGGCAGCGCGTGCCAACTCTAAGGCATCGGATAATGGCTCCAAGTGGTGAACAATCGCAATGCCAACCGAGAGTGTGGGTGAACGATCTTCTTTATTTTTGAAATCGCTTAACAGAATCTGAAACTTTTTAGCCAACGCATCGGCACATTCCAATGCAGTATGTAACGGTAAAAATGCTAAAACGTCATCCCCGCCCGAATAAACTAATGCTCCTTGATATTCCGTTTCAACGATTGATTTGACTTCTCCTGCAAACAGCGTTAATTGTTTGGAAATAGCTTGGTGTTTAAATAGATCCGATTGGAAATTAATCACGCTACCCATAGCATCGCCATCAGCATGCAAAATGGCATAGTAGGGAATAGGAGGTTTTTTAACACCTAAAGCGTTATAGAATGCTTCAAGTGCATTTCGAGCATCAGATAAATCATCACCTTCTAATGTATCGGTGAATCGTTCGGCAAATAATAATGAACCATCCTTATCGCCGAAAATTGGTTGAGGATTTGGGGTTATTTCATTATTAATATATTTTATCAGAGTGGGATTTTTATTGAAAAAATTAATATATCTATTCCACTCATCAATAAGACTAATATTGGCATTTAGCTCATCATACTTATTTAGAAAGTTGAACATTGGAATTGCAGCCATATGTGAGGTGCTTGGAAATCTTGAATCTTTGCCTTTTTGCCCATGACGCTTGAGAATATCAACGCCTGATAAACGCTCACCAACGTTGATGCCGAATTTCTGATATAGACTTCTAACTTTGTCTTCGTATGCTGTAGGATTTCTGGTTTTCTCATTAGGTAATGGATACAAACTCTCATCAATCACCGATTCCCGTTCGCCATCAATTGAGGATTTTGGCGCGTTCGTACCCCACGTTACCTTGCCAAAATTACGGGTATTTTTGCGGGCTGCCATCAGGTGCTCAAGCTGCTGGCGGGTTGCACGATAGGTATCATCGCTTGCTAAGGGTAATGCAACCCAATTGAATTCAACTAAGGAATTGATTTGGTCAATCGCTCGCTCTCGCTCAATTTCGCCATTGACCTTGGCAAATGCTCCCTCGCGAATCTCATTCAATCGAGCGATTAAGGCCTCGCGGGCTAAAACTGCTTGGGCTTTGGGATCGTCTTTAATTTTGGCGAGAATTTTGTTAGGGACGTTGAATGTACTGTTTGCTGCAAGGTCAGTTTTTGGCGTTGCTGGATAAGGAAAGATTAAATCGCCTTCGTGTTCATAAATGCTTTTCGCCGCCGCTTTGGCCAGTTCGCTAAGCAGCCATGAACCAAACCAGAGGTCGCGGGTGCGGCGGGCACTTGCAATGAAATCTTGAACTGGGCCAATCGAGATAAGTAGTAAAGAGTCCGTCATCAAAACTCCTCAGAAAGCTAACGAGCGAAAGAGCATGGTATAGTTGGAGTGGCTTGGGGCAATGCTGGAAGTCAAGTTTTATTCTAGAATGGCTGAGCATAAGCCTTTACTTAGATATAGGTGCAATTTAAACTGATTTCTTGCATGCTTTTGGGCAATTTAATGGTTAATTCTTGATTAATGGTTGCTACCACCCTTTGACTTTTGACGGATCAATCGTTGATAATACAAGCTACGCAATCATGTAGCGGCGGGAGAAACTGTGTTTGCTGATTTGCTGCCTGATGGCACGATACTTCAAGGACAACGTGATCAATATCGGATTCTCGGCCTCATCGGGCGCGGCGGCATGGGCGCGGTCTATCGCTGTGAACGCATGAGCGATGGCTCGACCTGGGCATTAAAAGAGATGCGCCCACCAGTTGAGGCTGCTCCCGAGGAGATTGCCGAAAATCGCAAGCTTTTCGACCAAGAATCGCAATTGTTGCAAACGCTCGATCATCCAAACTTGCCCAAAGTGATCGATTCTTTCGATCAGGCTGGTCGCCCGACGCTAGTGATGGAGTTTGTGCAAGGTAAAACGCTTGAAGATAAGCAGCGTGAAACGAATGCGCCATTTTTTCAACGCGATGTAGTTAATTGGGGAATTCAAATTGCGCGGGTGCTGAATTATTTGCACACCCAAAATCCGCCAATTATCTTCCGCGATATGAAGCCGCCGAATGTGATGCTTACGCCTGAGGGCATTATTAAGCTGATCGATTTTGGTGTGGCGCGCACCTACAAAACCAATAAAAGCAAAGATACGGTGGCGATGGGTTCGGCAGGCTATGCGCCACCAGAGCAGTATGGCAAGGGCCAAACTGATGCCCGCGCGGATATTTATGCTTTGGGCGCGACCTTGCTGCATATGCTCACCAATTTGCCGCCTGTGCCCTTGCAAACCCCCAGAGATGGCTCGTTGATTCGGCATAATCAATCGGTTACGCCGGAGATGGAACAGGTGATTATCAAAGCGATGGCGATGGATCGCGATAAGCGTTTTCAAACGATGGCTTCGTTTGAGCAAGCCTTGTTGGCGGTCGATCGCGGCGTTATCGTGCCCGATAAGCTTGATGATCCGACGATGATGCCAACGCCAGCGCCAGTGTTTAACAATCCTGATCCTGCGTGGGGCAATCCGAATCCCAATCCAGCGCCAGCCTGGGGTAATCCAAACCCTGCGCCAGCGTGGGGCAATCCGAATCCCAATCCAGCGCCAGCCTGGGGTACGCCGCAACAGCCCAATTATCAGCAACCGATGGCGCAGCCAGTGCCGCAACCAGTGCCATCATGGGCTCCACCAGTCCAGACTCCAGCGTGGTCGCCGCCACCGCAGGCCAATGGCCCAATTTGCGATCAATGTGGGCGCATGAATAAGCCGAATGCGCGATTTTGTGCTGGTTGTGGCGCTGCAATCAAGCGCGCTGTGCCAAAATTAGTGATTACCTCGCCGCGCGCGGTTTGGGAATTAGCATTAACCCATTTTCCTTGTCGCATTGGGCGGCGCGATCCAGCCCAAAATCATCATCCTGAGATCGATTTGGCTGAGCATGATCGTGGCGTAGCTTCCCGTCGCCACGCTGTGATCGAGCAACAGGGCGATCATCATTTATTAATTGATTTGGGCAGCATCAATGGCACCAGTATCAACGGCGTGCCGATGACCGCCTATCAACCGCACCATCTGCGGCCCGGCGACCGAATTCGGATTGGCGATGTTGAGATGGTCTTTAGTATCGAGTAGTTATGAAACGCAAATTGTTGGTTGGGGCGGGCCTAAGTGCCGCCGCTAGTACGCTCGCCGGAATTGCTGCCTATGCTGCTCATCGTTTGAGTGGCCCGACCGCCGCGCTCAAACGGGAAACCCTGTTTGCCTTCACGCCGTTTGAAACTGGCGTTGATTGGGAAGAAGTGCGCTTTAATTCGGTCGATGGCTTGCAAATTCGGGCTTGGTGGCTGGCGCGGCCTGAAAGTAAGCGGGTTGTGATTGGCTGCCACGGTCATCGTGGGCGCAAAGATGAGTTGCTGGGTATTGGCTCAGGTTTGTGGCGCGCTGGCATGAATGTATTAATTTTTGATTTTCGTGGGCGTGGCGATAGCGACGATTCAATTTGTTCGTTGGCCTATCACGAAGTTGGTGATTTGCACGGCGCGATCAACTATGTGCAAGAGCGCATGCCAGAGGCCCAAATTGGGGTGCTTGGCTATTCGATGGGCGCGGCGGTGAGTCTGTTAGGCAGCGCCGACCAACCAGCAGTCAAGGCAGTCGTTGCTGATAGCAGCTTTGCCGAAATGGCCAACTTAGTTGATTTTGCCTTTGCTAATCGGCGTTTGCCGCAGCGTCCGTTGCGGGCGTTGGCCGACCAGATTACGGCCCGTCGCTATGGCTATCGCTTTGAATCAGTGCGGCCAATCGAGGCCTTGATTCGCTATGGGCAACGGCCTTTGCTGGTTATTCATTGCACTGGCGATACCGTGATTCCGGTGATTGATGCCTACGATTTGCATGCTGCCGCCCAAGGCCCCAAAGAACTTTGGATTGTCGAAGATATGCCGCATTGTGGCGCGTATTTCGCCGATCGGCCAGCCTATGTTAAACGAGTGGCCGAGTTTTTCGAGCGTTATTTGTAAGTTAGGGGCTAGGGTTCAGAGGCTAGGTGTACTGGTTCATTCGGTTGGCAACCATGCCCCCTCACCCCCCAACCCCCTCTCCCACTGAACGCGGGCGAGGGGGAGCCGACTATTTTTCGCCAAGCAATTGCGGAGAACCACGCGTTTAAAGCCCCTCGCCCAGCGGATGGGAGAGGGGTTGAGGTGAGGGGATCAGGCAGTGGTTAACTTGATGTATCAGTACAGCTAGGGGCCAGAAGATCAATTAATACTCCTTTTCAACGAGCACTTTTCTGAACCCTGGCAACTAGTCCCTGATCCCTAAATTTTTCTATCATGGTGTGCAGAGGATTTCATAATGCAGGTGCCGATCTTTCAAGTTGATGCGTTTACGACGCGGCGCTTTTCAGGCAACCCAGCGGCGGTTGTGCTGTTTGATGAATTTCCTGCTGATGCGGTGTTACACGCGATTGCCAGCGAAAATAATTTGGCCGAAACGGCATTCATCGTGCCGACTGGCGAGCAATATGCAATTCGCTGGTTTACGCCAGTCACTGAGGTGGCGCTGTGTGGCCATGCGACCTTGGCAAGTGCAGCGGTGGTGATCGAGCGTTTAGAGCCAACTCGTAGCCAAGTCACCTTTTCCTCTAAAAGTGGGCCATTGATGGTCAGCAAAAATGACGATGGTTATGTGCTGAATTTTCCAATTCGGCCATGGCAGCGGGTTGCATTGCCAATGGGTTTGGCCGAAGCCTTGGGGGTGATGCCAGTTGAAGTGCTGAGTGATGCAGTGAATTATACGGCGCTGCTTGAGCATGCCCAGCTTGTGCGTGAGCTAAAACCAAATCTAGCGGTAATCGCCCAACTTGATCGCAGTGGCGTGGTAGTAACTGCGCCTGGCGATCAGGGCTATGATTTTGTCAGCCGCTATTTTGCGCCCGCCAAGGGCATCCCTGAAGATCCGGTGACTGGTGCTGCCCACTGTGCATTAATCCCCTATTGGGCCGAGCGCTTGGCTAAAACCAGTTTCTGCGCCTATCAAGCCTCGCAGCGGGGCGGCGAAATTAATTGTCGGCTGGTTGGCGACCGTGTTGAATTGGCTGGCTCGTGTGTCTTCTATCTTGAAGGCAAGATTGAAATTTAACTACTGAAAAGTAAGAGGGACTAGCGCAAGCTCCATCAAATGCAGCCTATGCTAGTCCCACATTCCCGATCCCCAGCCCCTGATCCCCGATCCCCAACAACCAATCCCCAAATGCTACTGCATCAACGGCACGCGCAGGTAATCGTTGGGAATAAACAAGCTGCCTTGGGTAATGCCTTGCGGCGCTGCCTTGCGCAATTGCTCGGCCAAGGCGGCGCTAGATTGCTGGCCTTGCAGCGTGCGATCGAAGGCGGCGATCACGCTTGCAACTTGTTCGGCGGTTTCGTGCACAAACTCCAAGCGATAATGCACAATTCCGGCGGCCTGCCATTCCTCAAGATGCTCGACCGCGGTTTGGGCCTCTGCGCCAAACACCGTATTGCGGCAGCCAACATCGGCCATGACTGGATGGGCGCGACCATTCAGATCGCGTAATTCGACCCGATGTTTCTCGCAAGGATGGCCGCAATCTTTGAAGCTCGTGCCATTTGAGAGGAAGCGGCAAAATACGCAGTGCTCGGTGTGGAACACGGGCAAATGTTGATAGGCAATGACTTCGATTGCGGCACTGCCCAATTGTTGTGCCAAAGCCGTCACCTGCGCCGCGTTCAAATCGTGGGTTGGCGTGATGCGCTCCAAACCTAATTCAAGCAACGTATTGGCGGTCACACTATTGGCTGCATTCAGGCTGAAATCGCCAATTAATGCTGGGTGTTGCTCGTGGCGCAAGGCTTCGAGCAAGCCCGTCGAGCGCACCACAATTTCGCAACCAAGTTTGAGCAAAAAGTGAATGATGCGCTGTTCGCTGGGCTTAAGCACCCGTGGGCTGGCCACACGCGCTTTGATGCCATGCGATTGCACCAATTCAACTGCTGGCTTCAACCCATAGAGTTCCAAATAATCGAGCGTGATGCTGGCTGGCTTTGCAGCCAAGGCTGCTTGCAATTGCTCAGGCGTGCGCACCAAAATATGCAATTGCGGCGTGCTGGTTGGGCTAACTGCTGGCTGCAAGTTTTGCTGGGCTTGAGCCAACACATCGAGCGGTGCTTGAATTTGGCGCATTGGCGCGGCTGCTTGCAAGGCACTGAGTTGTTCGATTGCTTGGCGGCGCAAATTATTCAGCAATGAGCTTGGCACAAATGGCTGGCCACTGCTATCAACCTGCATTTCGGCCAAATTATAGGCGGTGTTGCCCAAACGGCTGGCCTGATCGTACAAAAATTCGTTGGTTAAAGCCCGGTTTTGCGAACGTGGCAATGGCTCTGGTGATTGGACTGTTACGCTCAATTCAGGCTGGTTACTAAGCGTCCAGGTTAATTGCAAAGGCTGGCCTTCGTGAGCAACCACATGCAAGTGTAACGGTTGTTTGGCAACTGGCGCGGCGGCCTCTAAAAATGGCTTGGCAGCGCGATCAAGCTCAGGGTCGTGGCTGCGCCAAATCAAATCGCCAACCCGAATCCGATTGGCTCTGATTGCTTGCGGGCCAAAGCGCAACTCAATTTCGCCAGTTGGCAACGCTTCGATGCCATAAATTCGCCCGCCTTCTTCGCGTTCTTCGGGGCTGCGCCAATTGGCTGCATCGAATACCACGCCATCGCCAGCTTTGAGCGGCGCGATTGTATGATTTTCATGTGGCTTGAGCACAATCCGTTCGCCATAAATATCGCTGACATAGCCCATCAATACGCCGCGATGGCGCGGTGCACGGCCATTAACCACGGTTTGATGATTGGTTCCGCCGATGAAAAACGTGCCTAAGCCACGCGAATAGACTTGCTCTAATTGTAATTCTTCGGCGGGCGTGATGCTCAAGGGCAAGCCAGCCCATGCTTCATCAACAGCTTTGCGATAGGCGCTGGTGGTCAAGGCCACATAATCTGCATCTTTGTAGCGGCCTTCGATTTTCAGCGACGAAATGCCCAATTTGATAATGTCGTGCATCAAGGGCACTGCGTATAAATCGCCTGGCGATAGCAAATAGCGCGCATCAGCTAAGGGTTTGTGCTTACCATCAACCAACATTTGATAGGGCAAACGGCAGGCTTGGGCGCACTGGCCACGATTGGCGCTACGCCCGCCCCACGCTTCCGAGGAGAAACATTGGCCAGAATATGAGACGCACAGCGCGCCATGGACGAACATTTCAAGCTCGCAATCGGTTGCTTGGCGAATTGCGGCAATCTCATCGAGCGATAATTCGCGCGCCAGCACAACCCGATTGGCTCCGAATTTACGGGCCAACTCAACGCCCTCGGCGCTGGTGATGCTCATTTGAGTGCTGCCATGCACTTCCATTTCAGGGGCGATTTGGCGGGCAAGTTGGGCGATGCCAATATCTTGCACAATCACCGCATCGGCTCCGGCTTCGGCAATGGCGGCCAACGAGCGGGTGGCTTCGCGCAATTCGTGCTCAAACACCAAGGTATTGAAGGTTACAAAGCCTCGCACGCCACGTTGATGCAAGGTGCGCATCACGTCGGGCAATTCACCAAGGGTGAACCCAACCTTGGCGCGAGCAGTAAAATGTTTCAAGCCAAAATAAACCGCATCTGCGCCTGCTTCGATTGCGGCGTGCAACTGCGGCCAATAGCCCGCTGGACTCATCACTTCGGGCTTGGGAAAACGGCGTTGTTCGCTCATGAGATTCCTAAATCTATGGTGGTGGCAATCGTGATTGCCCGTGATTAATCATCGTTAGGATTAAGCTTAACACATTTTAGCCAATTGGGTGCTTGGATTGAATGTAGAGCGTTGGGTTCAATGAGATATTGATGCTTGCGGATATGATTCCCTCACCCCAACCCCTCTCCCGTGGCGCGGGCGAGGGGCCTTAACGCTCTGGTTCGCCCGCAATTCCTTGGCGAACAATGGTCGGCTCCCCTCGCCCGCGTGCAGTGGGAGAGGGGCTGGGGGTGAGGGAACGTCAATGGTTTCTATCCAAATAAATCATTACACCTACTCCCTCACCTTCGTGCCCTTTGCGCTCTTCGCGGTAGAAGTGGGGATCGGGGGCCAGGGGCTGGGGATCGGGTACATCTTCAATGCCCAGCGTCTTTGCCAAATTTACTCATTTTCCGCTAGCCAATAGCTATACTGGTTCATTGGATTGGCAACCGTGTCCCCTCACCCCCCAGCCCCCTCTCCCACGTGGCGGGCGAGGGGGAGCACCCATTTTCACCCCGCCGTGCGGCAGAACCACAGGATGAAAGCCCCTCGCCCGCGTTCAGTGGGAGAGGGGTTGGGGTGAGGGGATCAAGCCGCGGTTAACCTCATGAACCAGTACAAATAGCCAATACCCTCATTTCCTCTGTGCCGCTGCGTTAAAACTTCCCTTCGTGTTCTTCGCGCTCTTCGTGGTTCCGTTTCGCTGACCCCTGATCCCTCATCCCTTCGCGCTCTTCGCCGTTCCCGATCCCCGATCCCCAACAACCGATCCCCAATCGCAAATGTGCGCAAGATTGGCATCAAGCGTGGCCCAACTTCTGCTACAATAGATGTGGGAACCGTGTGTTGATGCGCCAACAGACGCATCATTGAGCTCAAAAGGAGTCCATACAATGGCTTTTGAACTGCCAGCGTTGCCGTATGCAACCGATGCCTTAGAAAAAGCAATCGATGCGCAAACCATGGAAATTCACCATGGCAAGCACCATGCTGCCTATGTGAATAACCTCAACGCTGCCTTGGAAAAGTATCCCGAATTGCAAAGCAAATCATTGCACGAATTGATCAGCGATTTGAACAGCTTGCCAGAAGATATTCGTACCGCTGTGCGCAACAATGGTGGCGGACACGCCAACCACAGCTTGTTCTGGAATATCCTCAGCCCCAACGGTGGCGGCGAACCAGCTGGCAAACTTGGCGAAGAAATCACCGCCACGTTTGGCTCGTTGGATGCCTTTAAAGAACAATTTGCTAAGGCTGCAACCACCCGCTTCGGCTCAGGCTGGGCTTGGTTGGTGCGCAATGCCGATGGTACATTGGCCGTAACCAGCACCGCCAACCAAGACTCACCAGTCATGGAAGGCCAAACTCCATTGTTGGGCTTGGATGTTTGGGAACACGCATACTACTTGCGCTACCAAAACCGTCGCCCAGATTACATCAAAACATGGTGGGAAGTGCTGGATTGGAACAAGGTCGCTGAAAACGATAAGTAAGCTTGATTAAGCGCATGTTTTAGCACGGATGGCTCAAACCATCCGTGCTTTTGAGTTAAGGAGCCGCTGCCATGGCCTATTGGTTGCTCAAAACTGAGCCAAACGAGTTTAGTTGGGATGATTTGGTACGTGATGGTTCTACCGTTTGGAATGGTGTGACCAATGCCCAAGCCTTGATCAATTTACGTGCAATGCAGCTTGAGGATCAGTGTTTGATCTATCATAGCGGCGATGTGCGCGCCGCAGTCGGGATTGCCCAAGTGAGTCGCAGCGCCTACCCTGATCCAACCAGCGAGAACCCAAAGCATGTGGTGGTCGAGATTGAGCCAGTGGTTGCGCTCAAACAGGCAGTTACGTTGGCCCAAATCAAAGCCGAGCCAAGCTTGGCCGATTGGATGTTGGTGCGCCAATCGCGGCTTTCGGTGGTGGCATGCAGCCCTGAACAATGGGCTTGGATTATCGATCAAGCTGCGCGCTAAGCTTGTGCTTGCTAGCCCAATGCGGAACAAGCTCGCTGGTAGCGGTGTTTATCGCGTGCAATTGCAAACTATAAGGCTTAGCTGAAATTAATCGCAATGGAGCTATAGAGATGATTCGTCAATCAATGATGTGCTTGGGAGTTGGCCTAATCGCGAGTGTACTGATTGCTTGTGGCGCAAATCGCGCAACGCCAGTGCCAGCGCTTGATCTGGCTAATCCAGCCTCAGTCTTTTGTACTGAGAACGGTGGCACGCTGACGATTCGCCAAGATGCTGCTGGCAATCAAACTGGTTTTTGTGGCTTTCCTGATGGTAGCGAATGTGAAGAATGGGCTTTTCAGCGCGGCGAGTGTGCCCCAACAAGCCAAAATCAAGCGAATATCCGCGTTTACGAACTAACGATGCAGGATAACAAGCGTACGCTGAAGCTCAGAAAAGGCGATCGGATTCAAATTGTGCTGGCTAGCAACCCAAGCACTGGCTATCGTTGGAGCGTTGGCCCTGATGCTGGCAACCTGTTGGAGCAACAAGGCCAAGCGCAATATCAATCGAGCGATCCGAATCCAAAGCCAGGCTCTGGCGGCACGGAAACCTTCTCATTTCAAGCAGCCGAAGTTGGTTCAGGCCGTTTTGAGTTGGTCTATCAACGTGTCTTCGAAGCTGGCGAACCAGATCAACGCTTTGTGCTTGAGCTTGAGATTAGCGAGTAAGCAACCCAACCCTTGGCTCCACGCTGAGCAAGGGTTTTACTTTGGCTTGGCATTGATAATTGCTGCAACCCGCAACACTTGATTGCTGGCGCTGGTGTTGATAATTGCAATCTCTAGTTGCGGATTTGAGCGCAGCCGTTTGTCAATCTCTTGGTTAAGGGTTGAGCTAAGCATATTTTCGATAAACGAGCCAGGAATGCCAAGCCCGCCATTTTTGCCCAAGCCAACGCTCTCGGTTGTGACCACGAGGTTGCCATCAATTGCGGCAATTTGGGTGCGAGCCTGAATCGTTTGCACGCCAACCAAGGGCAAACCATAGCCAAGCGTCACGGTCATGGCCACGCCGCCTTGTGGATGATTGCCCAAGACCACCAACGGATTGTGAAAATCGGGGTTGGTGGCAATTGCCTGTTCGATATAGCTATGATCAACATCAACGCTAATGTCTGGGCGCTGATCAGGTACTGCTGAAGGCGTGCGCGCTTGATTCGTGCCACCAAAAATCCACAAGCCAATAATTGCGACCAGTGGCAAGATCACGCCTGTGCTTAATACACCGAGAATAAAGCTCCACCACGATTTAACCCAGCGCCGGCGTGGTTTGCTTGCTTTGGTTTGGGGCAATGGTCCAGTGGCTGGCGTTGCTGCTGCTTGAACGATTTTCGCTCCACAGGCCTGACAATGCTCAGCGCCATCGCGAACTTGGGCTTGGCACGCGCTACAAATCATGTGTGCTCCTGCAATCAATTCGGCCAGAACAACCAGCTTAGCGAGCTACATAGACGGCCACAATGACCGCTGCTAAGATCAGCCGATAGATGATAAATGGCAAAAACGAGTTGGTGCGAACATAGCGCAGCAAGAAGCCAACCGCCAAGGCACCGACCACGAATGAGACGCTAATCCCAAGCCAAAAGGGTGCAGTCAATTGCGAGCTATCAATATCGCGTAGTTTGAGCACGCCCGCCCCAAAGGTAATCGGAATCGCCATCAAAAACGAGAAACGAGCGGCGGTTTCGCGGGTAAAGCCCAACGCCCGACCCATCGTCATGGTGCTGCCAGAGCGCGAAACCCCAGGAATCAAAGCCAAGGCTTGGGCGCAACCAACCAGCAAGGCATGTTTCCACGTGAGGTCGCTTAGCTCATAGCGGCGCGGTGCAAAGCGATCAGCAATATACAACACAACGCCCATAATGCTCATCGTGGCGGCAATCACCAAATATTTATCAATGAAATATTCTTCGGCCAAGCTATCGAGCAGCAAGCCCACAATCCCTGCTGGAATTGAGGCCAAGACGATAAACCAAAACATTTGGCCTTGTTGGCTGCGTGGTTGATGCATGTGCAAAACTAAATTCAACCAATCGCGCCAAAAAAACAGCAAGAGCGCAATTAATGTGCCCATATGCAGCGCAACGTCGAAGGTTTGAGTTTGGAAAAACGGATCATGCCAATCGAAAAACCATGGCACAACAATTAAATGCGCCGACGAGGAAATTGGCAATGGCTCGCCTAAGCCTTGCACAATGCCCTTGCCAGCGGCAATTTGATATTGGCCAGTTAGAAAAAAGGCGGTGACAACTGTCAAAAACAGCACAATTCCCAAGGGAATCCACAGCTGTAAGGCCTCGCGCCGTGGCGAAAGGTCGGTTTGTTCGAGTGATGTTTGTGCCATAGCTCATCCTTGTGTTCAAATAAATAGCCATCGAGCCGATGGCCAGCGATTTGCATTATACGCAGGATAGGTGAGATGGCAATTTGACGCATGGGGCTAAACTGAGGTTTTAGCGGCAGCAGCACCCATAGCGAAATGCTGGTTGGCTGCTGCCTGCTCAATATTGATGCTATTTGGCAAAAAAGGCTTGAATGCAGTGAATCACTTGATCAACCTCTGCATCGCTTAGCTCTGGATAGCAGGGCAACGATAGAATTTCGTTGCTGAGCGCTTCAGTTACTGGCAAATGCACATCCTGATAGCGCTCGGCCCAAGCTGGCTGCTGATGATCGGCAATTGGATAGTGAATATCGCTGCCAATGCCTGCTGCTTGCAAATGATCGCGCAAAGCTTGACGCTGTTCGGCGGCAACCCGCACCACATACAAATGCTGCACATGCTGAGCATCATCGAGCTGTGGGCATTGGATTGGGGTGGCAGCGAGGCCTGCATTGTAGCGGGCTGCCAAGGCTTGGCGGCGTGCATTTTGGGCATCAAGATGGGCTAATTTGACCCGCAAAATCGCAGCTTGCAACTCATCGAGGCGGCTGTTGGTGCCATGTTCAAGCGTCACTTGATATTTGTTGGCCCAGCCATAGGTGCGCAATTGTTTGATTTTGGCAGCAAGGGCATCATCGTTGGTGATAATTGCCCCGCCATCGCCCAACGCGCCTAAATTTTTGGTTGGGTAGAATGAGAATGTGGCTAAAGCGCCAAATGTGCCAACGGGCTGGCCTTGGTAGCGTGCCCCATGGGCTTGGGCACAATCTTCGATCACCGGCAACTGATGATCGGCGGCAACTGCCAAAATTGCTTCGAGATTGGCAACTTGGCCATACAAGTGCACCGGCACAATCACTTTGGTGCGGGGCGTAATTGCAGCCGCCAATTGGCTTGGATCAAGCGTGTAGTGCTGTGGATCAACATCGACATAGCGTGGGGTTGCGCCAACTGTGTGGGTGGCAAAGGTTGTGTAACTGCCTGCATTGGCCACGGTCAGCACTTCGTCGCCTGCTTGCAAGCCCAAGGCGCGTAGCCCCAAGATCAAGGCATCGGTGCCAGTGGCGAGGCTGATGCAATGGCGTGCGCCACAATAGGCTGCCCATTCTGCTTCAAAGGCGCGAACTTCTGGGCCAAGCACAAACCAGCCACTGCGTAACACCCGCAGGCTGGCGGCCTCGATCTCTGCTTCCATTGTGGCCACATGCCGCCCAAGATCGTTAAATGCAATCGACATTAATCCCCCCAAAAAAGAACAGCCCCGCCGGAGCGAGGCTGCCAATTACCAGCGATGGGCCAACTTTAGCCGAGAGACGGTCTGTTCGTCAAGCGGTGCGACTGCGACTTTCATCATAGCCTAGTTTGATCCAACCTTGTTGAATAGCATGAATAACAGCCATCGTGCGGTCGTTGACTTGGAGCTTGCTGAGAATTGAGGTGATATGGTTTTTGACGGTTTGACCGCTAATTGAAAGTTGGTTGGCAATCTCTTTGTTGGAGAGGCCGCGGGCAATACAATCGAGAATTTCAATTTCGCGGCTGGTCAAGGGCGCAAACATCGCCGAGGTATCTTCGCTGCTGTTGGCAACATTCGAAAGCTCGCGAAATTGGTTGAGCACGCGGGTGGCAACATGTGGCTTTGACATAACGCTTTCGTTGATCACATAGCGACCGTGGGCCACATCGCGAATCATGCCTACGAGTTGGGTGGGATCGATTTCCTTGGATGCATAGGCAGCAGCGCCAGCCTTGATGGCGTTGAACAATTGCTCATCGTCGTCGTGAATGCTGAGCACAATAATGCCCATGCGTGGGGCGCGGCGTTTGAGCACGCGAGCAACTTCCAAGCCATTCAAGCCTGGCAAATTAATATCCAAGAGCACAACATTGGGGTTGAGCGTTTCGGTGAGCTTAATCGCCTCAGCGCCATTTTCTGCTTGGCCGATCACCTCAATATCTTTTTCTTGGCCGAGGCTCCAGCAGATGCCTTGGCGAAAAAGCGGGTGATCATCAATGATAAGAACGCGAATTTGCTCCATGGGTATCTCCTTCTGGGTGAGCTTAGATGCTAATCCTGATGGTCACTTCAGTGCCAGCCCCTGGGCGTGAAGCAATGGCAAAATCTCCGCCAAGTAAGGCGACTCGTTCGCGCATACTGGTCAATCCCCAACTCTCTTTGCCAGAGCGCCGCACAACTTCACGTGGATCAAAGCCTGGGCCATCGTCGCGGATGGTGACGATCAGCAGGTTGCCTTGTAACACACTGCGGATCAAAACATTGGCATTGCGCGCATGTTTGTGAATATTCTGCAATGCTTCTTGTGTTACCCGATAGAGCACAATCTCAGCTTCAGCAGGAAGGCGGGTTGGCCAGTGGAGCAGGTCAATTGTGACTTTGACCTTGGTGGTTTGTTGATATTTCTGGACATAATCGGCCAAGGCGGTGGGGAAACCTTGGTCGAGTGCCCCTGGCCGCAAATCGGCGATAAAGCCGCGCACTTCGTGGAGCCCTTGGCGAGCAGCACTGCGTAATTCGTTTAAAAATGGTTCAAGCTGGGCCGGATTACCCTGCTGCAAATTCATGGCATGTTCCAAGCCCATCAAGACGTTGGCTAAAACTTGGGCTGGCCCATCGTGGACTTCACGGGCCAGGCGTAAGCGCTCGTCTTCGCGGCCTTGGATAATCTGACCACGTAAGGCTAAGGCCCACGGATCATTTTGTTGGCCAATGCTGGTTGTGCCACTGAGGCTGGTGCTGCTCATCTCAATTTGGCGAATGAGCTGTTCGAGGCGTTTGAGCGCTTCAGCAGTGGCACTCGTTTTGGCATCGATCGCCGCCATTTTGCTGCGCAACTCTGCTTCTTGTTGGCGCAAACGGCCAACCGCTGGCGTGTTGAGTTGTTCGGCGAAGGTTCGTTGCACCGCCAGTTCATCGGCAGTGCGATACATTTTGCGTCCTTGTTGGGTAATTGCGGTATGTTGCTCGCGCAGTTGCGCCGCCTCACTTCGCAAGGCATGCAAGGCATGCGCCAATTGGGTCTGTGCTTGGGTAAGTAACGCTGCTGCATCAGCCACAAGGACTTCCTTCCATCATCGTACTAGTTCTGAGATCTGAAGTATAGCACGCCATACGGGTGATGCAACAGCCGTTTGACCCCCTCACGGGGGGATTTTAATCCTAATCCCCCGCATGGCTTGGGTGTCAAGGGTTTTCAGCATAGCAGGCTTGGTAAATAGCCGATTCTAACGATTGAGATGGCTTGATCGAGATGCTACAATAGGATGACACTGCTGCTGCACACGAGGCCTAATCCATGGTTTGTCCACGCTGTTCAACCGAATTGAAAACTGGGGCGCGTTTTTGCCCCAAGTGTGGTGCTGGTCTGCCCCGTTGGACTGGCCGACTTGCCAATGGCGATGTTTTAATTGATCGCTATGTGGTGATTCGACCCTTGGCCCGTGGTGGCATGGGCGCGGTCTATTTGGCGACCGATCGCCGGCTTGGCGATGCGCCAGTTGCGCTCAAAGAGATGACCGGCTTGCACCAACCAGGCGATACCGATGCTTGGGAGCGGGCGATTGGCGAGTTTCGGCGCGAGGCAGCCTTGTTGGCTCGCTTGAGCCACCCCAATTTGCCCCGCGTTATCGACCAATTCCGCCATACTGAGAACGAGTTTTTGGTGATGGAATATGTCGAGGGCCAAACCCTGCGCGCCGAGTTGGAAGGCCGCATCGAGCCATTGGCCTTGGAAACCGTGATCGATTGGATGCGCCAATTAACCAACGTGCTGCAATATTTGCATAATCAAAACCCGCCGATTATCTATCGTGATCTCAAGCCACCCAACATTATGCTACGCCCCGATGGCCGCATTGCCTTGATCGACTTTGGGATTGCACGCCTATTTAAGCATGGCCAAGAAGGCGATACGGTGATTTATGGCACGCCTGGCTATGCACCGCCTGAGCAATATGGCTTTGGCCAAACCGACCAGCGCTCGGATATTTATAGCTTGGCGATGGTCATTCACGAACTGATTACCCGTTTTGAGCCTGCCAAACGCGAAAGTACCCGCCCGCCATTGGCGCATAATTTGCGCGAAACCGTGCCAACAGCCTTGAGCGATGTGCTGCATCGCGCCATGCATCCCGACCCTGATGATCGCTTTCAATCAATGCGCGATTTTCAAATTGCTGTCGATCAGGCATTAAATCCAATTCAGGTTGCTGCCCTGCCTGATGCCACCGTAATCCATCAAGCAACCACGCCCAAATCTAAAGCCTCAAATTGGTGGTGGCTGGCGTTGGCGGTGGTGAGCATTGGCCTGATTGGCTTTTTGCTGGCCCGCAGTTTCGGCCTATTTGAAACCAAACTTGTGCCAACCAGCGTTGCCCTCAGCACGCCGAGCCTTGTAGCAGCAACCCCAACCGAGGCTCCAATTGTGCCAGTTGTAATTGGGCCAGCGCCACCGGGCATGGTTGCGATTCCGGCTGGGACGTTTGTGATTGGCAGCACTGATGGCCCTCCCAACGAGCAGCCAGTTGGCCGTGGCTACTTGCCAACTTTTTATATTGATCGCACCGAGATCAGCGTCGCCGCCTATCGCGAGTGTGTTGCTCAACAACGCTGTAGCGAGCCAGCAGATCGCAGCTCGTTGACCGTAACTGATTATTACGATAACCAAGCCTACAGCAATTACCCAATGATCAATGTGACATGGCAGCAAGCAGCAACCTATTGCCAAGCCCAAAATAAGCGCCTGCCCAATGAGGCCGAATGGGAGCGCGCCGCCCGTGGCACGGAAGGCCGCCTCTATCCGTGGGGCGACGAATGGGATGCAAGCCGTTTGAATGCCTGGGGCGCTGGTATTGCTGGCGATACCCAAGCAGTTGGCAGCTATCCCACTGGTGCAACGCCAGAAGGTGTGCTCGATTTGGCGGGCAATGTGTGGGAATGGACGAGCAGCCTTGATTTGCCGTATCCCTACAATGCTGGCGATGGCCGCGAAGTGCCAACCCAACCTGGATCGCGGATTGTGCGCGGCAGTTTTAGCGGCACGAACCCTGAGAATGCCCGTGCTGCTGTGCGCGAACGTCGTGACCCAGAATTGCCCTTGAATATTATTGGCTTTCGTTGCGTAACCACCGATTTTTATGTGCCCGAAGGCATGGATTTTATTGCTGGCGGGCGCTGGACGATGGGCGCGACAGCAGAAGATTTGGCGCATTACAAACAGGTTTATGGCTGGGAAGGCTTACAGAACGAAGAACCATCAACCCCAATCTCAACCACTGCTTTTTACCTTGACCAGACTGAAGTGACCAACCAAGCGTATACTGAATTTATCAGCGCTACCGCTCGCCCGGTGCCGACCAACTCGTTTGATCCGGTTGGGCTTTCGTTGTGGCTGCCAGAGCGCACCGTGCCAATTTCCTTAAGCCAACATCCAGTGGTCAATGTAACCTGGGATGATGCACGGAGCTATTGCGAATGGCGGGGCAAGCGCTTGCCAACCGAAGCCGAGTGGGAGCGCGCTGCCCGTGGCGATCAACGCACGATTTTTCCGTGGGGTGACCAAGCAGACGCAAGTTTGCTAAATATCAAAGATTTTGGGCCAGGCCGCACCATGCCTGTTGGTTCATTGCCAAACGCTGGACCCTATGGCACACTAGATCTTGCAGGCAATGTCTGGGAATGGACCCAATCACTGTATATTCCCTATCCCTACCATCCCAGTGATGGGCGAGAATTGGCAAGCGGCGATGGTTCGCGGGTGTTGCGTGGTGGCTCTTGGTTCGATGATTTGATGTCGGCGCATACGACAGGTCGCAATTCGTTCCGCCCCGAGCTTGCCAATATTAATGTTGGTTTTCGATGTGCGCAGGATGTCGCACCATAAATTAGTTGTGTTAGGAATCCATGAACATTATCAATTTAGAAACTGTTTCCAAAGCCTATGGCCCTAAAGTGTTGTTTGAAAATATTTCCTTGGGCTTAGCAAGTGGCGATCGCATTGGCTTAATCGGGGTCAATGGCAGCGGTAAATCAACGCTCTTGAAAATTGCGGCTGGCTTAGAACAACCAGATACTGGCCGCGTAACCTTGCGCAAAGATTGTCGGGTTGGCTATTTGGCCCAAGATCCGCCAATGGATGCCAACCAAACAGTGCTTGAATATGTCTATGCTGCGGCGGGCGAAGGCGCAACTTTGCTCAGCCAATATACGCTCGCCAGCTTGCAACTTGAGCAAAACCCCAACGATGCTAAAGCGCTGGCTGCCGTTGCCGAACTTAGCGAACGCCTGACCACGCTCGATGCTTGGGATACCGAGTTGAGCGCGCGCACTGTGCTTTCGCGGCTTGGCATTACCACGCTCGATGCCCAACTTGGCACGCTTTCTGGTGGCCAACGCAAGCGGGTGGCAATGGCACGGGTGCTTATCGAGAAGCCCGATCTGTTGATTCTCGACGAACCCACCAACCACATCGACCCAACCACGGTCGCTTGGCTCGAAGGCTATTTGGCCAATTTGCAAGGTGCATTGTTGATGATCACCCACGATCGCTACTTTTTGGATCGGGTGGTGACGGCAATTATTGAGCTTGAAGATCGCCAATTGCACTCATATCCTGGCAATTACGAGCGCTTTGTAGCCGAGCGGATTGAGCGTGAACGCCAACGCGCCAAGGCCGAGCTTGATCATCGCAACGAAGTGCGCCGCGAATTGGCCTGGTTGCGTCAAGGCGCGCAAGCGCGAACCACCAAACAACAAGCCCGCGTCGATCGCGCCAATGCCTTGATCAACCAAGAGCGTCGCCAAGAGCGCGGTACCTTGGAGCTTGAATCAACTGGGCGGCGGCTTGGCAAAAAGCTGATCGAAATGCATGGCCTGAACAAGCAAATTGCTGGCAAAACCTTATTGCAGAATTTTGAATATCAGCTCACTCGCGACGATCGTTTGGGGATTATCGGCCCCAACGGCGTTGGTAAATCGACCTTGCTCAATTTGATCGCTGGGCGTTTGCAACCAGATAGCGGCGAATTGGTCGTTGGCGAAACCATCCACGTGGCCTATTACGATCAAAGCAGCAGCGATCTCAACCCCAACCAACGCCTGATCGAGTATGTGAGCGATGGAGCAGAGTTGGTGCAAACTGGCGAAGGGTTGCGCACCGCCAGCCAAATGCTTGAGCGCTTTCTGTTTCCCAATAGCCAGCACTGGGATTATATCCACAGCTTGTCTGGGGGCGAACGTCGGCGCTTGTATTTATTGCGCACCCTGATGCGTAACCCAAATGTGTTGCTGCTCGACGAACCAAGCAACGATCTCGATGTCCAGACGATTGCAATTTTGGAAGAATACATTGAGCAATTTAATGGTGCAGTGATTGTGGTTTCCCACGATCGCGCTTTTCTCGATAACACGGTTGATCATTTGCTGGTCTTTGAGGGCGATGGCAAGGTGCGCCACTTCCCAGGCGACTACAGTGCCTATCGCGAGGCCTCCGAACGCGAGCAAGCCAGCGCCAAGGCTGTAACCAAACCGTCAACTCAAGAGCGCCCACGCGAAGAAAAACCACGTAAACTAAGCTTTAAACAACAACGCGAATTAAGCGAGTTGGAAAAAACCATCGCCAGCTTGGAAGCCCGCCAAACCGAGCTCAATGACGCATTGAATAATGCAGGCAGTGATTATCAGGCCTATACCCGCTTGAGCAGCGAGCTTGAGCAGGTTAGCCAAACCTTAGAACAAAGCTACGAACGCTGGATGGAGCTTTCGGAGTTAGCCGCAGCTTCGTAATGTTCAGAGATATGGAGCACAGGAATGCAAGCAACACCCGAGCTAATTTTGATTGTGGATGATCAAACCACCAATGTGATGGTGTTACAGCGTATGTTGGAACGCGCTGGCTATGCAACCGCCTGTGCTCGCAGCGGCTTCGAAGCCTTGGAAATGCTCGAACAACAAGTGCCCGATTTGATTTTGCTTGACGTAATGATGCCTGAAATGGATGGCTATCAAACCCTGCAAGCAATTCGCGAGCGTAACCATCTGCCCTTCATCCCGATTATTTTTGTTTCGGCCAAGCAAACCACCGCCGACACGGTTACAGGCTTGGATCTTGGCGCAGACGATTACGTGACCAAGCCGGTGAATCGCGATGAATTGCTGGCGCGCATGCGCGTGCTGCTGCGCTTGAAGCACACCCGCCGCGCTTTGCACCGCGAACAAGAACGCCTGCGCTTTCTGTATCGGGTTTCGCAAACCTTGCACCGTTCGTTGGATATTGATCAGGTGTTGCCCGAAGCCTTGAATGCAATTAACGAACTGCTGGGAGCCAGCCGTGGCAGCGTGTTGCTGCTTGATGATCAAAATCGGGTTTGGCGGCGCATTTTGTTTCGGCCACATTTGCCGCCAGCAGAGGCCGAGCAAGCTATTGAGGCGGTGCTGCGCGAGGGCTTAGCCTCGTATGCCTTGCGCACTGGCGAAGTGCAAATTGTCGAAGATGCCCAAAACGATCCGCGCTGGAAACATTTTTATGATGATCGCGAGGAAATTGGCTCAGCGCTGGCCTTGCCATTACATAATTATGCTCAAAATACGATTATCGGCGTATTTATTTTGGTGCATCCACAGCGCAATTTCTTCAAGACCGAGCTAGAAACCTTGATCAAAGCCCTGACTGATCAATTGAGCGTTGCCCTGACCAATGCGGCGGTTTACACTCGCCTGCGCGAGGCCGAAGATAGCCGCGATGGGTTTATTCAGATGTTGACTCACGACTTGCGTGCGCCATTGGCGGGCATGGTTGGCTGCTTCGATGCCTTGATGACCACCCAACTTGATGACGATGGCAAATTGTTCGTCGAGCTTGGTTTTCGGGCAGGCGCAGCCCAACAACGCCTAATCGACGATTTGCTTGATGTCTACAAAGCTGAAGCTGGGCGCTTGGTGCTGAGCCAAGAAACCACCAGCCTTGAGCGAATTGGCGAATTGCTGAGTGAGCAAGTGCTGCCAATTACGGTTGAGCAACAGCTAACATTCGAGCTAAATCTGCCTGCTGCGCCATTGGTGGTGCTTGATGAGCATAAAATGGTACGTGTTTTGGCCAATTTGGTCAGCAATGGTATCAAATGGACCAAGCCAGGCGGTACAATTCGCGTGGTTGGCACGATTGATCAAGCGGCCAAATTGATTACGCTGCTGGTTAGCGATACTGGGCAGGGCATTGCCGCCGAAGATATTCCGCATATTTTCGATAAATTTTACCAAGGCCGGACTGCTGCACAGTCGCGCGGCACAGGGCTGGGCTTGACCTTCTGTAATTTAGCAGTTGGCGCTCATGGCGGCACAATTAGCGTTGATAGCCAAGTAGGCAAGGGGACGACCGTTACCCTGCAACTACCTTGGAAGGAGTAGGACCCAATGCCAGCACGATGGCGGATTCTGGTGGTTGATGATGACACGATTATTCGGCGCACCTTGGTGAGCAATTTGCTCAACGATGGCTTTGAAGTGATGGCCGCAGAATCAGGCCAATCGGCGCTGGCGATGGTCGAAAGTTCATGGCCCGATTTGGCGATTCTCGATTTGATGATGCCTGGCATGACCGGATTTGAACTCTCTGATCGTTTGCGCCGCTATGTTGAAATTCCGATCATCATGCTGACTTCGATTTCCGATGAAGCGACGACTGTGCGCGGGCTAGAGCAACACGCCGATGATTATATGACCAAGCCCTATCGCTACCCAGAATTGCGGGCGCGGGTCAACAAACTGCTGACCAAATCGTATGAGGGTGGCTTGCATCCAGGCGAGTTGATTGTGATAGATGAAGATTTATCGGTCAATTTCGGCCAACATATTTTGATGCGCAAGGGCGAAGCGATTCCCTTGGAGCCAATTGAGCTGCGGGTGTTGTATTTATTGCTGCAAACGCCAACCGTGGCCGTGGCCACCACAACCTTGTTGCGCAAAGCCTGGGGCTTGGGCGAAGAAGGCGATCAATCATCGTTGTGGGTGCGAATTCGCTCGTTGCGCACCAAACTTGAGGACAACCCATCCAAGCCAATCTACCTCAAAACCGTGCGTGGCGTGGGCTACGTCTTTGATGTCCAACCGCGGCGGGGCTTGTAATCTGACTCGTAAACTTGTGTACTTATAGTGATGGTGATGGTTGTCCAATTGATCCATCACTATAAGGATGCTTTGTATGCCAATGACTGTTTTGCTCGTCGATCCTGATCAAATTACCCGAACACTCATGCGCTATCACCTTCGTCGAGCAGGATACACAGTCTACGAAGCTGATAGTTCGCTGCTGGCCGAACAATTGAACCAGCAATATCAACCACGCTTTGTAATTCTTGATGAAGCAATTTCGAACGAACAGAGCACCATGCTGAACTGGGCTGATCATCAAAATTATATTCTGTTGACTGATTTGCCTCAACCGCGAACAACTGGCTGCCTAAGCCTTGCCAAGCCAATCACTGGCCAACACTTGATCTCGCAATTACAAACGTTGTAATAGAAGGCAGAAGTCAAAAGTCAAAAGCCAATAGCGCTACATTCTCTGCGCCTCTGCGTTAATTATTGAACCGCGAAGAACGCGAAGGGCACGAAGGATGAGCCTATAGGCGATAGGCCATGGGCTATAAAACGAAGGATTAGGTCTCACACTATAAAATTCTGCTAGCCAAAAGCCAAACATTCTCTGCGCCTCTGCGTTAAATATTGAACCGCGAAGAGCACAAAGAGCAAGAAGCTTGAAACCACAAAGGCCGCGAAGATCGCGAAGAGCATTTTAGCTACAGATTGAGCCAGATGACCACAGATTATGTCCTCAACGCCAAAAGCCAATATCCACACGTTTTTAGCCACGAATTCCACGAATAATCTTCCGCTAGCCAATAGCCAATAGCCCAATCCCCGATCCCTGATCCCCAAATCCTATGTTCTATGTTCTATGCTCTATGTTCTGTAGGCCCTCATCCCTCATACTTCATCCTTGAATTACTTGGTTTAGTACGCTTGACAGTTGGGCTACCTTGCGACTATGCTAAGCTACGATTTGCTGCTTTAGAACGCGCCATTTGTGATGATTTGCTCGTTGGTTGCTTGGCATGTGGCCAAGGCTGCCAACATTGAATCATGGGGAGAGCCTGCTGTGAGCCAAGTTGCGGATCAATTGGCGCAATTTGTGGTTTTTATCCTCGATCAAGAACGCTTTGCCTTGCCCGTCGAGCAAGCCCGTGGCATCGAGCGTTGGCGCACGCCAACCAGAATTCCCGGCACGGCGGCGGCGATTATGGGCATTATCAATCAGCGTGGCGTGTTGCTGACAGCGGTTGATATGCGGGTAATCTTGGGCATGAAGCCTATTACGCCAACCCGCCGCAGCCGCTTTTTGCTGGTTCACGAACAGATTGACTGTGCAATTGCAGTTGATCAAGTGCTCGATATGTTACAGCTTGACTTAAGTTTGGCTGAGCCAACGCCGCATCGCGGCACGGTTGCTAGCAGAGGCTTGCTGCCAACGCCGTTTGGTTTTGCAACTTGGCTTGATCTAGCTGCGCTGCTTGGGTCGATCAACAATGGTTAGTCCAACAGTTGTCAGCGATTTGTATCCGCTGAGTGTTGGCGATCAAACGCTCTTAATTCGCCAAACCGCCTTGGTAGGTGTGGATTATGTTGCTAATAGCGGGCAGCCAATTCGCCGTGTGATTCAGCACGGCAACCCAATCGACGTGATCGATTTAAATCAGTGGCTGCAACAGCCAATTGGCGAACAAACCAATCGCTTAGCCTTATTTGTGGCTGGACAAGCAAGCTTGGCCGTGGTCGTTGATCAATTGGGCGACCCGATTCGGGCCGCACTGACCGTGCAACCATTGCCAAGTTTAGTTTCCGATAGTTTGCTCGACCCCAGCATTTTAGGCATTATTATGCTCGATGAATGCCCATGCCTCATGCTTGATCTCGAACTGTTTGTGCTGGTACACGCAAAGCGCTAGACCAGTGCCAAGGAGTCTGCTCATGGCGAATTTAGGTTCGCTTTTCTCACTCGATTTTACGAATTTAGCTGATCGCCGCCGCGTGATTATGCGGATTGTCGCCTTGGCTGCCTTGGTCGTGCCCTTGTTAGTCACCTTGGTAGCGTGGATTTACGAGCGCAATAATCCGCAATTGTGGAATGCGCTCGGGGTACTGTTTGTTTCGATGGGCGCGATTTTGCTGGTGGCCTTCTTTAGCTTGCGTATGATTCGCCAAGGCCAAGAACAAATTGCCACCTATGTTTTGATTGGCACGATTTCGCTGGCAGCTTTAGCATGTGCCGTGCGTTATGGCGGCATCGATCAAAGCCTGATCATTTCGTTGTTGCTGGTCATGCTGTTTATCGTTGGCTTGGTAGCAACTTGGCGCGAAATTGTGGCCTATGGCATTTCGATCACCTTTGCCTATGGCATGTTGCTGCTGCTCAAAGATAATCTTGGCTCATTCAGGGTTTCTGAAGGCACGTTAACCGCTGGTGATGCAGGTGTGTATGGCGTTGGCGCTGTGCTGTTTTTTGTGGGCTTGGCGACAACGATTGTGCTAACCACGATTTTCAGCAAGGCTTTGGCCGAATATTCGCTCAAAAGCGAGCAATGGACTGCCGATTTGATGCGGGCCAACGAGCAATTGATCGAGAAAAATATTCAGCAGATTGAGCTTGGCACCGATCTTTCGTTTGCCGCTACCGAATTGTCGGCTGCCTCGCAGCAACAAGCTTCGGGCGCAACCGAACAAGCTTCGGCAGTTGCCGAAGTTTCATCAACGATTGAAGAATTGGGCTTTACAGCGCGCCAAATCGCTAGCGCCTCGGATCAAGTGAGCATTGCTGCTCAACAAACCTTGACCTCGTTGGCGATGGGCCAGCAATCGGTTGATGAAGCGATTCAAGGCATGGAACGGATTAAGCAACGGGTGCAAGAGGTTTCATCGCGGGTTTTGAGCTTGGGCGAACGTTCGCATCATATTAGCGAAATTATCGCCTTGATTGACGATGTTTCCGATGAAACTCACCTGTTGGCTTTGAATGCGGCGATTGAAGCTGCTGGTGCTGGCGAGCATGGTCGCCGTTTTGCGGTGGTTGCCGCCGAAGTCAAGAGCTTGGCTAACCGTACCTTGGCCGCTTCGCGCGAAGTCAAAGATGTGATTGCCGAAATTCAGGCTGCGACCAATGCCTCGGTGCTGGCGACAGAAGAAAGCGTCAAAGAAGTTGTTCAAGGGGTCAACTTGGCGCATCGGGCAGGCCAAGAGATGGATTCGATTGTGGTTTTGGGCGAACATACCGCCCAATTGGCCCAAGAAATTAGCCTAGCGACTGCTCAGCAACAAACTGCATCGGAGCAAGTTGTCGAAACCATGCGTGAAATTGCCGAAGTCTCACGTCAAACGGCGGCTGGTTCGCGCCAAACTGCCGATGCAGCATCCAAACTCACCGCGATTGCAAACCGTTTGCATTCGTTGGTCAACATCGAGGCCAATACACGCTAAGCGAGGAGCTATCGCATGGGCGGTTTTGATTTATCAGCATTTTTTGGCCAGTTTCGCGAAGAAACTGAAGAGAATGTGCGGGCCTTGACCACAGGCTTGTTGGCCTTGGAGTCAAACCCAGGCGATCGCGAAGCGATTGATACGATTTTTCGGGCTGCGCATACGATCAAAGGCTCAGCCCGCATGCTTGGCCAAATCGATATGGGGCGTTTAGCGCATTCGATGGAAAGCTTGCTTTCGGCTTTGCGCAGTGGCATGCTGGCCATGAATGCAAGCATTAACGATGTGCTGCTGGCTAGCGCTGATGTGCTGTTGGCCTTGAACGCCAACGTCAACGAGCCGCCGCCGACCGATCCCAATGTCGATATGTTGGTCGAGCAACTGAATGCCTTGGCAGCTGGCGAAAGCCTGCCAACTGCGCCGCCAGCCAAAAAGCTAGCGCCGATTGTTGAGCCTTTGGCTGAACCAGAACCCGAGCCAGTGCCAGTTGTGCTTGAGCAACCCAATCCTGAGCCAGCCCCAGTTGTCGCGCGCCCAGCCCCGAAAAAAGCTAGGCCTACGGGCGAAGCTCCAAAGCTAATCAACACCACGCGTTCGACAGTGCGTGTACCGATTGCACGCTTAGATCGCTTGTTGAATACGGCTGGTGAGTTGGTCGTTACCCGCCAATTGCACCTTGAGCATGTGGCCGATCTCGAAGCCTTGGATAAATTGCTGAGCAAAAGCGAGCGCCTGAGCCAACAACTAAGCGAGCGCTTAACTGGCCAGCGCGTGACCTTTCAGCAACGGCGTGAAGCCAGCGAACTCGCCAGCCAATTGCAAAATCTGGCGCAATCGACCCGCAACCAATTGCGCTTGCTCAGCGAGCGTTGGAGCAGCCATAGCGCCGCCAGTGAAGCCTTGGTCGATGAACTTGAGGCCGAGGTGATGGCAACGCGCTTGCAGCCAGTCGCTGGTTTGTTTGCGCCAATTCCTCGAGCAGTGCGCGAATTGGCACGCTCGTTGGGCAAAGAAGTTAACTTAATCACCGAAGGCGAAACCACCGAGGCCGACCGCAAAGTGATTGAGTTGATGGCTGATCCGTTGCTGCATTTGGTGCGCAACGCGCTTGATCATGGGGTTGAAACGCCCGAAGATCGGATTAAAACCAACAAGCCTGCTGAGGCCACCTTGCGCTTGCAAGCCCGCTCGTTGGGCGGCACGATTGAAATTATCATCAGCGACGATGGCCGTGGCATTGATCCGGCGGTGATTCGGGCGACAGCAATTAAACGCGGCATTATCGATGCTGAATCGGCGGCGCGGTTGCGCGATGAAGAAGCTTTGGAGTTAATCTGGCAGCCTGGTTTTTCCACCAGCGCAATCATCACCGATGTTTCTGGCCGTGGCGTGGGCATGGATGTGGTGCGCGCCGCTGTGAGCGAAGTTGGCGGACGGGTTGATGTGCATTCAGTGCTTGGTCAAGGCACGACGTTCACCCTGATTTTGCCAATTACCTTGCTGACCACGCGGGTGCTGTTGTTTGATGTGGCTGGAACGACCTATGCCTTGCCATCGACCGCCTGTTTGGGTGGGCGGCGGGTTTCGGGCGCACAAATTCAAATGGTCGAAGGCCGCCCAAGCGTGCGCGTCGATGAGCGCAGCGTGAGCATTGTGGCGCTTGCACCATTGCTTGAGCAGCGTGGGCCGTTGCCCCAACCATCGGATATTTCCAATTTGGTGGTTTTGGGGCCGGCCAATCGGCCTTTGGCCTTGCTGGTCGATAAATTGGTTGATGAACGCGAAGTTGTGGTGAAATCGCTGGGAGCGTTGTTGAACGAACAGCGCTTGTGCACTGGGGCAATTGCCTTACCCGATGGGCGTTTGGTGCTGGTGCTCAATCCATTGGCGATTGCGGCGCGAGCGCGCGAATGGGGCAAACCAGTGGCCTTGCCAGCGCCAAGCAAACGTCAGCCAGCCAAATTGTTGGTTGCCGAAGATTCGTTTACCACCCGCGAGCTACTACGCTCGATGCTACAATCGGCGGGCTACATCGTCGAAACCGCCATTAACGGCCAAGATGCGCTTGACAAGCTCAACCTCAATTCCTACGATCTGCTGGTAAGCGATGTTGAAATGCCGTTGCTGACTGGCTTTGAGTTGACCCGTCGGGTGCGTGGCCATGAACGTTTGCGCCAACTGCCAATTATTATTATCACAAGCCTAGCCCGTGATAGCGATCGGCGTGAAGGCTTATTGGCTGGCGCACAAGCTTATATCGTCAAAAGCCAGTTTGATCAAAGCAACTTGCTCGAAACGATTCATCAATTACTTGGCCGCTAAAGTAGCCTGGCCTTGATTACTACCAATCTTTCCCTGCGAGGAGTTTTTCAATGAGTGAACGAATCTTAGTTGTTGACGATAGCAAACTGGTTACCGATATTGTCAAAATGCGGCTCGAAATGTATGGCTATGCCGTCGATTTGGCCTATAGCGGCGAGGAAGCGCTGCAAAAAATCGGCGATCTCACGCCTGATTTAGTGGTGTTGGATGTGCAAATGCCTGGCATTGATGGCTACGAGGTTTGCCGTCAGTTGCGCGCCAATCCCTTATTTGAAGAATTGCCAATTATCATGTTGACCTCGATGGATGATAAACGGGCTGGCTTTGAAGCTGGAGTCGACGATTATCTTAACAAAGACCTTGATTTGCTCGATTTGCCCAATCGGGTCAAACTGTTGTTGGGTATGTAATGATGACAGGGCCGCTTGCACCAATTCGCGTCTTAGTTGTCGATGATTCGGCGGTTTCGCGCCGAGTCATCAGCACTATTTTAGCCAGTGATTCGGCGATTCAAGTGGTTGGCGAGGCCCGTGATGGGCGTGAGGCGGTGCAATTGGCGGCAGCCTTGCAACCAGACATTATCACGATGGATGTGCGCATGCCAGTGATGGATGGTTTGCAGGCCACTGAAGAAATTATGGCCTATCATCCAACCCCAATTTTGGTGATTACCTCATCGCTGACCCGCCATGATCGCAATTTAACCTTTCAGATGCTCAATGCCGGAGCGTTGGAAGTGTGGGAAAAACCCAACGATTTGACACTTGCCCAAGGCGAAGCAAATCGAATGCGACTATTGGAACGAGTCAAGGTGCTTTCACGGGTCAAAGTTGTAACCCATTTACGCGGGCGACGGCGCAAATCGCCAACTACTGAGACCAATATTCCCTTATTGATGGCTTCAATTAGCCCGCCAAGCCAACGCTGGCTGATTGTCGTTGGCGCTTCGACGGGTGGCCCACGTGTGTTATACAAACTCCTGCATAGCCTGCCTGCGAGCATCCCCGCAAGCATTATCATTGTGCAGCACATCGCTGAGGGATTTGTTGGTACAATGGTAGACTGGTTGGACAATCATTCGCCCTTGAAGGTGGAGTTGGCGCAGCATCGCGGCAGTTTGAAAAACGGCCATGTCTATGTTGCCCCTGATACCCATCATTTGCGTATCGATGGCAACTGGACGGTGCATCTTGAATCGCAACCAGATAACTTACTGTATCCATCGGTTGACGTAACCATGCAATCAGCGGCTAAGGTTTTGCCCAAGCAAACGATTGGCGTGCTGTTAACGGGCATGGGCCGTGACGGCGCACAAGGGTTGTTGGCCTTACGGCGAGCGGGCGCACGCACAATTGCCCAAGATCGCACAACCAGCGCGATTTGGGGCATGCCGCGAGCCGCCGAGGAAGTTGGGGCGGCGATGGAATTTTTGGCTGCCGATTCGATTGCGCCGCGGTTGGTGGCGCTGCTCAGTGAAGCTGAACGTCGATGAGTGAGTTAAGCACTGAACAATGGACGATCATTCGTGATTATCTCGCTCGTCGAGCGGGCTTGTATCTCGATGATAGTCGCATGCGCCAAGGCCGCATGTTTGTTCAGGAACGCTATCGCCAATTGCAAATTAGCCCAGCGGCCTATACGCTGCGCATTCAAGACCCGACCAATGCGAGCGAATTGCAATGGTTGGCTGAGCGCTTGGCCAATCACGAAACTCAATTTTTTCGTAACCCAGCCCATTTTCGGGCCTTGCGCGAGCATATTTTTCCTGAACTTCAGCGTGTTCGTTCGCCGTTGCGTCCGCTGCGCTGCTGGAGCGCTGGCTGCTCAACTGGCGAGGAGCCGTATAGCATGGCCATGGTTGCCTTGCAGCAATGGGGTAATCCGCCAAGCCGCCCGATTTCGATTTGGGCCACCGATTTAAGCCATGTGCCGCTTGAGCGCGCGATTGCTGGCGAGTATCGTGGGCGTTCGTTGGCCAATGTTCAAGCCGACTACAAACAATGGTTTGAGCAACAGCCCAACGGGTCGCTGCGCGTCAGCGAAGCAGCGCGATCCTTGGTACAATTCGAACAGCACAATTTGCTTGATGCACTGCCGCATTGGGCCTATCAGCTTGATGTGGTGTTTTGCCAAAACGTCACAATCTATTTTCAACTCGAAACATGTCGCCAGTTGATCGAACGGATTTATGCGGCGTTGGCGGTTGGTGGCTATTTGCTCTTGGGCTTTTCTGAATCGCTGTGGGGCATTTTTGATCGCTTTGAAACGGTCGAGGTGGCTGGCGCTTTCATTTATCGTAAAGGCGATGGTCAGCCCAAGCCACGCCCGACTATCGAACGGCCCATTACCAAGCCACTCGATAAGCCAGTCGAGCCAACTCCAGCGCGACCACGGCCAATTACGCGGCCCATCGTTACTGTTGATGTGCTGAAAGCGCCTGATGTAGCGAGTTTATTGGCTGAAGCCCGTACCTTGCGGGCACAAGGCCAGCAGCGACGCGGTTTGAGCTTATTGGCTAGTATTGCGCCCAATCAGCGCCAGCCAGCAATTTTGGCTTTGGCTGCGCAATTGCATGCCGACCTTGGCCAAAACGAGCAAGCTGCTGCCGAGGCCCGCCGCGCCTTAGAACTTGATGTCTTGCAAGATGCCGCCTATGTGGTGCTGGGCATGATCGAGCTCAACCAAGGTGCGTGGGATAAAGCGATTAATTATTTGGAGCGTGCCAGCTATTTGGTGCCCGAATCGCCAACAATCGCCTTTCATTTGGCCGAAAGCTATCGCCACCAAGGGCGGGAAACCGCAGCCTTGCGCTATTATCAACATGCGTTACGCAAGTTGGCCCAACATTCAAGTAGCACCGTCATTGACGGCATCGCGGTCGGGTGGTTGCGTTCAGCCTGCGAACGCTGGATTGGCAGCTTAGAAGCCAGCCAAGGAACATTTTAATTTTATGCAAAAAGTACAGCCAGCAATCTATAGTTCACTGCTCAGTCACCGTGCTCATGGTCGGGTGGCGATTCCGCTTGAGCCTGTTTTGCCTGCGCCAGTGCCCGCAGCACCAGTGCCCGACCAACGTCAAGCTGAGTTGGAACAAGATTTGCAATTGGCGCGTGATTTGCAGCAAGGCCTGATGCTCGAAACCGTGCCGCGCCTGCCGGGCTGGGAGCTGAGCGCAGTTTCGTTGCCAGCCCGCGAGCTTGGCGGCGACCTCTATGATTTTCTGGCGGTCAACGACTCGCAAGGGATTATGATTGGCGATGTGAGCGGCAAGGGCTTGCCTGCTGCTTTGCGCATGGCTGTGGCGCGCACGGTTTTTCGGGCCGAAGTGCGGCGTGGTCAATCGCCAGGCCACACCTTGGCCGCAGTCAATAATATTTTGATCGAAGAAATGCCGCAGGGCATGGTTACGATGCTCTATGCATTAATCAACCCGCAAACTGGCATGATGCAATTGGCAAATGCTGGGCACAATTATCTGATTGTGATCAATAATCAAGTTGTTGAAATCGAAACGTCAGGTGTGCCGCTCGGCGTGATGGAGATTGATTGCTATACTGAATCCATCTTGCAACTAAATTATGGCGATTCAGTCATGTTGTACACTGACGGGGTTGTTGAAGCGACCAATGAGCATCAAGTTTTATATGGCTACCCACGCTTTCAGAGCCTTTTACAAACAGTTGGCCACCTTAAGCCACGGGCATTGATGGCCCGCGTGCTCAGCGAAGTTCGTGCTTGGACCCAAGGCCAACTCAAACACGATGATGTGACGATGGTGCTCGTGCGGCGGCGTTTGGCCAATTTGCTTGATGAAATGCATAGCATTGTGGCCGATGTGGTTGGGCCAATGACTGCTGATGAATGGTGGCAAAGCCTAGACCTTGTTGGCGCAAACCGCACGCCCGACCAATGCCTAGAGTTGTTGCGTCCGTTGAATGAAATGGTGGCCAGCCAATTTGGCCGTGGAATTGCCCGCGAGCTTCAAGCGCAATTGCGCCCAGTGATCGAAGAATATCGCTTGCTCCAATCCACCAAAGGATCGTCCTAAGGGAACTGTTATGACTACCAATGTTGACACGCTCAATGTAATGCCGCTGGACCTCGATACCTTTGCTGGGAGCGAGCGTTTTATGGCTGGGACGCGCTTGGGTGCTGCGTTTGGACGCGGGATCAAAGCCTATTTGGCCGCCAATTATCCTGATGCAATCGAGCATTTCAAAACCGCGTTGATCGCGGCCTATGTCGAGGGCGATGAGAAATCGCAAATTTATGATCGCGAGCGGGCGATTATTTATTTGTATATTGGCAATGCCTGCGCGTTTCAAGATGATTGGCCAACTGCCCAGCGCGAATATTTGGAATCGGTACAAACCGATCCGCAACTGGCCGAAGCGCACTATAACTTGGGCGTGGCTTTTGGGGCGATGCGCCAAATTGATCGCGCAATTGGCGCTTTCAAGGAAGCGCTTGAGCATAACAATGGCTTGTACGAGGCCCATTTTGCGCTTGGTCGCGCCTATCAGATGCTCGACGACGCTGGACGGGCCTATATTCACTTTACCTCGGCCCGCGAGTTGCGGCCCTACGCTGGCGAACCTTTGTATTACATGGGTTTGATGCACCAAGCCCATGGTGCTCACGAATTGGCTCAGCGTTGTTTTGCTGAGGCGTTGCGGGTTGAGCCAACCTTTATCTCGCCCAGCGTTGGCCCCGATGAAGTGCTGGTGAGCAAATCGGAGCAAGAGGTTGCCAACTGGTACTACCGTTTGAGCGACGACCTCAAAGCTCAAGGCTACGACGAAGATGCCAAGCGAATTTACGAAGCCTTGCTCAAATGGCGGCCAACCGAACATCGGGCGCGCTATTTGCTTGGTAATTTGTTAGCGCGGGCGCGGCGCTGGGAATTGGCGTTCCAAGAGTATGGCCAAATTCCACCGCAAGATCGCTATTATGTTGATGCGCGGCTACGCATCAGCGCGATTTTGCGTTTTCAGGGTAAGCATCGCGAGGCCTACAACCATTTGTATAGCACCGCCAAATTGCGCCCCAACGATGGCCAAATTTTCTTGCAAATGGGCAAACTGCTCTATGATTTAGAAAAACATCATGCCGCCATGCGTGCTTTTGAACGTGCGGTGCAGCTCTTGCCCAAAGATCCCAACGCCTACTACTTGCTGGGCTTTATGTATACCGTGTTGGGCCACGAAAGTTGGGCCTTGGCTGCTTGGCGCAAAGCGGTGGAGTTAGCACCGCATGCCCATTCATTGCGCTACGATTTGGGCTATATGTACACGCGGCGGCGACGCTACGATTTGGCATCACGTGAATTTAGCCATGTGCTGATGCACTGGCCCGATGATATTGAAACCACCTTTATGCTGGGCACGTGCTATAAAGAAATGCTCGAGCCAGCCCAAGCCATCCCGTTATTTGAAAAAGTGCTGCGGCGTAACCCACGCCATACCCAAGCACTCTATTATCTGGGGGCATGTTACCTGCAAGTTGGCAACAGCTCCTTGGGCAAAGCCTACCTTCGCCGCTATGAACATCTGATCAATCAACAGGAACAATTACCCCAAAAGGGCCGCGCAATGGCCCGTGGAGGTTCACGATGAATCGGATTCACCTCAACATTCCATCTGACCTGGTTTTTGAGCGGGTTGTGCGGGCCAGCGCTGCCGAGCTTGGCAGCACCATGGGCTTTCCGCGCGAGCGCGTCGAAGATCTCAAGCTGGCGGTGAGCGAAGCCGTCACCAACGCGATTGAGCATGGCGGTGGTGGCGGCGTGGCTGGCTCGGTCGAAGTTATTTTCTCGTTGCACGCCGATCAATTAGAAGTTGAAATTATCGATCATGGCAAAGGCATCGAGCACTTCAACACCGAGCGCCGCGTGGTCGAGGAAGATAATCTTGAATCGGGCATGCTGCGTGGTTTTGGCTCGTATCTGATTAGCGAGTTGGTCGATCAATACGAGGTGCAAAGCTCTGGCACTGGCACCAGTTTGCGGCTGCGAATTTTCAAAGCGAAGTAGTGAGTGGGGGCGGGGGCTGGGGATCAGGGGTCGGGGCTAGCGTTCAGGGATTGGGGTCTAGGGGCTAGCGGAACAATTGTCGATAGTTCTAATGAATCACCGATAGCCCCTAGCTGTACTAGCTCATTGGGTTGGCAACCAGGTGCATGCCCTCACCCCCAGCCCCTCTCCCACTGAACGCGGGCGAGGGGAGCACTGATTCAGCGTTTCCCCCTCGCTCGCGGGCGGTAGAGGGGGCTAGGGGGTGAGGGGGAATCGTTGTTAACGCAATGAATCAGTACACACAGCCCATAACCATCGTCCCTTTGCGCCTCTGCGTTAAACCTTGCCCCTGATCCCCGGCCCCTCGCCCCTGAACCCTAATCTCAATCCTATGTTCTATGTTCTTTGCTCTCTGTTCTATAAGATCTGTCATCAAAATTTCATGCAGCTTGGTTGCCAAAAATCGCTTGCTCAACTATGATCAAGGCAGAGTTGGCCGCGTTGACCAACCTAGGAGATCTATTATGAGCGACGTACAATCGGTAATTCGCCGAGAAGAGTGGGATGATGTCGTGCTGTTGCATATTTTGACCAACAGCGTCGATGCCGTTTCGGCGGCAGCGATCGAGCATGCTTGTACTCAAATGAAACCAATTACGGTTTTAGATTTTGCCGATGTGGCCTTTATCAACTCGGCTGGCATTTCGGTGCTGCTGAAGTTTGTGGTGGCTGCGCGCAAGAATGGCTATAAAGTCTTTTGTCTCCATGTCAGCCCCCATCATCAAAAAATCTTCAAGATGGTCGAGATGACGCGCTTTATGCCAGTAATTGAAGAACAAGATTTGGCAGCCTACACCAACACCCAACAATCATCAATCTCGAATTCTTAACGTTCTTCTTAACCATTTGTTGTTCGATGAATGCTGGGTTAAACACCAAAGCGCAGGGATTCAATGCTCCCTGCGCTTTGGGCTTTAGGCAAAATCCTAGGCGGCTTCGACTTCTGCATCTGGCTGCATCGAAATCACAAACTCGCCATCGCGGCCAATCGCGACGTGCTCAGGGCCAAGGCCAGTTGGCAACAGCTTGGCGTGTTGCACGGCCCGTTCAAGGGCGCGTTTGTTATTGAAGCCCATTGCATCGAGCACAGGGTTGGCGACAAAACGGCCATGCTTGAGTGGCGTATAGAGCTTGGTGCGTTCCAAGGAGGCTTTCAGTTCCTCTGCATTGGGCAAAATGTGTAGCGCTGGCATGTTGAAGCCATTCAGCACCCGAAACACCATATCGAGCGTTTCATAGGGCAAATAGCGCTTGTAAATATCGATCACGCGCAAAAACATGCCGTGGTGGGCAATTTCATCAACGCCAACAATTTTGAAGGCTGCGGCTGCGCCAATTTGCTTGCCACGTTTGCGTTCTTCTTCGGTGCTATGCTCAGGCAAGCCATATTCGCTGCGAATCCGTTTGCGCAATTCTTCATAATTGAAATAGGTGGCGCGTTCTTGGACCATGGCATAGGCGGCAACGCCCAAGGGCGTGTCAAAGCCAGGGTGATTTTCATACATCGTCCAGCGATGCTCGGCCACTTGATCGCGATAGCTTTCTAATTGCTCTTTGGTGCGGCGGCCTGAGTGCAACAACACCAATTCCCAGGCTTCTGCATGTTTTGATTCTTCAGCGCCCCATTGCAATTGAATATTGCGCCGTTCACGTTTACCATGGACAATGTTGATTGTATCCTCGACATAATCGCCGACATAATCTTCAACGCCGAGGAAACTTTCGACCAAGGTTACGGTATCTTCGCTGAGCAGATGGCCATATTGCTCCATCTCGCGCAAGGGCAAATCGTCCCATGGCAACCAATTGCGGGTTTTGACAGCTTTGCGAAAATATTCGATATAGGCTAATTTTACTTCTTCAGCAATGGCGCGTTCGCGGGCTTCGCGCGTCCATGGGCCATTGATAACTAAGGGGGTGATAGGGGTTTGTTGTTCGTGTAACACAGCGCTACTCCTTGTTTTTAGGCACACTAAAGAAACCCCGCTCGAACGGGGCAGCCACATTAGCGGCTTAATACGTCCGTTGTAGTCGGGTTCCTGTCCACAACAACAAAGGGCCGAAGATCAGATAGAAACTGCTGAAACTAATCACCGATGGTAGGCCGATTAATGTCAGGCCGGTGCTACCACTCCAAAAGAGCCATTGGCCGACCGTTTGTTTTGGCAGCCAAATTCCGACAACTGAGAGAATTGAGCAGACCACGGCTGTGCCGCCAAGGATGAAGGCCAAAAGATTGCCATCGATCCATGGAAAGATAAACGAGAGCACAATTGCAATGCTGGCAATCACGGTTGCGACGATCATCATCGTGCGATGTTTAATCGCCTCGCGTTTCGCCGAGCGATGAATGCGCTTGAGCTTACGCCCAATTTGATCGGCCTGAAACGGCAAACCTAAGCGTAATGTCTGATCATCAGCAGTGGGATCGGCAGCGGCATCGTCGTAGTGCGAACGAAGCTCGCGCAGAATGGCTTCACGTTCGGCCACACTGAGCGCTGCTAATTCATGTTCAAGTTCAGCAAAATAGCTATCATTGGGACGGTGCATCGGAGACCACCTTTGAAACTGCGGCACTAAATCGACTCCATTGGGCGCGACGTTCGTCTAAGACAGCTTGACCAGCCGCCGTTATCCGATAGTAGCGTCGGTCAACACCGTCTTCACGGCGTTGCCAGAAGCCTTCAATCATCCCTTCTTTTTCCAACCGATGAAGCGCCGGATAAAGCGATCCCTCTTTCAGATCAATTACGTCGTCGGTGAGGGAGCGAATTTCCTTCGCGATCAGGTAGCCATACATTGGGCCTTGCTCAATGAGTGCCATCAGCATCAAACCGAGGCTACCTTTAAGAAGTTCACGTTCAAACATAGGCTACCTTGTGATAAAGGATACTTTGTTATACAAGGTATAGAATAATAGATCTAAAGCCTGCTTGTCAAACATGCGATTATGGCCCATGATTAACCATAATCAATCGGAATTGGCTCGGAAGGCATGGCCCATTGTGTGCTACAGTATTAACCGCCATGCTTTGACTTAGAGGAGCACGCTATGACTCGTGTTGATTGGTTCGTTTTCGGCTTTTTAGCGGTGTTTGCTGTTCTTGTGTTGTTTGTTTTTCGCAAGCGCTGGCAAGGTGCGTTGGGCTGGCTAACCCTCGCAACTGCCTTTGTGAGCGGCTTGGTTTATACCCGCAACGCTGAAGGCCTGGTTGGTTCGGTGGTTATCGCGGTTGCCGCCGTGATTGGGGTTGGCTTAGTTGGCTTCGATTATTATCGCTTTGAACGGCCCAAGCGCCGCGCTCGTTTGGCTGCTGATGATCCATTAACTCCACCATCGCCCTTCAAAATTCGCCGTCGCCCAACCCTCATGCAACGTCGCCGCTTCCAGCGCGAGGCTCGCCATTAATGAAAACAATCAGGTTAGGAGTGCTTGGAGCCGGTTTAGCGGTCAAGCATTTGCATCTGCCAGCGCTCAAAGCATTACCAAATTCCTTTCAAATTGTTAGCATTTGCGACCATAATCGGGCAAATGCTGAGGCGTTGGCATGCCTGCTGGATATCCACCCAACGATCACTGATTCGTGGGTGGATTTCTTTGCTGATTCGTCGGTCGATGCAGTGTTAATTTCGTTGCCAATTCAGCGCAACGCCGAGGCAATTCAGGCGGCAGTGGCTGCTGGCAAACATGTGATTTGCGAAAAACCATTGGCGGCGAATTTGCCCCAAGCCGAAGCGTTGGTTGCAGCGTGCAAATATGCCCCAGTCAAAATTCTGATTGCCGAGAATTTTCATTATCGCGATGATCTTAAACAAGCGCGATCTTGGATGGATGCAGGCGCGATTGGCGATGTGGTGTTGATTGATCTACGTGCAACCTTTTGGAGTGATCCAACCCAAGGCTTTGGCGCAACGCCTTGGCGGCACGATCATCAATATCGCGGCGCGGTGTTGGCCGATGCTGGGGTGCATCAAGCAGCCTTGTTGCGCGAAATTGGCGGGCCAATCGAAAGCGCCCATGCCTTCATTAAAGATGTGCATCCGGTGCTGCGCGGCCCTGACACCATGGTTTTGAATTTGCGCTTTGCCTCGGGTGCGCTTGGTTCGCTGTGTTTTTCGGGCGCAGTGAAAACCGAAAATCCCTCGTTTGATTGGACAGTTGTGCATGGCACGAGTGGTAGTATTACGATTCGTGGCGATCAGACGACATTATATCGGGCTGATGGTACAATAGAACACTACCAAGCTCGTGATTTGCGTGGTTACGAAAGCGAGTTTCGTAATTTTTACGCGGCGATTGTTGACGATGAGCCAATTGTGGCCACGTTGGCAAGCGCATTGGCCGATTGGCGCTTAATTATGCGGGCAATTGATGCCGCTGAAAGTAATAGCGTGCAGCAAATCGACCCAATTGTGCCTTTGGCGAGCTTGAACGATATTCAGAACTAAATCTACTGAAGGATTCTGCGAAAATGACAGAGCAATGGCCCGAAGATGCCGAGCAAATTGGCAATTTAGTATTTGTGCCCAACCGCGAATACCCATATCCATTTAAGGTGGCAGTGCCACCACGCTTTTGGATGGAAGAACAAACTGGCGTTTTAGAGGCTGCTGTCGATGCTTATATGAACGGCGAGCGCTTGGATGAAGGCCAATTAGCGGCCCTGAAATTGTATTTGACCCAATATGTTGAGCGGGCGGTGATGGCTCACGATGCCAATCGCCAAAAATATACGGGGCTGATCAAAAAAATGCGCACCATCCACGATATTGAATCGATTGCCGACGAGCTAGCCGAATTCGGCGCAGAAGTCTTTTAGAAGGATGAAGGATGAATTATGAATGAGGATAAGCGAAAATTTATAGGTTATTGGGTTTATTGCCATTAATCTAGCCTAAAAATTGGCTTACTCATAATTCGCTCTGAATTTTCATCCTTCATCCCTCATCCTTTATTTACGGGGTTACGCCAATGCGGGTGATTACTGGCAGTGCCAAGGGGCGACAATTAAAAGGCCCGCCAGATATTGGCACGCGCCCGATGCTTGATCGGGTCAAAGAATCGTTATTTGCTATTTTAGAGGGCTTTGATGCCTTTGAAGGCCGCGCACTCGATTTATTTGCTGGCACCGGATCGTTGGGCATCGAGTGCTTATCGCGTGGGGCTGAATGGGCCGATTTTGTTGAGGCGCGCAGCCATGTGGCGGCGGTGACCAAAGACAACCTAAAAACTACCAAACTGGCTGAGCGAGCCAAAGTTTGGAACATTTCCGTCGATAAATTTCTGCAAATCATCGACGAAAAAACAAAATATGCTATAATCCTGCTCGATCCGCCATATGCTATGGAAGGCATTCCCGACCTTGTGGTGCGGGTTGCTGAACGCGGCATTTTAGATCCAAATGGCGTATTAGTTTTAGGCCATTGGCCAAAGCTGGTGATGCCGCCCCAACTTGGGCCACTGAGTTTACTCAAGCATCGGCGTATCGGCGATTCCTGTTTCTCAATGTATGAATTGAGCCCAGCGTTACCGCCGCAATCGGAGTAATCACCTGTGACTATTGCTGTCTACCCTGCAAGCTTCGACCCAATTACCAACGGACATCTTGATGTTGCCGAGCGCGCATCACGCTTGTTTGATGAGTTGGTCTTAGCGGTAGCTCATCGTCCGTACAAAAAGTTGCTATTTACCACCGAGCAACGGATTGCCATGATTCGCGAATCGGTAGCGCACCTGCCAAATGTGCGGGTGGATGCTTTTTCGAGTTTAGTTGTGGAATATGCGCTTGGGATTAATGCGACGGTGTTGGTGCGTGGCTTACGAGCCTCGACCGACTTCGAGCACGAATTTCAAATGGCGCATATCAATCATCACTTGGCTCCCACGCTTGATACGGTCTGTTTGATGGCTGACCAACGGTTTACGTTGCTTAGCTCAAGCGCGGTGCGCGAAATTGCGGCCTATGGCGGCGACGTTAGCTCGTTTGTGCCCGCCCATATTGCCCTTGCGCTCAAGCAAGCCTATCAAAAGCATGAGGAGTCACGCACATGAGCGAACAAGCCCAATGGGGAGAACAGCCCAGTGAACATCAGGAAGCAACCAGCGTGGAGCCAGTCGGGCAACACCAGCGCCCCCCAGAATATGCTGAGGCCGAGTTTGAGCGCCTGATTAACGAGTTGGAAGAGGTTTTAGCGAGTGGTGGCCGTGTGCCCTTAACCAGCCGATTAATGATCGACGAGAAGCAAGTCTTCGACATTATCGACCGGATGCGGGTTGCGGTTCCCAATGAATTACGCCAAGCACGCCAGATTGTGCGCGAACGCGACCAACTGATCGAGGCTACCAAAAAGAAAATTGCGATCACGCTTTCGGAACAGGGCATGCTTGAAATTGCCCAGCGCGAACGTACCAGAATGATTGCCGAAGCAGAATCAGAAGCAGCCAAAGTGCGCTCTGATGCCGATGAATATGCGCGTCAAGTGTTGCTCAACCTTGAAGAACATATCGGCAAATCGCTGACAATTATTCAAAATGGCCTCGATGAACTGGGCGTAGTTTGACAGAGCGCGTTCTCGCGCCTATAATGTCACGTCGCTTGCGGGTTGAATTCCAGCAGGAGGTCACTGTATGTCATCCGAACTCCAATTCAATGTATCCCAACTGTTGCAAGAATATGTTGGGGCGACCCGCCAGTATACATATGAAAACGAACAACTTGATTTGGGTGATGGTACGAGCCTAAGGATTACCGAAGGCGATGTTAAAATGACCCGCACCAAAAATGGGGTCTTAGTTGATGCCGCGATGAGCGGCAACGTCACCGTAGAATGTGTGCGATGCTTAAGCGATTTCAGCCAACCTGTTGAGTTCGATTTCGCTGAAGAATATTTTGCGACGGTTCATGCAACGACGGGCGCACCGTTGCCAGAACCAGAAGAGCCTGATGTGTTCAAAATTAACGGCAACCATTTGCTTGACCTTGGCGATGCTGCCCGTGAATACACGCTCATCAACTTACCAATCGCGCCGATTTGTCGCCCAGATTGTCGTGGATTGTCGTTGGATGGCCAAAACCGCAACGATAACCCAGCAGCCGACGATTTGGACGATCAAGTGATCGATGAGCGTTTAGCCGCGCTCAAACAATTGCTGAAAGGAGCCTAGTTTCTCATGGGCGCATTGCCACGACGTAAAATTACCCGCGAACAACGCGGGCACCGCCGCCAACACCTTGCTTTGACCGCACCTTCATTGTCGGCTTGTCCAAACTGTGGCGGCTATCGCCGTCCACATCGCGTTTGCTTGAATTGCGGTACCTACAAGGGTCGCCAATACCTCAAGAAGGACAATGCTGAAGCATAAGCCATGTTTGGCAGCAAAGCAGCGAAAGGGTCGAGAACATGGTTCTCGTCCCTTTCGCATTTTAGGCGGTTTATTGTGCAGTGCAGCATGAAACGGCTTCACCACGGGAGTGTTTTGCAATGAATGCAGCAATTACTGGCTGGGGGCGCTACGCTCCCGAACGGGTGCTTACGAATGAAGAGCTTGAACAGATTGTCGATACCAACGCCGAATGGATTCAATCGCGCACTGGCATTCAGCGCCGCCATATTGTGGCCGAAGGCCAAGCAACCTCGGATATGGCTACCCGCGCCGCGCGGATTGCGCTCGCTAAAGCTGGCGTGCAGCCAGAAGAGCTTGATTTAATTGTGGTGGCGACGACCTCGCCCGATTTGCTCTTGCCCTCAACCGCCGCTTTGGTCCAAACCAAGCTAGGCGCAATCAATGCTGGCGTGATGGATATGAACGCCGCTTGCTGTGGCTTTTTATATGCGCTCAGCGCGGTCACCGCTATGATTCGCGGTGGCGGTGTGCGTAAAGTATTACTCTGCGGTGCAGAAACCATCTCACCATTCTTAAATTGGCAAGATCGCAATACCTGCGTGATTTTCGGCGATGCTGCTGGCGCGGTGATTCTCGAAGCAAGTGAGCAAGAGCGCGGCCTGCAAGCCTACAAATTGGGCGCAATTCCCGATACCGCCGAATTGCTGTGGATTAAGGCTGGAGCCACGCTCTACCCTGCAACTCACGAGCGGCTTGATCAGTCTGAACAATATATTCAGATGAATGGCGCTGAAGTGTTCAAGTATGCTGTGCGCGCCATGGTCGAAAGCTCAGTTCATGTGTTGCAGCAAGTTGGCAAAACGACTGCCGATGTGCAATTGGTTGTGCCGCATCAAGCGAATCTGCGAATTATCGAGGCCGTCGCCAAGCGGCTCAACGTGCCAATGGAGCAGGTGTTTGTTAATATTCAAGAATATGGTAATACCTCAGCTGCCACCTTGCCCGTAGCGATCGCCGAAGCCGCCGATGCTGGCCGCATGCAGCCAGGCGACACGATTTTGCTGACCGCATTTGGCGGCGGCCTAACCTGGGCTTCGGGCGTGTTGGTGTGGGGCGGAAAGTAGAACATAGAGCATAGAACATAGAACATAGATGGAATAGTTTATTGGATTGGCAATAAGGATTATTCCCTCACCCCCTGGCCCCCTCTCCCGCATGCGAGGCGAGGGGTAACCGCGATCGGAGTGCTCCCCTCGCCCGCCGCCGTGGGAGAGGGGTTGGGGTGAGAGGATCAAGCCATAGTTAACCTGATGAACCTATACACATAGAACATAGAGGTTGGGGATTGGGAATTTGGGTCTTGGGTAATAAGCCATAGCTTTGCGATGCAACGAAATAATTCGTGCAATTCGTGTAATTCGTGGCTAAAACCTAACCCCCAATCCCTAGCCCCCGACCCCTCTTAATAATAGAAAGATACCCAATGACAATCGGATTGCTTTTTCCTGGCCAAGGCTCGCAGAAAGTGGGCATGGGTCGTGAGGTTTACGAACAATCGGCGGCGGCTCGAGCAATTTTTGCCGAAGCCAATGCAGTGCTGGGTTTTGATTTGGCGGCGTTGTGTTTTGATGGGCCAGAAGCTGATTTAACTGCCACTGAAAACACCCAACCAGCCTTGTTGACCGTGAGCGTGGCTCTGTTGGCGGCGCTTGCTGAGGCAGGCATTGAGCTGAAGCCAAGCGTGGTTGCAGGCCATTCGTTGGGCGAATATAGCGCCTTGGTTGCCGCCAAAGCGCTTGATTTTGCCACCGCGCTGCGTTTGGTGCGCCAACGTGGCGAATTGATGGCCCAAGCCAGCGAAGGCGCAATGGCCGCCATCATTGGGCTGGATCTTGCGCCGCTCGAAGCTATCTGCGCCAATGTGAGCGAGCTTGGGGCATGCGTTGTAGCCAACCAAAATGCCCATGGCCAATTGGTGATTAGTGGCAGCAGCGCGGTGGTCGCGGCAGCCAGCGAACAAGCCAAAGCTGCTGGGGCCAAAAAAATTATGCCCTTAAATGTCAGCGCCGCGTTTCACTCACCCTTGATGGAAGCAACCGCTGCTGGCTTGGCTCCCGCAATTGCCGCAGCGACGATCCATGCCGCCCACGTGCCAGTGATTGCCAATAGCACTGCCCAGCCAATTAGCAGTGCTGCCGAGATTCGGGCTGAGTTGGTGGCCCAAATTACCGCTCCAGTGCGCTGGATTGCCACAATCGAACAAATGGCGGCGCTTGGTGTGAAAACTGTGATTGAAATTGGCGCTGGCAACGTGCTGACGGGCTTGGTCAAGCGCATCGATCCCAGCTTGCAACGCCTGAATCTTGCCAGCTTTGATGACATAGCGAAGATTGGCGAGTACAATAACGCCCAGTAATGTACATGGGTGAGGCATTTGCTATGCGGGGAATGAAAGACCATGTGGCGATTGTGACTGGAGCATCGCGCGGAATTGGCCGAGCGATTGCTTTGGAGCTAGCCAGTTGGGGCGTTAAAGTCGTTGTTAATTATCAATCAAGTGCTGCCAAAGCTGAAGCCGTGGTTGACGAAATTCAGGCTGCTGGTGGCACAGCTATGGCGATTCAAGCAGATGTGACCGATCAGCAGGCAGTTGAAACCATGGTGACCCAAACCTTAACTGAATGGGGCGCGATTCACATTTTGATCAACAATGCGGGCATTACCCGCGACAACCTGTTTCAGCGTTTGAAAGACGAGGAATGGGACGATGTGATCAAAGCTGATCTGACCTCGGCATTTTTATGCACCCAAGCGGTGTTGCCAGCGATGCGCGCCAACAGCTATGGCCGAATCGTTAGCATTGCCTCGTTGGCGGGCTTGGCAGGCAATGTTGGCCAAACCAACTATGCTGCGGCCAAGATGGGCTTGGTTGGTTTTTCCAAGGCCGTGGCCCGCGAAGTAACCGCCGATGGAATTGTGGTCAACGTGGTCGCGCCTGGCTATATCGACACCGACTTTATCGACCATATTCCGCAATGGCTGCGAACCTGGGCGCTTGATGTGATTCCGCTCAAACGCTTTGGCAAAGTTGAAGAAGTTGCGCCAGCGGTGGCCTTTCTGGCCTCGCCTGCTGCATCGTATATTATTGGCCATGTGCTGACGATTGACGGCGGCTGGGTCATGCCATAGGGGTGCAGAATGAGTATCAACGATCAAGTGGCGATTGTCACAGGTGGCACTGGCGCGATTGGGCGCGAAGTTGTTTCAGGACTCATTCAACGTGGCGCACGGGTGGTTTTTTGCTATCGCCAACGCGATGAGCTGGCCGAAGAAATGTGTGCCACGATTGCCGATGAACAACGCCTGATTGCGATCAAGGCCGATGTGCGCGATGCTGAAGCCATGAACAGCCTCGTTGAGGTGGCTGTGCGGCGCTGGGAACGGCTCGATATGCTGATCACCGCCCATTCAGCAGTCAACAACGCGCCAGTTGCTGAGATGACGCTGGAGCAATGGAACGATGTGCTGGAGACGATGCTGCGTGGCGTAACCCGCATTACCCGCGCCGTGTTGCGGCCAATGCAAAAAGCCCGTTATGGGCGGATTATTACGATTACTGGCTATCAGCCTTTGGCTGGCGGCCTGACCCAAGCCAATTATGCTGCCGCGCTTGGCGGAATTATTGGCTTTTCGAAATCGCTGGCCCGCGAGGTAGCGCCGTGGGGCATTACGGTCAATAGCGTTGCCCCTGGCCTGATTTCGCGGCCACATATGTCCAGTTTTGACCCAAGTTATATCCCATGGGCCACCAATATTGTGCCGCTCAAACGGTTGGGTGCGCCTGCCGAGATTACCCCAGCGATTTTTATGCTGGCCAATCCAGAGGCGGGCTATATTACCGGCCAAGTGCTGCCAGTCGATGGCGGTTGGCGCATGGTTTAGTGTTGAAGGAGCAAGCATGCAACTAGATTTAACCGGTCGTGTCGCAATTGTGACTGGAGCTTCGCGTGGCATCGGGCGGTCGATTGCCGAGGCCTTGGCTGCGAGCGGAGCCGCCGTAGTGGTCAATTATCGTGGCAGCGAGGCAGCAGCAGCTGAGGTCGTTGCGGCGATTACAGCCAAGGGTGGCAAAGCGCTTGCTGTGCAAGCAGATGTGGCCGATCCTGCCAGCCACGAAACCTTGCTTAAAGCAACGACCGAAGCCTTTGGGCGGGTCGATATTCTGGTCAACAATGCTGGCATTACCCGTGATAACTTGTTGTTGCGCATGAAAGAGAGCGAAGTTGATGATGTGTTGCAAACCAACTTGCGTGGCGTGATGTTGCTCACCAAGGCTGTGCTGCGCCCGATGATGAAAAATAAATGGGGCCGCGTGATTACGATTAGCTCGGTGATTGGGCTGACGGGCAATGCTGGTCAAGCCAATTATGCTGCCGCCAAAGCAGGCCTAATCGGCTTTAGTAAATCGGTGGCCCAAGAAATGGCTTCGCGCGGCATTACGGCCAATGCAATTTGCCCAGGCTTTATCGAAACCGATATGACCCGCAACGCCATGTCCGAAGACTTGATCAACAAAGCCTTGGATCGGATTCCCTTGGCGCGCATGGGCCAACCTGCCGAAATCGCCAATGCGGTGGTGTTCTTGGCTTCCGATGCTGCTGGCTACATCACTGGCCAAACCTTGGCCGTCGATGGCGGCATGACCATGTATTAGAGAGCAGCGTTGGGACGTTTGCTTGAACGCTTTAGCTGAGGAACCACCATGTTACGCAAAATTCTGGTTGCCAATCGTGGCGAAATTGCCGTGCGGATCATTCGCGCCTGCCATGAGCTGGGCATCAAAGCGGTTGCTGCCTATTCCGAGGCCGATCGCGATTCGCTGGCAGTGCGCATGGCCGATGAAGCAATTTGTATCGGCCCGCCAGCACCCGCTAAATCTTACCTGAACGCCCCAGCCTTGATTAGCGCCGCGCTGATTAGCGATTGCGACGCGATTCACCCTGGCTATGGTTTTCTTTCGGAAAATCCCTATTTTGCTGAGAGTTGCCGCGAATGTGGTCTGACCTTCATTGGCCCATCGGCAGATTCGATTCAGCGCATGGGCGATAAAGCTCTTGCCAAACAAGCCATGAAACTGGCTGGCCTGCCCTTGATTCCTGGCACCGAAAACCCGTTGACCAGCGTTGAAGAAGCCCAAGGCCTTGCCGATAGCATTGGCTACCCAGTGCTGTTGAAGGCCGTTGCTGGCGGTGGCGGGCGCGGCATGCGCGTGGTCAACCAGCCCGACGAATTGGCACGAGCCTTCAATACGGCGCGAGCCGAGGCCGAGGCCGCCTTTGGCCGTGGCGATTTGTATATGGAAAAATACTTGCCTGTCGTGCGTCACGTTGAAATTCAGATTTTGGCCGACCAGCATGGCAATGCAATTCACCTTGGCGAGCGCGATTGCTCGTTGCAACGTCGTCACCAAAAAGTCGTCGAAGAAGGCCCATCGCCAGCCCTGACCCCAGAATTGCGCCAAAAAATGGGCGAAGCCGCCTTGCACGGCGTGCGCGAGATTGGCTACTACAACGCCGGAACCATGGAATTTTTGCTCGATCATCAGGGAAATTTCTATTTTATGGAAATGAATACCCGCTTGCAGGTCGAGCATCCAGTGACCGAATGGCTGACCGGCTTGGATTTAGTTAAGTGGCAAATTCGGATTGCTGCCGGCGAACGCTTGACGCTCACTCAGGATGACATTAAAATACGCGGGCATGCGATTGAATGTCGGATTAATGCCGAAGATGCTGACCGTGATTTTATGCCTGCTGGTGGGACTGTCGATCTCTATTTACCACCAGGTGGCCCAGGCGTGCGGGTCGATTCGCATCTTTATTCAGGCTATCGTACCCCCACCAACTACGATTCGATGTTAGCCAAAGTGATCGTATGGGGCGAAACGCGGCTTGAGGCCATTGAACGGATGCGGCGGGCATTAAGCGAGTGTGTGATTAGTGGCATTACAACCACCTTGCCATTTCAACTGCGCATGATGAACGAACCAGCTTTTGTGAGCGGTGATGTTGCCACGCACACCTTGGCTGATATTTTAAATCAACAGACTGCCAAAGAAGCGACAGCCTAGGGCAGTCGTGGAGAAAACCGTGAATCAACCATTTGGAACTGTGACAATTGCTCCCGATGTGCTTTCAGCGATTGTCTCGCTGACGGCCCAAGATGTTGCTGGCGTTGCGCGTTTGGGCAGCGTGCCCGGCCAACAACGCATGGGCAGCATGCTAGGGAGCGGAACTGCCAACGCCGATGGCGTAGCAATTCGGGTTGTCGATGATAGTGTCAGTGCCGATTGCTACCTGATCGCCCAACCCGACATCAACTTGCTTGATCTCGGTGCTCGTGTTCAATCGGCAGTAACCGAAGCGTTAAACGAAATGGTCGGGATGCCCGTCCGCGCCGTTAACGTCTATATTCAGGATGTCGAGCAGAACCGTGGGTAGCCTTCGCCACCGAGTGCGTGCTGCGGCACTTCAGGCACTCTTTGAACTTGATCAAACCACCCACGACCTTGATTCGGTTGTTGCACGCATCAGCGATGATGAAATGTTCAGCGCAGAAGGTCGTGATTTTTTTGCCCGTATTGTCAATGGTGCATGGACCAATCGTCAAACAATCGACGATTTAATTACCAAAGTCGCACCATCTTGGCCCGTCCACCAAATGCCAGGCGTGGATATTGCGGTGCTGCGCATCGCCTTGTTTGAAATTCTTTACGATGCGGCAGCGGATAAAGCTCCGGTTAAAGCCGTGATTAATGAAGCGGTCGAGCTCGCAAAACACTTCGGCAGCGATAATTCTGGCCGATTTGTCAATGGCGTGCTCAGTACCGTGGTCAATAAACCTGAATCCGAGGAATAACGCAGGAAGCATTTTTGCTCGCCTCGGACTTATTTTCTATACGGAGATTCTACCAATGGCAGACTTAAACGAACGCTTGAAGAAATTGGTTGCTGAACAATTGGGCGTGGAAGAAGAAAAAATCGTCCCAAGCGCAACCTTCTTGGATGACCTCAACGCCGATTCACTCGATTTGGTCGAGTTGGTCATGTCGCTCGAAGAAGAATTCGGCGTAGAAATTACCGACGAAGAAGCTGAAAAATTGCGCACCGTCGGCGATGCCGAAGCATTTATCAAAGCACACATCCAAGAGTAATTTGTATGCGAACAGTGGACAATGCCACCCAAGGCTCAAACCTTGCGGCATTGTCCATTTGTTATTTGTTGGGCTTGAGGTTAATACTTGCGTAAAGCGTATCCCCAAAGCCTTTAGCTAGTGGTCAGACGCTTATGACAATTTTTGGGATTGGCCCGTTTGAATTTGTGATCATCTTGGTGATTGCCCTCGTGGTCGTCGGCCCTGAACGCTTGCCTGAAATGCTGTTTCAAATTGGCCAGTGGATCAGTAAAGGCCGCAAGCTGATCAACGATCTGCGCAATCAGGCCCGCAACGAGTTGGGCGATGATTATGAATCGGTCGAGAAGATGGCCCGCCAGTTGCGCGACCTCGATCCGCGCCGCCAAATTCAGGAGCTTGGGCGCTCGATTCTCTCCGATGACGACCGAGCGATGATCGTCGACCTTGGCCTCGACCCCAAAACTACCGCCGCCGCCAATGTGATTGATCCAACTCCCAAACCACCCTTGGCCCGCCCAGAGATTGCTAACCAAGCTCGTATGATGCTCGATGACGATTTGCTCGACCAACCACTCGATCAGGCATTGCGTGCCTCAGCCGCCGAGGAGCAGACCAATGGCTAAAGCAACCACCGCCGTTGATGGCACCATGACCTTGCTCGACCACTTGCGCGAGTTGCGTTCACGCCTGACCAAGGTTTCGATTGCGGTTTTGATTGGCATGCTTGGTGGCTTTTACATCGTCAATAGCACTGGCTTTATCAAATATTTGATTTTGAGCTTTGCTGGCGAGCAGGGCGTGCAAACCACCGAAGTTACCGAAACTTTTACCACCTACCTCAGCACTGCGCTCACCTTGGGCATTGCTGCTGCGATGCCGATTATCATCTATCAATTGTTGGCCTTCTTAGCGCCCGGCCTAACTCGCACCGAACGCAAATGGATTTTTATTGGTTTGCCGTTGGTGATTTTCTGCTTTGTTGGCGGCATTGCGTTTGGCTGGTTTGTGACTGCGCCTGCGGCCATTAAATTTTTGATCAATTTTGGCACTGAGAATGCTGGTAATTTGATTGAAAATAAGCCGCGGCTCGATGATTTTCTCTCGATTCTGACCCGCTTATTGCTGATCAACGGAATTGTCTTTGAATTGCCAATGATCATGTTTACCCTGACCAAAATTGGCATTCTCAACCCACGCAAACTCGGGCGCTATCGCCGCTATGTGGTGCTGATCACCGTGGTGGCGGCAGCAATTCTGACCCCAACCGGCGATCCTGCCAACCTCGCATTTTTGGCAGTGCCGATGTATTTATTGTTTGAATTTGGCTTGTTGCTAGGCCGTTTTGCTCAGCCCAAGAATGCAAATTAGCAAGCGAGTTCCCTCACCCCCCAACCCCCTCTCCCACTGAACGCGGGCGAGGGGGAGCCGAGATTAGCAATTCCCTCACCCCCCAACTCCCTCTCCCACTGAACGCGGGCGAGGAGGAGCAACGGAATTTGTGGCCGAACCACAGCGTTAAAGCCCCTCGCCCATCGGATGGGAGAGGGGTTGGGGTGAGGGGCTTTCAATCCCTAAACATGCACGATCAGCCGCCCAATTTCGCTGAGCAAGGTCAAAATGGCGATTGCCAAGGTCAAACGACAGACCTTGACGACAAAGTGTTCAAAACGGGTTATTTCTTCATCACGGGCCACTCCTTTGAGATTGACATCCTCACGCAGCGCTTGCCAGATCCAGTTGGTGGGCATGCGCACGACCAACGGCGTAAGCGCCGACCAAACCACATAGCCCACCGCCAAAATTACCAACGGCTGCAAGTGCTCAAGGAACGAAACCAAAATAAACGAGAGCAAGGTCGTCCAGACAAACATGAGCAAGGCTTTGATATAGCGCAACACCAAACGTCGTAGACATAAGGCATAGCGCACCACCGAGATTTCAGTGCGTGCCACTTCTTCAATTAAGGTACGATCTAAAAAGCCCGATAAACCCAAGGCCGTGTTAAAACGCTCGATTGCTTGCTGGCTGATTTGGCTTTGATTGACCCCTTGGCTGGCTAGTTGGGCCGCATCACGACTGGGCGGCACGATCAAGCCCTCGCTTTGCTGATAAACCTGATCGTAAAATGCCGCTTCGTGGCGCTCAAACGGCAAAATAAACTCCAACAAATCGGAATTATATTGATGCTGAATCACGGCGCGTTTGACTGCTGGTGCTTCATCAGTGGAAAATGCCAAGCCCGAAAGAATAAAGCGCGGGTTAAATAATTTATGGGTAAAGCCAGGGCTTTGGTTGGCAAAATAAAAGTAGACAATATCTTTCAATAACAGCAAAAACGCATACAGCGGAATGCCCAAGGTTGCGATAAACGGAATAAATAACAGCGTGTAGAGGCCCAAATCGGCGACTGCCGACCACGAAAATTGGCCAGTTTGCCACAGTGTAAACAGCTGGGCAATTTGCTTGAGCACAATGTTGTTGATGTCGCTAATTGCATCGCGAAAAAACACTGGCAACAAAATCAATAAGCCTGCGCCATTCAAAAACACGCCAGCAATGCGGTGCATCGTCGAGATGCGCACCTCGGCGCGTTGCAAAAATGCCCGCATGGCTTGTCGTTCATCGCTGGTTGGTTGATAAGAATCCATGGCCTTTCCCTTTAATCAAAAGCAGCCCCTAGCATTGCTGCTAGAGGCCGTTGGCTCCGCTAGGTGCAGGTTACTCTGCGCCTTCTTCGGTTGGCAACGAGGTTGAAATATCGTAAATCAAAATCTGAACATCCAAATCGTGTTCGGTTAACAAGGCGATTGAACGTTCGCGGGTTGCTTCACGAATGGCATCCTCGTGGTCGGCTGGGGCATAAACCCGAATCGCCAACTCATCGCTGCCCCGTTTTTTATAGCGTAACACGGCATCGGGCGAAACTCCCAAGACCAAGTTGGTCAATTCGGTTTTGGCTTCGTCAAGCGTCATTGAACATCCTCCTGACTAATCGAACTATACAGAGGCAGAGGAAAGCGCCGCAGCAGCAGTGCTGATTCGCGCGAGCGTCACGGCCTTACCCAACACCGCCATGGTTTCAAACAGGCCTGGTGAGGTGGTTCGCCCAGTGAGCGCAACCCGAATAGGCATAAAGACTTGGGGAATTTTCAGCCCAAGTTGATTGACAAAATCGTGCAAAAGCTTATCTAAACTTGGGCTATCCCACGTTTCGAGAGCTTCCAAACTGGCCTTGACTTGACCAAGCACCTCGACTGTCTGCGCTGGGTCGCCCTTCTTTGGCACCAACAAGGCTGGGTCGTAGCCTTGGGGGTCGACAAAGAAGAAATCAAGCAATTCTGGCGCTTCGCTGAGTAGCTTAATCCGTTCTTGCACTAATGGCAAGTATTCGGCTACCTTGGCCAATTCTGCCGCAGTTGGTTCTGCACTAATTAAGCCAGCTTTGCTCAAATAGGGGGCGATCCGTTGCGCCAAATCAGCAGCAGCCAAATTGCGCAAATAGACCCCGTTGAAGTGCAAGAGCTTATCGCGATCAAACACCCCGCCCGATGGGCGAATCCGATTCAGGTCAAAGCGCTCGATCAACTCTTCAAGGGTCATAAACTCAGTTTTATCGTCGTATGACCAGCCAATTAAGGCCAAATAGTTGACGATTGCTTCGGGCAAAAAGCCAAGCTCAATATACTCGGTCACCGAGGTATCGCCATGCCGTTTGGAAAGCTTCTTGCCATCGCTGCCCAACACTTGCGGCACATGCACCCAAACCGGTTGCTCCCAGCCAAATGCTTCGTAGATTTGGTGGTGAATCGGCCAGGTTGGTAGCCATTCATCAGCCCGTAGCACGTGGGTGATCCCCATCAAGTGATCATCGACCATGGCGGCGAGGGCATAGGTTGGGAAGCCATCGGTTTTCAACAGCACTGGATCGGGCATTTTCAAGGCCGCATTATCAAACTCAATTTGGCCGCGAACCAGATCATGGACGATCGTTTTGCCAGTGGTTTTGAGGCTCAGCCGCACGTTGTATGGCTCGCCAGCTGCTTCACGGGCTGCGTCGTCGATGCCGGGCAAATTGCGAAACACCAAGAGCTTTGGCTCGCCACGAGCCTCGCGTTCGGCGTTGAGGGCGGCAATTTCTTCGGCGGTGGCATACGAACGGTAAGCAACGCCTTTTTCGATCAAGCTTGCAGCGTGAGCCTGATAAATATCCAAGCGTTCGGATTGTTTATAAGGTGCGTGAGGACCGCCAACAATTGGACCTTCATCCCACATGAGGCCGATCGCTTGCATTGAACTGGTTAATTGTTCTTCTGCGCCTTCAACAAAGCGCTTGCGATCGGTATCTTCAATCCGTAATAAAAATTGACCGCCGGTGTGGCGTGCCCACAACCAGCTAAATAACACGGTACGTAAACTACCGATATGCAGATAGCCCGTCGGACTTGGCGCAAAGCGCGTGCGGGCTGGTGTTGGACGATCCGACATAATACCTCCTTGCGTCGCGATTATACCATAGCCGTTGCTGGCGGTGATATAGGCGCACGACTCTTCTCGCTTAAACAGCTACGCCACGTTGACAAGTAGCTACTCGTCACGTGGCGCAACCTTAAACCTTGGAAAAACCCTTTAGCCAACAGCCTCGGCAATTTCATCGAAGGTAAATGGTGAGCCAGCTCGGCGAGCGTCATCATTTAACATTGGCTCTAAGATCCGTTGCAATGCCATCACGTGTGAGCAGGTGTTCCAATGGGCAAAAAATTCACAATCACAGTGCCATTCACCGCTTGCCAACAGCTGGACTTCGTGGTTATTGCCACCACGGAAGATAGCGCTAAACTGTTGAATTGCAATCCGTTCTGGTTCTTGGGCGTACCGTTTGGCTTTGTCGATCTTGCTAATCATATCGGAGTACATTGGACGATCCTCCTTATATAGCGAAAAACGCCGTGAGCCGTTCCCACGCCGTAGCGTTGGTACAAAAAACGACACAGGCTGATGCCTCTGTCGTGCTATCGTTAACCCAATTGTCGAATTCAATTCGCATTGTGGGTGGGCCTTTCCGGGTACAGCAGCCTCTTGGTGTGTATTATAACAGTGCCTGTGAGTGCGTCAAGGAACTTTTGGTAAATCTTTGTGAGCATTTGGTGAGCAATTGACTACCAATTGGCCTATCCAAAACAATGCCGATCCTATGAGACCAAGCCCAAGCCATTATGCTATAATTCAGTGTATACGAATGCCAACAAACAGATGCTTTTATGGAGGAAATCGATGCCTATTCGGCGCTGGACACGTCCGCTGGCGGGCGTTTTATTAGCAGGCACTTTGGTTGCTTGCGGTGGTACTGCTGACGACAACGTAGGTGTGTTTAAAGGTGTCCCCGATGTCGCGGTTGCTGGCTCAGTGAGCAATGATTTGACCATTGATAGTGCCGATGGTGCCACCTTGGCCTTTGCCAAAACCGAGTTAACCGCAGGTACCGGTGAAATTAAAGTAACCTTCAATAACAAGGGTGTTGTGCCTCACAACTGGGTGTTGGTCAACCCCGGCGAAGAAGATAAAACCGTGGCCGACGCAGCAACTGCCACCAATTTTGAAGCCCCAAATTCATTGGCCCACACCAAAACCATTGATGGCGGTGCTAATGACACGACGACCTTCAATATTGCAGAGCCAGGTACCTACAGCTATGTCTGTACCTACCCTGGCCACTATGCAGCTGGTATGAAGGGCACGTTTAAGGTCGTTGCTGCTGGTGGCGGTGGCGCTGCTCCTGCTGGCGGTGGTGCTGGCGTAACCCTCGATAGCGCTGCTGGAGCCGATTTGAAGTTTGCCCAAACCGAGCTTAGCGCAAGTGCAGGCAACGTCAAAGTAACCTTCAATAATGTTGGCGCTGTGCCCCACAACGTTGTGATTGTCAAACCAGGCGAAGAGCAAAAAGCTGTTGATTCAGCAGTTGCTAACGCCCCTGACTTCACACCAAGCGCCGATACGTCGCTTGCTCACACCAAAACGATCAATGCTGGCGAAACTGACAGTGTTGATGCTCAATTGGAGCCAGGTACCTACAGCTATATCTGTGCCTATCCAGGCCACTATGCAGCTGGCATGAAGGGTACGCTAACAGTCAAATAAGCTGCTTAGCTGTAATCAAAACCGCGCTTGATCATCGCGATCAAGCGCGGTTTTTTGTGCGCTCCAGCCATTCGCTCAAGCAAACTGTTGCCAACAACCCTAGCATGATCAAGGCTTGAACATTCAATACATGGTTAATTGTTTGATGGGCTGCAATCAAAAGCACGACTTGGCCAAGGCCAGCCCCAAGTGTCAGCCAAACTCCGCTCTGCCGCTGTTGGGCCGCTTGATAAGCAACGAGGAAATTTACCACTGCATAGCCACCGGCAATCGCAGCGTAGCGCCAAAGCACCCCAGCAATCGGCAGATAGGCTGAACCAAATAGCCCCTTAATGAGCAGATTAGGCATGGCCCAACAGGCGAGGCTAAATATGATTCCAATGCCAAGTATCATAGCCACGCTTTGCCAAAATGCCTGGCGTTGTTCAGTTTTTGCCTTATCGGCCCGTAACAGCTTAGCAAAACCCAATGTTGCAACCGTGCTGCTCACGAAGAATCCAAGCCTGCCAATCAAGCCTAAAGCTGCATATTGGCCAGCAATATGCTGCGAAAACCACAACGTTACCAAAAGCAGATCGCTATTGAGAATTAAGCCTTGGCCTAGCATCCGCAAGCCAAGTGGCCCTAATGGCTGAAGTTGACTCGTTGAACCAACATTCTCGGTTATGGCTGGTTTGATGTAGCTCAAACTCCACGCCGCGAGCAATGAACCAGCAAAGACTGCACTGACTGATGGTACGCCCAAACCCAATTTGAGCACGATGATTGCTCCAGCGAGCCGAATCATGGTTTCTAGCAGCAAATTACCTGCAAGCCGCCCAAACGCCGCTTGGCTTTGCATAATGCCACGCTCAACCCCAAGCGGATAGTAGCTGATTAAGCCAAAGCCAAGCAGCAACAATGGTGTTGGACTTGTGCCAAACAGGTTTTGCCAAAATCCCGCCAAGCCTGCGCAGAGCAGGCCATTGAGTGCCCCAACAACCCAAGCTATTTGGCGAAGCTGCCTCAATTTGGCATGATTGTTGAGGCTAAGGCTGGCCCGGGCAGCTTGAATTTGAAAAAAACTACTGCCCAAGGTTGCGAGGCCAAACAAGGTCATGATGACGTTGATTTGGGCATAGGCTGCTGGGCCTAACCCACGGCCAAGCACGCTTGCAACGCCATAATTCGCCAGATTAACCAAGAGCATACCGCCGAGCAGCCAGAACTTCGTTAATTGTTTGAGCCGCCGCATGAGTGGAATGTGGGTGGTTGTGAAACCAGAACGTTGAAGGACACCCATAATCAGACTTTCGTGTAAAAATACCATTAACTTAACTATAGATTGGTTTAGGGCTGAAACCAATAAGCGAATAGTCACTCATCCGAGCGCTACTAAAGTGCCAAGGGGGGAAACAGAAAGGGCTATCAAATCCAAGCTATCCGCATAGATCTAGCACTTAGGGTTAGCAGCCTCGTCTATGCTAAAGCTGCTCATTGCAACGCGAAGCCCCTCGGCTACGTGGCGAAGGGCTGAGGAGCTATAAATGCTGAGCAATCAGCTATTCAAGCAGCAAAATAGAGGTTTTTTAGGCAAACCACTGGCCTGATTGCTGCGATTTAGCTTTTGTTTTTTTTTGGCTTGAGCTTGGGTAGCGTCCACGCCAATGGTTAATTTGAATAATCATAATGTCGCGCAGAAACTGATAGGCATCACGAATTGGATGGACTTTTGAGTCAGCAACATCAATCCATTCGACGGGAATTTCATTGGTTTGATAGCCAAAAATATCGGCAATCACCAACAGCTCTAAATCGAAGGCAAAGCCATTGATCGTTTGGACTTGGGCCAGATGTTTGGCCACCGCCCGATGAAACAGTTTGAAGCCACATTGACTATCGTGAATATTTAGTTTCAATCCATGTTCAACAATCAGCCGCAGCCCAGCACTCATTACACAGCGGCTCAAGCGCCGTTCTTTGGTTTGCAGCAGTTGTTTGGCCCGCGAGCCAATCGCCAAATCGTAGTTGCCTTGCTCTAACGAGGGCAATAATTTATTTAACTCAGTGATTGGCGTAGCATTATCTGCATCGGTAAAGAGAATAAAATTGCCTTTGGCTGCAATAATCCCAGCTCGTACTGCATGGCCCTTGCCATGGTTGCTTGAGCTTTTGATGATCGTCAGATTGGGATAGTTTTGGGCTTCGATCAAGCTAACTGTTTGATCGGTTGAGCCATCATCACTAATAATTAACTCCCACGAACGGCCTCGTTCGTTGAGATACTGCACGATTGCGTCGATGCTGGGGATGATCCGTTTTTGTTCGTTGAAACAGGGAATGATAACCGAAAGTTCAGGGGCTTGCCCGACGACTGCTTGATTGGCGTGCTTGGCTGATGGCTGAAACATAGTGGCAATCCCTTAATCCATGAATCATTTGCTTGCAAGCAGCATAGATCCGATAGCCTAGGCCGGGTATGGTCTATCGGTCCGCCCTCGTATAGGCCTTTTTGCACGCTGCTATAAGGCTTCGTAGCGGGGTTGTTCATGACTAATGGGGTACTGTAGTGGCAGCCAAACGAGGGAGCAGGCAAATTTTGGCAAGCAAAAACCCATCCAAGCAAACTATATGGCTTCCTGGATGGGTTAGTGATGCTTAAACGGTGCGGCTGGTTGGCGCGTCGAGCACTGCTGCTTCGTTCCATGGACGCATCTTGCCGCCAGGAATATGGCCACAAATGCCACCTTTGATGACTTGCCCAGGCACTTCGTGGCCAAGCAAGCTTTCGATTAGTTTGGCACACGAAACCAACTTTGGAATATCGAGGCCGGTGTCGATGCCCATTTCGTGGAGCATATGCACGGTATCTTCGGTGCAGATATTGCCTGGTGCGCCTGGCGCAAAAGGACACCCACCAATCCCCCCAATGCTTGCATCAATCCGATCGATGCCAACTTCGAGTGCGGCCAATACGTTGGCTAAGCCAGCGCCGCGCGCACTATGCGGGTGCAAGCGTAACGGCGCATGCGGGAAGCGCTCGCGTAAGGCTAGCACCACCGCTTGCACCAAGCGCGGATGAGCCATGCCGGTTGTATCGCCAAGCGTAATTTGGCTGGCTCCCAGCTCGAGCAGGCGTTCAGTCATGCTCACGACGCGCTCGATTGGCACATCGTTTTCGAAGGGGCAGCCAAAGACCACTGAAAGCACAGCTTCGAACTCGATCTGGGCTTCTTTGAGTGCAAGCGCAATATCGGCGGCAGCAGCCAGCGATTCGTTGATGCTCATGCGCACATTGCTTTGATTGTGGCTTTCGGAAGCGCTCAAAAAGATTTGCACCGAATCGGCGCGGGCTTCGATTGCCCGTTGTGCTCCGCGTAAATTTGGCGCAATTGCGCTATACATCACATCGGGGCGGCGTTCGATCCGGGCAAAAACCTCAGCGGTATCGGCCATTTGGGGCACATAACGCGGGTTGACGAACGAACCAACTTCGATTTGGCGCAAGCCAGAATTATTGAGGGCATTGATTAGCAGGATTTTTTGCTCGGTGGTGAGGATGCGATCCTCGTTTTGCAAGCCATCGCGGGGGCCAACTTCGCGGATGCTGACTGTGGCAGGCAAGTTAGTTAAGGGAATCATCATCGACTCCTTGGATACTGATTGGCGGGCGCTGAGAACAACACCCGCTCAACCACAGCGCTAATCGCCATTGACTAGCGTTTTGGATAAATAACGATTTTTCGATGCTCACCTTCGCCAGCGCTTTCGGTATAGACTGACGGATCTTCGCGCAGCGCCATATGGATGATGCGGCGTTCGAATGAACTCATTGGCTCAAGCGGCATTGGGCGGCCTGATTGGCGCACGCGTTCGGCCATGCGCAACGCCAAGCCCTCAAGTGAATCTTGGCGACGTTGGCGATATTGGCCAATATCGATTACTACTTGCGACCAGCGCCCAGTTTGGCGATGAATTAAGACATTCAGCAGATATTGCAATGAGCGCAAGGTTTCGCCACGGCGGCCAATCATCAGGCCGGTGGTTTCTTCATCGACACCCTCGATATGCAAGGTCAGCGTATCTTCTTCTTCATCGGAGCCTTTGGCCTTCTGTACAACCGGCGTTACAAAGGCATCGATGTTCATGCGAGTGAGCAAGGCCTCAAGCAACTGACGGGCGAGCGCCACGGTTTGCTCATCGGTGCTAGCGACGCGGCGGCGACGACGTTTGGGTTGCTCCTCATCGTCATCATCGCCATACTCAGCCAGCAACTCATCCTCATCATCATCGACGCTGACGCGGACAAGGGCTGAATCAGCGGTTTGCGCTAAAACCTCGATCAGAGCTTCATCTTCATCTTTGCCGAGTTGGGCGAGGGCTTGAGCCACGGCCTCGGCCACGCTTGCTGCGCGTACTTCAACTTTTTGCAACGCCATGTCCTACACGTTCCTCCGAATTATAAGCCGAGACTAGCGCCGTTTTTTCGGCTTGCCAAGCTGCGCCTTAACATCTTCAATTGCTTGTTCGGTTGCGATGTCGCTGCTACCACTTTCGGCGGCAGCACCAGCGGCGCTGACATCAGTAACCGGTTCTAGTTTGCCAAGCGCAGTCCAAAAATCGCGGCGTTGGGGCTGATCACTTGGGCTTTCTGGTTCTTCAATCGTGATTGTAGCCGATTCTGGCAATGGTTGGTGCAAGAAGCCAGTTTTTTCGGGCAAAAATGGCAAATATTTCGAAAGCAAGCCAAAGCCTGAGGTGAAATATTGTTGCACCATTTGAATCAACGAACCAGTGACTGAATACAGGGTTGCGCCTGATGGAAACTGGAAGTAGATAAAGCCAAAGATAAATGGCATAAACATCATCACTTTGTTCATTGAGGCTTGCTGTGGGTCTGGGTTGCGTTGCATTGCCATCAAGGTTGTGATGAATTGAAAGCCAATTGCCAAGAGCGGCAAAATATAATAGGGGTCTTTGGCACTGCCAGCAATCGCTTGGCCTGCACCGTCAACCAACGGGGTCAGGCGGGGCAACCACAAAAACTGCACTTGTTCGGCAGTGGCTTCAACTTGCGTGCCAAATAATTGAATCGCTTGCCACACGCCAAACAAAATTGGCAACGAAATCAATAGCGGCAAACACCCACCAACAGGGCTGGCTCCATGCTCACGATAGAGCTTCATGGTTTCTTGGGTTAGTTTTTCGCGATCTTTGCTATATTTACGTTGCAATTCGCGCAATTTTGGTTGGATGACCATAATTTTGCGTTGCGAACGTAATTGCTTTAGTGTCAGCGGCAACATGCCTAAACGAACTAAAATCGTAAAAGCGATAATTGCCCACCCCAAGTTGCCAAACAGATGGAACAGCCATTCGAGAAATGGTAAAAAGATTGGACCTAGAAAATTCATAGCCGTATATTCCTACGTTGTCATAGCAAAAAACCCTGTGCCAACTTATGGAACAGGGTCTTCACCACCCTGTGCCCATGGATGGCAACGGGCGATCCGTTTCAGTGTCAACCATGTACCTTTGAATGCCCCATATTTCGCGATAGCTTGATAGCCATAGTGGGAACAGGTTGGCGTATAGATACAACTTGGTGGTGTATATCGCGAAAAACGCTGGTACAAGCGAATAAGTGCCAATAAAATCTTACCCATGGCGATCTTCCTGTGATGGTTGTTCACGATCATGCCATAGCTGCGCTTGTTGCAGTAAACGCGAAACGGCCTGCTGAATCTGCTCCCAGGCCGCTGTGCGAAATCCCGCTCGTACAATAAAAATAACATCCCATCCTGGGCGTATCTGATCATAGATCAAACGGATAGCTTCGCGCACTCGGCGTTTGTAACGATTGCGTTCGACGGCTGTGCCCAGCGCTTTGCGAACCACAATCCCACACCGAACGCGATTGGCCCGCGCTGGCGCGACGCTCAACACCAAGAGTGGATGTGACCATGTACGACCGCCTTCGCGAACACGGCGAAAATCGCGTGGCGAGCGAAGGCGCTGTGAACGTTGCATTGTTTAGCGATGACCGCCTGGGCCTGCTGGTCGGCGTTTGTCGCTAACAGTTAACTTCCAGCGACCACGTTGGCGACGAGCTTTCAATACGGCGCGGCCTGTGCGAGTTTGCATGCGCTCCAAGAAACCGTGAACACGGCGGCGCTTGATGCGTTTTGGTTGCCAAGTTCGTTTTGGCATTGTGCGAATCCTCCGGTGTCAGACGAAACAAAAGCGCGTGCTCGCGCTTCTGTATAGATAAGACAAAATTGATAGCACGCCGCCATGGACGCGCTGTAGCTTATCTATTATAGCCTGACCGTCCGAACCATGTCAAATTGTATCATGCTTAGCCTATCAAATAGTTACATCTAATGCTGAGGTGCGATTCTCAACTGAATCAGGTAAAATAGCCATACGTTGATTTTGTAATCGAAACGGAGTGCAATGATGCAAGTTCCGCTAACCCAACTGAGCGATCAGATTGCCATGATCGATAATGGCCTGCTGACAACCGATGGTTTTGGCGCAACCTATGTGGTACAAGGCGATCAGGTTGCCCTCATCGAAACTGGCACATCGTTAACCGCCGAAGCAACCTTAGCCGGTTTGCAGCAACTTGGAATCGACCCCGCCGCAGTTGAACATATTCTCTTAACCCACGTTCACATGGATCATAGCGGTGGAGCTGGGATTTTGGCTCAGCATTTGCCCAATGCCAAGGTTTATTTGCACTCAATGACGGCGGCGCATTTGGCCGAGCCAAGCAAACTCATGCGTAGCGTGGAGCGGGCGGTTGGCCCAATGTGGCAGGTGTATGGCACAATGCTGCCTATTGAAGCCGAGCGAATTTTGCCCGCCGAACATTTGAGCCTGAATTTGGGCAAAGGGATTGTGCTTGAAGCTGTGCCAACGCCTGGCCATTCGCCCGATCATTTGGCGTTTTGGGAAGCTAATTCTGGCACACTATGGGCTGGCGATTCGATTGGCATTTTGATGAGCACCTATAATCTCAATATGCCCGTCACCCCGCCACCAGCCTTCAATTTGGCTGATCAGCTGCAAGCCTTTCAAACTTTAGCCAAATACCCGATTCGCCAATTGTTGCCTTCGCACTTTGGCCCGACGGTTGCCCCGCCAGCCTTGGCCCTCGAAGAAATGCACGAGCGTTTGGTCAAGATCGTGCGCGATGTGCGTGATAATCTGCATGCTGCTGAATTGCCAGTTGAGGCGATTGTTGAACAGGCACTACCAACCAAGGAGCCTGTTTCGCCAGCGCTCAATTTGGTGCTCTGGGGCAATTTGGCGATGAGCGTGCATGGCTTAAAACTCTTTTTTGATCGCAATCCGCAGGCAGTTGAATTAATTTAAATTGGGGGCGCAGAATGAACTTCATCCTGCGCTCTATTTAATTAATCGTTTAAGCTCAAAATGGTATTGGAAATTTGCTCGCCCAAATCGCGGCGGCGTTGTAATAATTGACTGGTGAGGTCTGGTTGGGTCAGGCGTAGCCACGAAGCGGCGGTTGCCTCGCGCACAGCCCGCCAGCGCTCGCTCCAGCGCAGGGCAATAAAGCCAAATAGCGGGGCCAGTAGCAACACAATCAAACCAGCTTGCCAGGTTGTGAGCAAACCAATGATCAGGCTGGTTACAATCCAGCCAATCGGTTGCAAAACCATGCCAGCAATCAATTTAATTGTGCTCAATACTTCTAGCTCTTTGGTCATGCGGGTGGCGATGATTCCACTTAATCGATACATGGGGTAGCTGAGCAAAATGCCACAGGCTGCTGGAATAAAGGCCAGCAACGTCCACAAAAATTTGCGCCAAAAGCGCCAACGAGTGGCCAAGGGCAATTGCGGTGCCCACGGGTCGGCGATGCCCAAAAGTCGCAAGGTGCGAGCGTAGCGCTGGGCTTTGGCCGCCAAGGTTGCTAGTTGTACGCGTTCGGTTGGCGTGAGCGAGGTATAGGCTTCGCGGCCACTTGGGCGTTTGCGCCGCAAGCGATCAACTGTCCAGCCAACCATCACTGGCAGGCCACGCAATAATTCGGCATTGCCAGCTTGGAAAACCACGCCGCCCAAATGCTCAGCCATGCGCGTGGTCAAACTGGCAACTGCCTGTTCGCGCTCGGCCTCGGCATGCTGAAATTGATTAACGTTAATTGGTTTGCCAACTAATAAGAGCACTGAAGAACGAAAAATATGCTTATCTTCATACCATAAGCCAATTGGCACAATCTTCAAATCGAGTTGCCAATTGTGCTCTGCCTCTGCACCGAGCGCAATGCGGGCCGCACCTGAGCGCAACGGCAAGAGATAGGCTTCGGAGTGCGATGTTCCTTCGGGGAACAAGGCTAAATGGTGTTGGTCGGCAAGTAATTGACGGCAACGGGCAAACGTTTGTTCATTCAAATCGCGGGTATTGCTGCCTTCAGCGGCATCGCTTTGGCGATAAATTGGCAATGCGCCAAACGCATGCATCATCCAACGGCCAATTGGGTTGTTGAAAAAGGTATTTTTGGCCAAAAACGCGACGGGCTGGCCGAGAATCAACATCAGCAACAATGGGTCAAGCAAACCATTGGGGTGATTGAGCACAAACATCACCCTGCCACGGGGCAATTGCTCTAAGCCTTCGACGGCGATGCGTGGATAGTACAAACGTAAGAGGCGAAACACCAGCCAACGAACAAAACGACCCATGAATGTCCCCCAAACTTCTGTGATACGATAGCTGCAAAGGAGGCAGTTATGGATACCACCGAACTACGTGGCTTGCTTGCTAGTTTACCCCCAGCTGTGCTGCAAGCGCTAGAAAGCGGCGATAGCGTGGCGTTTGAAGCAGCTTTTGCCGCGATGCCAGCCGAACAACAAACCCTCGTGAGCCAACAGCTTGAGCAATTTCAGCAGCTTCAGATCGAGCAAGCGCTTGATAGCTATGCCGAAGCCCCAACCCTGGAGCAGTTGATCGATCAACTTCCGCTCGATTTACGCGAAGCGGTGTTGAATAACGATCAAGCCCAAATTCAGTTCTTGTATGATCGCTTAGAGCGCCATGAGCAAGACCAAATTGGTGAGTTATTGCTGAGCATTCAAATGCTGGTTGCCAAACAGAGTGATGCTGGCGGCGGAATGGATCTCGAAGATTTTACAAGTTTGCTTGATGCTATTGTAGCAGCAACACACGATCCTGCGCTACCACGGGCCGAATTACGCTTGACTTTGGCCGACCTTGAGAGCCTTGGTTGGCAACTGATCACACCAGTTGAGCAAATTTGGGCTGGCGAACGCGACCAGCAACGCCTACTCCATGGCCTTGATGATCGCGACCGCGACCTGATTAACTATATTCTCGCGACACTCAAACACTAATATACTTACCATAACCAACAGCCGATTGTACCCAAAGATACATTGGCTGATGTAGCCGAGGCTTGGCTTGAACTGTAAGAATGGCTTGAACTAATAACCTATTGCTAATATCCAAGATCTTCATATAATGATGGTCATCCAACATCCTACCCAGGAGGAACCGTATGAGTTCAAAGCATAGCGATGAATTTCAACGCCTGATCGATCAAGCCACCTCGGACGAAGCCTTCCGTCAAGAACTGTTGGATAGTAGCAATATTGCCGAAACTGTTAAAAACCATGGTTTTAACTTAACTGATGATGAATTGAAACAAGTTGAAGAATCTGCCACTAATTTTCAAGGTCAAGGCATCTCAGCTAGAGGTCTTGCTGGTTGGTATTAATTTTTGATTTAGAATTCAGCCACAACATTATTCATTAATATTGTGGCTGAATAATATACTAACTATGGGCTTACTTGATATTAAAAGTAGTAAAAACCTTGAAGATCAAACAGATTCAGTAAGAAAGTCTGTTTTTTTTAATACCATTATTAATGTTGTTATTTATATTCATATATTTTTTATAGCACTTATTTTTATTACATCTATTCTCAATCAAGAAATGCGTTTTATGCCAATGTTGATATTGGCAATTGATATGAGCTATTTTTTATTTGTTAAGTATATAAGTAAAAAAGTTGATAATAATAAACCCTATATAATATTTTGTACATATTCAAATTTGATGTTTATGGCTCTAGCAGCAACAGAAAGTAATAATTCTGTTAATTTATTTATGTATATGTGTAGTATTTGTATTATGCTATTTACCTTTCTAGTAAATTATAAATCAGCTCTTATCGCTTTTTTTGCTAATATATCAATTATTTTCTACTTAATCTATCAACCAAACTTTGCTTGGATTGCCGATCTTTTGCCAATATTAAGCTTTTTTGTCGTAATTACGGCGATTGCTTGGCTCTACCAACGCACACTTGATAATTCAATGCTCTCACTGCAAGCAGCGCGTCAGCAATTGATGCAAGATACGCTGATTCGCCAGGAGTTGGCGATTGCGCGCAATTTGCAACAAGACCTCTATCCCAAGCCCCAACACTATAGCGAATGCCTCGATATTGGTGCTTCGGTGCAGCCAGCGCTCGAAACGAGCGGCGATTTGTATGATCTGATTCGTTTGAACGACGATGAAATTGCAATTATTGTTGGTGATGCAACTGGCAAGAGCGTTGCTGCCGCCATGGTTATGGCCATGACGCGCTCGATTATTCGCAGCGAGGCCCGCCGTTCGCGCAACCCCGGCCATGTGTTGCGCCATGTTAATGCGATTTTGCACGCCGACGATGCAGTTAATCAGATGATGACAGTTTGGTATGGGGTGCTGAATTTGCGCAATCATCAATTGCGCTTTGCCAACGCAGGCCACCCATTTCCGCTCTTGCGGCGCAATGGCGCAATTCAGGAATTAGAGGCCTTTGGCACGCCGTTGCGCTCAATTCGCAACTTTCCCTATGCTGAGCAAACCATCCAATTGCAAGCCAACGATCGCTTGGTGGTCTATACCGATGGCGTAATTGAAACCATGAACGAGCAACGCGAGTTGTATAGCTTTGATCGTTGGTGCTTGGCGGTACGCCAGCTTGAAGCAGAAAATACCGCGAGCTTGATTGATGCCTATTGCGCCGATGTTGATCGCTTCCGTGGTGCTGCCCGCCAAGCAGACGACCTGACCTTGGTGATCGTTGATATTATTAAAGATCCTAGCGAGTTGATAACCCTTCCCGTCGCTGATACCACAACTGTTGTTGTAGGCGCTGATCAATAATCTGCACATCAGGCCGCACCTCTAACACTGCTTGCACATACCAAGTACTAAATGTTGTTTGATCATTGTTGCTCAGCAATTGGCCATGAGCTGGCTGTTGTTGCAGCAGCGCGATTGCTTGATCGCGGCTTTGGGTTTGGCCACGCAGCGAAAATCGCCAGCCCAAGGGCAAGCAGATTAATATCGACATTGGCGCAAGCCAAATCCAACCTGCAAGCCTTGGCTTTTGCGCCAACCATACCACGCCCATGCCAAGCAGCCAAGCGGCCAAGCCATGAATTGGCAAGAGATAGACTTGGGCATCAGCGCCACCATAACTGATAGCCCAAAGCAGGGTTACGCCAGCCCAAGCAACCAGCATCCAGCGTTGAGCTAGCGTGATTTTTTGCCAACCACAGCCAATGAGCAGCGGGCCGACGATCCACCAATAACTAGCAAGCAAATCGCGAATTGCTAAAATGCAGCGTTGAACTTGCTCGCTCAGTGGCACTGCGCCAACTAAATAGCGATATTCGCTAGCGCTGATGTGGCTGATTGCGCCAGCAACGCTACTCCAATCGCCCCAACTTGCTTGTGGAACCACCGCGCCGCGCCAAGGCAATATGAGATAGCTACTGACCCCGAGCAGCAGCATAAGCAACAATAGCCCAATTTGCGGCCATTTAATCGCCCATTTGGCCTTAAACCACCACACCCCAAAGCCGACCAACCACGCTGCAACAGGTAATTGCACGCCCAATCCCAAGCCGCAGACCAAGCCAAGCGCTGCCAGTGTACGCGTTCGTTGCCAGTGCTGCCAACGCAAGCTGAGCCACAGCAAAAGCAGCTGAAACACATTCGCCAAGGCATAGACTTCGATGACTAGGGCTTGTTGCCAAATTCGTTGGCTCAAGCCAAAGCCCAAGCCTGCGGCCAACATTGCGCTCCAGCGGATCGAGCGTGGCTGGTCGCTGGCGCTTAATCTAACACAGGCGGCGACGATGCCTGCACTCAAGGCCGTTGCCAAACCACTCAACAATGCTAAGCGTTGGGCTGGCTCGCCGCCAAACCAGTGGAGCGCAACTTGCCCAATCAACAAATAGCTTGGCGAGCCTGGTGGATGTGGCACTGCGCCAAACCAGAGCGCGGTTGCCAACTCGCCGCTGTCGCTGCTGCCATAGGCTGTGCTAATAGTTGGGCTGCTCATTAGCCAATAAAGTGGCAAAAGTAGGCCGATTATCAACCACGGCACGACCTGATCCATCCATGGGCGTGGTTGCTGCGTGATATAGTGTGCTGATTGTTTTGCAGTTTGAGGATTCATTGATCTATGCTTCCTGTTGTGATTGGGCTAGGCTTAGGCTTGGCTTCGTTGATTTTATTGGTGCGTGATGCGCTGTTGCTCAAAAAAATTCCCCAAATTGAGCCACGCCCAGCGCCTGAGCCACTGCCAAGCATCGCTGTATTGGTGCCAGCGCGGAATGAAGCGCACAATATTGGCCATGTGTTGCGTGGGATGGCGCAGCAAACCAGCAGCGATTGGCAACTGACCATTCTTGATGATCATTCGAGCGACCAAACTAGCGCGATTGTAGCCGAAGTTGCGGCCCACGATCAACGGGTGCGCTTGTTGCAAGGCCAACCATTACCTGCTGGCTGGACTGGCAAATGCTGGGCTTGTTGGCAATTGGCCGAGGCCAGTTCGAGCGAATGGTTGCTATTTCTTGATGCTGATACCAAGCCGCAGCCTGCGATGTTGGCCCAAGCGTTGGCCTATGCTGAAGCAGAAAAGCTCGATTTGCTGACATTTTTGCCTTTCTCGGAGCTTGGCAGTTTTTGGGAAAAAACCTTGTTGCCTGCGTTTTTCTCAATTATTCAGGCGGCCTATCCCGTAAGCAAAGTTAATACGCCTGGCTCCGGCGTGGTTTTGGCGAATGGCCAGTTTATTTTGGTGCGGCGCAGCGCCTACCTGCGTGCTGGCGGCCATGCAGCAGTGCGCGATCGGGTGCTTGAGGATGTTGAGTTGGCCCAAGCAATTGTGCGGGCTGGCGGCGTGATGAAGGCGGTGTATGCTGGCGAGTTGCTGCGAGTGCGCATGTACACCAATGGCAGCGAGGTACGCGAGGGCTTAGTTAAAAATGCAATTGCTGGCTTGCGCAATGGCGGTGCACGTTCTTCGTGGGCTGGTTTCCGCCAGATTTTGGTTGGAGTTGTGCCATTTGGCTTGGCTTTGCTGAGCATGTGGGCTTGGCTGCGCCGCTGGACATTCTGGCCAAAACTTTTGTTGAGTGGCATGGCTACGCTGTTAAATGGCTTTGCATTTTGGAGTTGGGGTCGCTTTATGCAGCAATTATATGGCTTGTCGCGTCGCCATGCGCTGCTTTTTCCCTTGGGAATTGTCTGTTATATGCTGCTAGCGGCAGAAGCAGCGTGGCGCATTTGGTCGGGGCGCGGCGTAACCTGGAAAGGCCGCACCTACAAAGAATAATCACGCTAAAACTAGCTGCTTGACGACATGCTCCCAGCGAATATTGGCAACCATTGCTGGGCCATTGCTGCCAAGTTGGGCTGCCAAGGCTGGCGACTGCCAAAGTGCATCAAGCCGCGCGGCCATGGCGCGAGGCTCGGCGGGAGCTACAAAGCCGGTTTTGCCATCGTGAATAAATTCTAAAACCGTGCCCGAATCTTGGGCGGTCAGCACTGGCTTGGCAGCCTCAAGTGCTTCGATGGTGGCAAAGCCAAAATCCTCGTCGATGGGAGCATAAAACACGGCGCGGGCATCAGCATACAAATCAATTAATGTTTGATCATCCATCCAGCCGCGAAACTCAACCCGTTGTTCAAGGTCAAGCTGTTTGGCTAGGGCTTGAAGCTCGGCCATCGCTGGGCCGCGGCCACCGATAATCGCCTTAACTGGTTGCTCGGTGTAGGTCAAGGCATGCAGCAAAAGATTGAGCCGTTTGGCCTGATCCAGCCGCGAAATGCTCAAAATATAGGGTTCGTAGCGGCCTTGGCGCAAGCGCCCGCTATAAATCGAAGGTGGATATAGTGGCGTGCTGGCGAGATCGTTGAAGCGTTGCAAGCGCTGGCTGACAATTTTGGAGATACTAAAACGGCGTTTGGCTTCAGCTAAGGCTTGGTGATCGAGCTTGGTTAATGTACGAGCTAGGTGATCATCATCAGGTTGGCTGCCCCAATCGCTCCAGTTTGTGCCGCGCCAATCGTAGAGTTGGCGATGTTGATGCACCAACCAAACCACTTTTTTGGGGTGCGCAACCGCATATGAGGGGAATTTGGTACAGATAACTTGATCGACAGGCTGATCTTCGACGTGGCTGAGATCGAGCATGCGCCAGGCCAATGCGCTATTGAGCAACTCGCGATGCGGCGTGCGCGTGAAGGGCAGTGCCACCAAATCGGCTTCGTGGCCAGCGTGACGCAAGGCGGTTACCAGCCCTTCGGCCAGCAATTCGGCTCCACCACGGGCAAAAGGCACTTGGGCTGTACAAACAAGAATCCGTTTCATTGGCTCTCAACGCTAAGTGATTAGGTCGCCATTATACTATTTGTTGCAGCGCAGCTTGGGCGCGTAAGGCTAATTGGGTCAGAATAATTGAGGTTGCGCCCCAAATTTTGTGCTCGCCATAGGGGTAGTGGGGCACTTGCAAGGCTACGCCGCGGATCATTCGCTCTTCGGTTTGCACCGCATCGGCGGCCCAAAGCTGGTGTAATGGCAAATGCAGCACGGCAGCAACCTCGCTGGGATTTGGCGCTAAATTGGGAGCATGATCAAGCCATGCCACAATTGGCGTAATCAGAAAATTACTAACTGGCACATACAACTCGCTGAGCCGCCCAATAATTGTCGGCTGATCGATGTGTAGGCCAATTTCTTCGTGGGCTTCGCGCAGGGCGGCGGCCTCGGGGCTGGCATCGCTTGGGTCAATCGAGCCGCCAGGCAGCGAGATTTCGCCAGTATGGCTGCGCAAGTTGCCACTGCGCACGGTTAATGGCACAAATAATTGCTCGGCCTCAGGGTAGAGCAAGGCCAGTACAGCGCCATGCCGTGGCTGGATGTTGGCTGGAGGCAATAAATTACGGCTCGGGTTGCCATTATCGAAGGTTGGCAACAGCCGTGCGCGCGCTTCATCATCGTGGTTTAAATTGGCGAGTTGCGCTTGGAGCGCCGCAACGAAGGCTTGGTTTGGCATAGATTTGATTCCACTAAAATGAAAACTGATGGATTGTGACATCCACCAGTTTTTATTATACCGTTGATAGGGCTGAAATTAATCGGCTAATTTGCCAAAAACCATATAACTACTATTCGAGCCAGGCATGCCATTTGATGAACCTTTATGCAGTTCAATCACCTCGTAGCGTCCGCCAGCCTCGAAAATACTGCCTTCATGCACAATAATGCTCGCGGCACGATATGTAGGGTCGGTTTGGGTTTCATCACCGACCGAAATGCGAGCAAATACGCCCTTTTGGCTTTGGCCTTGCTCATCGGTATATTCGCCATTTTCAACAAACTCTAGACCAATGCCAAATTGATTTTCGGTGCGATAGAGTGTGCCTTGGCTAACCGTCATTTGTTGAATAAAACGCGTTGCTTCGCTTGTCATGGTTGCTTGCTCCTGTTGGGTAGTACCACATCCGCTCATTATGATGATAAAAATGCTTAATAATAGCCTAAAACGCATAACTTTTATCCTTCAATTAAAATATTACTTAAGCTGATTTACCGCAGTATAGGTATAGTATTTATTAAAATCATCAAGGCTCATTGGTTGAGGATTATGCATTGTTCCCCATGGATTATGCAGATAAATCATGCCGTTGGCAACATCGACTTTTTCAATTGAGTATGCATGATTAGGGACGACCTTTGATGGCCAACCTGATGAACTTTCAAACAAACCTTCAGAGCGGGTTGCAACTGTAACACTATCACCGTTGCTAATCCGAGTATTTAAGTCTTGTAAGACGGTTTTGGTTTGTTCAGGAGTTGATGCTGCGGTGCTGATTTCAGTTGGAGCCTTACCAGTTAATAATTCAACCGCATCGCCTGGCCATCCACCCTCAATTTTTTCATAGCTATTTTTGGTATGTTGCGCATAGGCCTTTTCTAGAATCATTGGCCATAATTCATCATTGGTACTGCCAGTATTGGCATATGCTGGAATCATGGTTGGGTTGCCCTTTGAATCTTGGCGCACTGGGAAATCTGAATCAACGGTTATTTGTACTGGTTTCCCCTTTTCATACAGGGTGACAGTATAGGTACCATCACCATTATCAGCAATCGCATTTTTAATCAAATTAGGATTTTGCTGGGCAACCGAGGCTAGAGCAGCCATAAAGTAACAATCGCCAAGACTTCCCTGTTTTACATCGCTGGAACTAATCCCGTCAGGACTAATTTGACCTTTAAATGTTTTGTATTGAGGAGCATATTCATATTTGAAAATTGTGTGACCAAATATTTTGAAATCGCGACTTGGATCATGAACATCAGCGACTTCTGGATCTTCGTTTGGTGGGCTAGCAAAGACCCCTTTGCCACGTTGTTTACTTGCCATTACCCCATTGGGTTCATGCTGAAATAAGCGTGCGGCTTCCTCTTCGTGAGTTTTGAAGAGTTTACCAATTTCGATGGTTACTGATTGGTGGGTCTCAAAAACCTGAACCAAGCGTTGAAGTGTTGGGGTAATTTCGGTCTCAAACTCTTTGAAGAATGCTTGGGCTGCTTGACCTTGCCAAGCACCATTCCTTAGGTTAGCTACCGTCTGTTGAAGCATTTGATTGATATTATTAACCTTTTGCATTTGTTGATCGAAGCGTTTGGCGATCTGCTGCATTTGATCATACTGTATTTGTATGATAGGCTTGTTCATAAACAACCTCCTTGTGGGATGTTTTTATATGTTAGGTTTAAAGCATGAGTTTAAAGGAATTATAGTGATTGTCAAGGGTGAATTTAAACGCAAATCAGCGCAGCATGAACCATGCTGCGCTGATGTTTAGGCTTCGCCGAAGCCTATGTTTAGACTAAAGCTTTTTCGGTGGCGATATCGAAGATATGCATTTTTTCCATATCGTAGACTGCCCGAATTGGCTGGCCTGGGCGGGCTGACGTTCGGGGGTCGAAGCGCCCGATGATCGAGTGTTGGCCGCTTTGCAGGTAAGCGTAGATTTCGCTACCCATTGGTTCGGTCACATCGACGGTGGTTTCGACGACTGCATCGCCATTAATGCCTGGTGGCAAGAGCGCTGCATCGTGCACGTCTTCTGGGCGCACACCAAGCTCAACTTCTTTGCCAACATGCGATTCGATATGAGCGCGTCGGCTGTTGGGAATTGGCACCGCGAAGCTGCCGCCATCGAAGAACAAGCGGCCATCGCCTTTGGTCAAGGTACCTTTGATGAAGTTCATCGAAGGCGAACCAATGAAGCCTGCCACAAATTTGTTCACTGGATGATCGTACAAGGTTTGCGGGCTATCGAGTTGTTGCAACAATCCATCACGCATAACCGCAATCCGCGAACCCATGGTCATAGCTTCGGTTTGGTCGTGGGTCACATAGATGAAGGTGGTTTTGAGCCGTTGGTGCAGCTTGCTAATTTCAGCCCGCGTTTGCACCCGCAACTTGGCATCCAAGTTTGAGAGTGGTTCGTCCATCAAGAAGACGGCTGGGTCGCGGACGATTGCGCGGCCCAAGGCAACCCGCTGGCGTTGACCACCCGAAAGTTGGCGTGGCTTGCGATCAAGCAAGTGGCCGATCGCCATCATTTCGGCAGCTTCTTCGACGCGGCGTTTAATTTCGGGCTTGGGCACTTTGCGCAGTTTCAAGCCAAAAGCCATGTTATCAAACACGGTCATGTGCGGATACAAGGCATAGCTTTGGAACACCATGGCAATATCGCGATCTTTGGGCGCAACATTGTTGACCACGCGATCCCCGATCATAATTTGGCCGCCGGTGATTTCTTCGAGGCCAGCCAAACAGCGCAACGCGGTTGATTTACCACAGCCTGAAGGGCCAACCAGCACCAAAAATTCTTGGTCGGGAATATCAATGTTGAGATCTTTGAGCACATGGACATCGCCAAAGACTTTATCAACGTGATCAAACGTAATTGAAGCCATCGAGATCCTCCTTGAAACCTAATGAACCAATGACCAAGCTTGGGTTAAGCCATGTGCGGTGGGCAATGGCAGCTCCATCAAGCTGTTGTAGGAGTTTGCGAACCAAGGTGTGCGCCCAGAGTTCGGTTGGCCAGCGAAAGCCGGAGATGCCGCGTTGGCTGCTGCTATGGCTTACAATCACTGGCACTTTGGCGTGATCGACCATCACAACTCCGGTTGCTAATTGGTGGCCACAGACAATCAAGCCATCGTAGTCGTTTTCGCTGGCGGCAAGCGTTTCGTAGGCCGCTACGCCATCGTGAAAACGATTGGCTGCTGGCTCAACCACTAAGCCTGGGTCGAAGCCAAGGCCCGCCCGCCGTAACGCGCGCCGATAGCCAAGATACCAACGCGCCGAGCCTGGAATGCTACGCGGCAGCGTAATCAGGCCAATCCGCCGCATACCCGAATGGGTCAAGGTTTCGACCGCGCGCTGTGCTGCAAACGCTGCGTCACACAAGACGGCTGGTTGATCAAACGGCGGCGCGAGTGCCCAAACTTGGGGCAATTGGGGGTCGAGGGGCGTACCAAAGCTAATCCAACCATCAGCCAAATCGCCGCGAGCTTGACTATCTGCTGGTTGCAATAACAGACTATAGCCTGCGCTGGTTGCAGCATTGGTTGCTTCGAGCAGCCAAGTTGCTAAATCAACTTCACATAAGAGATTGGCTTGAGGGAGCAGCACACCGATGGTTAAGGTGCGTTGACGTTGTAGATTGCGGCCTTGACGATGGGGTTGATAGCCGAGCTTTGTGACTGCGGCTAGCACTTTGTTGCGCGTGGCTTCGCTCACCGGCATGCTGTCGTTCAAGACATACGATACCGTGGCAAATGAAACCCCTGCTAATTGCGCAACATCCTTAATCGTTGCCATCGTTGGCCTCATCTATTTAAACGTTTAAATAAAGTATACTGTACTTGTTTGAACTTGACAAGTTGGGTATTAGGGAGGGTCTATGGCGCTTGGGCAACAACTGGTGCATCCCGATTGTCTGGCGTTTGTCGGGGTCGTTGAAGAATTGTTAGCGCGTCGTCAACAGGGCAACGTGCCGCACAATCGTTGGCAACACGACGACCCTTGGGGGCCACGCACTTGGAACCGCACCGAACTCGAAGATATGGTCTATAGCAGCTACAAACAGATGCGCAAAGGCCGCATTACGCGCCCGCCGCGCCGCGAAGTGGTAATGGATATTGGCGATTATCTGAATTGTACAATCGAGGAGCGCAATCGCTTATTAATTGCCGCTGATAGCTCGCCAATTATGCCGTATCTGACCGGCGCGGCACTCAGCCCAATTCTTGAAATTACGATTGAAATTGTGCAGCAACTGAGCATGCCAGCGTTTGTGATTAATCGCGATTGGCAGATGCACTATTTCAATCAGCATTTACTCAATTTATTTGGCATAACTCCCGAAATGCTGGCGGCGATTGATCCAACCCAGTTGAATGTTTTGGGTCTCTTATGCGATCCCACCTTGCCGCTCTACCAGCAGTTGATTCAGAATCGGGCTTCGTGGCAGCATATGCTGCGCAAAACGATCTATGGCTTTAAACAGGCCAATCTGCTGTGTCAATATGAGCCGTGGTATCAACAATTGGTTGCACGCTTGTTACAATTGCCCGAATTTGCCAGCCACTGGCCAACCGTCAGCCTTGATAAACCAATTCTGCCCCCAAGCGGCGGCTTTGAATCACCAACGATTGTGCTTGAGGCGCTAATTCCGCATACCCAGCCAACGCCCAAGCGAGCTTGGTTGCGACCTTTATTAATGTCGGCGGGCTATTTTCAATTTGATTTTCCACAAATTGTGGCTTTTTTGCCTGCCAATGCTGAGAGCCAAGCCATTTATGCCGAAATTGGCCTACCCTTGGGGATTAATCATAGCAACTAATAGTAAGGGATGAGGGATGAAGGATGAAGGATGAAGGATGAAGGATGAAGGATGAAAAACGTGGGGTCGGGTTTTAACGCAGAGGCGCAGAGAACCGATGGCGATAGGCTTTGGGCTATTGGCTTTCGGACATGGGTTGGAATAGCAAAAGCCAAAAGCCTATCGCCAAAAGCCTATCGCCTATAGCCTGCGTACACTTCGCGATCTTCGCGTTCTTCGCGGTTCCGATCCTTTGTGTGCCTTCGTGCCCTTCGTGGATCAATACTGCAATCCCTATGTTCTATGTTCTATGTTCTATGTTCTATGCTCTTTAACACATGGCCAAAGGACATTTTGTCCCTTGAGGCTGGGCTAGAATCCATTCAGCTATCGCGTTGCGACTAATATCGCTTTGTAGAAATGGATGGATTCATATGGCAAAGCCAACGATTGTGTTGATTCACGGTTTATTTGTTACCAAGCACTCATGGCAACCATGGGTTGAACACTATCAAGCCAAGGGTTATACAGTTTTAACGCCTGCTTGGCCAGGCCGCGATCATAGTGTGGCTGCATTGCAGCAACAGGCCAATGATCCAGCTTTGGCGCAGCACGATTTACGCGAAAGTATCGATTTTCATGCTCAATTTGTGCAGAGCCTGCCCGAAGAACCAATTGTCATTGGCCACTCAATGGGCGGCCTGATTACCCAAATTCTGGCGAATCGGCAATTAATTAGGGCTGGCGTGGCGATCGATTCTGCGCCGCCGCAGGGCGTGATCAGCACCAAATGGTCGTTTATCAAATCGGCCTTGCCGATGATGAATCCATTACGTTCAGCCAACAAGCCCTACTCGATGCCATTCGAGCATTTTCAATATACGTTTGTTAATGGCATGCCACTGGCCGAGCAACAGGCAATTTATCAAAGCCAAGTTGTGCCTGAATCGCTCAAAAACTTGCGTCAATCGTTGACCAGCGTCAGCAAGGTCGATTTCAAGGCCGAGCATGCGCCGCTGCTGTTGATTGCTGGCGAAATTGACCATATTATTCCTGCCTCGCTGAATTACAGCAACTATCGCAAATATCGCCACAGCCCAAGTTTGACCGATTTCAAGCAATTTGTTGGGCGCAACCACTATATTGTGGGCCAGCCAAACTGGCAAGAAGTGGCCGATTATGCGCTCAATTGGGTTGAAACCAAGGCTTTGGCTCAGCAAGCATTTGCCTAATAACAAGCAGCGAAGCGTAGCTTGATCGGAACAATCCATTGAGTTGATTATGCTGAAACGGAGCGTGGATCTCAATCGAAAAGACATAATGGTGGTAAGCTAAGGGTTAATCAATCGAGATGAGGTTGCGATGATTGAACAACGACCCTTAGCCGAACTTGCCAACGATCGTCGTTTTCCGCCTGATCCCCAATTTGGCTTGGTCTATGCCGCGCTGGCTGCTGGCAATTCGCAAGGCTGCTACTGGCACGCTGCAACCTGGAGCAGTTGTTGGGATCAAGCTAACAATGTGCTGTATTTGGCGGGCGAGCGTGCGCTCAATCAAGCTGAATTCAACCAACACTGGTTGCAAACAGTCGTTCCCGCTATGCCAGCGCGCCATGTGATTAAGCTGCGGTTGCTGCGCAATAGCCAACTAGAATTGAGTGATTTGCTTAGCCCCTACCAAGCCCAGCCAAGCAACAGCTATTTCTTTCGCGATCAAGAGCAAACCCTAGTCAATAGTCCATTGGCCAGCCAATTTGCACTGCGCCAGCTTGATGCTGAACTCTTGCAACTGCCAAGTGCTCAGCCAATTATCCAAGAAATTAGCTGGATGTGGCCGAGCCTTGAGCGATTTTTAGCCAATGGTTTGGGTTTGGCAATCTGTGTTGAACAAACAATTGTTGCCTGGTGCACCGCCGAATATCTAAGCGCGCAACGCTGCGGCTTAGGCATCGAAACCTTGGAAGCCTATCAAAAACAAGGCTTAGGGTTTCATTTGGCAAGCGCTATGCTTGCTGCCTGCCGCGGGCGTGGGCTGCAAGCCCATTGGGAATGTTCAAGCAAAAATCTTGCTTCATATCGGCTGGCCCAAAAGCTTGGTTTGCAGCAACAACCTGGCTTAATTAGCTATGGCTTGGTTTGGCTTTAGCTAGCCTTTGGCAAAGCCTGCAAGACACTTGACCATTCTGGGTAGCGATAAATTGGGTTGGCGACATGGTGATAGACAACTTCGCCTGCCCGATTGATCGCGACCGTGCCCCCAAGTCGGCGCATTGAGCCAGAGCCATTCAACAACTCCATGCCACCAACCAACAGCCGCGCTTGGCGAATCAACACTTGTGGCGAGAGCACTTCAAACCACGAACCTTCGCCAATATCGAAATAATCGTACACTTGCAAACTTTGGTCGATATAAATTGGGAAGGGAATGTTATACATCGAACGGAATCGCGACACTAATTCGGCGTTGCCCATCATCAGCACCGCAACTTGCCACCCAGCCTTTTCGAAGTCAGCAGCATGATCGCGCAGCTTCAAGAGCGTTTGGCGGCAAATGCCACAGCCAATATTGCGCATAAAAAAGACCAAAACCGGCTTTTCTTGCCAGAGTTGTTCAAATTCTACTCGTTCGCCTGCTTCATTTAAAATCCATAAATCGACCATCGATGTTGTTGCTACTGCTGTCATAATCGTATCCTAGCGCTCCACTATTCACTATCTAACCCTACGTGTAGCAAGCGCTAAAAGGATGTATTCAGCTTAAGCAGCTCGTTGTTGAGGCTGTTCCAGTAGGTGCAAAATGTCTTCCCAAGGCGGGTAGCGATGAATTGGGTTGGCAACATGGTGAAAGGCAATTTCTGCTTGCGGATTGAGCAACACGATTCCGCCAAGGCGGCGAATTGATTCGGCAGCAAGGTTGACCGATGAAGGAATGCCTTTGAAGGCTAGCAGCATTTGGCGGGCTAAAACATGTGGCCCTGCGACCGTCCAGAGCGAACCTTGGCCAATTTCAAAGGCTTCGTAGACCTGTTGCTTGGGGTCGGAATAGACGGCAAATGGCAGCTGGTTGAGCTGACGAAAGCCCTTGGCCATGGCTGCATCGCCCATCGTAATGATTGCAATTTCGCAATCGGCATTTGCAAAGCGCTGTTGATAGTCGCGCAAGCGATAGAGCTGTTGGCGGCAGAGGCCACAGCCAAGATGGCGCATCAGCATTAACAACATTGAACGGTTCTGATAGCGTTGCAGTAAATCCAGCTGCTGATCAGTTTCATCAATAACCAACAAACTGCGCTCGACCGATTGTCCTAGCATAAGCCACCCAATTCTAAAAAGAAAACTGCATCGCCCTCTATTCGTTGAAATCAAGCAAGGCAGATGCAGTTTTGGTTTAGTTATTGGATGTTGATTCGTTGTGTAGCCGTTGTTCGGCGATTTTGCGCAGCCCGCTTGCAGCCCGCCAAATAACTGCCACTAAAGCAATTGTGATCAGCAACCAGACGGCCCAAATCACCACGCCATACTTACTTTGACCTGCGGTAAAAGCCAATAATGGCAAGACACACATGGTTGGCGAAAAAAGCATTGCCAAAGCGATCGAACGGCGCAATTTGCGCTCTTCGGGGCTTAAGTTGGCACGATTGAGCGAACGTGGCTGCTGATCAGACGGTTGCATGCAATTTCCTTGTACTAATTGGTTGCAGGACAGAGAACTGGCTGATTGGATGGTTGGGCAATTTGCGAATCGCGCTCGTAAATCAAGGTTTGTTGATCGGCGTAAACCTCTTGCCACGCGGGGTTGGCTTGGACGGCGCTAACCAGATCTTTGCCGATTTCGCGATCAACCATAATGGTATTCATCGTATATTTCGCTAAGAGGCGTTCCCAATCATTGCCCGCCATAATGCACTTATATTCATTCCATTGGGCAATTGGGTACAACTCAACCCGCGTATCAACAAACACTGGCAATTGTTCGCCAGCCTGCCAGATCAAATAGCTGCTATAGCGCATTTCATGATAATAGGCTTGGCTTGGTGGGTTGGCTTGCAGAAAGGCTACTGCTTGAATTGGCGTTGCTGCGGTGGCTAATTCGGCATAAGGCAAATCGCCGCTTGCGCCATTTAATGCAGCAGGTATTGGCAACCAAATCCGAATGAGTGGCTGCACCAGCAAGCCAACGACAGCCAGCGCGATCGTTAACCAGGCAATTGCTTTGGGTGCGGGGGGATTGCGCTTGATCAATTTCAAACGTCCGCGCTGGACCAAGGCTTCGGCGATAATTGGGCCTGCGACCATGCCAAACCACAGCTGATAGCGAATGCCAGTCAAGGTTAATCCAATCATTGTGCCGATGATCAAGAGATCAGCAGTGCGCATTTTTTTCCAAACCACCACGATCATGACCACAGCAATAAAGACTACTGCAAGCAAAAACTGCGAAACGGGTTTGCTCAGGGTGGATAAAGGCGAAGCCCATTCGCTGATAAGTTCTTGGCTCGATGGATCGGTTAACAGCTTCCCGACATAGACTAAAACTCCCCAGCCCCGGGGATTGATCAGGGTTGCTGCAAGCATTGCTGCAAAGGCCAGCCAGAGTGCCCGCATTGTCGCGTAAATTGGCGCTTCAGGATGATCGCGCCGCCGATCGATGATTGCGCCAACTGCTGCTGCGCCGACCAGAATCGGCCCAAGCGTAAACGCGCCATGTAGGTTAACCCACGCTACTTCAATGATTGGCAGCAGCCATAAGGCTTTAGTCGACCAGCGTTCAGTGGCAACTTCGCTGACAATCACAAAGGTTGCAGCAAAAAGCAGCCATGAAAACATTTGTGGCCGAACATTCCAATTATTGAATGCGACGATTACCATAAATACGAGGCCAAGCATGGCAGCGCGACCATTGCCTTTTGCTCGGCGGAGGCTATGCCAGAGTAATAATCCGTAGGTTGCAATTAATAACATATTGCGCAATTGTAAAATTGCCACTAATCCACCAAGCTGATATGTCCACGAAAAAATAACTTCAGCCAACCAGCTTTGATAGAAAAATGGGGTATTGGCTTGGGTGGCAGAAAAAAGCCCAACCTCGGGAATCGTGCCTGTTTCACGAATGAGATCGCCAATTTTGAGATGCCACCAGAAATCTTCAGGATTGACCAGCCATAAACTGCCGCCAGCCATCGCGAGAGCGAAAAAGAGCAATGGCCACCAATAAGCTGAAGACCAAGATATGCGTCGGATAGGTTGCTCCTTCCTCTAAGGATGCTGAATGCTGCCTGAATTTTAGCATAGTTTGTTAAATGCCAAACACTGCTTGAACTTCAAGCAGTGTTTGGTGCTTTGGAATAATGATGAATTAAGCTTGGAGACTCGCTGCCAATTGATCGAAGAGCACGTCTTGGCGTGCTAATTCAGTTCGCAGTTGAATTTCGGCTTGGGCGGTTTGCAATGCGCGTTCGCGAGCTTGACGGGCCAATTCTGGCTCATCATAGCGTTTTGCGAGCGCAATTCGTTCAAGCCAACGTTGCGATTCAGCGGCGTAGCGTTGCGCTTGCCGCCGCGTGCGATCGCGTTCAACTGCTAATTGGAGAAAGGCCTGTTTAAGCTTGTTCATCACCGCCTGCCTTTTTCAAACGCCGAACGACGCGCATGCGACGTGCTGGTTGAGCCGATTGTTCAGTGCTTGGCGCTGGCGTAGGTGCTGGGTTATTCCGCGCAGTAATTGGCCCACGATCAGCGATATTTTCGCGTGGGGCTTGATCACGGCGTGGAGCTTGATCGCGGCGTGGAGCTGAGCGATCATCAAAGCCACGGCGGTCGTCACGGCCACGGTTATCAAAGCCACGGCGATCATCGCGGCCACGATTGTCAAAGCCACGGCGTTCAAACGAGCCTTGATTATTTGAGCGTCGGCCACCACCAAAGGTATTTTTAGGCCGATCATCGCCACGATGCGCCCGATCAAGGGCTAAGCCGCGCTCGCCACGGGGTCGATCATCGAAAAATTCTTCGCGCCGATTGGTGCGATCGAAGCCACTTGCATCGCGACGTGGGCCACGGTCACCAAAGCCGCCGCCTTCACGGCGCGGGCCGCGTTCGCCAAAACCGCCGCCTTCACGGCGCGGGCCACGGTCACCAAAGCCGCCACCTTCACGGCGCGGGCCACGGTCACCAAAGCCGCCACCTTCACGGCGCGGGCCGCGTTTGCCAAAGCCGCCTTCACGACGAGGACCGCGTTCGCCAAAACCGCCGCCTTCACGACGAGGACCGCGTTCGCCAAAACCGCCGCCTTCACGACGAGGACCGCGTTCGCCAAAGCCGCCTTCACGGCGCGGGCCACGGTCACCGAAATCGCCACCTTCGCGGCGCGGGCCGCGTTCGCCAAAGCCGCCTTCACGGCGCGGGCCACGGTCACCAAAATCGCGACGAGGACCGCGTTCGCCGAAATCGCCACCTTCGCGACGAGGGCCACGGTCACTAAATCCACCTTCACGGCGCAGGCCGCGTTCGCCAAAATCGCCGCCTTCACGGCGAGGACCGCGTTCGCCAAAGCCGCCTTCGCGGCGTGGACCACGTTCGCCAAAACCGCCACCTTCGCGGCGGGGGCCACGGTCACCGAAATCGCCACCTTCGCGGCGTGGACCACGTTCGCCAAAACCGCCACCTTCACGACGTGGGCCGCGCTCGCCAAAACCGCCTTCACGACGCGGGCCGCGTTCGCTAAATCCACCTTCGCGGCGTGGGCCACGGTCACCGAAATCGCCACCTTCGCGGCGAGGGCCACGCTCACCAAATCCACCTTCGCGGCGGGGGCCACGCTCACCAAAATCACGGCGGGGGCCACGGTCGCTGGGGCTGCCACCATCACGGCGGGGGCCACGGTCGCTAAATCCACCTTCGCGGCGAGGTTCTGGGCGACGGCTTGGGCGATCGGCGTTAGCGCGTTCTTCTTCGATTGAGAAATCTTCAAATGACATTGTATTTTCCTGTGAAGTAAAGTGAGGCGCTCGTTGTAAGCGCGGTTCAACATCAGCCCGACGTTCTACCAACTGTCCAGACCGATCAATGCGGCGCACTTGGCGGCGCTGTTTGCCACCCTCGGCGTTCTCTTGTGGGCGGACAGGAGTCCAAGCTTTGCTTTGCTTGCCGTGCATGCGCAAGCGGTCGATTTCGGTTGGCGTTAATGCACGCCATTCACCTGGTTTTAATTCGCCTAAACTGAGCGGGCCTTCGCGCAAGCGAATCAAGCGGCGGACTTCGAGGCCAAGGGCTTCGGCCACGCGGCGAATTTGGCGGTTCCGGCCTTCGTGAATAACCACCCGAACCCATGTCCCATCGGGTGTTTCATTCAACATTTCGATCCAAGCGGGTGCGGTTTTGCCATCGTCAAGCTCAACCCCATTGCGCCACTCGCGCAACTGCTCGACTGATGGAGTCTGATTTAACAAGGCCTGATATTCTTTTTCGACTTCAAACGATGGGTGGGTCAAACGAAAGGTCAGATCGCCATCATCGGTCATCAACAATAGCCCTTCGCTATCGTAATCGAGGCGACCTACGGGAAACAAACGATTGTGTGATTTAACCAAATCGGCGACTGTTTGGCGGCCTTCAGGGTCACTGAGCGTGGTCATGACGCTGCTTGGCTTGTTCAATAAGACGTAATGAAGCTCGGTTGGCGGGGTAATTCGTTCGCCATCAACTCGAATGTCATCTTTATCGGGGTCGATCTGGGTTCCTAATTCGCGTTGAACGCGCCCATTAACCGATACGCGTCCAGCCAACATCAAATCTTCGCAAGCCCGACGTGAATCTACGCCGGCCCGCGCCAAAAACTTATGTAAACGTTCCATTATTACTCCACAGGTCGTGGTTCTTACTGTTGGGGTCGTCAGTGCATGCTTGAATGATCGGGAGTACAGCGGACATCCGAACGATAATACGTGCATCAAGCGACGAGGTTCTTCACAGTGGTAGTGCCTCCTAACGGCACCTTTGGGCCATTATAACATAGCTTCGTGCAAAATACGCAAGTTTTTTGTTAAATGCTTAAAAGCAGCAACTGTTGGCCCAATCTCTAGCAGATTGTGCGCCAACAGTTGCTTATTCGCTGGTTAATTTAGTTTTTGCTTACAACGGGCAGAAAGAGTTGATGTTGTTCACGAATCACAAACATGCCACCACCATGATAGCTTAGCGCCACAATCGCCTCGTCATGCAACGCTGGCAGAATCCACGAATCGCGAGCGAGCAGTAAATTGGCAACAATTTGGGGGTTGCTTGGCTGGCGAATATCGATTTGCTGAATGCCACCATCTACGCCAATATACAGCTGATCATCGGCAACCACAACGCCATCAACCAAGCTACTTTCCAAGCGGCTAACTGCGGTTGGCGCTGTTGAGTCGCTAATATCGACAATTTCGAGGCCTGCGGTGGTTGCTACAAAGGCAAGGTTATCCTGGATTGCCACATCCATCGCAAACCAATTATCGGCATATTGGCCGAGCATTTGAATATTGTCTGGGTTGCGCACATCGAGAATCCGCAAGCCGCCCTCGTTATCTGCCACATACAGGGTTTGATCAACCACCGCGAGTTGAGCAACCTTGCTGGTGTAAAACTGGCTGTGCTCAACTGGATTAGCCAAATCCGTCAGATCAAAAATTCGTACGCTGCCACCAACCCCTTGATCGTTGATCGACTCGCCAACATAGACCATTGGGCCGTTGACCGCAATTGCCGCCGGAAAGCCAGCAGTTGTAAAGAAGCTGACTTGGATTGGTGCGGTCGGGTCGCTGACATCGATCACATAAATGCCATGGCTCCAATCGACCATATAGACCAATGAGCCTTGGACGGCAATATCGCTGACTGCATTGCGCTCGGTTGTGAGGTCGAAGCGCCCAACGACCGTTGGTTGGTTGGGGTTGCGCAAATCGACGATACACAAACCACGCCCCCAATCGGCAACATAGGCATAATCGCCGACGACTTGCAAGGCCACATTTTCTTTACAACCAGGGGTTTCGCTGTGGGTAAGCCGTGTGGGCGCTTGGCGATTGCTCCAATCGAACACATTCAGCTGGCCTGAACGGGTCAGCACATAGCCACGTTGTTGTTTGGCAATTAAGTTGGTTGGCCAGCCAAGAATCGTTTCGCTACTGGCGGCGATTTCGGTCGGCGTGATGGGATTGGTGATGTCCCAGGTGTGTAAGGCAAAATCCAGCCCAATCATGGCGAGGGTATTATCGCTTACTGCGAGTTGCATGCCAGCAACAGCATCGGTTTGGTTGATGATGCTTGGGTTGCTCGCATTGCGAATATCAACCACCCGCAGGCCTAGTTGGGTATTGACATACGCAAAATCATTGGTAATTTCAATATCTAAAATATCGCCCAGCGTAGTTGAACTTTTGAGCGTTGGGGTCATTGGCTCGCTCAAATCGAGAATATCGAGGCTATCGAAACCAGCAAGCCACGATTGAATGTTCAAAAATGCCTGATTGCCTTGAATCGTGACGTTGGCAATCCCATACTGGTTGAGTTGATTGACCAGCTGTGGTTGACGCGGATTCGTCAGGTCAAATACCTTCAAGCCATCATCAACTTGCACATAGACATAATTTTGATAGCTGAAAACTGTCATGGCCGATAATTCGAGTTGATAAAAGCTGACCAAGGTTGGGGTGAGCGGCGTGGCTAATGAAAAGGTTGCTAAGCCATGCTCGCGGCCATAGCCCAAGGCAGCGTACAAATATCCATCGCCAAGCGCTAAATCTTGCACCGTGGCTGGTAAGATGTCGCTTTGGTTGTAGAGGCTTGGCTGATCGGGGTTGCTAAGATCATAGGTGGCGATTCGGGGGCCGATGCCAACATAGGCTGCGTTGGCGGCAACGACCATGGTCGAGCTGTCGCCGCCAATTTGGCCAGTAATTGCCAATTGGCTGGGGCTAGACTGTGGGCTTTGGGCGGCCAGCGGAGTGGCGCGATGGCTGGCGATAGCTCCAACGACAAACGCAAGGAGCAGGCTACAACGAAGCAAACGATGAACCACTAATACCTCCAAAGGCAGTATGTCCCGAATACTGCTGCAAGAATCTGGGCCTGGTGTTGGCCATGATCAACCCAATTCCTCCCTCATTGCACCCCCCAACCTAAGTAAATCGAAGGCATATCAATAAAATCGCATATGCCTATGCAGGAATAACGTCAATGATTGAAATAAGTTCCCCTCACGCCAATTTTTCTTCAGCGTTGAGTGAAATCGAGGTAAGAGAAACTTCCAAGGGTAAGATTTGAAAATCCCCTCACCCCAACCCCTCGCCCGTTGGACGGGCGAGGGGCTTTAACGCTGTGGTTCGTCCAATTGTAGATAGCGGTTTCTATCTCGAATGACTCCCGTCCAACGGGCGAGGGGCTTTAACGCTGTGGTTCTTGCACCATTCCTTGGCTTGCCCATTGTGCTCCCCCTCGCCCGCGTCCAGTGGGAGAGGGGGCTGGGGGGTGAGGGAACGATCGGACATGGGTCGTCGCAATCTCTGCGCTATCGGCTGTAGTGGACAAGCAGCGAGGCCTAGAGTATGATGCGACCAACAGACGAGCTATCGAGCTTGGAGGGTCGCTGATGTACGAAGAAGTTGCGCGGATTGCTCTGGGTGCAGGAACTGAGGCAGTCCTCTCGCGCATCCAACCGCTTGCTTCTGAATTTGCCCAACCGCTTGAGGAGCTTTATCACCGATGGGGTGAAGATCCGGCGGTAGCATGGCGTTGGTCATTTGATATGCACCTGCGCCTTGTTGGGCTGCGCTTTAGCCAAGATGTATGGTATTTGGCCCAAGTGCAGGGACGGCCTGTGAGCGCTATGCTGCTGTGTCGTTCAAAATTCTGTCCACAATTGGGTTCGATTCATCGGGTCTATACAGCTGAGCCGTATCGTCGCCGGGGCTTGGCTAGTAAGTTGTTGAAGTTGGCGATTAACGATTTTGAGGCAAGTGGCGGCCAAGCGCTGATTATTAGCACTGAACATAATGATAGTGCCATGTCGTTTTATGAGCAGTATCATTTTGTGACGATTAATGAGAGCGAAAGTAGCCGCACAGGCAATCGCATTGCATGGCGCATTAGCGATGGCGATTCGCCCGAAAACTTCCTCAAGCATTTATTTGCGCCCAGTACCGCGGTCTTTATGCGATCATCGGATCGGGCCGATGTGCCATTGTTATTATCGTTGTTCAATGCGCCCGATAATCGGATTGTGCGCCATTACGGCTTGCAAATGCTTGGTGATGCCAACATTGGAGCCGACGATTTCTTTCCAGCCTTCGAGCAGCAAGAGGGCGATGTGGCGGTATTAACGGGCCTGACCGCAGCTAGCGGGGCGATTGTTGGCTGGGGCAGCATTATGCCACCAGTTTATCCATGGCCAAACCCCTATTACCAGCAACATCAGCTTTTGGTTGATTGTTATTTGGCCGCAGGCCATATCGAGCAAGCACCGATATTGTTGAATGAAATGCTGCGCCAATTACCAGCCAACCATTTTGCCAACCAGTTGATCGGGCATGTGCCGCTTGATCATCCGGCGTTGCCTGCGGCCTATGAGCAAGCAGGTTTCGAGCGAGTTGGGTTTATTCCTAAGGCCTATATCGATCCGCGCAATAATCAAGGCACTGATATCGCGCTCTATCTCCGCGAGCGATAATGCATGCGATTCATGATTTGTGTTCTTGTTTGTATTCTCTTGTCGAGTTGTGGGGCTGCTAGCTCGCCGACGGCCACGCCGCCAGCTGCCGCTGCTCCCACGCTTGGCACTATTTCGCTGATTATCTCGCGCGGTGGTGATTTGTGGCGCTTCGATTTGCCCGCTAAACAGTGGACGCAATTAACCAACGAAGCGCCCAATGCCTATTCAACCTTCCCCAGCATTGCCCCCGATGGCAAAAGCGTGGTCTATTCGTATCGGCCTCCTGTTCCAACCCCAAGCGCAGAACAGCCATTTGTGGTTCCAGTCAATCACGCCAACCAACTTTCGGTTGCTGGCGGAGCCAGCAAAGCGTTGTTTGTGCCCGAGGCTGGCAAACGCGATGGCCAGCAAATTTATGATTCACTCGATACGCCGGTTTGGTCGCCAGATGGCAAAACCTTGTATGGCGTGTATCAGACCTTGCGCTTTGATAACGATGGGGTCTTTTTGCAATCTGGGAGTTCAATCGTCGCAATTGATGTTGCTAGCAGCACGCAACAAACCATCGTTATGACCGGAACCTTTCCTGCGATTTCGCCAGATGGCAGGCAAATGGCGTTTGTGCGCACCCGTGATGGCATTTATCCAACCCTCTATCTCTACGATCTCCAAACCAAGCAAGAACGGGTGTTGTTTGACCAACCAGAATTGGTCAGTGCCTTGGAAGCGCCGATTTGGTCGCCAGATGGCAAAACGATTTATCTGGCCGCAAGCCCGTTGACACTTAGCCAACGCCAGCCAAGTTGGGTCGATTGGTTTGTCAAGCCTGCGGCGGCGCATGGGTTGGGTTGGCAAGTCTGGTCGGTCGATGTTGCATCTGGCCAAGGCAAAGCAGTCAATCGCGAAATCTTCGAAGATCCGCGGATTGTGCTCGATGGTTCGCTATTGTATGTTTGGACGTTCTCTGGCCTTTGGCAGATGGATTTGGCGGGCAATCCACCAGTTCTAATCGAAGAACCAGGCGATATCGGCGGCATGACGCGGGTTCCGTGATAAGAACATAGAACATAGAGCATAGAACATAGAACATAGGGGGCATGGCATTAAAGACGGTTTGCCCCCTCACCCCCAACCCCCTCGCCCACTGAACGCGGGCGAGGGGGAGCCGTAGTATTAACGAAGAATCGTTGCAAAACCACAGTATGAAAGCCCCTCGCCCGCGCCACGGGAGAGGGGTTGGGGTGAGGGGATCTTAACAACCTACTCTTGGAAGGTTCAGGAACTAGAATCCAAGGCTGTAGGCTATCGGAACATGCTTCGGGCAATTCGTGGACAAATTTTTAACGCAGAGGCGCAGAGAAGCGAAGGATGAAGGATGAATCCTAGAGCCAAAAGCCCATCTTCGCGTCCTTCGCGTCCTTCGCGGTTTCCGTCCTTCGTGCTCTTCGTTCCCTTCGTGGATCAAACGCTACCCCTTCGCTCCAGCTAAATTGAGCAAAACCCCTTCGAGCGCCAATTGAGGGCTGACATTCTCGCGAATTTGGGTCACTGCATCGTTGATGCCTTTGAGCGTTTTATGAATTGCTGGCAAGGGCAGGCGAGCGAGGTCTTGCAAATCCTCAACCCGATCGATATTAATTAGGCCTTGTTGCGTGCCAGCGGCGGTCAGCAGCACGTCGCGCCACCACACTTGCCATAATTCGAGCATGGCAAAAAGTTCATCGCGCTCGCGATTGGCTTTGCTCCAGCTTTCGGCCCATTTGAAGCGCTCGACCAATGGCTTACTTGGCAATTCGATCAAACTCTCAAGTTGTTCGGAGCGGGCTTGCAGTAGGTCGGGCGATTGGGCAACCGTCGCGGCCCAGCCAATGCGGCCTGCGCTCCAAGCGGCCACAATCGCCGCATCGGCGGGCGCAATCTGCCAACGTTCGATTAATGCTTGGGTCACTTGTTGGCGTGGCACTGGGCGCAATTTCAGCACATGGCAGCGTGAGGTGATTGTTGGCAACAAATCGCCAGCGCTATTGGCAACCAAAATCAAGGTGGCAAACGGTGGTGGTTCTTCAAGGGTTTTGAGCAAGGCATTGGCTGCTTGTTCGGTCATGGTTTCAGCATCGTGCATAATAAAAACCCGCCGTCGCCCTTCGTAGGGTCGCAGGGCAATATCGGCCTGCCATTCGCGCACGGTGTCAATGCCCAAGCGGGTTTTGACGCTTTCGCTGGCTTTTTGTTGGGCTGCTTGTTCGGCCAAGCCAACAATCCGCACATCGGGAAAATTACCTTTGGCGATGCGTTTGCAGGCGCGACATTCACCGCAAACATCGCCATTGTTGTGCTCACAATTGAGCGCTTGGGCGATGTGCAAGGCCAAGGTTGCTTTGCCAATATTGGGCAAACCGGTGAGCAAATAGGCATGGCTGGCCGAATGACGGGCAATTGCCAAGCGCAATAATTCGACCGCCCACTCATTTCCGATGATATTCCATGCTCCCACCGCTGTACGCTCCAATCCATCCAACGAATGATCTCGTTTGGCCATGATACCAACAAAATAGCGTAGTACCAAATTAGCCGAATGTGAGGTAGATAGATGCCAACGATTAGCCGTATGCAACCAGCCCAGATTGACCAAGCAGCCGCGTTTATGGCCCAATTTCAGGGCGAACCAAGCACCCACTTGGGTTTTGCTGGCGCGCAAGCCGACCAAATTGCCCAAACATGGCGTGAGCTAGAAGCCCCAATTGAGCAGCAATTTGCTTTGGCTAGCGCCGATGAACAATTGCAAGGCTTGATGGGCCTTGAGCAAATTTCGGATACTGGCCGTGCTTTCTTATGGGGGCCAATTGCCTTGGGCGCTGAGCGCTTTGAGCTTGCAGATCGCTTGCTGGCTGAATTATTGCCCGAACTTAAGCCCCATGTCACCATGATTGATATGTTTTGCAATTTGCAAAATCAATTTGTACGCGATTGGGCTGCGCGTCAGCAATTTTACCAGCGCAATACCCACGCAATTCTGGCCTACAAACGTTCACAATTAACTGATCATGCAACCGAGAGTGATGTTGAAGCGTTGCCAGCAGAATTACACGCAGCCTTCTGCGAATTGCATGATCAATTATTCCCCCAAACTTACTATAGCGGCAGCCAAATTCTCGAACGAATTAATCAGGATCGTCAAGTATTTATTATGCGTGACGGTGAACAATTGTTGGGCTATATTCATACTGAGCGCCAACCAGAATTTGCCGAAGCAGGGATTGAATTTGTTGGTGTTGCGCCGATTGCCCGTGGCCGTGGAATTGCCACCAAGATTATGCAGCATTGTTTGGAATGGATTTTTAGTGCACCTGAGATTCAGGAACTTGAATTAGTTGTTGACCAAGATAATCCAACGGCGCGCGGTTTATACGAAAAAGTTGGCTTTCGTTTATCTCATGAAATGGTTAGCTTACGTCGCGATGTCGTAGCACAATAACCTAATCCGTGTTGTTACTGATAAAAATAACGTGGATTACCACGTTATTTTTATTTTAAGCGCCAGTTCTTGCTATTTATCGATCAAATCTATATCAAATTGGGTGTATTAACGCCACAGATGAATGTTACCGTAGCGAGCTATATACATAACGATATATTAATTATTTTTATAACTTGGGTTATAATACAGCACGCATTGCGAGAAACATCCAAAATAACGTTGATTCTCCTTTCTCAACGATGCGCAGAGGAGTCTTTATGGAACGCCGGATGTTGTTACATCATCCAACCAGCGACCAATGGTTGGTGATTGCGGCGACCGATTCGCAAGTCTGTACCGCCGTATCAGAACCGCTCCACCCCGATCAGCTTGGTTTCCCCTTGGCTACGTTTCCATTGCACCCAGTTGCAGAGCATGGCGAGCCGGTCGATTTGGCCGAATATGTGTGTATTCGTACCAATCGCGAGGAAAGCAGTGCCCACGAAATTGCCGATATGCTGAATAGCGCAATAATGTTGGAGCTTGATCACAAGGCGGCAAACCTTGGCTTGGGCGAAGGCGATGCGCTTTTTGCCCAGCAACCTCAACGCTACATTCAAGAGATTGAGCAATGGCTCAATAATCCGCATTCAAATTTAAACCTCGAATTTTTGTTGATCGATCAAACCGAAACCCAAGCTCTTTTTCAAATTACCGATCCAACGACCCGTCAAGTTTGGCGCTTGACCCGCACCATGCCCAGTGCCGCTGCCAAGCCCGATGGGGTTGGCTGGGGCTGGTCGGCCTAATTTAAAATCCACCGTGGATCAGCGCTTGATCGATTCCCCTCACCCCCAGCCCCTCTCCCACTGAACGCGGGCGAGGGGAGTACCCGTGTTTACCAAGGCTTTGCGCAAGAACCACGAAGTTAAAGCCCCTCGCCCGCGCCACGGGAGAGGGGTTGGGGTGAGGGGATCAGGCTGTGTAATGAACTATTACAGCTAGGTTATAGTTTTTGCCCATGATTATGAATTGGCTGAATCAGAAAAAGCCCCAAACTATTAATTATCCCAGCGCCAGCCATAACAATCGGAATTGTTCCTGCTAAGTAGATGTAGCGTACATCGGTCATCAACCAGCCAATAATGCTCGTTGTACAAAGATAACTCAGCCCTTGTACTGCTATCCAATGCCACATACGATAGCCATAGCTATGGAGAATTCGTGCTTGAACAAAACCAATCAATCCACCAAGCAGGGTCATTAAGATTAATCGAGAAGGTAATAACTGTTGCACTGTAGCTATAGTCCGAGGGGTTTGATACATTCTATCGATTATAGAATTAAGCTGCAGCATAAAACTTAATATGCCAAAGCCCATGGCCGTAAACATTGTTTTCGAAATCCATGATGAAAATAATTGTGGATTAATTGTTCTTTTCAAAATCCAAGCTTGTCCAATGCTGATACTTCCAATACAAACAAATTCCATAAGCAAAAATAATCCAAAATATACAATTTCACCGCCATCAGGCTGATCTTGCACAAAAAACAGCATACTATACACACTCAAAAGCAGCGCTGGAATATGCACGCCAATCCAATACAGCCATGTGACGACTGGAATTCGCAGTCGTTGTGAGCGGGCATGGGCAACTTCATACATTCTCGACCTCTTTGCTTAATTATTTAGATTGTGTTTTGCGGATATACTCTGTTTTGGTTGTATGTTTAAAGCAAACCTTTAAGTCTTGATTTTGATTCGTGGTTTGGCTGGATAAAAAATAAGCCTATGCTAGTTATAAACATGGTTGTAATTGTGATAATCATAACTGCATAGTTTGATATTGCTAGATGCTTGTAGTAATCGAAAATATGGAGCAGCACTTTATGCATAACATATGCGCCAAGGTTTAGCACAACCCAGAAACGCATTGTATAACCATAGTATTTTGCGATGATAAATTGGGCAATTGCTATAAATAATGTTGCTTGAAATGTCGCAAATGGCCATAAAAAATAAAGTGATGCGCCAAACATGCGTTGGAACACGACCGATAAAACGATCGTAATCGGCCACCAAGCAATAAATAGGCGTTTTTTGGTCAATTTGCTGATTACCATTGCTTGTCCAGTTTGGATCAAGATAGTAGATACAATCAGCATTAATGGAATAAACATAATATCAGGAATTGCTGCATCATCAAGCCGAGCGAGCCAAGCAATGAGAAAGAGGCCAGGCAGATGGGCCGCTATCCATAGTCCTATGGTTGATAGTGGTAGTTGGCGCTTAACGGGTAACGCCGCTGAAATTTTGTACATGATTTCCCTCCCTCAACATATGTGGTTAGCCTAGCCGGTTGTCAATGGTTTTTGCATCAGAATATTGGGAATCGTCACGCGATCGAGCCATTTTGGTGAGCGATAGACCGTGCGATAGCCCAAGCGCTCGTATAATTTGGCCGCTTGCTGGTTATCAACGATCACTTGTAGTTGTGCGCCAGCAACCTTGCGCGCCGCTAATTGCTGCTCAACTGCCTGCATAATCGCCGCACCATAGCCTTGGCCGCGCTGCTGGGCACGCACCACAATCCCATGAATATAGGCATAGTCGGGGTTGAATTTTGGTGGTGGCATTAGCATCGAGGCCGCGACGGTGCTCAATAGATGCAGCGTATGCTTCAGGCCAATCAATTGCACCGCCATGTTCAATGTGCCGCGTGGCACTCGATCAGGGGCTGGCTCGTTGGGGAATTGAATGCCTGCCATGCCGACAATCTCGCCTGCTTGATTGCGCACGACATAGCGCCCGCGCACGCCAGCAAAATTGTTGGCATGCAAGGTGTAGCGCAACAAGGCTTGGCGTTGGCTATCGGCTCCACGCAACGAATCGGGCAATTCTGCATCATATAAATCGAGCAACAATTCGCCCAAAATCGCCAAATCGTTGGCGTTGGCTGGGCGTAATTCGACAGTTGGTTGATTGTGTGGCATTGCTAACTCCGCCCCATAGCGCGAATCGCTGGCTCGGCCAAGGCGCGATCTAAGCCATCGCCAGCATGAATGCGATAGACTGGCACCCGTAGTTCGGCCAGGCGAGCAAAGGTTGGCTCGGGGTCGCGCCAGCCGCCAAACGATTTGCCATCGAGAAACATAATTGAAGCTCGTGCACCGCGATAGACCAAGCGTTGTACCGCCGCTACCCAACGCTCATCAAGCGCCGCCGTGATGATCAACAACGAGGAATTACGGCCAAAACGTTGGCTTTCAGCGGCCAATAATTCAGCTAACGAGGTGTTGCTAGTGGCATGCAGCATCGCCAATGGCTCTAAAATTTTATATAGCTGGCGAGCTTCGCGCTCAGGCAGAATAATTTCCCGTTGTGCCCCGTAGGTCAATAAGCCGACGCTGCGATTGAGCCGCAACAAATGGCGGGCCAACGAAGCTGCCAAGGTAATGCTATATTCCTCGGTGGTATTGGGAATTGCAATCTTGCCTTGTAAGCTTTTGATAATCGCCGGAATCGCTGCATCGGGCTGGCCGTGGTGAAAACGCTCTTCCATATCCAAGATGATCCAGACATCTGCCGAGGGATCAAGCTCGAACTCTTTGACCATCAACGCACCAGTACGGGCGGTTGAACGCCAGTGAATGCGGTTGAAGCTATCGCCTGGCACATATTGGCGCACGGTCGAAACATTCGGCGTAACGTGAAACGTGCGCGAACGCACATCTTGGCCGCCAATTAGCTCAGCAGTTGGTAACTCGAATTTGGGCAAATCGACGGTTGCCGGATAGACCAAGAGATCGTGGGTCAGATCGACCATTTTGTGCAGTTGAAAGATACCAAATGGATCGCCGCTGCGTACCGAAACTGGCCCCAAGCGCCATTTGCCGCGCAAGGTGCAGGGCGTGCGCACCATCCAACGTCGTTTCTCTCGGCCTGGAATATAGCTCACAAAGCCCGAGCCATGCGACGGCAAATCGGAGTGATCGCGCACTTCGACCCAAAGCTTGGGCAATGGCCAGGTATTGTAAATGGTGATGCGTTCGCGCACTGTTTCGCCAACTTGGGCGCGGGTGGTGCTCGATTCGCGCTCAATCTCGAGGCCTTCGAGGTTGCTCCAAGCCCAAGCATAGGCAATCACCAACAACCCAAGCAGGGTGTAGGTCAAGTAATAAAAGAAGGGAATATTACTCGAAAGCCCAGTCAGAAATAGAACGACGGCCAAGCTGAGAATGCCTAATGCCCGCATATGCTGCCCCTATTGTGCAACCGCTGGCTGCTGCCGCTCATATCGTCGCCCAGCGCGTGCGCCTGGTACGGGCACTTGGCTCACAATTTGGTGAATCAATTCGTCTGCATGAATGTTGCGAATCCGTGCTGCAGGGCTGATGATCATGCGGTGCGCTAAGACAGGTTTGACCAAGACTTTAATATCATCGGGAATAACATAATCGCGGCCTTGCAAGGCCGCTAAGGCTTGGGCAGTGCGATAGAGCGCCAACGAGCCACGCGGGCTAGCGCCAAGATAGACATCGCTATTATTACGGGTGGCGGTGGTAATTGCCACAATATATTCTTTGATCTGCTCATCGACATAGACATCGCGAATTTCAGCTTGCAGCTGTTGCAACTCTTCAATTGTAACGACTTGATCTAAAGCATCGATTGGGTGGGCTTTGCGTTGGCTCTCCAAGATCGCCAATTCATCGGCCTTGGCGGGATAGCCCAAGGTAATTCGCAGCAAAAAGCGGTCGAGTTGGGCTTCGGGCAAGGGAAAGGTACCTTCGTATTCGATTGGATTTTGGGTGGCGAGCACGATGAAGGGCTGGGGCAATGGGCGGGTGATGCCGTCGACAGTCAATTGACCTTCTTCCATGCTTTCGAGCAAGGCCGATTGGGTTTTGGGCGTAGCGCGATTAATTTCATCGGCCAGCACTAAGTTGGCGATAATTGGCCCAGGTCGAAACTCAAATTCGCCCGATTTTTGATTGAAAATCGAAACCCCGCTGACATCGGTTGGCAAGAGATCGGGGGTGAACTGAATGCGCTTGAAGCTACAGCCAATGCTGCGGGCAATTGCTTTGGCAAGGGTGGTTTTGCCCACGCCAGGCACATCTTCCAACAGCACATGGCCGCGACACAACAAGGCAATCAGAGTTAAATCCACCGCAGCACGTTTGCCGATGATCACCTTTTCGACGTTGGCCGCCAGCCGCTGCGCTATATCTTGCACATGTTTCATTTCAAAATCCTCCCGAAAACAGAGCCACGCTTAGAGATCTTTGACTAAAACAGTTTGGCGTTCGCCGTTGCGCATAAACCCAAACCACTCGTAGAGTCGTTGGGCATGTTGGTTGGTATTTTGGGTATTGAGCGAAAGCAACTGCACGCCATTTAAACTACACCAATCGACCAATTCGGCCAACAGCCGCACCCCAATGCCTTGGCCTTGCAGTGCCGGATCGACCGCAATCCGCACGAGATGGGCCATGATGCCGCCATGATGCACGGTTGCAAAGGCATAGCCCACAATTGTTTGATTAAGTTCGGCCACGATGTAGAATGGCGCAACTGGAAAAACTCCAGCCAGAATTGTGCTACTTTTGACCCATTCGGCGGCAAAGGCCGCAGCGTCGATTTTGGCGATCATTGGCACGTCGGCATGCGTTGCTGGGCGAATCCACGCCCCAGTATTGCCCCAAGCAGGAATCTGCATCGACCGTTTTTCATAGCCCACGACATCGAGTTGTTGCTGATAGCCTTCGTGCAAGACCCACGGCAAGAGCCAGCTTGCATCGCGTTCGTCGCTCATCAGCAGCAAGCGCTCGACACCTCGGGCCTTGGCATAACCTTCGGCGGCCTGCAAAAAGGTCGTTACTGCATCGGCGGGGCGCAGCGAATGATGCACGATCAGCGCGCGAATCCAAGCAATGGGACCAACTGCGTAGCCCATCAGCACGCAGCCCCACAATTTGCCGTTGTATTCCAAAACAATGCTGAGTTGATCGCTGAGGGTTAGGCCAAACTCATCGTGAGGAATCGAAAGCGAAGCCCATGGAGTTTGCTCAAGCAAACCCATGAGCGGTGCGAGATCGCTCTCAAGCAGTGGCCGCATCGCCAAATCGTGAATGCTGGGCACGCGCCGAAACAAATGCATAATTTAGGCTTCTTCTCGCAAGACTGAAATGCCCAATGCGCCCGGCCCGCCGTGCACAGCCAAAACTGGGCCAGCATCGGAGATCAACAAGGGAATGCCAGGGAAATGCTCGGCAACCTGTTTGGCAAAGGCTTCTGCTTCTGCTTGCACGTTGGTGTGCAAAATGCCCATGCGTCGAATTTTAGCTTTGCCCACAAACTCTTTTGCTTGTTGAATCATCATGGTGAGCGAATCGGCGCGTGAGCGAGCACGGCCAACCATTTCAGCTTGGCCTTTGCGGTCGAGGCCCAAAATTGGGTAGATACCCAAGAGCGAAGCTGCCATTGCACCGATGCGGCCCAAGCGACCGCTCAGCCGCAAATAGCGCACAGTTTCGAGTGAGGCCACGGTCAAAATATTCGGAATTTGATGTTCGATTTGCGAAACGACCGCTGCGGCGCTAGCTCCGTTGGCCATGGCTTCGGCGGCTTCGAGCACCAATAAACCGGTGCCAAGCGCAAATTGGCGCGAATCGATGTTATAAATCATGCGGCCTTGAACCCGTGAAGCTGCTTGCATGGCGTTGGCATAGCTTTGGCTCAGCATCGACCCAACATGAATCACAATGATGTCATCGGCTGGGTGTTGACGAAAATAATTAATAAACTGGCCTGCCGATGAAGGCGCAGTTGTCGGAATGACATCTTCATGAACTAAACGGCGATAAAATTCATCGAGTGAAACATCTTCGCTTTCGCGCAGATTGCCATCGACAAACTGAATGGTAAATGGAATTAATTCAATGCCATAGCGCTGAATAAGCTCCATTGGCAAGCTCGATGTAGAGGCGGTAACCAATGCAGTGGTCATGTTGTTCAATCCTCGGAGCCACACAGACACTCCAATGCAACCCTGCGGTGGAGCATAGATTAATAAGTATTATAGAGGTTTTTTGGTTTGCCCGAAAGTGCTACTTTGATGAAGAGATGCTGAGGAAATGGGCTTAACCAGCCACGTTTGGCCAATTAAGCCCAATCGAGGTTTTAGAGTTTAATTCGGCGCGGACGAATGCGCGATTTTTCAGCCCGAATAATGGCTTGAATCATACTTGCTGCTTCGTCGGGCCGTGATTCGGGGTTCATCACGACATAATCAAATTCATCGACGCGGCCCATTTCTTCTTCGGCCAAGGCCATGCGCCGCTCTAAGCCTTCTGCCGATTCGGTGCGGCGCAGGCGCAGGCGGTTGGCCAATTCGGCACTCGATGGTGGCACAATGAAGATCAACACTGCATCGGGCACTAATTTGCGCATGGTCGCAGCGCCCTGCACGTCGATCCGCAAAATTACATCTTTGCCACTGGCAAGCGCATCACGCACCTGCGATTTGGGAATGCCCTTGTATTCGCCATAGACCACGGCATGCTCCAACAAATCGTTGTTGGCAATCATGGTTTCAAATTCATCTTTGGAGATAAAATTATAATCAAAGCCCTCTACTTCGCCTGGGCGTTGGCCACGGCTGGTCGTAGTGACCACAAAATGAAAGGGCATGCCAAATTCGCGCATCCGCATCAACACCGTATCTTTGCCAACCCCTGATGGGCCTGAAATAATGACGAGCAGCGGCACAGGAGCTTGGTTGTGCAAAATCGGGTTGAGTTCTGGGTGTGACACAATGCCTCCTAAACTAAGGGTTGCTAAATTATTGACGATCCGCCAATGCTTGAGTACGATTGAGCCATGAAGGAGAATCGTCTATGCACATTGATGCGCTTGTTGTAGCAGCGATTGTCGCTGAATTACAGATTTTGGTTGGTGGCAAAATTCAACAGGTGGTTTTGCCAAATCCCGATAGTGTGGGCTTTGAAGTCTATGCCGATGGCCAGCGCCACCAGCTGTTGCTTTCGGCCAATGCCAAATTTGCCCGCCTGCATACCGTGCCAACCAAACTAACCCGTGACCCCAATGCCGATTCGCCTTTGTTATTGTTGTTACGCAAATATGTTCGCGGCGGACGAATCACAAAGATCGAATCTGCGCCATTGGAACGGGTTATTTCGCTCAGTATAGCCAAGATGCCAATTCCTCGCAAGGAACTAGAGCCTGATGACGATGACGACGATGAGGTGATGCTTACGCCGCGTTATAGTGAGTTGGTACTAGAAATTATCGGCCATTCATCAAATATTATTTTGGTTGATGATAATGGCTTGGTTTTGGAAAGCATTCGCCACTATAACCCGCAACGTTCGCAGCGCCCAATTATGCCGCGCAGTATCTACGAAGGGCCACCGAGCCAAGGCAAAAACGACCCACGCATAGCAACCGCCACCGCGATTGCGGCTTTGGGCGGCGATTTGGCCAAAGCCTTGGTAACTGAATATAGTGGGGTTTCGCCGCAAACTGGGCGCGAAATTGCTTGGCGCGCAACTGGTGCAACCAGCGTCGAAATTACGCCAGCGCTTGATTTTGAGCAGATCGCCAACCAGCTGCGCGAATTAACCAGCCTCGCAACGATTGAGCCAACCTTAGCCCGCAACGCCGAAGGTACGCCAATTGGTATCGCCGCCTTTGCCTTGCAGCACCAAGCAAACACCGAAGCCTACCCAAGCATGAACGAGGCTTTGGCGACCGCCTTTGCCGAGCTTGATCAAGTAACGGCTCATGCGCAACGCCGCGATGCCTTGCTCGAACGGGTGGCCGAAGCGCAACGCCGCACCAAAACCAAGGCCGATCAATTGCGCACTCAACTGGCGCGCGTCGAACAGCTTGAACAATTGCGCTGGGAAGGCGAGATGATTTTTGGCTATATTTACGCGATCAAGCCTGGTCAAAGCGAATTATTGCTTGACCAAGGCGTAATCACGCTTGACCCAAAATTGTCTGCGGTGGAGAACGCTCAAGCCCGTTTTCGCGAGTACGACAAAGCCAAAGGTGCGTTGGAAGATGTGCCGCAGCTGTTGGAGCAAACCGAGGCCCAAGCAGAATACTTGCAACAAACCAACGATTTGCTAAGTTTGGCCGAGAGTTTTGCGGAAATCGAGCAATTTGAGCGCGAGTTGATTGCTGGTGGCTGGTTGCGCCAAACCATTGGCAAAGCCAAGAACAAGCCCAATTCGAGCGTTGGCCGTGGCCCATTGCGGGTTATTTCGCCCGATGGCTGGACAATTTTCGTGGGCCGTAGCGCCGACCAAAACGATGAAGTGACCTTCAAACTTGGTCAGCCAGAAGATTATTGGTTGCATGCCCGCGAACGCACTGGCGGCCATGTGATCATTCGTATGCAAGCGGCGACCGTGCCGCCACGCACGCTCGAACAGGCAGCCCAACTGGCAGCCTACTATTCATCGGCGCGCAACGATGGCGCGGTTGAAGTTGATATTTCGCTGCGCAAACATGTACGCAAAATCAAAGGCGGCCCGCCAGGCTTGGTGCGTTACACCGCCGAACGTACCTTGCGGGTTGAGCCAAAGAAAGAGCAGAAAAGAACATAGAATATTTGGGGTTGGGATCGGTTGTTAAGATCCCCTCACCCCAACCCCTCTCCCGTGGCGCGGGCGAGGGGCTTTAGCACGTGGTTCTTACGCAATTTCTTGGCGAACCATGGTCGGCTCCCCCTCGCCCGCGTTTTCGTGGGAGAGGGGGTTGGGGGGTGAGGGGACATGGTTGCCAACCTAGTGAACTAGTACACATAGAACATAGAACATAGAACATTTGGGGATCGGTTGTTAAGATCCCCTCACCCCAACCCCTCTCCCGTGGCGCAGGCGAAGGGCTTTAGCACGTGGTTCTTACGCAATTTCTTGGCGAACCATGGTCGGCTCCCCCTCGACCGCGTTTTCGTGGGAGAGGGGGCTGGGGGGTGAGGGGACATGGTTGCCAACCTAATGAACTAGTACACATAGAACATAGAACATTTGGGGATCGGTTGTTAAGATCCCCTCACCCCAACCCCTCTCCCGTGCCCGAGCGAGGGGGAGTCAACGATGGTTCTTACGCCATTAGTCGGTAAAAATGCGTGCTCCCCCTCGCCCGCGTCTAGTGGGAGAGGGGGTTGGGGGGTGAGGGAACCTTGCTACTGATCCCGCGATCTAAATTACGCGTCCAACTTTGCTTTGGGCATCGCGGGGCTTGCCCCAATAGATAATTTGCTTCCAAGCATCGGTTGGCTCATCGGCAAAAATCATCAGCAAATCGCCCCGCTGTGCTGAATCTAAGGCCAAGGCAATGGCCTCGCGCTCTTGGCGATAGTATTGAATATTGCTCTCAGCAAAGCCAGCCTCAAGCAAGCCCTCGCGAATGTAGCCAGGCATTTCGCCCTCTTTGCGTCCGCGCAAGCTGGTATCTTCTTTGATGATAATCTGATCGAACACCCCTGAGCCGAGCAAGCGCCCAATCTCACGTGCATCAACTTCGCGCCGATCGCCGGGCACCGAAATAACACAAATTGCTTTGCCTTCGCGGGGCAATTGGCGCACCACATCAACCAGATTGCCGACCGCCGCCGGATTATGCCCATAATCCAAAATCACGCGGAATGGATGCTCATCAAAAACGTTCAAACGGCCTGGGGTTTGGTAGAACGATGTTGTGAAGGTGCGCAGGCCTTGGCGAATATTTTCGATGCTAATGCCCAAGCTATAGGCCATTGCTGATGCTGCCATGGCATTGGCAACATTAAATTTAGCGCGGCCTTCCAAAGTCGCAGGAATCAGGTGCGTCCACAAAAGCGGAATATGCCGACCTTTGTCGTAGAGCGTCACCATATCGCCGTTGACCCCTTTTTCGACCACAATCGCCCGTCCGCCATTTTGCACTTGTTCGCGCACCAACGGATTGGCGGGGTCAAAGCTGAAGTAAAAGGGTTTGGCACGGGTGCGTTTGATCATTTTGACCACCAGCGGATCATCTGCATTCAAAACGGCCCAGCCATCACGCTTGATCACTTCGATGATCAGCGATTTAACTTTGGCCATTTCTTCAAGCGTATCGATCCCACGCAGGCCAAGGTGATCAGCGCTGATATTGAGAATTGCCCCAACATCAACCTCGTCGTAGCCCAAGCCTTCGCGCAAAATGCCGCCCCGCGCTGTTTCAAGCACTGCTGCGTCAACGGTTGGGTCGCGCAGCACCATGCGCGCCGATTTTGGCCCAGTCATATCGCCGCGCAACACGCGCTCGCCATCGATATAAATGCCATCGGTGCTCGTCATGCCAACGTGGTAGCCCGCCATTTTGAGAATGTGAGCGGTCATGCGGGCGGTGGTGGTTTTGCCGTTGGTGCCAGTTAATGCAGCCAAGGGTATGCGGCTGGGCGTGCCTGCCGGAAACAACATATCGATGACTGGGCCTGCAGCATCGCGTGGTGTGCCTTCTGATGGGGCAACGTGCATGCGAAAGCCTGGCGCTGCATTAACTTCAACAATTCCGCCGCCAACTTCGCTGACCGGACGGCTAATGTCGGGAATGATAAAATCGATCCCAGCCACATCTAAGCCCACGATTTTAGCGGCGCGAATCGCAATTTGGGCATTTTCATAATGAATCATATCGGTGCGATCGATCGCCGTGCCGCCAGTTGAAAGGTTGCCTGTTGAGCGCAAATAGAGCAATTGGCCTGCCTCAAGCACCGTTTCCAAGCTCACGCCAGCTTTTTCCATGCAGCGTTCAGCTTGATGATCAATTTCAAGCCGCGTCAAAACATTTTCGTGGCCAACGCCGCGCCGTGGATCGCTATTGACGATCTCGACTAATTCGGCGACCGTGTGTTGACCATCGCCAACCACATGGCCCGGCACACGCTCTGAAACCGCGACAACCTCGCCATTAATCACCAACACCCGATGATCGCTACCAGGCACTAACTCTTCGACAATCACATATGAGCGATGCTCTTGGGCTTGAGCAAACGCGACTTCAACTTCCGCCTCAGTGGTCAGGCCAATCGAAATCCCGCGTCCATGCGAGGCATCCAAGGGCTTGACCACTAAAGGATAGCGCAAGCGTCGCGCTGCTTCAACCGCGCCCTCGGCTGAACGTACCACGCGTTGGCGCGGCACAGGCAAGCCTGCATCCTCAAGCAATTTGTTGGTCAATTGCTTATCTTGGGCAACTTCGACCCCAATATGGCTGGTTTGCGAGGTAATCGTCGCTTGAATCCGTTTTTGATATTTGCCATGGCCAAATTGCACCAGCGAATGTTGGTTGAGCCGCAACCATGGAATTCCGCGCTCCTCGGCAGCCTTGACCAACGAAGCAGTTGAAGGGCCAAAGGCCAAACGCACCGCCATACGGGCCAGATCTTCCTTTTCACGCACCAGATCGAAGGTCGCGCGGTCGGCAGCGGGCATGGCTGAAGGCAATTCTGCTGGCAGCAAAAATTGAATTAAGCGCAGCGCCAAATTGGCGGCCTCAATGCCAACATCCTCTTGACCATATTGAAAAATAACAAAATACCGCCCCTCTTGGCCAGTACCACGGGTTTTGCCTTGGGTGACGTAGGTTCCAGCCAAACACTGCAATTCGAGCGCCAAATGCTCCATCACATGCCCAAGCCATGTGCCATTGCGCAGCCGCTCCACAAAGCCACCTGGTCGTCCCAACGAACAATGATGATCATCGAGACTTGGCACGAGCGCCAACAACCGATCAACAAAATCACCCAATACATCGGTTGGATAAGCCTCAAGTTCCTCCAGATCAATCGTCATGTTGATGGCTGGCTTATACAACCAATAATTCGGCCCACGATAGACGCGCGTGTCGAGAATTTTCATCGGGAAACCTCCACAGAATAGTGGCAATGGGTAGGCGAGAATTTTGGGGAAATAGGGAAAGTGGGTGGCGCAGCGTTGAACCACGTTGCGCCGTATTGTACCACGAGCGGCTAACGCACCAAGGTTTAGACAATATCGCTATCGGCAGCTGGTTGCTCAAGCCGTGGAGCCACAGGCAAGGGCGGCATCACCACTGGCGGAATGACCTCGCGTTTGATCAAATCATACGACCAACCACGGGTCAGCACATGCAATTTTACGCCAACGATGGCCTCTTTTTGGCCAACTTTCAGCTGGTGAATATTGCTATAGGTAATGCCAGCGCCATCGACCACCGTCACTGAGCCTTCGCCAATCACCTGCATCAGATGATCATCATCGATCTCGGCGGCGGTGTTTTCATCGAGGCCTAGCCCAATCAGAAATGGATTAAAGCTGACTGCCGCAATTAATCGCCCAAGCCGATGGCGTGCGCCAAAGTGTTGGTCAAGCACGACGCGATTAGTTAGCCCAAGGCCTGGGCCAAACTGGACCATGCCATACCGTGGCACAAGCCCCTTCGCTCCATAGGCAATCATATGGGCGCTCATCGCCGAAGCACCTGCACTGGTGCCCGCCACCGGAACCCCCCGCGCGTTAGCTCGCCGAATAGCAGTGGCAACTGGTGTGCCACCAAGCACCGCTGTGAGCTTCAATTGATTGCCGCCGGTCATGAAAATGCCCGTTGCGTGGGAAATAATTTCCAGCGCCTTGGGATCATTGGCGTTGATCCGTTCGCGCACTGGCAGCAGATCGACGCTGGCAACGCCTAAATTGCCAAAGACCTCAAGGTATTCGCGGCCACCATCAGGCAGTTCCGAGGCAGTGGGAATAACCACGATGCGGGCATTGGTGCCGCCTGCTAGGTCGAAGAAGCGTAATAAAATTAACCGTCTGCGCTGCAAATCCATTGCACCGCCAATTGGCAGCAACGCGCCGCGAACGTGTCCATCTGGCACTGGCGAAGGCATATCCGAGGTGTCCTTCCATGACTGGAGTAGCTTTAACGCTGCATTATTACGGATAGCACTCCATTGTGCAAATGAAGGGGCAGGAGAGCAAAGAACATAGAATATAGGTGTACTGGTTCATTGGATTGGCAACCAGGTGCATGCCCTCACCCCCAGCCCCTCTCCCACTGAACGCGGGCGAGGGGAGCACCGACTCCGTGGTTCCCCCTCGCCCGTTCGACGGGAGAGGGGGCTAGGGGGTGAGGGGATCAGACGGTGGTTAACGCAATGTACCGATACATCTTTGCTCTATGTTCTTTTCCCCGCGCTGCTAATCAAACGCTAGTTCATCGGGGGTGACGAAGAAATCAACAGCACCGCTGCCAATCTCATAGTAGGCTCCAATCACGGCAATGGTACCAGCCGCTTCGTAGGCCGCCACAACCGGATTTTGGCGTAAAAGCGCTACTTGGGCGCGCACATGTTGGGTTACGGCCTCACGCATGCGAGCTTTTTCGTCGCGAATTGCAGGCAAGCGCTGGCACACAGGCCGAATTTGGTCGATCAGGTAGCGAATATTGGCTGATTCTTTGGCAATTTGCTCGTCGCTGGCAAGCGCTGCTTTCACTGCGCCACAACCTTCATGGCCCATCACCACAATCAACTTGCACTTAAGATGCGAGATCGCATATTCAATGCTGCCTTGGGTTGCTTGATCGACAATTTGGCCTGCTACCCGCACCACAAACAAATCGCCCAAATTACAGTCGAAAATCATCTGCGGTGGTACGCGGCTATCCGAGCAGCCAAGAATCACCGAAAATGGGGTTTGGCTAATAATTTGCGAGCGGCGTTGATTGACGCTAACTACTGTGCGCTGGGTTTCGCCACTAAAAAAGCGTTCGTTGCCCAGTTTTAGCGCCTCGATTGCTGCCGCAGGTGTACTGACTTCAGGGCTGCGCAGATTAGCAATATCTTCCATCGAGGCTCGGCCACGAATGGCATCAAGCAGTTGGCGATCCTTGTTTTCATCAGCAAAATCAGTCATCATGCTCCTCGTAAATTTGATTCATGAAGTACTACTAAGCACCACGAAGGCTTGAAAGCGCGAAGATCGCGAAAAGCGCGAAGGTTCAGTAGCCCATAGCTATACTAGTACATTGGATTGGCAACCAGGTGCATGCCCTCACCCCCAGCCCCTCTCCCACGAGAACGCGGGCGAGGGGAGCACTGATTCAGCGGTTCCCCGTCGCTCGCAGGCGGGAGAGGGGGTGAGGGGATCAAGCCGTGGTTAACCTGATGAACTATTACAAATAGCCAATAGCCTGAACCCTAACCCCTGAACCCTGAACCCTAGCCCCCAGTGTAAACCGTTTCTGCTGGTGGATAGCAAATAACTTCGAGCACATTATCATTGGGATCGCGCAGATAAAAGCCTTTGGTTCCATCGCGATGGCGATCAATCGGCTGATTGTGCTGCGCTGCAAGGGCATTCAGCTGGGTTTCATCAACGCGCACCGCCACATGCGGCGGGTGTTGATAGGCCATGACCAAGGCCAACTTGCCTTGGCCAATCCGCAAAAAAGCCCATGTATCGTCAGCATACAAGACCTGTGCTCCACATTGCTCAACATACCATGCAGTTGATTCAGCAATATTGTTGACAACAACCGCGACATGATCCATTTCCATGCTCAAGCTCCTGGCTAAAGTAAGGCCTGATAGTGTTGCTGTAGTTGCAGGCCAATTGCGCGCCAATCGTAGCGCTCGGCAATTAACTGGCGGCCTGCGTCACCAAGTTGTGTACCCAAAGCTGGGTTTTGCAAGACGCGGACAAGCGCGGCGGCAAAATCTGCTGGGCGCTCGGCAAACAGGGCATGTTCTTCGGGTTTAAGTGGTAAGCCTTCCGCAGCAAGCGCAGTTGTTACCAACGGCAAGCCCGCCGCCAAGCCTTCGAGAATTTTAATCCGCACGCCGCTGCCCCAGAAAATTGGCGCTGCCACCACTCGACTTTGGCGATAAATTGCGCGCAAATCATCGACTGTGCCTGGCACTTCAATTGTAGCACTCGCCAGTTGTTGAATTTCAGGCGTGGGGCTGCGGCCTGCCAGCATCAAACGCGCCTCAGGCATTTGGGCTTGAACCAATGGCCAGACCTCACGCGCCAGCCACAAAGCACCTTCAACATTCGGCGGATGAAAATAATTGCCCACAAATAGCACTTGCTGTGGTGCTTGAGGCTGCCGACATAATGGCCATTCAGTTAAATCAACGCCCGAAGGCACGGTTACGATTTTTAATTTGGGCTGCCAACGCGCCAAGGTCTGTTGATCGGTTTCGCTCAAGGTTACGAGCAAATCGCAATGGCGCAAGGCACGCTGCTCATACAGCCACAAACTGAGCAAACCTGCTAAGCGGCGCGCACGCAGCGGCCAGCTTTTTTCGCGTTGCAAGCGTCGCCATTGGGCCACAAACCCAACTTGGTGCACGGTACAAATAGTTGCCTGCACGCCCAAGCGTCGTGCAAACGGCGCATATTGGGCCATTGTCGTGCCCTCAAGTTGTAGCAAATTTGGGGCCGCTTGTAGCCAGCGTTGCTGCAAATAATCCAACATCGGCTGCGAAAACTCCAAATCAACCGCTGGCGGGTCGAGGTTGAGCCGCGTTGGCTTAGTTGGCGCGAATGCCCGCAGATCGCGGCACCATTGCGCTAGCGGCCCCCAATCGACGCTTTCTGGTTGCTTGGTTAAACAATAACTATCGACGGTATAATAGTGACTTAATTGGCGTAAAGCATTGAGACTATGGGTTTTCGCGCCAGCATGGGCTGGATACAGCGGGGTTGGGGTCAAAATACTGAGGCTTGCAGGTTGCATCAATCGGCCTACCGAAGCTAAAGAACCATTGGCCTCAGTATAGCAGACGAACAGAGAACAGAGTGAAGGACGAAGGATGAGGGATGAAGGATGAAAGGGCTAGGGGGCAAGTCAAAAGTCAAAAGTCAGAAGGCAAAAGTCCTATCTTCGCGGTTCCATGCTTCTTGTCCTTCGTGGATCAGCATTTAACGCAGCGGCGTAGAGGAACAATGGCTTTTGGCTATGGGCTGTGGGCTGGCACAATCATAATCCTAAGAATCTGTGCCAATCTGTGGCAAAATTAGGGATCATAGTTTGAGCTATGGGCAGTATGTGTGACTGACCCCTGGCCCCTGAATCCTAGCCCCTCCTTCCAATCCACAGCCCCTGAACCCCGATCTCTAATCCACCAAGGAGCAAACATGAGCTTCGCGTTTTTAGCGGCCCAATGGGCCAATCTTGGCTTAATCTCGTATGCCGTGCCAGATCAACTTTTGCTGCCCTATTTGCCAAATGGCTTAGAGCTTGATCGGCGTGATGGCTCGGCGTTTGTGAGTTTGGTAGTGTTTGATTTTCTGCAAACCAAGGTTTTAGGCGTGGCTTGGCCCGGCTTTCGCAATTTTGCCGAGATGAATTTGCGTTTTTATGTGCGTCGTGGCCAGCAACGCGGGGTAGTGTTTATACGCGAAATTGTGCCTCAATGGTTGGTTGCCAGCTTGGCGAATCTGCTCTACAACGAGCCATATGTGGCCGCACCGTTGCAGAGCCAAACCCACCACAGTGCAAGCCAAATCACGGTTGAACACACGCTATACTGGCAAGGCCAAACCAATTTGGTCAAACTGACCGCCAGCAATCAGCTTTATCACCCTGATGCCGCAAGCACTGAACATTTTTTCAAAGAACACGAATGGGGTTTTGGGCGCAGGCGCAATGGCAAGCCGATTGTCTATCGTGTTGAGCACCCTGAGTGGGATGTGTATCCCGTGGAGCGTTACCAACTGCACTTCGATTGGGGCGCGATCTATGGCCCGCAGTGGGCTTGGCTTGCCAACGAAAGGCCCTATTCAGTTGTTTTGGCCAAAGGCTCGGCGGTTAAAGTCTTTCCCCACCAAGCCTTGCCCAAACTATAGAACATAGAGCAAAGAGCCACGAAATTATGAATTATGAAGGATGAGGGATGAAGTTAAAAGCTTAATCCTCCGAATCTGTGCCAATCTGTGGCGAAAACAGCCTTCGTGGATCACATTTAACGCAGAGGCGCAGAGGCGCAGAGGAACGATGGCTTTTGGCTGATGGCTATAGGCTATCGGAACATGGGTAGTAACTCAAGAATCTCCATAGTCAAAAGCCCATAGCCTGGTTCTCTCTGCGCCTCTGCGTTAAACCCTTCTTCGCGCTCTTCGTGGTCTTCGCGGTTTCCGTCATTCGTGCCCTTTGTGGATCAAACTATGTTCTATGCTCTCTGTTCTATGCTCTCTGTTCTATGCTCTCTGTTCTCCTAGCCCACTCGCAGCACAATTTTGCCCACGTGCTGGCTCGATTCTAGCAAACGATGGGCAGCGCTAGCATCGGCCAAATCAAAGACCGCTTCAATTACTGGCTCAAATGTGCCATCTGCAAAACGGGGCAATACATCCTGAAGCATTTGCTGGGTCAGCGCAGCTTTGGCGGCAACCGGGCGTGCGCGCAAGGTCGTGCCACACACCGTCAAGCGTTTGAGCATCAACGTGCGCAGATCAAGCTCGGTTTGCGCCCCGCCCATGGTTGCAATAATCACCAAACGCCCGCCAACCCGCAAACTGGCCAAGTTATCGTTGAAATAGCTGGCTCCTAGCATATCCAACACTACGTCAACGCCTTGTTGATTGGTCAGTTCTTGCAGGCGCTCGGGCCAGTCTTCAGTGCGATAATTGATGCCTGCAAGCGCACCCAACTCGCGGCAACGCTCAATTTTTTGCTCCGAGCCAGCAGTGATGATCACTTCAGCACCGCGCCAACCTGCCAGTTGAATCGCTGCCGTGCCAATGCCTGAGCTGCCGCCATGCACCAATAAGCGTTCACCAGCGCTCAAACGACCCCAGTTAAACAAGTTGTCATAAGCCGTCATCCAGACTTCGGGAATAGCAGCTGCTTGTTCGTAGTTCAAATTAGCGGGAATTGGCATTGCCAATTCTGCCGGAATCACCACTTGTTGGGCATAGCCGCCACCTGGTAATAAGGCACAAATTCGCGTGCCCAGCGCTGGCGCTGTAACTCCTGCGCCATGGCCAATCACTTCGCCAGCAATTTCTAAACCTAAAATTTCCGAGGCTCCCGCTGGCGCTGGATACATCCCACGGCGCTGCAAAATATCGGCGCGGTTGACGGCGGTAGCATGCACCCGAATCAACAATTCGCCAGCCTGCGGCTGCAAATCGGCAACTTCGGCCAATTTCAAAACCTCAGCATCGCCAGCTTGATCAAACACAATCGCTTGCATAATTCACCTCATCGATCAAAAAACGTGTTGAGCATTTAGCCCAACACGTTAGCAGAATTTCAATTTATAACGTCAGCGGATCAGCGGGAATCGGCGCATCGTTGGCTTTGAGCCGTTCGCTAATTAAGGCTTTGATCTTCGCACCATGCTCCCAATCGGCTTGTTCGGTTGCGGTTTCGACCAACAAACGCGGGATCGCAGTCGGTCGGCCATCAATGCCCACCGAAACCATCGAATAAAAGCCGGTCGTACACCAGCGCCGTTCGCCAGAAATTGGGTCTTCGGCCCAGGCATCGATCCGTACAATCAGCGAAGTCGTGCCGGTGTAAATCACTTTGGCCAGCATATCAACCAAATCGCCATGATGAATCGGCGTGCGAAAATCGATTCGTTCGGTCGAAGCGGTGACGACTTGTTGGCGGCAAAAGCGAATCGCGGCAATCGCTGCCGCGCGGTCCATCATCGCCAAGACTTCACCACCAAACATCGTGCCATGGTTATTGGTCTGGCCGGGTAGCACAATATCCGACATACGAATCAGCGGCGTGCGCCGAATTGGGCGTTCGTTCACGCTGCACCTCGCAAGCGCAACAGCACTTGATAATAGGCCAAGCCCAATGGCCCGCTCATTAATGTGCAAATCAAGGCTGGCACAATCAGCCAATGGGGAATATTTTTCTCTTGAGCATCGCGCAAAATCGCCCGCCCAACGAAGAAATCAAAGATTAAATAATGCGTCCAGCCAGCAAATGTGCCCTTGGGGCCGCCTTCTTGAAACAATTTGCCAATCGAATCGAGGGTTGGATTGAGCATCGCGCTGAAATTGAAGCCTTTGCCATCGTTTTCAGCCAGTGCGCCACCCAACATGGCTGCGTAGAGACCGCCCATCCCAATAAAAAAGCGATCATCGTTGATCACCCGTTGTGTCCAGCGTGAACGTGGTGCGCCGATCATCAATAGCCAACCTGGGATAACCGCGAGGTTTGCAAGGCTAAACAGGCGATCCAACCACGGTGAACGAGGTGTTTGCATAACCAACTCCTATTGGCGAAAGATATACATAATTGCCACAACCGTTATGCCCCAAAGCACAATATCGGCTAACATTGGCAAATCTTTAAGCAACAATTCTTCTGGGCTACCGCCTTCATCTTTTTTGTAGACCAAATAGAGGTAGCGGAAAATACCATAAATGACAAATGGCACGGTGATCAACATTAATGGAAAAGGACTGGTCGGCACATGAGGATTGGTTGGGTTAAGTGTATACAAAATATAGGCAATCAAGGTGCTGGCGGTAATCAGCGAAATCATTTCTTGCAGCAGCTCGGTTGAATATTCTTCGAGCACACGGCGATGGCTGCCAGCACCACTTTCGAGCAAAACCAACTCGTGGCGGCGTTTGGCCAGCGCCAGAAACAGCGACAACAGCCCAGTACAAATCAACAACCATGGCGAAATATCGATGCGCAGCACTACCGCGCCCGAAACTGTGCGAAAGACAAAGCCTGCGGCAATGATAAACACATCGAGAATCACCACATGCTTGAGCCGAAACGAATAGGCCAATTGCATCACCACGTAAACGGCCAGAATAATTGCTACGCCACGGCTCAGCATCCAAGCCAAAGGCAAGCCAATGCCCAGAAAAATGAGGGTTGCGATAATTGCGCTGCTTGGCGCAAGATGGCCACTTGCCAGCGGGCGATAGCGCTTTTTGGGATGATCGCGATCTTTTTCAATATCGACCAAATCGTTGATGAGATAAATTGAGCTAGCGATTAAACACCACAGGCCAAAGGTTGCGAGCACCCGTAATAAGCTCTGGGGGTTGGTCAAGAGCATATCATTGGCAAAAATTAAGCCTGCAAACACAAAAATATTCTTGACCCACTGTTTGGGCCGCATCGTCAAAAACAGATATTTGGGCATTTTTGAGAGTTTCGGTTGAGCTATTTTATAGGGCTGTTGCATACAAATTACTCTACTCCTTGAGCCTGACGAATCACTTTCGCCTAGCAGTGATCATTCTACCTACCCATTGCATGTGCGTCAAACGTCAGTAGGGGCCAGGATTCAGGCATCAGGGGCTAGGCTTTAACCCAACCGCCTACGAAGGCTAAGCGCTTCAGGCTATGAACTAGCGGCGGATATGTTGCTATGATCCTGATTTGTCATCCTATAGCCAATAGTCTATAACCAATAGCCTAGCCCCTGACCCCTGACTCCTAGCCCCTGACCCCTTGTGCACAAATTCAGGGCTATACAGACAGCGATGATATGGTATACTAGCCGCGTTGAGTATCCCATGAGAGGCGATGCCGCCCACGCAATACATCATTCCAACTGGTTTGATGTCGTCACATATCAAATTGTATTTGTCTAATTGTTGGTAGTTTTAAGCGGTAATGGGTGACCGTACTCGATCACTCGCCAGAAATTTAATGGCATGCCAAGAAACAAAGAACTACCCAGGAGCACATTGGAATCCCTATGAACAAACCCAAGCAGGATGTTGCGGTTTTTATCGACTTCGAGAACATTTATGTTTCAGTTCGCGAGAAGTTCGACGCTACCCCCAATTTCGAAGCCTTGATGGAACGCTGCGAAGACTATGGCCGTGTTGTTGTAGCCCGCGCTTACGCCGATTGGTATCGTTACCCACGCATTACTAGCGCCTTATTTGCCAATAATATTGAGCCGATGTATGTGCCAACCTACTATTATGATAAGGACGAAGGCCGCATGGGCCGTCCCATCAAAAATAGTGTTGATATGCACATGTGTATCGATGCCATGCGCACGCTTTACACCCGCACCAACATCGGAGCCTATATTTTTATCACCGGCGACCGCGATTTTATCGCTTTGGTCAACTGTGTGCGCCAAGAAGGCAAAGATGTGATTATCGTTGGGATTGGCGGCGCTGCTTCGAGCCACCTTGCCCAAAGCGCCGATGAATTTTTGTTCTACGAGCAAATTGTCGATATTCGCCCAATGGGTGGCCGCCGCAACGAACGCCACGATCGCAGCGAAAAAACCTTCGAGCGCGTTGAGCGCCCAGAACGGGTTGAGCGCAACGACCGCGCAGAACGTGGCGACCGCAGCGAGCGCAACGAACGTAGCGACCGTGGTGAGCGCAGCGAGCGCAATGGCCGCGATGAACGCCGCCGCGATCGCAGCGAACGCCCAGAAAAACACAGCGAACCACATTTCGAGCGGCTTGATTCGCGGGCTGAAAAACCAGAGCCACGCACTGAAAAGCCAGTTGAAAAACCAGCCGAAATTGTCGTTCGCCCAGCGCCGAGCATTACGCCAGTCGTGGCCACTACCCCAACCAACCCCGATGCAGCGATCTACGATAAGTTGGTCGAGGCCTTGCACTTAGCCCGCAAACGCGGCTATGTCACCTCGTTTGGCTCGCTTAAAGTCTTGATGAAAGAGTTGATGCCCAACTTCAAGGAAAGCCGCTATCGCGACGCTCAGGGCAAACCATTCACCAAATTTACCGATTTTGTGCGCGAAGCCGAACGCCTCGGCAAGATTCAGATCTTCACCAGTGGCACGGTCAACGAAGTGTTCTTGCCCGATGAAGATCCCTACAAGCTCTCGCAGTTTGCCGAAGATCTGCCTTCAGTTGAAGCAGAACGCGAGCTTGAACAAGAGCTTGAATTGCAAGCAGAAGCAATTGCGCCAATTACAATCGAAACGATTGGCATTGCCGACGAGCCAATGGAATTAGGCGAAGGCGAAGATGCAACTGCAAGCAGCGATCGTGGCGATCGCAATGGCCGCCGCCGTCGCCGCCGTGGCAGCAGTCGTAGCGAGCAACCAACCGCCGATATTGTGCCCGATGAACTGGGCGAAACGGTCTTGGTTCCCGCGTTACCCGAAGGCTTTAGCTTTGGCGAGCGCGAATGGCAATTGTTCTATCAAGTGATGGGTGTTTACAGCGAGCCTGTGCCGTTTGCCGACATCTTTAACGATTTGCGTGAAATGCGCAATACCGCAGAACTTGAATTGACCAATAATGCCTTGAAGGAATTGATCAAGCAGGCGATTAATGAAGGCAAAGTGCAACGCTCAAATCGCGGAGCCAAAGCCCACTATCGGCTTGTGCTCAACCCAGAACAGCATGATGCCGCTGGCTCAAGCTTTGAGCCAAGCGAACATACCGCCTTCGATGATGGCCCAAGCTTGCCCGATTTGGTTGACGAAGAGCCACGCTTGTTGCCAGCGATGATTGGTGGTCAAGCAATTGCGATTGACGACGATTACACTGCGCCAATCGACGAAGTGGCCTTGCCCGAAAGCTTTGAAGAGCAGCCATTGCCCGATAACGATGCAGATTATTCGTTTGCTGAGCCAATCGATTATGAAGTTCCCGTGGGCGCTGCGACCAATGCAGCAATCAAGCCACGTAAGCCAAGCCGCCGCCGCAAGTCGATTGTGCCGCTGAGTGTGGCCGAAGCAATTGCCGCCAATAACCAGGCTGAGCCAGTTGCCGAGCCAGTGGTTGAAGCTGTGGCCGAGCCGGTTGGCGAAGTCATCAGCGAGCCTGTGGCCGAAGTCGTGGCTGAGCCAGTAGTTGAAGCTGCGGCCGAGCCAGTGGCTGAAAAGCCCAAAAAACGTGGTGGCAAGCGCAAAGCTGCTGAGACTGCCGAAGTTGTCGAAGAAAAACCTAAGAAAACCACTCGTCGCAAAAAAGCTGAGCCAGTTGCTGAAGCACCAGCTCCTGCGGATCCAGCCAAGCCCCGTCGCCGCAAAAAAGTTACGCCCAGCGAAAGCGGAGAGTAAGCGTGAGTTGGCCGCAGCAGGCGATTAAAATCTGTGGTGTGCGTAGTGTCGAGGCCGCTGTTACAGCGGCTTCGGCAGGCGCAGACCTGATTGGCATGATCTTTGCGCCCAGCAAACGCCAAATTGAGGTGAGTTTAGCGCAGGAAATTGCCCAAGCAGTGCGCGCGACCGCAACTGATTGTCGGTTGGTCGGCGTATTTGCTAATGCGCCTGCAAGTGAAATTCAAGCAATTGCTCAAGCAGTTGGCCTCGATGTGGTGCAGCTGAGCGGCGATGAACCAATTGCCATCAGCGAGCACATTGAGCTGCCATTGCTGAAAGCTGTGCGTTTAAGCAATAAAAACAGCGAGCAAGCATGGTATGATATAGCCCAAGACCAGCAGCGAATTCGCTTGGTGGTCGATGCCCATGTGCCAGGCTCATACGGTGGGGCTGGTGTATTAGCTGATTGGCAAGCAGCGCGGCGATTGGCTCAAACAACGCCATTATTGCTCGCTGGTGGGCTTGAACCAACCAATGTCGCCCAAGCGATTCAAGCAGTTGAACCATGGGGCGTTGATGTGAGCAGCGGCATCGAAACCGCTGGAAACAAAGATCTCAACAAAATAATTCAATTTGTGAAAATCGCGCAGCAAGCCTTGAATGCGCTGCGTGTTGCTAGGAGGAATGCATGAAATTTGGTAAATTGTTGCGCTTCGGTATCATCGCTGGTGCAGGGGCCTTGGTTTATCGGGTTTATAAACAATATAAGGCTGATCAAGCATTTGAGTTGGCTCCGGTCAGCAATTTGGCTTCAAACACCACTGCCGTCAGCGCAGGTAACACCAAACGTTCAATTAGCCCAGAGTTGCTGGAAATTTTGGCTTGCCCAGTCGATAAAAAGCCAGTTGAATTGTACAGCGATGCCAATGGCAAAGAATGGTTGCTCAATCCACGGAATGGCTACCGCTACCCAATTGAAGATGGGATTCCAATTATGTTGATCGATGAAGGCGAAAAGCACAAAGATACCAGCCTGATTCGGGCCTAATTTTCCAGCGTGGAACCCTATTACGGAAGGGAAGCCCTCCGGGCTTCCTTTTGTTGTTACTTGGAGTCTGCATCATGCCAAACCTCGCTGAACTTTCTACCTTCTTGCAAACCATTCTAGAGACCGAGTACTTTCCAAGTGAAGAACGGGGTACGATCTATATTTCGTCGGTGCGGCCAATTCGCCGCATGGGCTTTGCGCTCGATCCATGGCCAACCTTGCCATCGTGGCTCGAACACGAAGATCTCGATGCGATCTTTTTGCATCGCCCACAACAACTCGATCGTGATACCGTGCCACCAACTCGTGGGGTGTTATATGCAGGCGCACCCTTTGACGAACGCTTAACGATTGGCTTTGTGCCACGTTTGGCCGAGGTCTTGGGGTTGCGCGGGCGCTCGCCCATGGCCGATAAAAGTGGCCGTCCCTTAGGCATGGTCGGCGATTTGCCTAAACCTGTAACGCCTGCCGAATGGCGACGCTTGGTGATGGATATGTATGGCGGGGTTGATGAGGTTTGGGAAAATAACGTGCAGTCGATCCGTAAGGTAGCGATTGTTAATCAAATTACGCCAACGCTCGTGCAAGAGGCCGCCAATCGCGGCGCTCAAGCCTTCCTCACGCCAATTTTGCGTGAATCGTCCCAAGCAAGCTGCCGCGCCAATAATATCGCTGCATTTAGCACCGGCATCAAACGCGCTGAACACTGGGGTTTGCGCACCCTCGCAGGCATGATCCGCGAACGCTGGGCTGGTGTGCGCACCGCCATCTTCGAAGATCGGGGTCAGTAGTAATTGGGGATCGGTTGTTGGGGATCGGGTATCGCGAAGGACAAGGCTATAGGCTTTTGGCTATCGGAAGCATGAGTGGGCTGTCAAAGATGTTGGGAATTACACCCGTATCCGATTCCTAGCCCCTGACCCCCGATCCTTACAAGGATAGGTTGTGAAGATCCCCTCACCCCAACCCCTCTCCCACGTGGCGGGCGAGGGGCTTTAATGCCGTGGTTCTGCCGCACGGCGTGGTACAAATGCGTGCTCCCCCTCGCCCGCGTCCAGTGGGGTAATAATTGGTTTCCATCTAATCCTATTGTTCTTAGTCGAAAACACAAGCGCTCCCCTCGCCCGCGTTCAGTGGGAGAGGGGCTGGGGGGTGAGGGAACACGGTTGCCAAGCCAATGCACAAGTACACATAGCCAAAAGCCATGAACATTTTTAGCCACGAATGTCACGAATTGCCCGAATCATGTTCCGATAGCCAACAGGCAACAGCCCATAACCCTATGTCTTCGTGCTCTTCGTGGTTAAAAAAGCTTTTGCCTTCTGCCTTTTGATTTCATCCTTCATCCCTCATCCTTCATACTTTCGTGGCTCTGCGCCTCTGCGTTAAACTCCTGATCCCTAATCCCCGATCCCCAGCCTCAGCCCCCAACCCCCAGCCCCCGATCCCCAACTACTACCGCAACAACCCCAATACTTGCTGAATCTCTGGATAGTCGCCAAACGCTTGTAAATCAGCGCGAGCCTGCTGAATCAATGGCTGGGGATCATTGCCATTACGCTGCGCACTCAGCGCATCACCGATAGTTAATTCTGCATCGCTCAGGGCATGGCGAAACGGGCTGCGTTGGCTGCGGGCCATGGGCAACAAATGTTGGATCAGCTGAGCTGCTTGTTGCAGGCTTGAAGCTGTTTGGCCTGTGTGTTGATTGACCGTAATCGTGCCCGTATTGACTCCCGTTACCACGCCGTAAACAGAGCTGTTATTGAGATTGACCGTGCCCGTATTCTGGACTGGCGCTTGCTGGCGATAATGTTCAAGCACAGCCTGCAACGAGGCTCCACGGGCTGGATCGCTTTGGTTGCTATGCCCGCGCTGCCCAAGTACCAAATTAATTTGTTCGAGCATGGCTTGGGTTTGGCTAATTTGGGCTTGGGTTTCGGGCGGTACGCTGCCAGCACCCCATTGGCCTGCCTGCTGCGCCAAAATATTCAAATTTTTGCGGTGCTGTTCGCGTAAATCGTATAAGCTTTGGGTGCTCATTTGCTCTAACATCGAAAGTTGCATCATAAAGCTCCTTATTCTGCGTGGCCAATAATTAAGCGCACGCCAATGTTGGGGCCATGGCTAAATGGGCGATGATGCAGCCGCGAACGGCAACGGGCAAAATAGCGATTATGAAACCACGAGCCACCACGCACCGCCACTACCAAATCGCGATGTTGCAAGCGCCGATTGCGGGTTATTTGCGGGTCAAGCTCAGGGTCGCGATTAACGCTATTTGTCCATTCGCACACATTGCCCGCTAAATCCATTGGGCCATCGCTCCACGTGCCATAGGGAAACATGCCAACCGGCGTTGGTTGCTCAAGATCGCTTTCGCTGGTGTTGGCATGATCGTTGCGCCATTCATCGCCCCATGGATATTCACGGTTGCTCTGTTGGCTGGCCGCTAGTTGCCATTCGGCCTCGCTTGGCAAGCGTACCACTAAATTTTGGCCAAGCGCATCGAGTTGGGGCCGCAGTTGTTGGGTCAGCCAAGCACAAAAGGCATTGGCTTCATACCAATTGATGCCGACGATTGGCTGAGTTGGGTTATTAAAGCGTTCGTTATGCCATAAATCGGGCAAGCGCCGTGGCGCGGCCCATGGCGGCAACCCATGCAACCACGAAGGGTCGCCGCGTCGCCAGTGGCGGGCATCATCGTGTTGCCACCATTGATCATCCAAGTAGCCACGGGCCGCGATAAATTGGCTATATTCAAGGTTGGTCAGCAAATAGCGGCTCATCCAAAAACGCTCAACGCTGTAAGTTTGGGGCCGCGCATGCGGATCATCAATCTCCACGCTGCCTGGATTAATGCAGACAACCCGCTCGGTGAGCGCAATCAAGGCTCCATCTTCGCCGATAAAGCGCGTATCGCCAATTGCGCCCAACACCATGGCCGCACGCATACGGGTTGGGAAGGCAATTCGTGGTGGTGCCCAACGCCGCACACCGCGACTGCTGCCGCTCAGGCCGCCAATATTTTTGAGATGATTAATCGCTTGTTGCCAGAGATTGCGTCGCCCTGCGCTGGCAACTTTGGGCTTGCCAATCGCCAAGAGCAAATGCGAGCCTTGCACCTGTTCGTCGGGCATGCCACCAAGCAAATCTTGAATGACCCCAAAAATAAAGCTTTGCTTTTGAATGTAGGGCGCAAAATTGGCCATGTAATGCAGGCAAACCCGCCAATGCTCACTGCCAGAGCGTTCGATACATTCATCGTGGCGCTCTTGATTGAGCAAATACATGCCAGCCAAAAATTGCTGAAACAAGCGATGGGCAAAATCATAATGCGGATTATCTTGTTGATTGTTACTGGCTTCTTGCAACAAGCCATTGCTATTGATCAGCCGCAAGGTTGCATTGCCCACTGCCTGCGAGAGCATATGAATTTGATTAGGATGCGGGTAGCGATCGCTGTAATAGCGCTGCACGACGGTGTTAATTTGCTGCAAGCTGAGCAAGGCTTTGCCCTGAATTTCCTCTTGGCTATGGGCATAATAGCCCAACAAGGCCACCAAATCGTACAGATCTTCGAGCGAAACGGCAATTGCTTCGGGCGCGCGGCGTTTGAGCAATTCGTCGATACAAATGTGCAATAATTTGCCTTCGCTCTCCGGTAAATCGGTATGCACCATATTGACATGGACGGTCAACGCCAGCAACAAGGGCGTGCGGGTCAGTTCATGTAACATCCCCGATTTCATCAATTCGGCGTGCAGTTTGGCGTGTTTTTTGCGAATGCTCACAATATCGGCGTGCGAGGCATGCAAGCGGCCCAATTCGCTATAGTAATTGGTGATATAGACGTGCTGCGCCGTCAGATCAAACGGCATCAATTGAATTGTTGGCCAATCGTAGAGCTGGCGCGAGGGAAACGGCGGCGGCAGCGGGTGTTCATAATCAAAAACCCGACAGGTAACGATAATCCTGCTTTTGTGAAACATACGCTGAGCATGTTCGATGCAGCGCTTGACTGCGGCCAGATGTTCGGGCTGCACTTCATCAAGGCCATCGAGCAGCAGCAAGCCATTGCCGTTGATCAACAATTCTTCAATTGCATCTTGCAGGCGTTGTTGGCGCTCGATCTCGACGCGCTGAAAACCAACATCGCTGTTGATCGAACGCTGGCCGAAGCGTCCAGCCAATTGCAGCTCGGTCACAACTTCCCAAAATGCGTCGGCGGTTTGTTGCTCTGGGTTGGCTGGCGGTTGCACATGTTTGAGCCGCACGCGCACTGGCACAAGTTTGGTATGCATCCAACCTTGGCTATGCAAAAACTCAGCTTTGGCTGGATCGAGCAAGGCTGCCGCTTGGGCAGAGGCTAAATACGAAACCACGGTGGTTTTGCCGCCGCCTGGCACGCCCAAAATCACAGCTTTTTGGTGTTGAATTTGGTTCAGCGCCTTGAGAATTGAATCTTGCAGTTGCGGACGCGGCTGCGGGCTGCCCAAGAGCAACGATTGCAACAAGGCATCGCCAGCAATAGGCCCATAAAAATCAGCTTGCAGCATGGTAAAAACTCGCTGCAACGACATGCGCTCCTGATCGCTATCCTGCACATCGGTTCCCAGCACCAAGCGATCGGCGTTGCCCTGAATATGGGCCAAATAGTGCAAAATTAATTGATCGGTGCGTTCGCCAGTGCTCAGCGGTGCATTAAAAACCTGATTTATCCAAACATGACCAAGGTTGGTCATAACGCTGGAACCATAGATTTGGCCTTGAGTTGCAGCAGGGGCTGGCGTTTCGGCAACGACGGCGGCTTGTTGGGCGAGCTGGCTGAGTTGCTGTTGATGTTGGCCAATCATTTGATCGAGGGCTTCGATCAGATCTTGGTCATTCTCTTGGGCGCGGCGGGCTTGGAGGTTGATAATTTTCTGACGGATTCGCTCAACATCGTGCATAGGCCGCCTCATGGATTACAAAAAAATACCACACACTGTAGTATGGCATAAAATCACTAAGGCAGGGGATGCGTATCCCCTGCCATTTGTCCATAAAGGGTTAGCCTATTGGGGTTAATCCCTATAGTACTTTACGTCATAGCCGAGCCATCGCAGCTCATTGGGCTTTTGTCGCCAATTTTCACGTACCTTGATCCACAGATCGAGATAGATTTGGCGACCAATTGAGCGCTCGATTTCAAAGCGTGAAGTTGCGCCAATTTTGCGTAGCATCGAGCCACCGGCCCCAATGATGATGCCTTTTTGCGAATCTTTTTCGACTGAAATGTTGGCACGAATGTAAATCACCTTGCCGCGATCTTCCCATTCTTCAACTTCGACCGCGACCGAGTGCGGAATTTCTTCCTCGGTGTTGAGCATAACCTTTTCGCGAATCATCTCGGCGACCAAGGTGCGCTCGGAAACATCGGAAAGTTGATCTTCTGGGTAGAGGCGATGGCCAACGGGCAAGCGCTTGACGATTTCTTCGAGCAAGGTTTCCATGCCAAGCTTATCGCGGGCCGAAACGGCAACTTCCATTTCCCATGGCGCAAGGTCGCGATATTCTTGCAAATGCTTATCGGCCTCGTCAGTGGCATCGACTTTGTTGAGCACCAAAATATGGGGCTTGCGCGAAAGCAAAACCATTTGGGCAATTTCGCGATCCATGCGGTTGGGTGGCACAGTAATATCGACCATAAAGCAGATCACATCGGCGTTTGGCACTGCCTTTTTGGCCACATCGACCATAAAATTGCCAAGCTTATGCCGTGGTTTGTGAATCCCTGGCGTGTCGACGAAAATAATCTGGGCATCGGGGCCGTTGAGAATGCCACGCACTGGCACGCGCGTTGTTTGCGGTTTCGGCGAAACAATCGAGACTTTTTGGCCAAGATAGGCATTCAACAAGGTCGATTTGCCGACGTTGGGCTTGCCGACCAAGGCCACGAACCCACTGTGGACTTCATGATCGGTTGGCAGCAAGGGCTTGGGTAAATTTGGGTTGAGTTTGACTGGCAGTTGATGCACAACCGGCCCATCTTCGTCCTCGTCGTCAACCTCGGCAGCGGCCTGTGGCGCAGCCTTGACTTCTGGTTGCTCGTCGTCAGATTCATCGTCGTCGTCGAACTCAGCGTCGCCATCTTCGTCGAAAGCAACCAACCATGGGTTCAGCGCTTCAAGCCGATCGTTGATGCCAAACTCAATCATCGCCTGGATTTCGATGCCCAAGGCGCGGCCTTTGCGATCGAGATCAACAATCGCCTCGTAGGGCAGTTCCTCGCTGGTGACGACTTCGTGCTGGCCGAAGCTCAGGGTTAATTGGCGATTCTCTTCGTTGTAGTGTAGCTCTTCGAAGCCTTGGGCATATTGCAAAAAGCTTTTTTTCGGTGCTGAAGCCAATTGCAACTGCACGCCAACGATCTGCCCAGCGGCATCTAATAAAAAGACCCCTGGAATTTCCAGCTGGCTCGCGTCATCGCCTTCGTTAATATCGGTAAAGTAGGCATATAAAGCCCGTGCATCAGCATCAAAAGTAAGTTCTAACATAGCTCCATCAAATTCTAGTGTTAATCACTTTAAGGGTTAATTGGAACCGCAGTTCCGGAAAGACTACCGCCGCTGCTGGTTGGCGTTGGCGCAAGGTTTGGTTGGGGCGCAACGCTTGGTTGGGCGGTGCTATTGGTCGGGACACTGGCTGGCGCGGTTGGCTCAAGCGCATTGGGCTGTTGGGGAGCCGGTTGATTGGCGCTGCCAGCACAATCGCCAACTTTGCTCACATTCACTGTCACATTGGTATAGTCGAGCGAATACAATAAATCGCTGACATTTTTTTGGGCCTCGATTGCAGCGCGATCAAGCACGCCGTTTTCACAAGCACTCTGAATAATTGATTGTTCAGCGAAACTGCGAGCATTACTTTCTAAATTGACATCACCCCGACTGAGCCAACCACGTTCGCGGTCATAGACTCGCGTTGCTTCATTATCTAAGCGCGAGTAGATGATCCGAGTTGGTGGCAAGGTAATTTTAATCGATTTGCCGTCGATCTCAATTTGATCATCGCGCAATTCGCTCATATCAATGCCAAGCCCGACCTCGCCGCGTGCTTGCAGCAAAATCCGGTCGCCATACAGCAACTCTTGGAAGAAGTTGCCTTCGTTACGGGCCTCAATCACTTGATCGGCCTGATATGAAAAGGTGATCCACTCGTTACGAGCACGTAATTGCTGCACAATCGCTGGGCCTTGGGCATTGTTGACGGTTTGTGGCTTGTTAAACCACACGCCAATTGGGTCAAAAAGGCCAGTTATCGAAAGCACAACCATAATTCCAAGTGCTCCGATGAGCAGAAAAAACAAACTACTTATACAGCCAGAATTCCGTTGCCGGTACATTTGGAGCCTCCTTTGGCGAAGCTCAATCATAGGTACTTGGTAGTATAGCCGAAAAATGCTGGCGTGGTGCATTTTCTGCTATAGCCTAGGGCGTAGGGCGATGATATTTGTGTTAGGAGTTTGTATGAGCGACCAATTATTTAAAGATGCTGATGAATTTGAGCGTACCTATGTTGGCGATCAAGCATCCGACGCTACAGTTGTGCCGCCGGTTGCACCAAACCCAGCCTTTGAAAATGGGGTGATGCCAACGCCACCGCTATATGTCGATCGCGATGGCTTGCAGGTTGCGCCCCTCCCACTCGATGAGCCAAATCCAAACGAGCGACGTGAGGATGATTAGGGTTGTTCCCTCACCCCCCAGCCCCCTCTCCCACTGAACGCGGGCGAGGGGGAGCCAACCATGTTTCGCCAAGGAATTGCGGGAGAACCAGCGCGTTAAAGCCCCTCGCCCGCGCCACGGGAGAGGGGTTGGGGTGAGGGGATCTTATTACCTACCCTTGTAAGCAGCCCCCGCTCCCACTGAACGCGGGCGAGGGGTTGGGGTGAGGGAATTTAACTATTGATCGAGCGCAATCGCCCATTGCATATTAGCCCCGCTTAGTGCCAAATCGGCGATCGCGCTGCCATTGCTGGGAACCCATTGCAATTGCGTTTCAGCCATGATTGATGGGATGATGACTGCGCCGCTGCCATCAGGCGACCATAAGACGCTGCCAACGGTTTGGCTATCTTGGCGCAATGGCGTGATGCTCCCATCCAAGCCAATTCGGCTGAGGGTTAGTGGAGCCGAAATTTCCATCGGATCATTGCTATCGACCGTGCCAACAAAGGCCAAATGACTGTCATCGGGTTGCATAAAGACGCTCGAAACTGGCTGGAATGGTGCAACATTATCGCCATCGATCATGGCTTTGGCCTCGCCTGTGCTGGGGTTGATATGCCACCAACCAGTTGGGAACATGCCAAAAACCTCGTTCGTGACGTTGATTGCGCTGCCATCTGGCTCCCAGCTCACATGACAACATGGATAATTGCCATTGATGGTAATCGTTAGGGGCGCAGATGTAGCCAAATCAAACAAAACTAAATTGCCACCCTCGGGCACAAACCCTGCCGCAGCCAAAATTTTGCTGCCATCAGGCGACCAACTATTTGGCCCATACAACACCGAATAATCATAAATATCGGCCAAGGCTGCATCTGTGTTGCTGGTGTGCGGTTGAAGCATAGTTTGCTTACGATCAATCAGATTGAGCACTTGCAAACCGCCCCAACTAAAGGCAATCGAACTGCCATCGGGCGACCAGCGCGGCGTATTGAGCTGATCACGATGAAAGACATTGGTATCTGCTTGGGGGTCGATGGTTGGTCCATCGACCAATATCTCGCGATTTTGGCCCAGCGCATCGACCAAAATTAAATCGTTGTTGGCGATGTAGGCAATTTGGCCGAGGTTGCTGATCTGATAATCGAAGACCCCATTTTGCTCGCTGGTAATTGGCGTAAGTGTTTTGCCATCGGTTTCGAGGCGCACAATCTGCACGCCATTTGGTTGCGACGAGAGCGCATACAACGGCTGAGGCAATAATTGGCTGCTCACGGTTGGGCTTGGTTGCAGGGTGGCGGCAACCGTTGGGGCACTGGTTGCGGCAGGAATTGCGCTTGGCTCGGCGACAATCACATTGGCGCTTGGTTGTGGTTGGCTGGTCGGGCTAGTGGCGCTACTACAGCCCACCAAACCCAACAATAACCAAGCCAACCCTCGACGATAACGCATCACATCACTCCTATATCTTCTAGAATCCAGAGAATCCGATGCTATCAAAGGTACTTAGGGCTTGTCAATCAGCCATTTGTTGGGTTTTAGTGATTGGAAACGTTCCCTCTCCCACGAAAACGCGGGCGAGAGGGAGCATCCGTTTTTACCATGGAATTGGGAGAGAACCACCAGATTAAAGCCCCTTGTCCACGTCACAGGAGCGGGTTGGGGTGAGGGAAGATTACAACCCCGATTATTTGAATTTACGCAGCCGCACCAGCCACCCAACAGGATAGCCAACCATTTTGGCGACATCGCCAACCACGCGAATCATTGGCGGTAAACTGAGGGTTTTGAGCCGACGGGCGAATGCCCAGCCTTTGGTTGCTCGCCACAAGCGGCGATAGGGTTTGCGGGTGTAGCCAGCAAGGCCGAGGCCCAATAAAACGCCAAGCCATGGGCGTTGTAATAGGTTACGGAGCAACAGCAACAAACCAAAATAGGTTGCATAACGAATTGCCTGGCGCAATGGCCAGAGGTTAGCAACGCCATCGCCGCGGGCATAGAAGAAATATTGGCGAAAGAGGGCGCGAAAACTTGAGCGCGGCTGAAAATGTACAACTGCATCAAGCACCGTTGTGCTGCGAAACCCCGCCGCAGTAGCCGCTTGATCAAACACTAAATCTTCGCAGTGGTCGAGCCATTCAGGATAGCCGCCAACTGTTTCCCACACAACTTTGCGAAACGCCACCGATTGACCAGCCGCCAAAAATCGACTGGGATCAACTTCTGCGGCTAGTGGATAGTTGGTTGCGCCAATTGCGGTTTCGAGGTCGCTGCGCGGCGCTGCTTGATAAAAGCCCGCCACTAAATCTGCTTGATCTGCTTCGAGCGGCGCGACAATCCGTTCGAGCCATTCGCGATCGAGCGCTAAGCCCGCATCGGTGGAGGCAATCAAGTGGCCTTGGGCATGCATAATCGCATTATTACGGCCAGAAGAGATATTAAACCCGCCATGGACGAGCCGAATTGCTGCGCCGCGATCGATATAGCTTTGCACAATTGCCGCAGTGGCATCGGTCGAGCCACAATCGTTGACCACAATTTCATCGGGCTGGCGGCTTTGGGCCAACATCGAATCAAGCAAAGCGGCAATAGTATCGGCTTCGTTTTTGACGGTGCAAATGAGCGATAGTTGGGTCATGCTGGCTCAATCATCTAATTCATCAGGGCTAAATTTAATCAGTGCGCGAGTCCATTCGGCTTCGCGTTTGAATTCAAAGCTGCCACCAAGGTCGGTGTTGACCAAGGTTTCGATAATGCCAAGCCCCAGCCCAGTGCTGACGCGGCGTTTAACTGGCTCTGGTCTGGTCGGGCCATCGTCACGGACTTGCACCCACGCGTGTTCAGCTTCGAGCCAGCCATCGATGCCGATGATGCCGCCTTCGGCGCTCAGGCCGTGATCAAGCGCATTATGCACTAATTCATTGATGACAATCGCCAACACCGTTGCTGCCCGCGCATTGACCAACACCGAATCGCCAGTGATCAAAAATTCGACTGGAGTTTCGGTTGGCAAGCTCATCTGAATATTTTCGGCAATTTGCTTGGCAATATCTTGGACGGTGGTTTGGCCTTCGCCATCGTGGCTGAGCAAATTATGCACAGCAGCAATCGCATGGATGCGGCGCACACTATCATCAAGCGCCTGCCGACCCTCAGTTTCGGTGTTCAAACGGCGGGCTTGCATTTGCAACAAGGCCGAGATCGTTTGCAAATTGTTGCGCACGCGATGATGAATCTCTTGCAGCAAGGTCGATTTGATCGTCAGATTGCGCTGAGTTTCTTCATACAAGCGGGCATTTTCGATTGCAATTGCGCCTTCATCGGCAAACGTGGTGAGCAATTGAACTTGTTCGTATTCGATGTGACGCGGCGCATAACTATAAAAACACAAGGCCCCAATAATTCGATTGCCAGTGCGCATCGGCAGCGCAAACAACGAGTGAAAGCCCTCGCGATAGGCAATTGCCTGCACGCCCGACCAACGCTCGTCGGTGTAGGCATTGGGCACGGCAATCGCCCGATGCTCACGAATTACTTGCACAATCATATCTTCTACGCCGGAAGTGCGGCCAGGGCCATACGAAGCCAACATTTTAACTTTATTATTTGGTCGCACTTGGAAAATATCGGTGCGATCAACATCAGCGATTTTAACAGCTTGCTCAACAATCAAATGCAGCAGATTATCAACATCCAAGGTTGAAGCCAAGGCCGCCGTTACGCGCTGCAAGGTGGTTAATTCACGAATTTTTTGGTGCAAACGGGCATCAGTTTGTTGATACATTTGCGCATTGGCAATTGAGAGTGCAATTTCACCCGCCACCACTTCGAGATATGAGGTTTGCTCTTGCGAAAACTCATGCGGATCGCGATTCTGCACTGTGATCACGCCTTGCAGGGTTTCGATATGGTGGCGCTCGCTGGCAAATAAAATCACGGGAACTGCTAGCAGCGAGCGGAAATGCCATTCTTCGAGCAGCGGTTCAAGCTGGTAGCGCGGCTCGTTGCGCACATCGAAAATCGCCACCGGCTTGCCTAATTCGCCAGCCCAACCAGTTACGCCGACCCCAATTTCAACCTCAACCGTGCCAATCGCCTTGGGATTCAGCCCACGAGTTGCGACCAAACGCAGCATGCGCCGATGCTGATCGAAAAGATAAATCGAACAAACATCGACCCGCATCACATCGCTAACCGTATCGACCACAGTTTGCAGCGAGGCATCAATATCAAGGGTTGAGTTGGCGGCGCTAATAATTCGATGCAAGCCATCGAGCTGTTGCACGCGGCGCATCAAGTGGTTTTGCCAATGGCGGGTGCGCTGTTCCTCGCGGGCGGCAGCATAGCCAAGCAGCAAATCAGTTACCACCGCACTGGGATCAAGCCGAGCTTGGGTAGCGGCATCGATGCCAAGTTTGGTCAACATTTGAGGATCAGCGTTTTGGCTTTGCCACGTTGCGCCAAACGCTCGCAGCTCCTGGGCTTGAGCCACAGCATTATCATTTTGCAAAATCGCGAGAATTGCCGCATTTGGAGCGTCTGTATCGATCATAACCAGCGTGCCTCATTGCAGTCGTCGTGCCGAATGAGTGTAGAGCAATTGTCGGCTTTTTGCAAGAAAACACCAGATTACAACAGAATGAAAAGCCCCTCGCCCGCGTTCAGTGGGAGAGGGGTTGGGGTGAGGGAACCTAGCAATCATTCATTATTTTGCAAGGCTGCTAGCATTTTGCGGCACATCGCGGTAACGAGGGCTATTTCGCTGGGGCTTGGGGTTGCGCGAGCTAGCAAATCGCGCACCGTGCGCACGGCACTCGCTTGTTGGCCAGCAGTCCGCGAGAATTTCAGCTGGCTCAACAATTGATCAAGCAAATTGAGCAAGCGATCGTGGGCTGCTTGGTCGGCTAATTCAACCTTGGGCAAGGCTTCGGCTGAGGTTGCCAAGCCGCGCAACGTGTACAACGCCAACAGCACAGCATCGGCCAAGTTCAACGATGGATAGCTAGGATCGACCGGAATGCTGATTAATTGGCTGCATTGCTCAAGCGCTGCGTTATCTAGCCCGCGATCTTCACGGCCAAACACCAAGGCTAGCGGTGCGCTCGCCGCCAATGCGGCTAAAGTTGGGGCGAATTCGGGCAAACTGACGGCGCGTCGTTCGCCACGAGCGCGGCCACTAAAGCCCACCACATACGGAATAGTGGCTAAGGCCTCGCCAAGGCTGGCAAAAGTTTCGATTTGCTCGACCAACGGGCTGCTGCGATGCGCCATGTCATCGAGCCGTTCGATTGAGTAGGAAACTGGCTGAACTAAGCGCAAGCGTTGAAAGCCAGTGTTGAGCAAGGCCCGCACTGTCGAGCCAATATTGACCTCGCGCTGAGGCTCGTGCAAAACCGTTATCACATTGGAAAAAATCGTTGAACTCACGGCAAATCCTCTGAAACAAAGCCGTTTGCTATGATAGCACCGAAATAGAAGGATGAAGAACATAGAACATAGAGCATAGAGCATAAAGCGCGTGGGGATGTGGCTCTTGGCTATGGGAATAATAATCTGTGGAATCTGTGGCGAAAAAAGCTTCGTGTAATTCGTGGAATTCGTGGCTAAACAATCGTGCTTCGCGTCCTTCGCGCTCTTCGCGGTTTCAACCCTTCGTATCCTATGGATCAATGAATTAACGCAGAGGCGCAGAGCAAGTATGGCTGATGGCTCTGGGCTATCGGAGATTTTTTGAAATGGCAACAATTGTTTCGATAGCCAATAGCCAATAGCCAATAGCCCAAGCTTTGTGCTCTTCGTGGATCAACATCGATAACCTCAGACAACTTTCAGTTGCTTATCATTGAGACAATGCATTCACCTATGCAATGATGGCGAGCAAAGCCTTTTTCAGAGAGTGTGTGGAGCTTTTGATGCGTAGCCTTCAGCGAACGATCAACCTGAGTGTTGGATTGTTGCTCATCCTCGCCGCCTGTGGCCGAACCAACAACCAGCCAGCAGTGCAACCAGCAAGTCAAAGTGGCCAGATAGCTGTCGTCCATACCGCTACTGCTCTTGTCCCCAGCCCGACCTTGGCGAAAAAATTTGTGTTTGATACCCAGGTGGCTATTAGTATCGCAACCGAGCTTTCCTTATCACCAACACCGCGTCCAATCGTCACGTTTCCTCCAACACCAACTATCTACCCAGATGAACTATCTAATTCTTGTGAGCTGTGGCGTAATTTTATACCTAGCAATTGTTGGATTAGCGAACGTAGAAATGTCGCTGTTCAGGCTGGCACACAGAATATTGATCCACAACAGGGTAGAATTCTCGTTTACAACGATGGGCTTGCAGCCTATGACACTCCCCAACGCATAGGATCAATCAAAATCCATACAGTTAATTATCCAATCGTGGATGTGTATACCAATACGACCCATCTCCTGTTCAACCTCGAAACGCGCCAGTGGCTTGACCCACTCGGAACCGTGCTTCCGAGCTTAACGCCAACCGCAACGCCCTAATTTAAGGATGAAGTATGAGGGATGAGGGATGAAGAACAGAGCTAAAATCAAAAATCAAAAGGCAGAAGGCAAAAACCTATAACCCATAGCCTAGAGCCTCAATGTTGGTTAATCTGTGGCAATCTGTGGCTAAAAATTCGTGCTTCGCGATCTTCGCGTCCTTCGCGGTTTCAACCCTTCGTGGCCTTGGTGTCCTTCGTGGATCAGATTTTTAACGCAGAGGCGCAGAGGGATGAGGCTATCGGCTGTAGGCTATGAGCTATGGGAAGCATAATTAGGGAAATCTGTGGGAATCTGTGGCTAAAAATTCGTGCTTCGCGATCTTCGCGTGCTTCGTAGATTGTTCATCCTTCATCCCTCATCCTTCATAATTTTATCGTTTGTTGTCATCCCTCTGTCTTAGGTTGTGAAGTTTTTCCTTAAGTTTCAGGGCTGGCTGGTATTCTATAGACAGGTTCGCGATGGCGTGCAGGGGCTACAAATAACCCGACATCGCGAAGCATTGGAGGAATCAGTATTATGAACGCACCAGCCTATGTACGCAATGAAGAACTCAAACGTTGGGTCGCAGAAATGGTTGCCTTGTGCAAGCCCGACGATGTGTATTGGTGTGATGGTTCTGACGAAGAATATGCTTTGATGTGTGGGCGCTTGGTTGAGTCTGGAACGTTTATTCCATTGAATCCCGAAAAACGCCCCAATAGCTTTTTGGCTCGCTCTAATCCTTCCGACGTGGCTCGGGTCGAAGATCGCACCTATATTTGTAGTTTGAGCAAAGGCGATGCCGGCCCAACCAATAATTGGATGCAGCCCAAGGAGATGAAGGAAAAACTGACCGGTTTGTTTGATGGCTCAATGCGTGGGCGCACCATGTATGTCGTGCCATTCAGCATGGGACCACTTGGATCGCCAATCGCTCACATTGGGGTCGAATTGACTGACTCGCCCTATGTTGTGGTCAATATGAAAATTATGACCCGCATGAGCAGCGATGTCTATGCTGTGCTGGGCGATAATGGCCACTTTATTCCTTGTTTGCACTCGGTTGGTGCGCCACTCGAACCAGGCCAAGCTGATGTTTCGTGGCCGTGTAACGAAAAAGAAAAATATATCGTGCACTTCCCTGAAGAACGCTCGATTTGGTCGTATGGTAGTGGCTATGGCGGCAATGCTTTGCTTGGCAAGAAATGCTTCGCGCTGCGGATTGCCTCGAACATGGCTCGCGATGAAGGTTGGTTGGCCGAACATATGTTGGTGCTGGGTGTCGAATCGCCTGTTGGTGAAAAAACCTATGTGGCTGCGGCCTTCCCAAGCGCTTGTGGCAAAACCAACTTTGCAATGTTGATTCCGCCAACCGCAATGGATGGCTGGAAAGTGACCACGGTTGGCGATGACATTGCTTGGATCAAGCCTGGCAAAGATGGCAAACTGTATGCAATCAATCCAGAAAGTGGCTATTTTGGCGTAGCACCTGGCACATCCGAGGAAACGAATCCAAATGCGATGGCGGCCTTGAGCAAAAATACGATCTTTACCAACGTAGCGCTCACGCCAGATGGCGATATTTGGTGGGAAGGCATGACCAAAACTCCACCTGCCAAGGCTATCGACTGGACGGGCCAAGAATGGACACCAGATTGTGGCCGCAAAGCAGCTCACGCTAATGCGCGCTTTACGGCTCCAGCCAGCCAGTGCCCAAGTATCGACCCAGCTTGGGAAGATCCCCAAGGTGTGCCGATTGAAGCCTTTATCTTTGGTGGCCGCCGTAGCACCTTGATGCCATTGGTTTACCAAGCGTTCAACTGGACGTATGGGGTGTATCAAGCAGCAACGATGGGTTCGGAAACCACAGCAGCAGCAATGTCGGCAGTTGGCGAAGTGCGCCGCGACCCCATGGCAATGCTTCCATTTGTGGGCTACCATATGGCCGATTACTTCAACCACTGGTTGCAGTTTGGCCGCACAATTCCCAATCCACCACGGATCTTCAGTGTCAACTGGTTCCGCAAGGATAAAAATGGCAAGTTCCTGTGGCCAGGCTTTGGTGAAAATATGCGGGTGCTCAAGTGGGTGGTCGAGCGCGCTCACGGCCATGCAGTCGCGATCGAAAGCCCAATTGGCTGGATGCCACGCTACCAAGATTTGGATTGGAGTGGCCTCAACTTTAGCGAAGAACAATTCCATGAGCTAATGTCGGTTGATCGCGACGATTGGAATAAGGAAATTCTTTCGCACGAAGAATTGTTCATCAAACTTTACGACCGCATGCCCAAAGAATTTCTCTCGATTCGCGAGCTGATTCTTTCGAGCTTGTGGCGGTCGCCAGAACACTGGGAAGCGTTTGAGTAGCGTTGGCTTGATCAGCCATAATCCTTAATCGTCAAAGGCGGTTGCAAGCAAACTTGTAGCCGCCTTTGTTATGAGTAAGGGGTCAGTTGTCAGGTTCTAGGGGTCAGCAACTGCGAAGAGCACGAAGGATGGGAACCGCAAAGATCGCGAAGGTTAAGTTTTTGGCCACAGATGAGCACAGATTTTTTGGATTCAGTTTCTGCTGCCCGATAGCCTTCATAATTCATCCCTCATCCTTCGGTTCTCTGCGCCTCTGCTGGCATGCCCTCACCCCCAGCCCCTCTCCCACTGAACGCGGGCGAGGGGAGCAATGGTCTTGTGGTTCCCCCTCGCCTGCGAGCAGGTTAGGGGTGAGGGGGAAAACCGTTGTTAAGGCAATAAACCATTACACCTAGCGACTACTCCTCGCTCTTCATCCTTCTCAACGTTCTGCGCCTCTGCGTTAAACCTGGCTCCTGAATCCTGATCCCTAAATCCTCGCTCTTCATCCTTCATCCCTCATACTTCATCCTTCGGCTTACTCTTCGTCTGTCCAGCCTTGGTTTTGCAGAGTGTTGCGCAGGGCTTTGCTCAGAGTTTCGATCTGTTTGAGCACCAGCCGCACTTTGAAGGGCGCGTTTTCATCGCTTTCGAGCCACTTGCTGAAATCGCCCTCGTGAACTGCGCGCGAAATGCGGTCGGTTTCATCGACCATCTGGTCGAGCGAGCGAATACGGAACACGCGCGATTTATTTTTCTTGGCTTCTGCTTCTTCAACCACGGCGAAAAATTGATCGTGCTCTTGTTGAATGCGATCGTCCTCATCATCCCAAATATCTGAATCGTTGTCGTCGAGGCCAACGCTTTCGGTTGAGCCACGGCTCAAGCGCCCGCCGCTTTGCTCAACTTCGCCAATCCGTTCGGTGCGCAGCTCCAAACCACCTTCCAAGGCATCGAGTGCTGCTTCAACCGAAAGCTCTGGGTTGGCGGTCAAATAGGCGGCCAAGCCACTAATTTGGGCTGCCGACATGCCTTCATCGGCGGCATAACGGGCTAACTCAACTTGGCGGCGTTCGTTGGGCAAGCGCCGAATATGCTGGGCTTGAGTTACATTCAAATCGCCATTGCGTAGCAAGCTTTGCACTTCTTCGGGCAAATCGAGCAGGCTCAAATAGCGGCGCACTGAGCGGCCAACCAAGCCAACCCGCTTGCCAACTTCTTCATCGAGGTCGCCGTTTACGCCAACTTCGCTTAGTTGATCGCGCAGGCGTTTGAAGGCCACAGCTTTTTCTAAATCATTGAGATCCAAGCGGGCGACGTTTTCGGCCAATTGCTGGGTTAGGCGGTCGGATTCTTGCAGATCAAGCTTGATGCAGGGCACCCGTTCGTAGCCCAACGAGGTAATTGCCGCCAATCGTCGTCCGCCATAGACCACCCGATAGCGATCGCCGCCAATGCCAATTACGCCCAATGGTTGTAACAGACCTTGTTCGCTAATCGTCGCTGCGAGCGCGGCAATATCGCCCTGATCTTGGCGAATGCCAGTTGGATCGGCTTCTAATTGATTTAGGTTTAAGTAGAGTAATTGCATAGGTTGGAGCCTCATTTGATTTGGCTAAACACCGTGATTATAGCACACCTATTCTGGTTAATCGCTGCTGAATTTGGTTGAGAGATTCCCTCACCCCCCAGCCCCCTCTCCCACGAAAACGCGGGCGAGGGGGAGCATCCGTTTTTACTGACAAATTGCTGAAGAACCATGGAGTTAAAGCCCCTCTCCCGTTGGACGGGTTTAAGGGCGGACAGGTTGGGGAATGGGTAGTAATTAAGTGTTAGGGGATAGCCGTCCCGAGCCGGCCACCCCGCG